>NZ_JAFNPA010000001.1:0-83185 GCF_026535895.1 Lactobacillus sp. B4007
GCCTTCCGCTTGGCTCTTGCCTTGCGCCCGACGACAGTTATTAATATTAGCAACTCTTTTTTACTTTTGCAAGTCTTTTTTACGAAAAAAAGAATGTTAGTGCTAACATTCTTCTCTTACGCCCTAATCTTTAGAGTCTGTTTCCGTTCGATCAATATTTTTTAAAAGCAAGTTAATGCACTGGTACACATCCCTGATATCGTATTTACATCTATGTAAAATCCAATTATAAATAATTGCGTATATCCCGCTAGCTACCAAATTAACTTGTCTTACGGAAAATGCTCCTCGTGGACGCATATAATTTTCGATTGCAGTCGCCATTTCCTTTTGTAAAATTTCAAAGTAGGTACCTGAATCTTTTGAAATAAGGATAATGTTTAAGAAAAAATACTTATCATTTTTTATTTTTTCTAACATACGGAAAAAGATACTGTTTAATTTTTCATTTTTCTCTCCACGTAATTCTCGTCTGAGTTGCAAGGCCATAACTGAAGCAAACAGATCACAAATATTCTCATACCGTGTATAAAAATAGCTTCGCTCAATCTTTGACTCCTTGCAAAATTCAACTACGGTATATTTCTTAACAATGTGACCTGAAAGTTTAGCTAATAAAACTTCTTCAAATTTATTTCTTATCATTTCTGTCCTTCCTTTTTCTTATAATATGATAAATAATATAGCAATAAAAACGCTATCATACAATACATTTCATTAAAAAATTATTGTAAAATTGTTTTTTACTAATAATTTTTCGACAAAAAGCTTTCTCTGTCCGCTATTAGCAATAGCAAAAAATACAATTTTACATAATAAAAAGCACAATCATCAAAAGATGATTGTGCTTTTTTATTTTATGAGCGATCTTCACGTCGCTTCTTCCGTTGCTGTTTTGCTTTCCGAATTTTATGACGCTGTTCAATTTTATTTTTTTGCGCCTTATCTTGTTGAATAACTCGTTTAATCTTCTTTTTATAACCAGGTTTACGTTTCTTTTTTGCCTTTTTAACGTAGCCGTTTACCCGATTATCAATTGCGTACGAGGAATTATTTCGCTCATTACGACTGTGATAATGCTTACGAGGAACCAACTCTCCGTTTTTTATTTCAACAAAATCAAAGTGAATCCCCATTTTTTCTAGACTAGCAATGCGATTCATTTCTTCTGCTTTAATCAAAGTAACGGCATGTCCAGCTAACCCATTCCGGCCAGTTCGTCCGATACGGTGAATGACAAACTCTAAATCACGGGGAATTTCATAATTAACGACTAAGCTAACTCCAGCTATATCTAAACCACGTGCTGCCAAATCAGTTGCGACCACGTACTGATACTGACCTGCTTCAACCTCTCGCAATGTCCGTTTTCTTTCCCGTTCAGTGATTCCACCATGAATTTTCGCCACTTTTAGTCCCTGATCCTGCAAGTAGCGGGTTAAATCATCAACTGTTTGCTTTGTATTAGCAAAAATAACAGCCAAATAGGGCTGACCCAAAGTTAACAATTGATGCAGGACTGCTTTTCTATTTTTGGAGCCAATATCAAGTAAATCATTTTTAATGGTTGGCGAAATTACTGCTGGGTTGTCAATTACAATTTGCTCCGGCTTAGACATATATTTGCGCAAAAAGTTTGCTAGTTTTACCGGAATCGTTGCTGAAAAGGCAGCCAAAGTGGTGTCTTTTGGCAATCTTTGCGCAATAAAATCAATATCGGCTAAAAAGCCCATATCTAAGGTCATATCTGCTTCATCAATGACAAAGTCTTTAACATAATCTAAAAGTAAGATTTTCTTTTCAACAAAATCATGTAAACGTCCAGGAGTCGCAATAACTACTTGCGGTTTATGATTGTCAATTTTTTTAAGCTGCCGCTCACGATCACTGCCGCCGGCAAAATGAGCAATTGAAATATTTAGCCCAGCAGCATCACGTAACTCACGGGCAACTTGGTAAAGCTGCTCTGACAGTTCACGACTTGGTGCAGTCAAAATAGCCTGAGGATACTCAAGCTTTTCGTCAATCTCATTTAGAACCGGAATTAAAAAGGAATGGGTCTTACCTGAACCGGTTACCGCCTGCACAACGGCATTTTTGTGTGCTAATAAAACAGGAATTACCTTTTCCTGCACCTTCGTTGGCTCAGTGAAATGTATCTTGGCTAATCCCTGCCTAATCGCTAGCTTAATGTTTTCATTAGTAAAAATATTATTCATTTTTTTCTTGATATTCCTTAGTTACCTGAACTAATTCTGCAAAGATTTGCTTAACTTCGTCCATGTCTTTAGCATTTGCCCCACTGGCTAAAGCATGACCACCACCGTCATGCTTTGCAGCTAATTCATTAATAATTGGACCCTTAGAACGGTAATGTACTCTAAAAGTGCCATCAGGCTTTTCAACAAATACGTTCCAAGCAATAATGTCTTTAATTCTTCCTGGGGTAGATACCGTACAGGACGCCTGGTCGGAATCCACGCCTAATTTATGCAATGCATCCCGTGACAATATTGCATATGCTGCCCCACTCGGATCAACTTTCATGTATTCAAGTACTTCAGCCTGCAGTTTTGCCTGCGCAAAGGTTACATCGCTAATATTGCGGGCAATTTCATTAATATTAATCCCAGTCGCTGTCAGTTTGGCAACAACGTTAAAAGTATGCACCGAAGTTTCAGGATACATGAAGCGGCCAGTATCGCCGACAATACCAGCATATAGCGGATATGCAACCTCCGCAGTCAGCGGCAGATTTTCTTCAAGAATAAAATCGGCCACGATTTGGGAAGCTGCTGGAGCCTCATCATCAACAAAGCTTAGATCAGCATATGGTTCAACATCGGGGTGATGATCAATTTTAATTAAAAAATCACCCTTGCTGTACATTTTATTAGCAATTCGAGCCGTATTACCAGTATCAGTAGTAATGACTAAAGCCCCCTGATAATCTTCTTCAGTCACCTTATCCATGGTGTTAATCCAAGTTAGATCCCCCTCATCATTTTCACCTGCACATAAGATCTTCTTGTCTGGAAATTTAAGTCTTAAAGAACGTGCAAGCCCGGCTTGTGATCCCAACGCATCGGGATCTGGACTAGTATGACGGTGCAGAATAATAGTCGGATACTGCTCAATTTTTTCATATATTTTTGGGAAAGTGTTCATTTTGTCTCCTTCACAATTTTCAAAGTACTCAATTAGTTTAACAGATATTTTTCGTTAATTTGAAAATAAATCCAGAGCAATATTTTCAAATTCAGCCTCGGTAAAATCGGTAGCGGTAACACCTAAAAGTCTTATTCCATCATTTAAAAATGACTCAGAAAGCGGATTGAATAAGTCTCTGGCAGATTCATAAATATCCAATGGATTATTAGTTGCATGCTCTAATTTCTGCCTCTTTGTAACAGTTTCAAAATCGTTATTACGAATTTTTAAAACAACTGTACTAGCAAACAGATTAAGCTCCTGCAATTTCTTAGCTACTTCATTAACATAATTTCTGATATTGGTCAAAGCTGTCTGCTCATTATATACACATGGCTCATATGTTCGCTCGACCCCAATTGATTTTCGATTACGCTCATCATCGGGCACAACAGGTGACAAATCAATCCCATTAGCATGCTCTGCCATCTGATAACCCATTCTGTTAAAATGCTTGATTAATTCACGCACGTGCATTTGCTGCAAGCCTTGGCCAGTGTACACGCCCAGCTCAGCCAGTCTCTGTTCTGTTTTTGGTCCAATGCCATGAAAACGGCTAATTTTTTGCCGAGCCAAAAAGCCACGTGACTCACTAGGCAAAATAACTGTCCGTCCAAATGGCTTAGAATATTCCGAACCCATCTTAGCTAGAAATTTATTATAAGTTGCCCCGAATGAGCAATTTAGGCCAACTTCTTTTCTGATTCTATTTTGTAAATCAATAGCGATTTGAAGGGTGGAATCTTGCCCCATTTTATTCTCAGTCACATCAAGATATGCTTCGTCCAGAGCAATTGATTCAACTACGTCCGTAACTTCATGCATCATTTCATGGATTTCTGCCGAAACACGGCGATATTTGGCAAAATCTGGTTTCATAAATACTAGTTTGCTTTTCGGTACTAATCTAAAGGCCTTAATTGATGGCATTGCAGAATGAACGCCATATTTACGGGCAACATAATTGGCCGTAGCTACTACCCCATGACCATGATTTTGCCGCGGATCTTGTCCGATTACGAGCGCCTTATTCCTTAAATTAGGATGATCACGCGTTTCAACTGAGGCATAAAAAGCATCCATATCAATGTGAATGATTTTTCGATGTAAATCATTTTCCGGCAACAAGCCGTCGCTATAATTATTCATAAATCCAACGTTCAGTTGGCGATTCAAAAATCTCATTTGCGGCCTTTGGCCCCATCCGATACGGCAAATACTGGTTTATCTGCTTACCTTCTTCATTTTCTTTTTGCCATGCCTCTTCCACAACATCAATAAATTTCCAGTAATTTTTCAATTCACTCCAGTGCGTAAAGTTGGTGGAATCGTTGACAAAAACGTCGTGAAGAAGACGTTCATAGCCATCAGGTACCTTTTCTTGTTCTTGCTTTGAAAATAAGTAATCTAGGTTTTCACGTCGAATGCCTGGCTCCGTAATTTTTTTGCCATTAATCGTTATAAAAATTTGCATATCGGGATCAATAATAATCGAAATGTTGTTGGAGTGCGCTTGTCCGTATGGTGTACAGATGTGTTTGAGCACAATATCAATTCGGTTAGTTTTTTCGCGCAATTCTTTTCCAGTTCTAAAATAAATTGGCATGTTGGCAACTGGACCCTTTTTAAATTTCACTTCGCCAGCGACAAAAGTTTCGGTATTCGAGTCTTCGGCTACATTAGGTTCTTGCCGGTAACCAAAAGTCATATCGCTACCTAAATATTGTCCCCGGACGAAATGCTGCGCAATCTCTTGTTCATCTGGCACAATCATACTATCAAGCAATTCCTGCTTAGCCTCATGGATACTTTTAGAAGTTAAATCCTTTGGTTCAGGCATCGCTAGTAAAGTAATGATTTGAAAAATATGGTTTTGGACCATATCACGCAAAGCACCAGAGGTTTCGTAATAGCCACCACGGGCCTCAACTCCCAAATGCTCTGCCAAAGTCACTTGAATATTCTTAATTGTGGCACTATTCCAAATGTTTTTTATCAACGGATTGGTAAAACGAAGCGGCAAAATATTTTGAACCATTTCCTTACCAAGATAATGATCAATTCGGAAGATATCATTTTCATCAAATGAAGCAGTTATCTGCTTATTCAATTCTTCTGCAGAGGCTAAATCACGACCAAATGGCTTTTCTACTACTATTCGGTTAAAACCAGTGCTAGTCAAATTCTGATCGTTGATATGCTGCGCAATTGTACCAAAAAAGCGGGGAGCCATTGCCATGTAGAAAATGCGGTTTCCCTGAGCACTATAACGGTTATCAAGATCGCCAGCTAAATTTTTCAGCGTTTCATAGTGTTCAACATTGGTAACATCATGGGACTGGTAATAAAAATGACTAGTAAAAGCAGCTAGATCATTTTCATTAACCTCATCGTGTGTCTCATGAACGGCATCGCTGACCTGCTGCCGAAGATAATCATGTGACCAAGGGCGCCTAGCCGTACCAATAACAGCAAAGTTATCGTGAATTAAACCTTGCTCATACAAATTAAACAGCGCAGGGTAAAGTTTACGGTGGGCCAAATCGCCACTTCCACCGAAGATAATCATAATAACAGGTATATTTTTCATGAGAAAATCCTTTCCAAAATCAGGTATGTTAACTCTATTTTATAATATTTTCCAGTCAAACTTTAGTTTTAAACAACCTTTATTAGAAAAATAAGTGGAACTTAAGTCAAAAAACGACTGCAATAAAAAAGATGCCTTTTTATAGACATCTTGTTAGTTATTATTCTTCAGATGAGTGATCATCCTTGTTTTCACTGCTTGGCGTATCAGCAGGCTCTTTTTGAGCGGGCTTATCGGCAGGTGCAGCAGATTTTTCTTCTGCCGCAGTTTCTTTAGCTGGTGTAGCTTCTTCAGCTTCTGGCGCAGCAGGTATTATCTGTTGAACTGCCATCCGGCTAAATGTTAGGTAAATTCCATCTGCATCCAAAACAATTGTTTTGTCCTTAGAATTAACGGAATCAACTTTACCATGGAGACCATCAATCATGATGACATTGTCGCCTTTTTTAAGCTCATTCATCATTTCCATTTTCTTTTGTTGTTGCTTTTTCTGCGGCTTAATCATTGTGAAGTACATTAGGGCAATTAACACAACAAAAATAATAATTGTCCACATGTTACCCATGCCATTACCATTATTGGCCGCTAAAAATAAAGTATTCAAATTTACACCTCATTGTCTTAAAAATATCAATTACTTAATTATACAAAAACTAGCACAGAATTGCACTACTGCCCGGGAATTGGTAAGCCTAATTGCACATAAGCTTTCTCAGTGACCATTCGTCCACGTGGCGTCATTAATAAAAAGCCATGTTGCAGTAAATAAGGTTCATATAGCGATTCGACCGTTTCAACATCTTCACCCGCATTGGCAGCTATCGTGCGCACGCCAACTGGGCCACCATGATAATTTTCAATAATTACCCGTAAAATTTTACGATCTGTCTGATCTAATCCTTCATCATCAACTTGCAACTGCTTTAAGGAATCTCTTGTTGTCTCGTAAGAAATCACGTCTTCACCTTTGACCTGTGCAAAATCACGCACGCGCCGTAATAAGCGGTTAGCTACCCGTGGCGTTCCCCGTGACCTTCTTGCCAGTTCATGTGCAGCTTGTGAAGCAATCTCAATATTAAAAACACTACTGGAGCGCTGAATAATTTTTTCAAGTTCCGTCACATTATAATATTGTAAGTGCTCGACAATCCCAAAACGATCTCTTAATGGTGCTGATAATTGGCCGGCTAATGTAGTTGCACCAACTAATGTGAATGGCGGTAGCGGAACATGAACCGCATGGGTTGTTTGTCCCTCACCAATCACGATATCGACGTAAAAGTCTTCCATCGCTGAATACAAAACTTCTTCTATTGGTTTAGGTAAGCGGTGGATTTCGTCAATAAATAAAATGTCGCCCGGATCAAGGTCGGTTAAAAGCGCCACTAAATCGCCAGCTTTTTCGATTGCTGGTCCACTGGTACTTTTTAACTTTACGCCCAATTCATTCGCAATCACAAAAGCCAGAGTCGTCTTTCCCAATCCCGGTGGGCCATAAAGTAAAACGTGGTCGAGGGCTTCATCACGCTTTTTGGCAGCTTTAATATAAACTGCCATTTCTTTTTTAACCCGCTCTTGACCCAAGTACTCTTGTAGATTCTGCGGGCGTAATGAAAATTCTGTCTGTTCTTCTTTTGGTCCCTGAATTTGGCCAGAAACAATTGAATTATCTTCGTCCACTATCTGTTTCACTTCCTTTAAGTAAACACTAAGTCCATTATAACAAGAATTACTTCTTTAAGAGAAGAGCCAAACCCTTTTTAATATATTGATCAGCCGTTGTCGCTTGTTCTTTAGCCAAAAGCGGCGTAATGCGATCGACTTCTTTTTTAGTATAGCCTAGAGCCAGAAGGGCCAATAAGGCATCATTTAACTCTGGTGAGACTTCTTGATCAGGAAGTTGGTCAACGCGCTGAACATAATCGCCCAGTTTTCCTTTTAAATCTAGCACAATCTGCGAGGCCGTCTTTTTCCCAACACCAGGAAAGCGGGTCAGGTACTTAACCTCTCCTTGTTCAATTGCTTCGGCTAGCGAATTGCTATTTTCGGCAGCCATAATTGCCAACGCCGATTTAGGTCCAATCCCGCTAACACTCAGTAATTTTAAAAATAAACCTTTATCTTCTTCGGTCTGAAAACCAAATAAGGTGATGCCAGTATCCCGCACAATTTGCTCAATGTAAACACGGGCCTTCTGCTTTTCCTGATATGCAAAAGGTGTCGGACTATACACTTTATAGCCCACACCATTAACGTCAATAACAATGTAGTCAGGTTTAATCTCCGTTATTATTCCTGCCAAATATTCGTACATGCTTTATTCATCCTTTTTAAACATTTTGCGTAAGTTATTTTCGCGTAACCGGACAATAACCACATTTCCTTTAGCATCATGATATGGGTCATTGACCTGACGCAGATTGGTCAGTAGATCGCCACACTCAGCACTTGATAGTTTCTTTTTACCCGGAACAATCCTCTGTGCCTGCTCACTGGCAATTCGTTTAATCAAGTTGGCCGAATCAGTTTGGTCAACGTTGAGGTAACTGTCCAAAATTGCCCTGACAGAATGCTCAATATCGCCTTCAAGCCAAGTAGGATATGAACGTAGAATAAAGGTATCTTGGCCAAATTCCTCAAGAAACAGCCCAATTTGCTTGATTTCTTCTAATTGATCTTTGATCTGAATAAAATCTAGACTGCCAAATTCCAGAATCATTGGCGTTAGCAGACCTTGTTGGTTAATTTTTTGTCCTGCAATTTCACGGCTTATTTTTTTAAAAGCAAGCAATCTTCGCGCTGCAACCTGATCGATTAAGTAAAGGTCTTCCCCACTGACAGCAATCAAATAAGTATTAGTTTGACCTACTAAACTTAGCTCGGGTAAGCTGCTAGCAAGTAATTCATCCCCGGTAGAAATTACATCCTCGTGTAAATCTGAATGTGAAAAAGGCGTAAGTTGTACTTGCTGGTTCACATTTTCTGGCCACGTTTTCGTAACTAAATAACGATCATCTTCTCGGGGAATATTTAAGTCGACATACTTTGATGGTGCAACTGACTCAATCGCAGCTGGTTCAGTTTCATGAACTTCATCGCGAGTATTTTCAGCCTGGTCAGGTCTCTTAGTTTCAACCACATTTTTATTGAGGTTGAATTTCAACTGATCCATTCGCGTTTCTTCTTTGGTGTTAGTCAAATTGCCAATGGCATCGGCTTGAACATCCCTGGCTAAAAGAGCGCTACTAATTGCATTAGTGATTAACCGACTGAGTTCGGTTTCCTTAGATAAGCGCACCTCTTTCTTTGTGGGATGAACGTTTACATCAACTAATAAGGGGTCAACTTTAATCTTGATCACAGCGATTGGATAATGCTTTGCCGCTAAGTTAGTACCATAACCATCCATTACCGCGGTAGCTAGCTGAAAATTATTGATATAGCGACCGTTAAGCAAAATTGAGATAAAATTGCGTGTCGATCTCGTTAAACCCGGCTTGGAAATTAATCCGGTTACTTCAAAATCATTGTCGCTACTCTTAAATGGCAGCATTTTTTCAGCAATTGAACGCCCATAGACACTTGAAACAGTTTGTTGCAGATTGCCATTACCCGCTGTTCGCAGCAATACACGACCTTCATTCATTAGCGTTAGCGCGATATCAGGGTAACCCAAAGCTATGCGGTTGACGATATCAACAATTTTCATAATTTCGGTTCTGGGGCTACGCAGGTATTTAAGCCTAGCGGGCGTATTGTAAAATAAATCTTTAACTGTGATTTGTGTGCCCTTGGTAGCTGCCGCTTCTTCTTGTGCTTTTTTAACGCCAGCCGCAAATTCGGCCCGCGTGCCACTAGCTCCACCGGAATTAGTTAAGATCTCAACATGACTTACGGCTGCGATTGATGCTAGGGCTTCGCCCCGAAAGCCAAGTGTACCAACATTAAACAAATCATGCTCGTTACTTATTTTACTTGTAGCATGCCGGGTAAAAGCAAGATCAATCTGATCACTTGGTATCCCCGTTCCGTTATCCTGAACAATAATTTGTTTTAAACCGGCATCAATAAAATCAATCCGAATTCGCGTACTTTTGGCATCAATTGCATTTTCCAGCAATTCCTTAACTACACTGGCTGGACGTTCAATTACTTCTCCAGCCGCGATTTGATTAGACAGATTAACCGATAATTCGTGAATTTGGGCCATGATTATTTCTCATCCTTTAAATCATCCTGCCAGTTTTCCACCAGTTGCATAACTTGAAGTGGCGTTTGATCAGCTAAATACAGATTAGATATTTCATCCAAAACATCTTTTTCCTTGTCTGACAGTTCAGTTTCAGTACTTGGTGCCAGCTCCTGATCTGTCACAGTTTCTGGCTCCTCATTGCTACTAAATAAATCAAGCTGTGCCGAGGTCGGTCCTAAATTGCTGCCTTGGGCTTCTAGACGGTTTAATAATTTTGTCGCTTTGCGTAAAACCTTGCGGGGTAAGCCAGCAAGTTGAGCAACATGAATACCGTAACTTTGGTCAGCTGGGCCTGGCAAAATTTTATGGAGAAAAATTAGTTTGCCGTTTTCTTCAGTTGCACCAACATGAATGTTCTTTAGCCTTGGCAATGTTTGCTCAAGATCAGTCAGTTCATGGAAGTGCGTTGCAAATAACACTTTTGCCCCTACTTCATCATGCAAATACTGCACGATTGCGCCAGCTAAAGCCATTCCATCATAGGTAGCTGTCCCACGACCAATTTCATCGAATAAGACCAGACTTCTCTTAGTGGCATTTTGTAAGGCTTCATTTGCCTCAGTCATTTCAACCATAAAAGTACTTTGACCAGAAATTAAGTCATCAGCAGCACCAATTCTGGTAAAAATCTGATCAAAAATTGGCAGCTCAGCACTATCGGCCGGAACAAAAGAGCCTACTTGGGCCATCACTGCAATTAAAGCCATTTGCCGCATGTATGTACTTTTACCGGACATATTAGGACCAGTAATTAAGTAAATATCCGTATCTTGGTCAAGTCTGACATCATTGGGGATGTACGAACCAGCCTTCATTACCTTTTCAACAACTGGGTGCCTGCCTAAAACAACTTTAACATTCTGATTAGATGTGTGAAATTTTGGTCGGCAATAATTATTTTCTTCAGCTACTTGGGCAAAGGAACAAAAAACATCTAAAGCAGCAATTTGACCAGCTAGTTTTTGCAGAGCAGAAATATATTTCTTTACTTCCTCACGCAATTTAACAAATAACTCGTATTCCAGATCAGTTGACTTAGTTTGGGCTTCTAAAATTAAGTTTTCGTGTTCCTTTAGTTCGGGTGTAATGTAACGCTCAGCGTTTGTCAAAGTTTGCTTTCTGGTATAGCGATCAAGTGGTACCTTATTTTTATTCGAATTTGTTACCTGGATATAGTAGCCAAAAACCTTGTTGTAACCGACTTTAAGGTTATCAATTCCCGTTTTTTGTCGTTCGGTTTGCTCCATCTCAGTTAGCCACTTTTTACCATTATTCATGGCATCCCGGTAACGATCTAGTTGTTGGTCAACATTATTGCGAATAAGTCCCCCTTCAGTTGTTAAAACTGGTGGCTGATCCACAATTGTAGAACTGATCAAATCGGCAATTCCACTTAAAGGGTCAATCTCTGACGCAAATTTTTGCAAAATAGCACTATCAGACTCTTTTAACGAACTTAAAATAGACGGTACGGCTTGAAGTGAATGAGCAAGCTGTAATAATTCCCTGGCATTGACATTACCAAAGGCAATCCGACCAGTTAAACGCTCTAGATCATAAACACCCTTTAGCGCGTCATTCACATTTTCACGGGTAAAGTAGCCATCAAGCAAGGCCTGAACCATTTCTTGCCGCTTAGTTAATTCCTCTACAGATAATAATGGTCGAGCAAGCCACTGCTTTAATAGCCGCCCACCCATTGCAGTATGCGTTTTATCGAGCACCCAAAATAACGAGCCCATCTTCTTACCAGTCTTAGCTGAAGCAGTCAGTTCCAAATTATCGCGTACAGTATGCGACATCTGTAAATATTGGCTTACTTCATAGCTTTTAGCAATTTGCAAGTGCGCTAAGCTACGTCTTTGAGTCTGGAGTAAATAGCCTACAAGCTGCTTAACAGCATCTTTTTCAGCCTGATTAGTCAAATTTTGCTGGGCATAAGATATTTCCGCATGTTTACCGGTCAACTCTGCTGGCTCTGAAACAGTAATATTAGCTTTATGTAAAAAATCGCTGTCAGATGCATTAAGATGACCATTATAGACAACTTCTCGCGTCCTCAACGACAACAATTCATTAGAAACTGCTGCAAAAGTTTTTAAGTGGGTAGCAAAGATTTCACCGGTTGATAAGTCGCTGTATGCTAAACCAAAGCAGTTCTTGGTGGTTACTACAGAAGTTAAGTAATTAGATTCCTTGGCCTCACTTGGCTTATCGTTCATTAAAGTTCCAGGGGTTACTAGCTGAATAATTCCCCGCTTAACCATTCCCTTAGCCTCTTTGGGATCCTCTAATTGTTCACAAAGTGCAACTTTATAGCCCTTTTCAACTAAGGTGTCAACATAAGAATCAACCGCAACGTGAGGGACTCCAGCCATTGGGATTGGATTCTCAGTTTTGTTAGACCGGTGAGTTAAAGTCAGCTCAAGAATCTGGGCACCCTTAACTGCATCATCCTCAAATAATTCGTAAAAATCACCGACGCGATAAAAAAGAAAAGCATCGGGATATTGCTTTTTAATTTCATGATATTGCTCCATCATTGGAGTTAAGTTTGCTTTCGCCATTTATTCCTCTTCTTTTCTACTTTACTTTTATCATTATACGCTAAACACCGATTCAAAAGAAAAAAGACCGCAATTAAACGATCTTATTTTTTCTATTAATTAAAAATGCAAAATTGCTATCTTCTAGCTTTCACAAAGTAAGGTTAAAACTAAGCAATATGACCTTCAACACTTTGCAAATCAGGCTTGCCGTCCATTTCAACGATTGCAGTAATTGCGGCCGTAATTCCCTTAACATCATCTGCCAAACTAAGACTTGGTGTTTCAGGACGAGCAACGACTTGCTCTGGTAAAAACGGAATGTGCATGAAACCTGCTTTTAAGTCATGGAATTCTTTGTCAATCATATATTGAACTTGATACATAATATGGTTGCAAACGAATGTCCCAGCCGTTGTTGAAACAAGTGCTGGCAAGCCTGCTTCACGAATAGCCTTAACCATTGCTTTAACTGGCAATTGTGTAAAGTAAGCATTCTGTCCGTCTTCATGAATTGGCGTAGCAATGGGCTGATAACCCTTATTGTCAGCAATTCGACCATCATCAAAATTGATGGCTACCCGTTCAGGAGTTAAGGCAAACCGACCGCCAGCTTGGCCAATATTTAAAACATAATCTGGCTTTTCCCGCGCAATGGCATCATGAACAACAGTTGCACAATCACCAAACACTGTTGGAATTTCTACTTTAACGATTTCGGCTCCAGCAATCTGATCGGGTAAGCCTTTAACAGCCTCAATAGCTGGATTAATCTTATCATCACCAAAAGGATCAAAACCTGTTACTAAAATTTTCATTGTTTTCTCTTTTCTAAAAACTAAAAAGCTAAGAAATACATCAAAACGATGTGTACGATTAACATACAAAGTGCGATTGGGTATTGTTGCTTAATCACTCCCAACGGATCTTTCATCTCCATTAATGCTACTGGCAAAGTGTTAAAATTAGCAGCCATTGGCGTCATTAGCGTGCCACAATAACCGGCCGTCATTCCTAAAGCAGCAACAACCACCGGCGAACCACCTTGGGCAACAACAAATGGAATACCAATACCAGCAGTAATAACGGCAAAAGCAGCAAATGCGTTACCCATAATTGCAGTAAACACCGCCATTGCAACACAGTAAAGAATTACACCAAGTAGGCGATTTCCAACTGGGAAAAGGCCTGAGATAGCTTTAGCAGTTACCTGGCCCACACCAGAAGCAGTAAAGACAACACCAAGTGTGGCAAGTAATTGCGGTAAGATACCAGCTGAACCAACAGAACGAACCATCCGCTGAGTATCCTCATAAGCAACCTTAACATTCGATTTGGTCAGAATCATTGCAACAATTAATGATACTACTGCAGCAATTCCAATACCAATTTGACCACCTAATTTAGTAAACTGACCAATTAGAAGAGCTAAAACTGCCAGCAAAATACTTGGAAGAAAAATCCAATTACCAATTCGCTTAACAGTCTTGTCTGCAACCTCTTCCGGTAATTCCTTAATATGACCTACACGAACTTGCTTGAATAGTGATAATAAGGCAATGATTAATAAGAATGCCCCATTAATTTCGTTTGGTAGCCACTGCCCAACACAAAATAAAAGTGCAAACAAAAACCAGAACAAGCCTGTTCCTAGACGAGTCGAATTACTTCGATCACGCCAAGATTCATTTGCGGCAGCCAAAAAGAAAAGACCAATAATAATGAAGAAGGCCAATAATAGATTGTTCATTAAAGTAGGTGTGACAAAAGAATCTATATAATGAACAAAGGCAAAAAACTTATCGCACATAAAATTAACAAAAGTCCCCATTATTTCTCCTTTCCGTTCTTAAGTTTTTGATCAAATGCATGGTTATAAATTAAACAGAGAACATAGCAGATGATTGCAATCGGGATTGTATACAAAACAACGCCTGACGGAGCAATTGGATGACCCAATGACTTCATTGTACTGGTAATTAACAAAACACTTGAAGAAGCTACAAATAAGTTTTGAGCAAAGAAGTTACCAAAATTTTCACTTGCTGCTGCACGTGCTTTAATTTGATCAGATTCTAATTCGGTTAACTCGCCGTTTACCTTTCCAGCAGCTTGAGCCATTGGATTAATCAGTGGAGCGATAAACTGGACTTGACCTTGAAGAGAAATTCCGAAAGCTCCAGCTATTTCACGAATTGCCGTGTAAATATCAAAAATACGCCCGGGAGTTAAGTTCTTGATTTTTTGAATCAAATTAACCGAAGCCTTTTTAAGGCCATGTCTTTCAATAATTCCAATAGTTGGTAGTGTTAGGAAAAAGAGCGAAACCATCCGGTTATCAATAAATCCCTTGCCTAGAATGCGCAAAAATGAAACAAAATCAATTCCAGAAACTAAGGCAGTCACTAAAGCTGCAATTACAACAACTGCTACGGTATCCAGTCCAAGGGCAAAACCAACGACTATGACTAGAACACCAAGTAAGCTTAAATATTCCATCAATTTTCCTTCCTTGTGAGAAATTAATAATAATAATTAAACATACTAATATTATTATAATTTCTTGTCAAATCAGTTTAATAAATTTTGTTTATAAATAAAGCTAATTGCATATACCAATATATTGCAAAACAAAGAGCAATTCCCAAGTGGAATTGCTCATGTTTATATAAAGTTTAACGATCGCTTTTTAATCAAACCCAGTTATTTCGCGTGAACGAATTAATTTTCCTTTACCAACAATGTAATAGTGTTGTCCTTTTAATTTAAAGGGATCACCGTAAGTTTGGATCTTCTTATTAACCGGAATAGTCCCTATTTTGCGACCATAACGATTATAAACTGTAACAGGATGGTCTACTTTTACCCTTTCCATTTTTAAACCAGTGACGTTGCGAACAGGTACATAATAGCCATTGCCAATAGCATAGAAGAAGCGGCCAGCCGCCAAATGATGGTATTTGCTAATTTTAACACGCGAACCGGTAGCTAAAATTAAGCCATTAACGCGTCGACCATGTTCATCATATAAGTAGCTACTGTGCATGAGCCGTTTTTCCTGCTTATTAGATACCTGCTTTTGGGATGCAACATGTTTTGCATTGTTGGCCTTAAAATTAGTAGCTAACAAATAGCGATCAGTAGCAATTGGATATAGTTTTAAACCTCGAATTTTAACCGGATTACCATAAGTTTTAACAACAGTACCCTTTTTAATGCTTTTCTTATTAATTAGTTCGCCCAGTTGATTATATGTGCGAGCATTATGCCGCAATTTACGGTTGACGCCGAAGACATTATTTTGAGCAACGTAATTATCATCATCAAGCAAGCAAAATTTTCGCTGTTTAATTTTTTTACTACCCATGAGATTCAAAGTTGAACCCGCACGCAAGATTAAATCATTTTTTCTTTTGCCATTATGATCATATAAATAAGCGTTATGCATTAATTTAGCTTGCTTTTGACCAGCAATCTTTACTACCACATTCAGACGTAATATATTTTCATTTGATATCCAAATGCCAACAATCCCCTTTGCTTGACCATTAATAAGAGTTTGTGGTTTCACTATCCAATAAAATTTAGCAGTATCGGGATAATTTTGACTGTTGGAAACACACTGTTTTGCATAGCTAGTGTCATGCGCTAGATTCGTATTAGTGGGAATAATCACTTCATGGCCTGCTGGTTGAGGCTGTGGATCCTCATACTTTGATTCGGTCAGCGCATTTTGGCTTTCATTTTGACTTTTAGGTAAAGCTGTAATATTACTATCTGCTTTTACCTGGCCACTTAAGCCTAAAAGGCAAACAGCCATCAAAGTACTTACTATGCCACACAAAGGCCATTTTTGAGATTTTTTTACTAATATTCTTTTGTTTAGCATTAATCTTCTCCTACAATAAATAAACAAATCGCATTAAAGTTTACTTAATATTAATTCTTTGTCTTTTTATTGTAAAGGTACTTTAAACAGCATTGTTATTATATTTATTTAAGTAGGTAAAATTAACAAATACACAAAAAAATCGCTCAACCGAGCGATTTTTATTTAATCTTTTTAAAATTACATCATTCCTGGAGCACCGGCACCAGCGGCAGCATTAGGATCAGCTACTGGTTTGTCTTCTGGAATATCAGCAACAACAGCTTCAGTTGTTAATAATAATGCGGCAATTGAAGCAGCGTTTTGAAGTGCAGTACGGGTAACCTTAGTTGGGTCAATAATACCAGATTCAACCATGTTCTCCCATTCGCCGTTAGCAGCGTTGTAACCAACTTCAGGGTCTTGACTTTGTAATTTGTTCAAGATAACTGAACCATCTTCACCAGCGTTTTCAGCAATTTGACGTACTGGAGCAGTCAATGCACGTAAAACGATGTTGATACCAGTTTGCTCATCAGCATTGTCGCCTTTAAGGTCTTCAACGTTCTTGATAACGTCAACTAATGCAGTACCACCACCAGCTACGTAGCCTTCGTCAACAGCGGCACGAGTTGAGTTCAAAGCATCTTCAATCCGGTAGCGACGTTCTTTTAACTCAGTTTCAGTAGCAGCACCAACATGAATAACAGCTACACCACCAGTTAATTTAGCAAGACGTTCTTGCAACTTCTTCTTGTCAAAGTCTGAAGTTGTTTCTTCGATTTGACTTCTGATTGAGTCTTCACGTTCTTTAATTGCTTCGTCTGAACCAGCACCATCAACAATA
Organism: Lactobacillus sp. B4007; assembly: GCF_026535895.1. Classification (NCBI taxonomy): domain Bacteria; kingdom Bacillati; phylum Bacillota; class Bacilli; order Lactobacillales; family Lactobacillaceae; genus Lactobacillus; species Lactobacillus sp. B4007. The sequence continues at coordinate 17,314 of NZ_JAFNPA010000001.1, forward strand.
GTCGTTGAGTCCTTAGTAACAGTGATGCGACGTGCTTTACCTAATTGATCAATCGTTGTGTCCTTTAATTCAAGACCAAGATCTTCGGTAATAACTGTACCACCAGTAAGAGCGGCAATATCTTGTAATTGTTCTTTACGACGGTCACCAAAGCCTGGAGCCTTAACAGCAACAACGTTGAAAGTACCACGAATCTTATTCAATACTAAAGTAGGGAGTGCTTCACCAGAAACATCGTCAGCGATAATCAATAATGATTTACCTTGTTGAACAATCTCTTGCAATAATGGCAAGATGTCTTGAATGTTAGAAATCTTCTTGTCAGTAATTAAAACATATGGGTTGTCCAAATCTGCTTCCATCTTGTCGTTGTCAGTTACCATGTATTGTGATAAGTAACCACGATCGAATTGCATACCTTCAACTACTGATAATTCAGTTTCAATACCACGTGAGTCTTCAATTGTGATAACACCATCGTTACCAACTTTTTCCATTGCATCAGCGATTAAGTCACCAACTTCTTTTGAAGCAGATGAAACTGAAGCAACTTGCGCAATTTGATCTTTTGAAGAAACAGTGTGACTTACTTTATGTAATTCATCAACAACAGCCTTGGTAGCTTTTTCAATTCCGCGACGAACACCTACGGGGTTAGCACCAGCAGTTACATTCTTCATTCCTTCACGGATGATTGCTTGAGTTAACACAACTGCAGTAGTGGTACCGTCACCAGCAATGTCATTAGTCTTTTGTGCAGCTTCGGCAACTAGCTTAGCACCCATGTTTTCGTAGTGATCTTTTAATTCAATTGACTTAGCAATGGTAACACCATCGTTAGTAATTTCAGGATTGCCATAAGATTGCTCTAAGACAACGTTTCTACCTTTAGGACCGATTGTTGCCTTAACAGTATCAGCTAACTTATCAACACCCTTTAATAGGGAACGTCTTGCTTTTTCTGAGAATTTAATATCTTTTGCCATAATTTTCGCTCCTTAATTACTTAACCACTGCCAAAATATCTTTTTCATGAAGGACTAAGAATTTTTCACCTTCGTATTCAACGTTAGTGCCAGAATACTTGTCATATAGAACAACGTCGCCCTTTTCAACTGACATTGGGATCTTGTTGCCGTTTTCTGCATAACTGCCTTCACCGACAGCAACAACTTCACCTTCTGTTGGCTTTTCTTTAGCATTTGAAGCAAGGACGATTCCGCCTACAGTCTTTTCTTCTTCTTCTTTAACTTTTACGATCACGCGATCACCAATTGGTTGTAACACGTTTGTCCCTCCTAATTTTAATTTAAAATCATTTTTGTTATTTGTTAGCACTCTTATTAACCAAGTGCTAACTTACAAATATGATAATACCCCCTTTTAATAAAAAAAGCAAGAAAAAATTAGCACTTTTTTACTTAAAGTGCTAATTTTCTTTAGCCATTGCAGCGGCGGCTTTATAAATTTATCTATTCTTATCTTTATCCGAATCAAGGAAATAAATGAGGGTTTGTAATTCAGTCGCCAAGTCAACATTTTGAATTCTAACCCCGGTTGGGGCTGATAACCGAATTGGCGTAAAGTTCATAATGCCCTTAATGCCAGCTTCGACCATGTCATCCGCTGTTTTTTGTGCAGAATCTGACGGCACTGTCAAAATAGCGATGGTGATCTGTTGGTCACTCAGCTGCTTTTGCAATTCACTCATTTCATAAACAGGAACGCCACTCAAAATTTTGCCCGTAATTTTAGGATTAATATCAAAAGCACAGGAAATTCGGATGTTATTGCTTCGTTTGAAGTTATAGTTCAGCAAGGCGTGTCCCAAATTACCTACACCAACTAATGCAACATTAGTTAAAGTATCTTGATTTAAAATCTTTTTAAAAAAGGATAGGAGACTTTTGACATCATAGCCATACCCACGCTTACCCAAAGCACCAAAATATGAAAAATCACGACGGATTGATGCACTATCAACCTGAACTGCTTCTGATAATTCAGTAGATGAAACCTTTTCTTTACCAGCTTCATTCAGGATAATTAGGTAACGATAGTAAAGCGGCAGTCTCTTCGCTGTCGCTGTAGGTATTTTTATTTTTTCCATTTTAAAAAGCCTCCAACTTAATATCACTAGTGAGCTTTTTTGTGAATTCACTCATCAATTAATATTATTTTACCTATAACTTACTGATATTTGCAAATGTTTTTTCACAATCTAACACAATCACAAAACACGATTTTACTGTTAATTAACCCGCTTTACATGGTAATTAAAAAATTATTTGTAAATAACTGAGCAAATACTCGTAATCAATTTACTAATGATGAAAAAATAATTTTACTTAAAAAAGGCTTATTTCTCATGCAGTTGCCAGCAGTCTTGCCACATATGCTAAAATAGACTTTAGGTGAAAAATATGATAATTGCACAAGGACACGATTTAGAAAAACAATTTGGTGCCAATACGCTATTCAATCACGTTAATTTCTCGATTGATTCAAATGCAAGAATTGGCCTTGTAGGACCAAATGGAGTTGGTAAAACCACACTCCTTAAAATTATGACGGGTGAAGAAGAAGCTACCCACGGCGAATTTACCATTAATAAAGGGATCGATGTGGGTTATATCGCGCAGGAAAATGGCTTAGATGAAAGTAAGAGCATTTGGGATGAAATGCTGACCGTTTTTGCGCCATTAATTGCAAAAGGACAAAAAATCCGCGACTTGCAACAAGCAATTGCCGAACATCCGGAAGATAAGCAACTTTTAAAACAATATGACCAGTTGCAATTTGATTTTGAACAACAAGGTGGATATACCTATCAGGCGGATATTAAAAGTATTTTGAATGGTTTTAACTTCCCTGAAAATACTTGGACTAAAATTATTGGTGATCTTTCTGGCGGTGAAAAAACCCGGCTTGCCTTTGTCAAACTGCTATTACGCAAGCCACCGCTACTTTTACTCGATGAACCGACCAACTATTTAGATCTAGACACACTTGACTGGCTAGAAGGTTTTCTTAAAACATATTCCGGAGCAATTTTAGTTGTTTCTCACGACCAGTACTTTTTAGATCATCTTGCTAACCAAATTTTTGAATTACAATTTGGTAAGTTAACAGCTTTTAAAGGAAATTATTCCGATTATGTTGCCCAGCGAAAGCAACGTGATCAGCAACAAGAAGAAGCTTACGAACGGCAGCAAGAAAAAATTAAAAAAGACGAGGAATTTATTCAAAAGAATTTAGTTCGGGCAAAAACAACTAAAAGAGCGCAAAGCAGGCGCAAGCAACTTGAGAAAATGGAACGAATCACACCACCTAAGCACAAAAATAAGGTGCGGATTAAGTTCAAAAGTGAAAGACCCTCAGGTAAAGAAGTATTAATCTTACGGGATCTAACGATTGGCTACCCGACTAAGACAATGGTTCAAGACATTTCACTGCAAGTTAACAAAGGTGATCGTGTTGCTATTATTGGTGCCAATGGTATTGGTAAATCAACTTTATTAAAAACGATTATGAAGGACTTACAGCCTAAAGGTGGCTCAATTAAGTATGGTGCTTCGCTTGATATCGGCTACTACGATCAAGAACTCCAACTGCTCGATCCTAGCAAAACAGTGATTGATACCGTTTGGGATCGTCACAAAACAATGCCTGAACGGGATGTTAGATCAATTCTGGCGAGTTTTCTCTTTACCGCCAAAGATATTGATAAAACTGTTGGGCAGCTTTCCGGTGGCCAAAAAGCCCGGTTAACCTTGACGGTCTTGTCGCTTGAGCACAACAACTTTTTACTAATGGACGAGCCCACGAACCACTTAGACCTAGAAGCAAAGGAAGTTTTGGAACAAGCGTTACAGCATTTTGATGGCACGCTGCTCTTTGTCTCTCACGATCGGTATTTTATCAATCAGCTTTCCAATAAAATTGTCGAAATCAAAGATAAGCATGCCAAAGTCTATGAGGGTGACTACACTTATTATTTAGACGAAAAAAATAAGTTTACTGCTGATACTACGGCTGAAGTTTCTACAAATGAGAATGAAACTGGCAGTGCAGAGCTAAAAACTAATAAGTTGTCATATCAAGAACAAAAGCAAAGAGACTCCCAAAAACGTAAGCTTGAACGTCAAGTTGAAGAGATCGAAACCAAGATTGATAAGCTTGAACAAAAGCAAGAGCAAATTCAAACGGAAATGGCTAACCCAGAAATTGCGACAAATTTTGATAAACTTGGTCCCTTACAAGAAGAATTAACCAATGTTCAAACTGATTTGGAGCAAGCCAATAATGACTGGGAAACAGCATTAACAGATTTAGATGAATTCAATTAATAAAAAAAATCCTAATTCAATTCGCAAGAAAGAATTAGGATTTTTTCTTATGTTAACAGCCAAACGGCACGACCAGAAATGCATTCTGCTGCATCACCGCCTATTAAAATTTAACCATGATAATCTAAATTAACGTAAACTAGCATAGCTTGCCCCATCTTCTGTGTTTGACTAGCAATATACCTGGTTTTATTCAATTTTATTTTAAAAATAGTTCAGCACTTATTGCTATTTAACTTATTTCATTTATAATTGCATTAACTCAATTCAAAGAAGGTGTCTCAATGGAAAAATTACGTTATACTCCCAAATTTTAAATAAATTGAGGAGGATAAAAATGAAGTACATTACAACACAAAATATTAACCAAAAACAATTAATTAATTTATATAACAGCGTTGGTTGGACCGCATACACTAAAAACCCAACTGAGCTAGAGGCAGCGATTAACAACTCGCTACTAACCATTGCAGCAATTAGTGAAGACAAACTTGTCGGACTAATTCGCGTTGTTGGTGATGGTGTCTCAATTATCTATATCCAAGATTTGCTTGTTCAGCCATCATACCAAAAACAAGGTATTGGCACACACTTAGTCAAGTTGGTTCTTACTAAGTTTCAAGCAGTTCGGCAAAAAGTACTCTTGACTATCGACGAACCAGAAACACGCTTTTTCTATGAAAAATGTGGTTTTAGATCGTGTGATCAAGGGCAGCTAGTTGCTTTTTATCAAGAATTTTAAACTAAAAAGGGTTGACCATTTATGGTCAGCCCTTTTAATTTAACATACTGCAAGCATACGGCAATTCTAATGACGGATCAGCATTTAAAGTCAAGTCTGCAAATTGATGATCTTGGTATAAGTTGTAAGCTGCAGCACCGATCATCGCCGCATTATCACCGCAGAGCTTTAAGTCCGGCAAGATTACTTTCGGCTTGATGTTATGAGGTAAATTAGCAATCTCTTCCTCCATCCGCTCCCGTAATCCGCGATTCGCTGCAACACCGCCACCCATAATAAAGGTACGTGGCTGATACTGTTTAATTGCTCGGATGGTTTTATGTGCCAAAACATCAACAACGGCAGCCTGAAAACTTGCGGCTAAATCAAATTTATTTAATTCTTGGTGAATTTGGTCAGCATGGTGACAAGTGTTGATAAAGGCACTCTTTAAACCGGAAAAAGAAAAATCATAATCATCATCTTCCATCATTGCACGAGGAAAATGAAAAGTGTCATTACCCTGGTGAGCCCATTCATCAATCGTTTTACCAGCTGGATAATTCACGCCTAAAACACGGCCGATTTTATCATAAGCCTCACCGGCAGCATCATCACGGGTATCACCAACAATTTCAAAATGAGTCGGATCTTTCAATAAGACGATTTCAGTGTGACCACCAGAAACTTGCAGTGCAAGCGCAGGGTATTCAATCTCAGCAGTTAACTGTGCCGCCATTATATGCCCCATTATATGATCAACACCAATCAAAGGAATGCCCGTTGCCATTGAGGCCGCTTTTGCTGCGCTAACACCAATAAGTAGCGCACCAACTAGTCCTGGACCATAAGTGACAGCAATCGCATCAATATCATTCCAAGTTGCATTTGCTTTTTGCAACGCTTCTTTCGTAATCTGGCTGATTACTTCAATGTGATGGCGACTCGCAACTTCGGGAACCACCCCGCCGAAACGTTGGTGACTCTTAATCTGAGTAGCCACAATTAAACTTTCTACTTCACGGCCATTTTTAACCACTGAAGTCGAAGTTTCATCACATGAACTTTCATAAGCTAAAATACGGATATCTTTTTTACTGTCCAAAACTAATCACTTTCTTTATCATCAGGTGCCAAAGTAAGCACCATGTTTAACCCATCTTTATGTAAATCTTGGTAATAATTTGGTCTAACAAAATTAACGGTAAAGCCAAGACCTTGATACAACTTTTTAGCTACTTCGTTATCAATCCGAACTTCTAAAGAAATCGAATGACATCCTAATTTGCGAGCATAATCAATCATTAATTGCATCAAATAAGTACCTAGACCCTTTTTCTGCCAGGCGGGATCAACAGCAAGATTGGTTATATGTGCTTCAACCAAATTTAGCCTCATCCCAATGACCGCAATCAGTGCCGTCTTATGGTAGACGACTAAATATAAAGAGTCCTTTTTTTGCAATTCAAGTTGAAAAATTTCAGCTGCCCACGGCGTACGACCTTCGTAAGTTTTAGTCTCTAAAAAAAGAAGATTGGCAATATCACTTTCTTTAGCACGCATTACCTGCAAAACATGTTTATCTAGTGTAAACATAAACGGTCTAAATGTAGGTTGAACCAATTTATTGCCTACGCGAGAAAAATTGCAAAATTGCTTAAACCTCTTCCACATAGTTACTGTCTGCTTCAAACGGCTTGCCAGTTTTCTTATGCCAATCTACTTCGGCTTGCGTACGCCGCAAATACCTTGGTAGCAACTGATCCGGCTCAACAGGCTGCTCATCAATTGCCAATTTGCCGATAACTCCTGCATGGATTACATTTTGCTCATCAGTACCAAAACTAACCGGTAAATCTAACTTATTGATAGCTTCTTCTTGCTTTTCAAAGCCCGTCCCGACAAAAACCACCTTTTCCAGTTTATGAGTTAGAGCATAATCCTTAACGGCTTTTAGTAATTTATCAATATGATAGTGACCGTCTTCGATAATATTAACTAATTGACCATTTTCTCTTAAATAAGCCCCTGCAAAAAAATTGTCATTTCGGGCATCAATACCTGCTACAATCAACGTATCTGTGTCTTGACAATTTGCCGCTAAAGCCTTCATAGTTGATACACCAACTGCTTGTTTGGCCAAAATGCTGGCAAACATCTTAATTGTTGTAACCCCAATCCGTAATCCTGTATAAGAGCCTGGTCCAATTGCCACCGCAAAGCGGTCAATGTCTTTGAGCTTAAGGTGATTCTCGGTTAAAATTTCAGCAATTAACGGATCAAGGTGTTCACTATGATTTCGCTTATCGTGTTCACTTTTTTCAACCATCACAGTAGTATCTTCATTTAAAGCTACACTTAACTGATTAGTTGCTGTTGATACACTTAAAATTTTCATTTCAGATCATTTATCCCTTTCTCAAAACTACCTTCTAATTTTAACACGAGAAAGAGCCCGTAAAACAAAGTAGGTAATAATCATTTCTAGCCAAGGTGCAATTGCTTCTTTAGGAACTCGCTGAATCAAAGCCACCTTGAAGTCCATGCCATACAAAAAGTGCAACCACAAGGTATTCATCCCTAAATTAACTATTACCGTTACCAGCAATGTCGCCAATATAATCCGCCAGATTTTTACCGGTTTTTTATACAGAATTAAACCGTAAATAAGCGGGCCAATCATAGCACTTAAAGTGAAGCCAATAAAAAAGCCCCCCTGGTTAGCAAATAAGGCCGATGAAACTAAATCGCTAATTCCGCCACCGACTGCACCCCAAACGGGACCAAACATATAACCTAATAAAACACTACCAATAAAGCCCAAACCAATATGAACAATTGTTGTACCAATCGTGAACCGACTTAGCACAATTTTAATGGCAACAACAAATCCCAAAAGGACTAGATCACGCAATTCGACCTTAAACATTTCCTTTGTAGTCATTTGCAGCACTTTCTTTCATTAATAAACTTGGTAATAGTATACCATTATCTCATTATAACTTGCGCCAAGTTAGTTCACAAACGGCTTTATCCTTTTTATCTTCATCGGCAATTGTGTGGTAAGATTTAATCTCATCATCAGTTTCAACCAGTTTTACGCAGGCAAACGGCTTTTGACCGTAACGAACTTCGAGATTAAACTTAATGTCAATTGCACTGACTACATGATTTTTGAGAAAATCACGATCAAGCGTGTCAATAAACCAGTTAAAGTAATGGCCGTTAGTCAAATGATGGTTAGTATCTAGATCATCATAACGAACACGGTACTGTCTCTTAATTGGATAATCTTCTTGCAACCGAATCCGCGAAAAACGGGGCAGTTTCTTTAATAATGGAACTCCAATTTTAGCCATCATTTCCTTGTCTGTCGAAACTAGCTTCCGCTTAGCTAAGTCAAATAAGACCCATTCACTCTGAGCAGTGATCAATTCATTACCTTCTTGATCACTGAACGAATAATCACGATATTCCAAAAAACGATTATAGCCAACCGGATCGGTTGTTAAGGTTATGTTTTCATTTGGCTTCGGCCAGCGCTTGATATCAATATGATATTGAGTAACTACCCATCCGAGTCCACGTTTATTCAACTCTTCAGTACTACCCGCACCATTATCCAATTGATGCTCGGACACGCTCATCATTAGATCAATCATTGCGGGTATTTTTAAATGCTGATTTTCATCACATTCATAAAAATTTACTTGATGTTGTTCACTATACTTCATTTTTTGCATCCCCATTATTTCTGATGATAACGATCATATAATTCATTTTTAGAAACTTGGTTTGCCTGCGCTACTTCTTTAATGGCAGATTTTTTACTTTCACCCTGATCAACACGCTCATCAACGAGTTCAATTAATTCAGGCCAAGACAATTGCTCAGTTTGCTCAGTATTGGGCGAAACCAAAATAACGAATTCTCCTCGTGGCTGGTTTTCAGAAAAATATTGACTTACCTCTTGAACAGTTCCCCGAATAAATTCTTCGTGAATTTTAGTCAGCTCCCTGGCAGCAACAATTTCACGTTCTGGTGCAAAAACAGTTGCCATATTACTTAAAGTTTTAACTAATCGGTGCGGTGCTTCATAAAAAATAGAGGTGCCATGAGCTTGTTCCATTTGAACAAAATACGGTTTTTGTTCTCCAGCTTTTCGCGGTAAAAAACCATAATAGGTAAAAGGCTGCGCGTCAAAACCGGAAGCAATCAGTGCAGTTGTGAAAGCCGAAGCCCCCGGTAACGGGACAACCGGGATGTCATTTTTAATACATTCCTGAACCAATACAAATCCGGGATCTGAAATAACCGGCATCCCGGCATCACTAATCTCAGCGATAACGGCCCCATCCTGCATTAATTTAACTAACTCCGGAGCGCGCTCTTTGGAATTATATTTATGAAACGACAGCATATGATTATGGACACCGATTTTTTCTAACAGAATACCACTAGTTCTAGTATCCTCAGCCGCAATATAATCTGCTTCTTGCAGAATTCTTTTTGCCCTGATTGTAATATCTTCCAAATTACCAATCGGAGTCGGTACTAAATAAAGTTTCCCCTCATTTTGAGCATAACTACTTTGCCGCTGCATTATATCATTCCTTTAATGTGCTTTCTTTTTTTCGCCAAAATTATCAAGAATATCCAAACAAAACATGCAATCCGAACTTGGATCACGGTGTGAGCCGTAATACATATTGCAAATGTGATAGCCCGAATTATATATTTTGCGTAAAGACTCAAGACCGCTCTGCGTTTTGATTGCGTTATTATGTGCGTTATTCATCTTATCCATTTTTTCACGTAATAACTGATTTTCAACTTTCAGCTCTGTATTTTCTTTGAGCGTTTCTAAAATACTATTTTCTAAGCTCTCGATTGTCTTAGTCATACTGACCATTGAATCATGGAGCTGCTCTAACTTTGAATAAGAATCTACCATAAAAACACCTACCTTTTCCATTGCAGAGCAAGATAATCAAGCAGATTGCGAAAACCAACATTGCTATAGCGCATCTTGTCAACTTCCAGTAAATGCTTCAACATTCTTGCCCCCGCCTGCTGGCTACCATTATTTAAATCCTGTTGAGCCATCTTTTTTAACAAAAGCAAGAGATAATTTTGCTCCGCTTTCCCTTTAGCTAAATCAGCGAGCTTGTGCGCGCTAACAAGTGCTAAAGAATTATATTCAAGCATTTCTTGGTAAAAATACTTACCTGCTTTATCCAAGTTGGTTGTATCACCTAATTCAGCAATTTCTTCTTGGTTAAAGCCATTTGCTAATAAAGCCGCCGTCCTGCCATCAGCTTTTTGTCCAGCAGAAAAATTAATAATCTGTGTTCGTGAACGCACGGTCGGTAATATTTGATCTGCATTATTAGTAATCAGAATTGTTACCACCGGTGCAATGGGCTCTTCTAGCAAATTAAGCAGAGCATTAGCAGCGGATAGCGTTAATTTTTGTGCATCATTAATTATGAAAAAGCGGACACTGCTTTGCACGGGACTTTTGGCTAATTCTTCTTTTAAAACACGAATCTGATCAATCCCTAAGCTTTGTTTGCCTTCAGTTGTAACTAATAAGACGTCAGGATTATTACCAGAAATAATTTGCTGGCAATTTTGACACGAACCATCTGGCTTATTTTCACCCGTACAATTAAATAGACAGGCTAGCCAATATGCCGTATTTAGAGCCTGCAATTCGTTAGCATCGACAAATAAGTAGCTATGCGCTAACTTTTTTTGTTCGAATGCATGCCGTAAAAATTCGGCCTGTTTAACGCCTCTTTGTGAAATATCAATTTTCATTAAAACTGTTTAAACTCTTCCACTGATAGCACAAAACAGGTTGCTCCCCCAACGGTAATCTTAACGGGCTGACTGCTGACATCAAAGCCAGTCATTGCCAAGTTAGGGTTTAAGTATTCCTCACGCCCCTGTGATTCGCCCTTAATAATTCGCATTACTTTTTTGACAAACTTATCTTCAATTCCAATTAAAAAGGTAGTATTTCCTTCACTTAAGAATCCACCAGTGGTTGCTAACTTCGTTGCACGAATACTTTCTTTGGCAAAAGCGTGCTGCAAACGGTTAGCATCTTCTTTTTGAACAATCGCAATTATCAACTTCATTTTAAATCAGTCCTTTAGCAATTCTCTTGGTATACAATTTTCAATAATTCTAACACATGCTTTTACCACATCATTAACCGGTTGATTGGCATCCACAACTTTGATCCGGTCAGGATAGCTCTGATTAATTTCTTGGTAACCCTGGTAAACTTTTTGATGAAAAGCTAGTTTTTCTTGCTCCAAACGGTCTTCTTGACCAGCTCGCTCTTTAGAAATCCGCGCTAACCCGACTTGAGGCTTAACATCCAAAAAGATGGTCAAATTGGGTTCAATCCCGTTAGTAGCAAACTCATTAATCTGCTTCACGGCCGCAATCCCTAGGTCTCTGCCTGCCCCTTGGTAGGCCAAAGAACTATCGACAAAGCGATCAGAAAAGATGACTTTACCAGCCTTTAAAGCAGGAATAATAGTTTCCTTCATATGTTGGCTTCGCGAAGCAGCATACAGTAATGCTTCAGTTTTTGCACTCATTTTTTCATTAGCAGGATCTAAAATAAACTGCCGAATTTTTTCAGCGATTACTGAACCACCTGGTTCACGAGTCACTAGATATTGTGTTTTCAATTGTGGTGCAATTTGGGCAACCACTTGTTCTAAAACTGTGCTTTTACCGGACCCGTCTGGCCCTTCGAAACTAATAAAATAACTCTTCATAAAACTCTCCATGAGTCTATTTTACAAGAGTTCGTCCTATATGAACACCCCAACGTACTTTTAATTTTTAGTGAAAATAAAAAAGCCCTTAAATAAGAGCTTTTTATTCTGAAATTGCATTGGTAAAACCACTAAATCTTGTATGTCGGTGACGGGCTTCTTGATACAAAAAAGCATACTTGGCTAGCAAAATTTCATTTGCAATAATATTTTCTTCTGACATGTCGAGCGTGGTAGAATTAAGATTTTTTTCAATTGCAATCTCTTCTTGCAATTTTTCAATCGTTTCTGTTAGCCACTCATCGCCCATTTTTTTAACTTGATTATGCGCCATTAGATCGAAGTTCTCCCTTGCACTGCACGTTTTAACGTAATTGAATTTGCGTATTCAATATCACTACCCACAGCAAGTCCCGCAGCTAAACGGGTTACCTTAATTCCAGCAGGCTTAATCAACTTGCTGATATACATTGCCGTTGATTCACCTTCCGGAGTAGAATTCAATGCCAAAATTACTTCTTTCACTTTATCCTGTTTTTGTAAACGAACAATTAGTGACTTAATGTTAATTTCTTCTGGACCAATGCCATCCATTGGTGACAAAACACCGTGCAGAACATGATATAAGCCACTGTACTCGCCCATTTCTTCAAAGGCCATGACGTCTTTGGGCTGCTCAACAACCATAATAGTTGATTGTTCACGACTTGGATTACTACAAATTACGCACGGATCCTGCTCGGTAATATTACCGCAAATAGAGCAGCGGTGAAGCTTTTCTTTTACTTCATTTAGAGCAGTACTAAAATCATGAACATCTGTGTCTGGCATATCCAAAGTGTAGAAAGCCAAACGAGTAGCCGTTTTTTCACCAATACCAGGTAATTTCATATATGAATCAATTAAGTGCGCAATTGGTGCTGGATATTGCAATTAAATCATACCCTTCGTATATTTACCTAAACTTGCTTGAGTTGCTTGATCAATTTCTGACAAACCTTTATTAACCGCATCAATAATTAAGTCTTGCAACATATCTGGGTCATCAGGATCAATTGCTTCTTTATTAATATCGATCCCCTTGAGTTTACGATCTCCGCTGAATGTGGCAACAACTAAATCATCGGCAGACTTGCCAACAAATTCTTGCGCAGTGATATTTTCTTGCTCTTGCGCCATTTGCTCCTGCAGCTTTTTAGCCTGCTTCATCATCTGTTGCATATTCATGCCGCCCATTCCACCAAAATTAGGTCTTTTACTCATTGTTTTCTCCTCTTTATTTTAATCCTTTACGTTTACTGTATCACCAAATAGGTCTTTCGCTTTCTTAACAACCTCGTTTTCCTTGTCGTCTGCTGGGTTGTCAGCACTAGAGTCCTGTTTACGCTTTAACATTTCTTCACGGTGTGTTTGCAAAAATTCTTTGCGAACCGTAAACCAATCGCTATCTGGTACCAAAACAATTTGGTAGTCACGTTTGGTAAATTTAGCAATCTGATCCGTCAGTATACCTAATAAATCCTCATCAGAACTGGCTTTTTCAAACCACAAAGCATATTTACACTTCATTACAACCTGATCGGAACTGGCAGCAACTGGTTCTAAAACGTCTAGCAGTGCCCGTTGCGAAACAGCTAAAACTGACTGCAAATCAGGCCAAACATCTTTAATTGCCTGCAAATCCTTCTTGGTGGCATTTTCAAGCACATGATAAACCTGTTTACGATTTTGTTCATCAGCATGCTTATTATTTCTGACTTTCTTAGGTTTCTTTTTAGTTTTAGCAGTTTCTTGCGTAGCTTTAGCAATCTTGCCACCAGAAACTGCGTTATCAAGATGAAAAATCCGGTCACTATTACTTGTTTGTTTTTTACCTAAACGAGTAACCTTTTCCGTTAAACTAACGATTTGCTTCTTTAAAGCCGTAACTTCGGCCTGTAAGTCAGAACCGTTTTTAGCTTGCTGATTATCATTAGTTGCTGAAGCCGGTTCAGTTTCCTGAATAGTTGGCGCACTTAATTGCTGGGTATCCGTACTTTCAACCAAAAAGACCTCTAACGGAATCTGCTGCTGGTTAGTATACCGCAAATCATTCAAAGCGGTATTGGCAGAAGCAATTAATTGGAAGTAACGCTGATCAGGCACGTCCTTAATTTTAGCAATAAAATCTTCTGTTAAAAAATTGCTTTGATTGTCACTGCCAGCTTTAACGATCATTAAAGCTGCCGTTGCCATATCAATTAATTCATCCAAAATGTTTTTTGAACTAGCGCCATTTTTAAGCTCCGCTTGCGCCAAAGTTAAGGCTTGGCCAGCATCTCTATCCAAAATCGCCAATAATATTTGCTCAATTTTTTCTTTTGCCGCAAAGCCAGTTATTTCAAGCGCAGCATCGTATTCGACCTTATCTTTTTCATAACTTAACAGTTGATCAAGGATGCTTAACGCATCACGCATTCCGCCATCGGCAACTTGCGCAATGACCGCAATCGCCTTGTCGTCATAGCTGATTTTTTCTTGATCTAGAATATACTTCATTCGTTTCTCAAGGTCAGTCTGCGAAATACGTTTAAAATTATAACGTTGTGTTCGCGAAATAATCGTCGCTGGCACCTTTTGCAATTCGGTAGTTGCCAAGATGAAGACCACATGCTCTGGCGGTTCTTCAAGCGTCTTCAGTAAAGCGTTAAAGGCACCCATCGAGAGCATATGTACCTCGTCAATAATGTAAACTTTGTATTTACCCTGCGTGGGCGCATATTTAACCTTATCACGAATCTCCCGGATCTCATCGACACCATTATTAGAAGCAGCATCAATTTCCATAATATCGGACATTGCACCCTTATCGGCAGCAAGACAATTTGCGCATTGATTGCATGGTTCGCCATCCTGCAAGTTGGTGCAGTTTAAGGCCTTGGCAAAAATTTTAGCACAAGATGTCTTACCGGTACCACGCGGACCTGCAAAAAGAAAAGCATGAGAAATAGTGCCGCGCTTAATCGCATTTTTTAAAGTATTGGTAATATCTTCCTGGCCGACAACACTGTCAAAAGTGCGCGGCCGCCATTTGCGGTATAACGCTTGATAAGCCATTAATATTTCTTTCCTAGTAAAAAACTCTTAACTCTTCGAAAGAGTTAAGAGTTTGTAAATGTCTAATAAAAGGCACATGCCTGAGCGACCTTAGTGCTGCTACCTTCCGGTCCTGACACGCTTCAGAGGTCAAACATTGCCCAATAGATATACTAACTTATTTTGCAAAATTTTTCCACTAATTTGCGGAATCTTTTCCGATTTCCTGCTCATTTTTTAAAGCTTTTTTGGCTAATTTTTGTTTACGACGAATTGCCCGGAAAAAATCCTTTAACATTTGACTAGCTTCTTCGCGGTACAAGCCGCGAATAACCTGGGGATGATGATTAAATTTACTGACGCTAAACAAGTCAACCACACTGCCTGCCGCACCAGCTTTGGGATCCAAGGCGCCAAAGTAGACGTTTTTTATTCTGGAATTGATAATTGCTCCAGCACACATTGGGCATGGTTCGAGCGTGACAAACAAGCTACAATCGATTAATCGCCAAGTATTTAGCTCAGTGCATCCCTGCCTAATTGCCATCATTTCGGCATGTTGCGTAGCATCTTGATCGAGTTCGCGCCGATTATACCCTCTACCAATAACTCGACCATCTGGATCCACCAAAATTGCACCAATCGGAACTTCACCTTTTTCTTGCGCTTTATTCGCCTGCTCAAAGGCTAATTGCATGTACTTTTTCTTTTCTTCACTTGAAAAAGACATTAATCATTCACCGCCTGCAAAATATAGTAACCCTTGTCCCGGTCTAAGATAGTGCAATTGCCAAAAGTGGCTTTTAAAAGCTTACGTGCGCTTGGCTCACCCTGCTTTTTTTGGATAACAACAAGAATTTTGCCATTTTTAACCAGGTGATTTTTAGCACCCGATAAGATACTGGTAACAACACTTTTACCAGCACGAATTGGTGGATTAGTCACAATTAGCCCAAATTTTTTGTCATCTGCTATCTTCTCATAAACATTAGACTGATAAATTGCCACATTGCTTATTTGATTCATGGTGGCATTTCTCTTTGCTAGCGCCAAACCGCGCTCATTAACATCGGTCATCTCCACGGTTTGCTCTGGCCAAAACTTCGCAGCAAAAAGGCCCAAAGGACCATAACCTGCTCCGACATCTAAAATTCCTTTGGCGGGAAAAGAAACTTGGGCCATCTGCTTAATTAAAACGCCTGAACCATAGTCGACCCGCATTTTTGAAAAAACACCTGCATCAGTTGTGAATTTTAGGTCTATTCCAGCAAGATGATAGTCAACTACGTGTTCATCATGCTCCGTAGTTGGATTAGCCGCATAATACATTTGATTTTTTTGCTCAGTCATAATTTTCTCGTTTCCTAAAACAGTCTGTTCTAGATAATTTTAGCGAACACAACGCTTTTTGCAAACAGGTTTACTTGATCATTAATAAAAAAACTAGTTGACTTATGGTTCTACGCCTAAGCAAACTAGCTAATTGTTTAATTTTTTTCATGAACACTAACGGTTTTAGTTATTGGAAAAACCCGCTTAGCATAGTAATACCGTTTAAAGTTAGCTGGCCAAACCGTTACCCCAGCTCCTGGCCAAGAATGAAGAACTTTATTTTTACCAAGGTAAATCCCGATATGATAGCAAGCTGGCTTTGGCCGACCATAGAAAATCAAATCTCCGCGTTTTAAGTGCTTTAAACTCACTGTTTGCAAAGTCTTGCTTTTAACGAAGGAACGGCAACCCCATTCATGTGTGGCATGCCACCGCGGATTAGCTGGCGACGGATCAATTCCAGTTGCGTACATGCATTGCATAACCAATCCAGAGCAATCAACGGAAGTACCTGGCTGTTTAGTCGTGAAATTAACCCACGCAGTTTTCGCCTTCTTATACTGATATCCGCGCTTAATAAATGCCTTTACGTAATCCTCTCTAGTTGAAGCATAGTTGAGGCTTTTATCAAGGGGACTTGAATAAAAGCCTTTAATGTGGAGATCTTTCATATGCAATTGACGATATTTAGCTGGAATTTGATAACGGCGAACTGTCGAAATCGTAATTTTATCACTTGTCGCTGCAGTTGCATCATTTGTTGCAGGAGCATATAAACGCCAAGTTGTCTTCAATTTACGATACCAGTTAGAAGGAAAAGTTAACTTAAAACTACCGGTTTCATCAGTTGTAAAAGTTTGGCAATTAACGTATTTTTTGCCGTTCCATTTTTGTAAATAAACCGTTCTTTTTTCTGGTGTATTTAGCATAACCTGATCAGTGATGTTGTCACCCGCAGTCCACTTATACTTAGTTGCTAACTGCTTAAACTCAGTCTCTTTGTTAGTTTCCTGATTATTGTTTGACTGCGCTGCGGACGGCTGATCATTGGCAGTTTCAATATCCGCCGCCATCACAGTACTTGTAGTCATGTTTGCTACTAAAAAAATGGCGGCTAGGCTGGCAAAAATACGTCTTTTATTTTTCATTTTTTCCTCTTTTTATTTCATTACTCTAACATTTTCCAAAACCTATCATATCATAAATTAAGTATTTATAAGCTGTGGTTTTAATAACTTAATGCCCGATAACCATCACCACGCCAATGTTTAATAAAATTACTTGTATTAATTGATGCTTTTTTTCCAGTCCATGGATCATTGTAATAAAGTCGTTTCTTATAATATCCAGTTAACGTTAATGCGTGATTGGAAAAACCATCAATGCCACTAACCCACACGACGACTAAATGTGAGCGCAAAAGCTTATTCTTTATTGCTGTTAAACTTGCCCCAGTCATTACTTTTGCCGTTCCAAGATATTTTTTAACAACTCCTTTAATACCATTAGGCGCTACCCAATATCCTGCTGGATATTTTTTATATGGTGAGCCGATAAACCCTTTATTTGGATTACTGCTTCTCGGTGTTACATTAGCAACTTCAGTTTTCGAAACAGGAACACCTGCAAAATTAAGCATCATTGTTACAGCCGTCATTTCACACCCAGTTGGTAATTGTGGTCTCTGCGATATCGCAGCCGCCTTGTTTTTTACACCAATAATATTGCCGTTTTTAATCAAATATTGGGTTTTAGGTGTTGCAATAGACGTCTCGCTTCTTTTGCCATCATCTAAATAATAACTGTAACTTGCTTTATGTGGTGTCTTTCTTACACCACTCAGCCGCTGACCGTTTTTATCGAACAAATAATATGAATTACCGATTTTAATTTGTCCAGTTACCTTTTTGCCATCTTGATAATAAGATGTTGCACCATTTTCCGTTACCCAGCCTTCTAAAGTTTTAGATGACTTTGAACTTAAATTAGCTCGGTTTTTTTCCGTTTTATTAGCAACTACCTGCGTTTTTGGCGCCTGAGGCTTATTTGTTGCGGCACTTACAGAGTTAGCCGTACCAAACTCAAACGTCGTAATTGCTGTTAATAATAGTAGCCAAAATCCTTTTTTCATTTGTTTACGCTTTCTATTTATCTAAATTACTTACATTATAAAGCATGACCAATAGTAATTGTAGCTATGTAAATAAAAAACGTAATTTAGCCTGTTACTAAAATTAATTTATTTGCTCAGTTATTATCCTGATAAAGCTTGGCGAAAGGCTGGACTAGTTAAGTTTCCAGGTCGAAGAGAATGTTGGATTAATGCATCCGTCTTACTTCCAATCTTTTTTATGAATTCGTTCTCGACGGTAAACTTCAAGTTTTGCCGGCGCAAGTACTCATTTTCTTTTTTCAGACGTTAAATTTCTGGATCCTGTTTGGTCATCAAATCATAGCCTTTTCTGCTTCTTACTCGTTTTTGCGATTCTCACATAGTCAATTGTGGAGCATATCGCGCTTTTAAAGCCTAAATCAAGCGATACTTGATAGGCAGTTTCATGTCAAATTAATATGCGCTTAAGAGCCGGTTTCTTAAAATCATTAAGATTAGTCTAAAATTGCTAAGCGGTAACGCTTAATGAGAACAAGTAAATATTTAATGTCAGCCGTACTAGTACCATAACGTTGACTGAATTCTTCATGCCTAATGTGATAATTCCACCAAAGATTTAAAGTTTATCTTGTTTAGATAATTTAGCCATAATAAAAAACCTCAAAGTTGTCCTAAGTTCGTGGTTCATATCAAATCGCTATCTCATCTTTTTTGATTTAACGATATCTTTACGTTTTACTCAACTTTTCTATGACTTTTACGAGGGGTTTATTATTCCAAATCTGTTCATCACTAAACTGATTAATAAGCTTAGCCTCTCGTTTACTACGAATTCGACCATATTTTTTTAACTCATCATTTGAAGGAAATTTAAAATTTAATTCATTTTTCACCGCTTATTATCCCCAATTCTAATATTATCAAATACATAAACTATCATGATTTCCTTAAAATATCTATTTGTTAAAGATATTCGAATTCTTTACAACATAATCAATCATTTTAAAGTTGATTATAGCGTTTGCTTTTATAAGCCCTACCACGTTTTGTTTATCATACTGACCATTAGCAATTCTTAGTGAAATACCATACAGCTCGTTTTCCATTTGCTTTTCTGGACTAATATCAATCTTCAAAAAACTATTTTGTAAGAAATCTACAGTTGCCAATAAGGCGGTCCTTTTATTGCCATTGCTAAAAGCTTGATATCTGGCAATCTCATCATCTTTAACAGGTCTTGTAGTAATGTTATTGAACACTTCTGCACCAGTACTAGTTGCCTCACCAAGATACTCATGCCGATATGCCCTCATTATCTTTTTCAAGCTGTTTAGCGTCGGCAAGCAACTTAGCCACTGCTTAGGCATCGCACGATAATCAGATAGGTTGTGTGTCTTCACGTATCTGCTCTTTATTAACTACTTGGTTTACCAATTTGGACTACCGAAGGGGTGAATCGTATGAATAATGCCATCCCCTCGTCCTAACGACTGGTTTATTGACCAAATTTCTTCCATACCTATTCAGTAACTTCTTCAAAGTGCTTGAACTTGGAAAATCCTTGCCTGAATGTCTGTGACTTTATCTTTCTTGGATCGTTTGCACACTCAAACTTGATCTGTTGACCATTTGGCTTAAATGTTAGTTGCATACATAGGACTAATTGACGACTGCGCCATGACTTTACTGTGTTGTATGAGACACCGTACTTTTCAGCAATATCCTTGTACTTTACCCCAAGTTCATAGTCATGTTCCGCAGCTATTATTCTTTCCTGGTTAGTCACATTATTTCACACTTCCTGATTTTGCGTATAAAAATACGGCTATTAACCGCATTTTATCTTTAATCTTTAATTTCAAGCGAATAGAAACCCGTATCATTATTTACAGGGACTTCTGTAGCATCAATTTGCTGAATACCTTGATACTCTATTTTGGTACTAGCAAAACCGCTTTCTACTTTTTTATGTTTTTCCTCCGTCCAGTCCTGACGATACCATCTTTGATCAACTGTGGCAAAATAAACAGAAATTTTTTTATCCCAGTTCCATATTGCCTTTTTTCTTTCTTCAATCATAGTCGGTGTCATAAAAGTAATAGATTTGCTTTGCTCTACTCCTCTGTTTACAGTCATAGAATCTTTATTAGCTATAGTTTTTTCTTTCGAAGAATTATCTATATAAGTAATAGCTAAAGTTATATTAATTGCTGAATTTTTTGAAATGTTCTTCAATTCATACATATATCCTTTTTCCTTAACCTGGTAACACCATAATTTTCCTTTTAATGTATACAATTTATCAAAGCATTCAGCAAGTTTTTTGATATATTTTATATTTGTCCACACAACATTCATGCCATAAGTAAGTTTGTCATTTATTTCCAAAGAAAAGAATGGTCTATTGTGTAATTCTTCAAGTTCTTTTTCTCTTTTTTTGTCATTTTCGTACTCTCTTATTTGTTCGTCCATTTGCTTTTTTTGTTGGCAAATTTGCCAGAAAGCAAAGATGATAGCAAAAAAAGATAATAGACTACTAAACCAATCTGCAACAGTTCCGAAATTCATTATATTCACCCCAAAATAATAGTACTAAAATCCAGCGTTTTTATCAATTTTCTATTGATGAATATAAAATGTGGTGGACAAAAACGGAATCGAACCGTTGCACAAGGAACTTCACTCCTCTGCCCTACCGATTGAGCTATTTGTCCATTGTAAGCAAAAAAGATAATTACTAATTTGTTAATGCTAACTTTAACGATTAATCATAGGTGCAATCCCCAAAATATATAACTTGATTCCCATATTGGTTGATCGTGAAATGCTCACTATGTTTAATACTGGCACTCTTAGGCCAACACATAAGTCATTGTATGTTAGTTGCGGCGTCGGGATTCAAACCCGGCTACAATCATTACCGTAACTGTCGCCAATGATATCGACTCAAATTTTCACACACATAAATGGGTGGTTTAATAATGATAAAACTTAATAGCTAATTAAGAATTAGCCTAATCTTTCGACTATATTTATTTTGGCATTTTTCAATCTTATTGCGTTCCTCAAGATTTTCTCAAATCTTCCTTGTAAATTCTTCCAGAATTTTTTGATATATTATCAACTTAACTTTATTATCAAAACCGAATTCTTCTTGTGCATTATTCCAGCTTTCAACAAACTCATACAGTGCTTTTTCCAATATTTAGAATAAGCATTATGACCGATATGAATGTCTTGTCTGACTTATCACTCTTTTTTAAGTTCTAAATACTTACTAATTAGTAATTGAGAGCTTGATAGACTAACACCAGCACGTAAGCTCAACCTTTGGCATTGTTTATAGAGAAATATATTAGCATTCTCCACTGTAGCTTTAATATCTGGATCTGTCCAGAAACCCATTTGCTCCATCTAATCTAATCCTTTCGTGATAATCCTACGGTGTGAGATGTATTGATCCACATTTTCAAGCTTTCTCCAAGGCATTAATTCCGGTAACCGTTCCAATTTTATACCCTTCGTTTTTCAGATAACGTCTGGTATATTCAAAGCAATCACAGCCATGATGCATTAGCATGCCTTAATTTCGATAATTTTCAAAATAAATTAGCTGTCCTGTCTTGCTTACTATTACCTTATATTTGAAATGTGGTTTTGCGCTAATGTGTAGCTTTTTAGCTATGTACCGAACCTTTTTAATTGGAAGCCCAATTTGGCCAACAATTTTGTCAAAACCATATCCTTCATTCAGCATATCTGCAACTAATTTCTCGTCTTTAATCAGTGAAACCCGTTTACTTTCAGCTTCTGCAGCAAATATTCTTTTTTAGAGTTAGATTACTCTCTGGCACATGAGTAAGCGATCCAAATTGGTTTTCTAATTGGTGAATTAGATTATAAAGTAATTGTTATTTTCTTTCTTAAACAAGCTCTTTAATTTATTCAACAAAGTCTATTTAATTAGCGTAAAGATAGACCAATTTTAGCAGGACTACACTTTAAAGCTGAAATAGATACAGGTTTGGGAGACGATACCATTTAAGTTCTATCGTTAGTTGTATATTTAACTCCCCATTCTTTTGTTAAAATTATTTATATGAAAGTAGGTAATTAAATGACTGAAACTATCAGAACTGAACGCATTCTTCTAAAAAAACTAGCCAAACGCAAAGTAATAAAACCTAATGATCCAATAATTACGAAAGACCCTTATTTAATCAAAGACCTTCAAAATAAGGGACTTGTTAAAATCGTTTCGAATACAGCAATTAGAACCTTTACTACATATGCGAATGATTGCGCTTACGCTCTTACTCCTGAAGGAGAACACTATTTTCAAAAAAGGCATGAAGAAATTAAAAACTTTCTATTTAAAAGCGTTTTAGTTCCCATTGTTGTATCTGTTTTAACAGCTTTATTAACTACCCATTTAATCCCATTTATTTAACGTATATTACAGCCAAGTTAAGTAAAGTAGCGATTACGCTTACGAAAATTGGAATTAAATAATTACAATAACTTTTCTATCAAACATTTTGATTTTTTCATCTAAGCTAATGTGTGATTCTTGTTTTTTCGACAATCTTAAAATTCGACATTATTTGTCACTCCATTCTAAACAATTGCTTTAAGCCCCCTTTTAATTGTCCACAACACCTGCGACATGAAACCTACCGTAATTTAATTTTTAAGAAAAATAAATGAGGAACAAACTAATAATGGCAACAGCTGTTGTTTTACCAACCACTAATTTAACAGCTTGTAGCGGAGCTAACAATGATACCCAAGGTGGCACTACAGTAACGAAAAGAGCTAGCAGACTAAAAATTAAATTACTACAAAATTGGCGACACTGTAAAAGTCAGCAAGGTTGAATATACGCTCCAATCTGCTGTTACTAGCACTGAGCGTAATCAGTTTGAAGAAAGTAAACCAAAAAATGTGATTAATATTACCTATCATGTGAAAAATGATGGCACGGAGTAACCTACCTATAGGCAGTAAAGTGGAGGCCTAAGGACCAGACAATATCAAGCTAAAGAGTTGCCCAGTTGATCACACATCTCTTGATTCAATTGCGCTAGGTAAAGAGGCCATTGTCTTTGAAGGATTTGGTTTGAAAACATTAGGTATATTTGAGTTTCGACTTAAGCCAATTGGGGATTTTGATTCTAAATCCGCAAAATTCAAAGTTAATATTAAATAGAAATGCAAACAAAAAAGCTCTTAAGAACTGGTCTGGAAAATTCATTCTTAAGAGCTTAATGAAAGTGACTTCAGGTTTACGCCTTTAGTCTATTTAATTTTAATACAAACTGGGATAATTTCTAAATATGGATATAGCAAAACGATGCAAAACATGGCAAGCTCGTTTTTGAGAAAGGTAGTGCTAATATAAGACATAGCAAAACTAAAGATGGGTTCAAAAAAAAAGCAGGAAATACAGACTAGATACCTGAAGCTAGATCTAAGCATAACTCAGGTATTAATATCGTTTAAAATCCCGTATTTACAGAATATTTCTGAAATTGGTATAAGATATATCGTGAAAAATCAATCGTCCCAGCACTAAAATAGTTGGCAATAACAAAAACACTCGAAAAGACAAAACCCAATTTCTATCTATTTCAGAAATTGATGAAATAAAAAAAGAAAATGTCCTAAAAGTTAAAATACAAAAAACGCGCATCTGCAATTCGCAGATACGCGTCTTTTTATTTAGCTTGTCCAGTTGGACCGTAACTATTTCAAAGTTACTGAAGCACCAACTTCTTCAAGCTTAGATTTAATGTCGTTAGCTTCGTCTTCAGAAACGCCTTCCTTAACGTTCTTAGGAGCGCCATCAACAAGATCCTTTGAGTCCTTAAGGCCAAGTCCAGTGATGTCACGAACAACCTTAATAACCTTAACCTTTTCTTGACCAGCTTCAGTCAATTCTACATCGTAGCTTGACTTAGCAGCTGCGTCACCGCCAGCAGCACCTGCAGCAGCAACTGGAGCAGCAGCAGAAACGCCAAATTCGTCTTCAATAGCCTTTACAAGGTCATTTAATTCAAGAATTGAAGCATTCTTTAAGTCTTCAATAATCTTTTCAGTATCTAAAGCCATATTTATATATCCTCCGAAATATTTTTATTAGATATAAATTACTATATTTTATTCAGCAGATTCATCTTTTGAATCAGCAACAGCTTTAACAGCGTATGCGACGTTGCGTACAGGAGCTTGTAATACAGAAACAAGCATTGATAGCAAGCCTTCGCGTCCAGGAATAGCAGCAAGAGACTTAATGTCTTCTTTAGAAGTCAACTTGCCTTCTAGCATACCACCCTTAATGTCGATTACATCAAAATCATCTTCATATTTTGAAACAATACGAGCTGGTTCTGTGATGTCATCAGCATTATCAGTATAAACAACAGCAGTAGGGCCAACAAAAGCGTCATCAAGACCTTCAATGCCAGCCTTAGCAGCAGCACGTCTTAAGTATGTGTTCTTAACAACCTTCATCTTAACATCGTTTTCACGAAGTTCCTTACGCATGTTAGTAACTTCTTCAACAGTCAAACCAAGGTAATTAATTACTAAGATAGCTTTTGCAGATTTAAGTTCTTCAGCAAATGCGTCAACGAACTTTTCTTTTTCAG
Source organism: Lactobacillus sp. B4007 (assembly GCF_026535895.1). NCBI lineage: Bacteria > Bacillati > Bacillota > Bacilli > Lactobacillales > Lactobacillaceae > Lactobacillus > Lactobacillus sp. B4007. The sequence goes on from NZ_JAFNPA010000001.1 coordinate 42,354, forward strand.
CAATAGCAGCTTTACTCAATCGAATTCACCTCCATAAAATTCATTAATAAATTCCATAAGGCCTAAAAAAACTCCATGCCAAGCAAGACATGGAGCATTAAAATCTTCATTATCTTCCGGCCTCGGCGGGAAATTAAGGCGTTGTGCCACCCGAGTCTTAGGTAGAATTTACTTTATTAACTATAACAGGATTAATATTTAATTGCAAGACAATTATTCCTTTTTAGTCTTGCTATTTTTCTTAGTAGTTGCCTTAGCCTTAGCAGTTTTTGTCCTTTTTTTCGCTTGTGTTTTTTTCTTATCAGCACTAATTAGTTCAAAAAGTTCACCGGATGATTTGTAAATTACCCAACTTGCTAAGTTGACAATGTGATCGCTAATTCGCTCTAACAATCTAATGATGACAAAGTAACTGGCCGAGGCGACGGCAACATTTGGATCTTGCTCAACACCATCAATAATCATTTGCCGGGCTTTGCGGTAATCTTGGTAAACATCTTCATGTCCATTAAGCATTGACCGAGCAGTGTTTTCATCATCTTGAACATAGGCAGTCAAAACTTGAATTAACATTGTCCGAACTTGATGAGTCATGCCAGAAATGATTTTTTCAACTTCGGAAATCCGCGGGTTACCTTTAACGCGAACAGTTTCAACCGCAATACTATTGGCATTTTCACCGATTCTTTCCAAATCAGTTGTGGCCTTTAAAATACTAATTACAACGCGAAAATCTGTAGCGACAGGTTGTTGTAATGCCATTAGGTCGAGTGCTTTTTTCTCAATCTTAATTGCTTCTTTGGCCACAACCTTATCTTCTTCAATCATTTCCTGCGCCATCTTTTTATCGTGATCGACGAATGACCGGGTTCCCTGGTCAATTAAATCATTAACTTGGACACCCATTTCCATAAATTGCGTGTTTAGCTTTTTCAGTTCGTCTAAAAATATTTCGTGCATAATCCACCTCCATAATTAGCCAAAACGGCCGTTAAGATAATTACTAGTTATTTCCTTTTCTGGTGCCAAGAACATCTGCTCAGTTGTACCAGATTCAATCAATTCACCATTCATTAAAAAGGCAACTTGATCAGATACCCGACTGGCTTGCTGCAAATTGTGCGTAACCATGATAAAGGTATATTTTTTCTTTAACCCCATCAAGGTTTCCTCAATTTCTGAGCTAGAAATTGGGTCTAGTGCCGAAGTAGGCTCATCGAGTAAAACCACTTCTGGTCTTACCGCTAAAGCGCGCGCAATACAGATTCGCTGCTGCTGTCCACCAGAAAATGCAAGAGCATTTCGTTGCAAGCTATCTTTGGTTTCCTCCCAAATGGCTGCTTGTTTCAAGCTTTCTTCTACTCGCTGTTCAATCAGCTCTTTGTCTTTGACGCCAGCGACACGCAAGCCATAAGCAACATTATCAAACACCGAAAACGGAAACGGTGTTGGTTGTTGAAAAACCATGCCTACTTTTTTTCTTAAAGCTACTAGATCCAAATGAGTTCGATAAATATCTTGCCCTTCCAGCAAAATTTTGCCAGTGATCTTAATATTTTCAATATCATCATTCATCCGGTTCAAGCACCGTAAAAAAGTTGACTTACCACAACCCGATGGGCCTATCAGTGCCGTCAGTTTCTTAGTTGGAAAAGCAAGCGTAATTCCGTGCAATGCTTCAAAATCGCCGTAACTTAATTTAACGTTCTCGGCTTCCATGATATTTGTCATTTTACCGCTCCTTTAGCCAAAACTACCCTGAATATACTTCTCAGTGATCTCGCCTTGCGGATTAGTGAAAATGTTAGTAGTCGTATCGTATTCCAGTGCATGTCCCAAATGGAAAAACGCGGTATACTCACTAATTCTAGAAGCTTGCTGCATATTATGCGTAACCATCACCATTGTGTATTTTTTCCGCAACTGCTTTAACGTATCTTCAAGCTTAGCAGTTGAGACCGGATCAAGCGCACTTGCTGGCTCATCTAAAAGCAAAATTTCTGGTTTTAACGCAATTGCACGTGCGATACAAAGTCGCTGCTGCTGTCCACCTGACAAAGCTAAGGCACTTTTATCCAATTTGTCTTTAACTTCGTCCCATAAAGCAGCAGCCCGCAAGCTTTCTTCAACTATCTGGTCTAACTTTTGCTTGTCCTGTTGGCCATTTGCTTTTAAAGCGTAAACAATATTCTCCCGAATTGATTTCGGGAATGGATTTGGTTTTTGGAAAACCATCCCGATTGCCTTACGTAATTCATAAACATTAATCTTTTTCTGGTTAACATCAAGATCATGAAACATAATCTTACCGTCTACCCGAGCAACCCGGTCATTCATCCGGTTCAGAGAACGTAAAAATGTTGATTTACCAGAGCCCGAGGCACCAATTAAAGCAGTAATGGTATTTTTCTTAAATCCAAGACTAACATCAAACAACTTTTGAATTGTACCGCCATAAAAGACACTTAAGTCCTCTGTGTATACGGCACAATCTTCTTCAGGAAAAGTCTTAATGTAAGTCTTTTGCGTTTGCCAATTTTCCATAAAAAATTCCCTTATTTAATTTTAGCGGCCGTTAACCGATTATAGAGCCAATTACCAAGAGCCCGTGCGCCAAAATTAAAAATAATTACAACAATTACGAGTAAAGCTGAAGTGGCGGCTGAAACAACATTAACGTCGGGAATAATTCCTTCCGTATTAACTTTCCAAATATGAACAGCCAGAGTTTCAGCAGGACGCATTACGTTTAAAAAACTAGTTGGACTGAACATATTCCAATTAGAATAATCAACCGTTGAGCCACTTTGACCTGCCGTATAAATTAGGGCGGCCGCTTCACCGAAGACACGACCAGCACTAAGAATTACACCAGTAATGATCCCTGGAAGAGCAGCAGGTAGAACAACTCCACGAATTGTTTTCCAATTAGATAGCCCCAGTGCCCAGCCAGCTTCACGCTGCGTTTGTGGCACACCTTTTATGGCTTCTTCAATGTTGCTAGTTAAAATAGGTAAATTGAAAAAAGTTAGTGCCAAGGCACCAGCAATAATCGAAAAGCCTAAGCCAAATTGAACTACAAACAGTAAATAACCAAATAACCCAACAACAATTGAAGGCAGTGAGCTCAAGATTTCAATTGTTGTTCTGATTAGTTGCGTTAACCAGTTATCAGCTGCATATTCGGCCAGGTAAATTGCTGCTCCCAAAGCAATGGGGAGAGAAATTATTAGCGTCAGCAATAACAAATAAAGTGAATTAAATAATTGGTCTCTAATCCCACCGCCTGCTTCAAACGATGAAGAAACGGAAGTTAAAAAGTGCCACGATAGGTGCGGAACACCAGAAATTAAAATATTTCCGATAATACCGGCCAAAAGTAAGATTACGATGCCTACTAAAAAGTAAATTACACAAGTAGCAATCCGATCATTTCTTTTTGAATTCATAATGCCACTAACTCTTCTTTCCAATTAAGTGTACTAAAAAGTTGAACACTAACGACATAATCAAAAGCAGCAATGCCAGTGACCACAAAGCATTATTAGGTAAAGTGCCCATAACGGTATTACCCATTTGACTAGTCAGCTGACTGGTTAAAGTGGCAGCTGGACTCACTAGGTTATATGGCATTAACACGGCATTTCCGATTGCCATTTGAACTGCTAAAGCTTCACCGAAGGCCCGTGCCATTCCAAAAATAATCGCTGTCATAATCCGTGCGCGAGCAGCCCTTAAAACAACGTGAAAAATGGTTTGCCATTGGGTTGCACCAAGTGCAGCGGATGATTTGCGCAATTCTTTTGGCACTGCCTTAAAGGCATCAACAGTTAATGACGTAATCGTTGGTAAAACCATTACGAATAAGATTAATGTTGCCGTTAAAATGCCAAATCCAGTTCCACCAAAAATTGTCCGAATAGCTGGTACGACTACGGTTAATCCCAAAAAGCCATAAACAACTGATGGAATTCCAACTAGTAATTCCATCACGGACTGAAGAAAGTTAGCCTTTTTACCAGATTCATATTCTGTCATAAATAAAGCAACGGCAATTGCAAAAGGCGTCGCAATTATTGCTGCCAGTAAAGTTACTGCAAATGAAGTAACAATCATTGCTGCCGCACCCACGTGCTCAGGACCGGCACTAGGATTCCAATCCGAAGAAAATAAAAAGTGGAAGATATTTACTTTATCTGTAAAGAAAGTGGCAAGACCATGCATTCCAACAAAGCCGATAATTGCCACAATCAAGACTCCGATTAAGGCGATTGCCAAAGCGGTCAAGCCTTTGCCCCAGCGCTCCTGCCTAGTTTCTTTGGACGGCTTAGTCAACCGCGCAATATCGATATTACGGGGATTAATGCCCTTAATCTTAACATGAGGAACTTTTTGCTGAGCAATCGCTTGTTCAACAACCTCTTGCAAATCTTGTTCTTTTTTAGCCATATTAATTACCTAATTTCGTAATTTTATTTTGACTATCACGATAAACTTTCATTTCATGAATACTAAGATAGCCAATCTTTGGAACCAAATCTTTTTGGACCTTTTTGCTCAATACATATTTAATAAAGGCAGCCGTTGCTTTGTTAGGCTCTCCTTTAGTGTACATATGCTCATACGACCATAATGGCCATTTGTTAGTAGGAATGTTCTTATTAACTGGCTGTACATGGTTAATGCTAATTTTTTGAATGTTTTCATCATTAGCATACGGGAAGGAAATATAAGAGATGGTTCCCGGCGTCGAATTGACGATTTTCTTAACCGTACCGTTAGAATCCTGTTCTTGTGAATTAATGGCATCCTTGCCCTTTAAAATCAAATCTTCAAAGGTAGTTCTAGTACCACTACCACGAGAACGGTTGATGACAATGATTGGCAGATTTTTACCGCCAACCTGGCGCCAGTTTTTAATCTTACCGGTAAAGATATCTGCTAATTGCTGGTTAGTTAAATTTTTAACCCCTACACCCTTATTAGCAATAGGTACAATCCCAACGATTGCAACTTGATAGTCCTTCAGTTTCTTTTCGTCGATTCCCTTTTGCGTTTCAGCAAAAACATCCGACGTACCAACCTGGACGGCTCCCGCTTGTACTTGACTAAGTCCGGTACCAGAGCCACCACCTTGGACAACAATATTACTGTCAAGATGGGCTAAATGATAGTCATTGCCAGCTTGCTCAATTAACGGCTGCAAAGCACTTGAGCCTACGATTGTGATTTTTTGGCGGTTTTGACTGCAACCAACTAAAAAAAGCGGCACAAACAAAAGGATTGCCAGCAATTTGCCCACATTATTTTTACGCATGATAATTCCCTCAATTAGACAATTGGATTATGCTTTAGTTTAACAAATCTTTTGCAATTGATAAATAATAAACATCAAAAAGTCGATAAAAAAAGCAACTCGCCTAAACGGCAGAGTTGCTCTTTAATTGTTATTTATTAGTCCAAGTTTAATGGATCAAGCTTGATCCCTGGGCCAAAGGTTGCAGCAACTGCAACACTCTTAATGTATTGACCCTTAGCTGCTGATGGACGTGCACGTAAAATAACGTCACGAAGTGCATCAAAGTTTTCAATTAATTGTTCATCAGTAAATGAAACCTTACCGATAGCAGCATGAATAGCAGCTTGACGGTCAACACGGTATTCAACCTGACCAGCCTTAACATTCTTAACGGCCTTTTCAATGTCCATTGTAACAGTACCGGTCTTAGGGTTTGGCATCAAACCTTTAGGTCCTAATACACGACCCAAACGACCAACTTTAGCCATCATTGTTGGTGTTGCAACAACAACGTCAAAGTCTAAGTAACCATTTTGAACTTTTTCAACTAATTCGTCTGAACCAACTTCGTCAGCACCGGCAGCCTTAGCTTCTTCAGCTTGTGCACCTTCAGCAAAGACAATAACCTTTTGGGTCTTACCAGTACCGTTTGGCAAAACAATTGAGCCACGGATTTGTTGGTCAGCTTGCTTAGGATCAACGCTCAAGTTGTAAGAAACTTCAACTGATGCGTCAAAGCCAGCATATGAAGTCTCTTTAACAAGCTTCATTGCTTCAGCAACTGAATATAATTTCTTTGAATCTACTTTTTTAGCAGCTTCTACATATTTTTTACCATGCTTTGGCATGTGATTTCCTCCTTAATATGTGGTCAAGCGAGCCAATGGCTCTCCCACCTAAATTGTTATAAATAACAGGATTAGTCTTCGACTTCGATACCCATGCTTCTAGCAGTACCTTCGATCATCCGCATAGCAGCTTCGACATCAGCAGCGTTAAGGTCCTTCATCTTAGTTTCAGCGATTTCCTTAACTTGATCCTTGGTTACCTTACCAACTTTCTTGGTATTAGGTTCACCAGAAGCCTTGTCAATTTTAGCAGCTTGCTTCAGAAGTACTGGAGCTGGTGGAGTCTTAGTAACGAATTCGAATGAACGATCTTCGTAAACTGTAATGACTACAGGAATAATCATGCCTTTTTGGTCAGCAGTTCTAGCATTGAAGTCCTTAGTAAAACCAACAATGTTAATACCTGCTTGACCCAAAGCAGGACCAACTGGAGGTGCGGGTGTTGCAGCACCAGCTGGTATTTGTAATTTGACAACGTTAATAACTTTTTTTGCCACGGTCAAAACCTCCTTGATTCCGTGCGTGGTTAGAATGGAAAAGTTACCTACTTTTCCTCCCACAATAATAAAAGTACCTTAATATGGTACCATCGATTAATTAGATTTGCAATATCCGACGAAATTTTAGCTAATTTCCTTTACTTGATCGTAATCAAGTTCTGTAGTGGTTGCCCGGCCAAACATATCAACAGAAACAAACAACTTATACTTATCTGGTTGAATTTCCGTGATCTTACCTTCAACACCATTAAAGGCGCCGTCAATAATTGTCACGGTTTCACCAACTTCATAGTCAATTTGTGGCCGTTTAGCTGGCTCACCTTGTTGACGCAATAAGCGGTTAACTTCTTCATCTAGTAGAGGCGAAGGCTTAGAGCCACCACCATGTGAACCAACAAAGCCAGTTACATTAGGTGTATTACGAACAACAAACCAGCTTTCATCGGTCATAACCATTTCAACTAAAACGTAACCAGGAAAGATTTTTTCTTCGACTTCTTTTTTCTTGTCGTTAACTTTCTCGATTTTCTCTTGTTCAGGAACCATTACCCGAAAAATGTAATCTTGCATTCCCATGCTTTGAGCACGAGATAAGAGGTCAGATTTAACCTTGTCTTCATAGCCTGAATAAGTGTGAAGTACAAACCATTGCTTTTTAGTTGTTTCAACCATTACATAAATTCTCCTTTTAAATTTGGCAAACAAAAAAACCTCCAAGTAAGAGGTTCTTCTTAATTAACTTCATTATATCACGAATAGAAAATCATTGCTATTTACATAAACATCTGCGTCAAAATACTGAACAAGTAGTCCAGTAATCCAAGGAATAAAGCGAATAAGACAGAGGTAGTAATTACAATGCCCGTATCATGACGGTTTTGCTTAGCACTTGGCCAAGTGACTAACCGCATTTCATGTCCTACACTCTTAAAAAACTTAATCATTAATCTTTACCTCGTTTCCTTATGCACCGTCATTTTACCGCAATGCTTACAGAATTTTTTTAATTCAAGCCGCTGGGTGCGATTCTTGCTTGCGGTGATTGAGTAGTTACGCGAGCCGCAAATGCTGCAGGCTAATGATGCTTTTTTCACTGCCATAATCTCACTTCCAAACTATTGTATTTTAACAAAAAAAGATAATGTACGCAATTAAGTACAAATTAAAATTAAATAATTAACTAGCCATTTAGTCAAAATATCTGCTTTTAATGCAATTAAACAAAAACAGTTGCCCATCATCGGACAACTGCTTTTAAGTGGTCAAACAAAGCGTGACCACTGGGCGTAGAACATTGTATAGTCGGATTTACTTCTTAAGATTTTCATTTACGAAGGATTCGATTTTATCGTCAGAATAATCGAGAAACGGAAGCATTTCTTCTTCCGTCTTCATGGTATCTCTACCATTCTTTTCCATGAAGTAGTCCCAAAGGGCATCTCTAACTGGAATATCTGAATCACTCCAGTCAAAAACTTCTTTCATGTGACGATCTAACAATGCAGTCTTTATTTCTTCTGCCATCTTAATCTACCTCCTAAAATTATTCTACATTAAAGATTATATCCTATTTCCAAAGCCATAGCTATTAAAATATTATTTTAATAGGCTTGCGCGCATTTTTCTGACCAAGCGCGAACGCGCCCGAACTAAGGTAAGCTGACTTACTTTTAGATAGTTGATTACTTCTTCTTGCCGATAAACGCCAAGAATAATTAATAAAGTCCATATTTCTAACAACGAGAGATTACTAATAGCTTCCTCTACGCTTTCAGATAATGGCACACAAGAAACTAAAACTGCTGGACGGCGGACAGGCTTCAGCCCATTGGTAATTGCCGTTTCCAGTGAAATTGCTTGTGTCGAAGCTCGTCTACGATATGCCATGTGATAACGTAAGACAGAACGAACACGGTTAAGCAGACGAACTTTATAATAACTGCCGAATGTCCCTTTTCCTTCTTGATATTTTAGTGCTGCTTCGTGACACACAATCAAGGCTTCCTGGTTCCAATCCTGCTCATCATAATAACGAACATAATATTGCTGCTTAACATGGTTTATTAATGGGCGATATAAATTGTAGAGTTCTGGTAATGCATCTTGGTCTCCCGCTTTGATTTTTCTAATTAAAATTGCTTCCTGTCTCATTTTACTTGCTCAACCTTCATTTTGATTCTATTTTCAGAGCATTTAGTTATGCCCAGGTTCAAGAATAGAAAAAATTGGTCATAAACTTGACAGAACCTATGTTTATTTGGCACGAGCAAGTTGAAATGTCGAAAAGGCGCATTGCAGAAAAATCATTCTGTCATTTGCTAAGTAAAAATAAACAAAAAAACATTCTACTATCTCAGTAGAATGTTTTTTAATTAATTAAGTGGATTACGACTATTGAGCATCTGGTAGAGCAGCACACCGGTTGCGACACTGGCATTGAGCGATTGGACGTGACCGACCATTGGCAAAGTTAACATTTGATCCATCTGTTCTTTAAGCAGACGCGAAATTCCTTTACCCTCATTTCCGATGACAAGCACGGTCTTACCGTTACTGTCCCACCGACGATAATCCGTTCCCTTCATATCTGTTCCAAAAAGCCAGTAACCACGTTTTTTTAGCATTTGACTTGTCTGAACCAAGTTATTAACGCGAGCAACTGGCACGTGATCAATTGCCCCAGTTGAAGTCTTAGCTACAACCGAAGTTAACCCGGTCGCATGCCGTTTAGGAATGATGATAGCGTCAACTCCGGTAGCGTCGGCTGTCCGTAAAATTGAGCCCAAGTTATGCGGATCTTCAATTGAATCGAGCATTAACAGAAATGGCTCTTTTTCGTCACGATCGAATTGAGCAAGCAAATCATCCAAAGCGGCGTATTCAAAGCTAGCAACAGTTAGAACCAAACCTTGGTGATTGCCGCCTTGAACCAACCGATCAAGTTTATTTTTAGGGACTGTTTGGACAATAATACCCTTCTTTTTCGCTAACCCAAATACTTCATTAGCAAAACTTTCCTGGACTCCCTGCTGTAAAAACACCTTATTAATGCGGTCAGCGTCTTGCGTTTTGAGAAAATCAAGCCCTGCATGCTTACCAAAAACAAAATCTTTATCATTTGAAGTCATATTGATCAATGCCACCTTCCTCTACTGTCTTAATGCACCATGCATTCAATTCGGCAATGCGGTCTGTTTTATTCAATAATTCCAAGTAGCCCCAAACTGCTTCAAAACCAGTGGACAATTGGTATGTGGCTAAACTGGTATTTTTGGCTTTAGTATACGTTTTCGAATTGCGTCCTCGCTTAAACGTGGCAATTTCATCGCTACTAAGTAAATTTTCATCTTGCAGTTTTGTAATTAATGCTGCCTGAGCTTTCGCAGAAACATAATGCGTTGCCTGCCGTTGTAAAACCTGCGGTTTAACAATTCCGCCTTTAATTAGGTGCTGGCGGATTGCAATTTCATAAACTGCATCCCCTAAATAAGCCAGTGTTTGGCCATTTAACGTATCCGGATTCACAGCACTTTCAACTAACTTCTTTACTTTATTCACGTATCCACCTTGTTCCTTGTGGGGTGTCCTCCACTGTAATTCCCATTTCTTTTAATTGCGCGCGCAATTGGTCGCTTTTAGCCCAATCCTTATTTTTCCGCGCTTGTTCGCGTTCTTTAATCAACGCGGTAATCTCATCTTCGTCTTCAGCAGTTGTTGTTGCGGTTAACTGCGTCGTTTCAATACCAAAAACCGCCAGCCAATCATGCAGCAATTGTTTTACTTCTTTTAAAGCCTCTTTATCAGCATTTTCCGCAGCAATATTAGCATTAACAACTGGCAATAAATCATAAATTGCGGCTAGCGCATTTTGCACGTTAAAATCGTCATCCATAGCCGTGATGAATGCCGTTTTCGTTTTCTTAATTGCCTCTTCTAAAGCAGCTGCCTGAACACTGCTCGTCTGATCGCTAAGTCGATATTCCAAGTTATTCAGTGTGTTTTTGAAGCGTTGCAAAATAATTTCTGCTTGCTGCAGGTTTTCCTTGGAATAATTGATTTGGCGGCGATATTGCACGCTAGCCATCAAGAAGCGCAGAACTTGCGGGTCAACTGTTTTCAGCAAATCATGAACTGTCACAAAATTATGCAGCGATTTTGACATTTTTTCTGCTTCTGCACCAACAGTTACAAACCCATTATGCATCCAATAATGAACAAATTTTTTGCCAGTTGCGGCTTCACTTTGTGCGATTTCATTTTCATGGTGCGGAAATTCTAAATCTTGCCCACCGCCATGAATATCGATTGTCTCGCCTAAGTACTTTGTAGCCATCACAGAACACTCAATGTGCCAACCTGGGCGGCCTTTGCCCCAAGGCGAATTCCACGCAATTTCATCTGGCTGCTTCTGCTTTTTCCATAATGCAAAATCGATTGGATCCTGCTTTCTTTTTTGTTCCTCTTCGTTGATGTGCTCGGAGGCACCCTCTTCCAGTTCAGCGATATTCTGACTGCTTAATTCGCCATAATGCGCAAATTTTTTAGCATGATAATAAACATCCCCATCGGCTTCATAGGCATAACCTTGAGCAATCAGTTGCTTAATAAAATTGATAATTGCCGTTATTTCATGAGTGGCACGCGGATTTTTGGTTGCTGGCTCAATATTTAAGGCTGCAGTATCTTCTTGATAGGCTTTAATGTACCGCTCTGCTAATTCAGGCACCGTGGTCTTTTCGCGCCATGCTTCATTAATCATCTTGTCGTCCACATCGGTAAAGTTAGAAACAAAGTTAACGTGATAACCCCGATATTCAAAATAGCGTCTGATAGTGTCAAATGCAATGGCACTACGAGCGTTCCCAATATGAATGTAGTTGTAAACAGTGGGGCCACAGACATACATCGTAATTTGTCCAGGGCGAATCGGCTGAAATTCTTCTTTTGTTTTGGTCAGAGTATTATAAATTTTCACGATGGCCAGCTTGCCTTTCTAAAAAACATTTATCTTCATTTTAACAGAAAGTGGCGCATATTCTAGCATGGACTATGAGAAAATAGCGGATTGTGCCTGGCCAGCTTAGCTTTTTTACCTTCAAAAAACACGTGGTAACCATAAATTGACGCACTGCACACAAATTTGATGATGGCCCTTCTCCTTTTACCAACCTATTTTTTGCTAAATTAGACAAATGGTTCTTGCCTTCGAGTATGGTTTAAGTCATAAAATGAAAAATAATCAAATTATTAAAAATCCTAAACTAACAGTAGCACTTCACATGCTACGCAGTGAATATTTGAAGGAGCCAAGATGGAAAAACAAGTAATGCTAGTTGTTGGTGCAGGGCAAATCAGTCTTGCGATTGCACGAAGATTAGGGGATGATTACCAAATTATTGTTGGTGACAAGAACTTAGAACATGCCCAAAAGTTCGAACAGACTTTAACAGAAGCCGGCTTTAATGCTAAAGCAAGCGAAATGGATTTAGCATCACGAGATTCAATCAAAGAAACCATTAAATTTGCTACGACCTTTGGTGAAATTAAAGCTTTAGTTAATGGTGCCGGATTATCACCAAGTCAGGCCAAGACCGAAGATATTTTAAAAGTAGACTTGTACGGCACAGCGGTCCTACTTGAGGAAGTAGGCAAAGTTATTGCGAAAGGCGGCGTTGGGATTACTATTTCTAGTCAATCTGGTCACCGTCTTCACGCCTTAACAACTGAGCAAGATCGTCAACTCGCTACCACTCCAACCAGTAAATTATTGCAATTGCCAATCCTGCAACCAGAAAACATCGCCGATACGCTCCAAGCATACCAGTTAGCAAAAAGGTGTAATGAAAAAAGAGTGATGGCAGAAGCAATTAACTGGGCTAAAAGAGGAGCACGACTGAATGCAATTGCTCCCGGAATCATCGTAACGCCTCTTGCTCTAGATGAATTTAACGGCATCAGGGGCGACTTTTACCGAAAAATGTTTGCCCAGTCCCCTGCTGGACGTCCAGGAACTGCAGATGAAGTAGCGAATGTAGCGGAGTTGTTAATGACACAGCAAGGTGCATTTATTACCGGCTCAACTTTTCTAATTGATGGCGGAGCTACGGCAAATTACTTTTATGGCCAGCAAGCTGACAATTAATTCCAGTCCAAAGCCAAATTACCGCTAAAACGCAAAAGCACACCACCTCGTTTCGAGATGATGTGCTTTTTATTTCTATTATAAGATGGTATTATAAGCCGTTTTCGCTCATTTGCTTCAAGGTTAAGTCCAAGTGCTGCATCACTCTTTGCTTACCTAAAAGTTCCATTGCTTCACCAATGCCAGGGCCAACCATTGATCTAGTGGTTGCAATTCTGATTGGCATAAACAGTCTTCTACCCTTAATGCCCGTTTCTTGACGTGTTGCTTGAACAGCATTCATGATTTGGGGAGAAGTAAACCGTGGAATCAGATCAACTTGCTTCTTAAATTCTTCGATTACAGGTCTAGCTTCGTCTTTGCGAATTTCATCGATTTCTTCTTCACTCAAGTTCTTCGGTGCATCAAAGAAAATTTTGGCCAAATCAACAATTTGCTTAGTGTATGACATTTGCACTGAGTAAATATTTACCAGTTGCCGAACCCATTCCATCTTTTCTGGATTTGGATCTTGTTCAACTAGCCCAGCTTCTTGTAAGTTATTCAAAGCCAAATCAAGCAAGGTGTCACGATCGGCCTTCTTAATGTATTGGTTATTAATCCACTCAAGCTTCTTTTGGTCAAAAGCAGCAGGAGAGTTTGATAATCGTGCTGGGTCAAATTGTTTAATCAATTCACGTTGAGTGAAAATCTCATTTTCGCCCACAGGTGACCAACCAAGAAGAGTAATAAAGTTAAACATGGCATCTGGCAAATAGCCCATATCACGGTATTGCTCAATAAATTGCAAAACTGATTCGTCACGCTTGGAAAGCTTCTTACCAGTCTCAGAATTGATAATCAATGTCATGTGACCAAATTTTGGTGGTTCCCAGCCAAGCGCTTCATAAACTGCTAATTGCTTTGGCGTGTTGGAAACATGGTCATCCCCACGCAACACGTGAGTAATTTCCATCAAGTGATCGTCAATAACAACTGCAAAGTTATAAGTTGGCATACCATCACGTTTTTGAATAACAAAATCGCCACCGATCGTGTCTGATTCAAAACTCAAATGGCCCTTAACAATATCTTCCCAGGAATAAGTTTCCATTTCAGGAATGTGAATCCGAACAACTGGCTTCAAGCCCTTGGCCTTAGCTTCTTCTTGCTTTTGCGCAATTTCGTCAGCTGTCAGGCCCTCATATTCATAGGTGTAGTGCGGTGCAATCCCCATTGCACGCTGCTCTTCACGTTGCTCTTCAAGCTCTTCTTCAGTTTTATATGAATAATAAGCTTTACCTTCATCAATTAATTGCTTGATGTACTTATTGTAAATATCTTTACGTTCTGATTGCCGGTAAGGACCAAAGTCACCGCCCTTATCAGGACCTTCATCCCAATCAATTCCAAGCCAGCGAAGGTTATCCATCTGAGACTCAGAACCACCTTCAACGTTCCGCTTTTGGTCGGTATCTTCAATTCTTAATACAAAAGTACCTTTATTATGGCGCGCAAATAGATAATTAAATAATGCAGTACGCGCGTTACCGATATGCAAATGTCCCGTTGGACTTGGGGCATATCTTACCCGAATTTTTTGTTTTGCCAAAATTCATGCCTCTTTCAAAAAGTAAATCTCAATAAACTAAGTTTAACGGTTGAACCATAAAAGTTCAATGGTTGCTTATCCTAAAACCAATTTCAATGCCTGTGGGATGCTAGCCACTGGTATCACTTCAATGCCAAGGTTCTGCAGACTAGCCCGCATGTTGTGTTTAGGAATAAAAATGCGCTTAAAACCTGTTTTAGCAGCTTCTTTAATGCGGGCATCGATTTGATTGACCCGACGCACTTCACCGGTTAAACCAACTTCACCGACAAAACAGTCTGTCGGTAAAATTTCTTCATTTTTATAGCTGGAAGCAATTGCCATTACTACTGCTAAGTCGACAGCCGGTTCATTTAACCGAATACCACCAGTAGCTGTTAAGTAGACATCCTGGTTTTGGAGCATTAAATTGCCCCTTTTTTCTAGCACCGCTAATAATAAGCCCGCGCGGTTAAAGTCAATTCCAGAAGTTGTTCTTTTCGCATAGCCAAAGGCTGTTGGTGTAACCAGTGCCTGAATTTCAGCTAATATTGGGCGAGTACCTTCTAGTGATACGACAATGGCCGAACCAGTTGAATTTGGCAAGCGCTCATCAAGAAAGATTGCTGACGGGTTGGTTACTTCTTGCAACCCCTTATTGACCATTTCAAACATCCCGATTTCATTGGCAGCACCAAAACGATTTTTAACCGAATGGAGAATCCGGTACGCATGATGCTCATCGCCTTCAAAATACAGAACTGTGTCAACCATGTGCTCAAGAATCTTGGGACCCGCAATGGCACCTTCTTTAGTAACGTGCCCGATCACAAAAACCGTAATCGCATCCATTTTCGCGATTTTCATTAATTCACTGGTCACTTCACGTACCTGCGAGGCCGAACCGGTCATTGAATCAAGACTAGGTTCGTTCATTGTTTGAATTGAGTCGATTACGACAAAATCGGGTTTAAGGGTGTCAATCTGTTGCCTAATATCCTCCATATCAGTTTCTGGATAAAGCATCATCTCATTACCACTAAGACCTAACCGGTCTGCGCGCAATTTGATCTGATTGGCAGATTCCTCACCGGATACGTATAAAACCCGGTAGATTGTGGACAATTCACTCATGATTTGTAACATTAAAGTTGATTTCCCGATTCCGGGATCCCCACCGATTAAGACCAATGAGCCTGGTACTATTCCACCGCCTAAAACACGGTTTAACTCACCCATGCTCGTTTTGATCCGCTCTTCTTTTTCAGCCTTAACAGCGGTAATCTTAACAGGTTCATTAATCCCAGTTTTCTTAATTAAACGGCTCGGACTGCCCTTAGTGGAACGAGCTTGGATTGTTTCAGTCTCTTTTTCAAACTGATTCCAAGCACCGCAATTAGGACAGCGGCCCAAATAACTGGCAGAAATATAACCACAGGAATGACATTTGTACTTAGTTTTAATCTTCGCCATTAGTCCTCCTTGTTTGTTGAACCAAGTCCGTTTGCTCTAATCCGGCTAACTGGAAGGTCATCATCAGCCTTTTGGTATTTCATAAAAATCCCTTGGGCAATCCGGTCGCCTTTATGAATCTTAATCGGCCTAACCCCATAATTAATGAGCTGTGCAAAAATTTCGCCCTCGTTAGCTTCATTATTATAATAATCAGAATCAATCACACCAATGCCATTAGGCAAACTCAAGCTACGCTTAAAAGTATTCGATGAGCGGTTTGCCAGCAGCAAAAACTCGTCTTCTGGCATGTAAGCTTTGACCCCAGTCGGAATAAGAAATGGTTTTAAAACCTGCTCCGCCATTTCATAATCTGGTTCATATAATTGGTGCCCGTTTCTAATTAAACGAAAAATCCGCACAAAATTCAGCCGCCAAATGCTGGGAATCACCATGTCTTTAGCCGCCGCAAAATCATACCCAGCACTCGCAATTGTCTGCCGCCTAGGCAAAATAATATTTTGATCTTGATACTTAGATACAACTTCAAAGCCACGTAATTTAGTCATTTTATCTCCTTTTAATCAACAAGAACTATTTTACCTTAATCGCAATGATTTATCCTTAATTTGCGTAAGTTCAAAGAATTTATTAACTTATTTTTTAAAAAGTGGTACCTAGCTATTTTAAATAATCCGTTAGTTACTCTTTACCTACCTAGTTGAGGCTGACCACCTAAACTTTTTGCTTTTTTTTAATGCAGATATTCTATAATAAGATACGCAAAAAAATATGGTTGTTTTTTTAAAAGGAAAATTTATGTTTAATGTTAATAACCCGCACCAATTCTTTCAAACCGATGATGATAACGGCGTTATGGTATGTCGCTGGACGATGGACAAAATCAAGCGCAAAGATGGCAAAGTTTGGTTAATGAACCACTTTTTTATCAATCCTAATGCAAATAAAGCTGAAGTCTTAGATCAAGAAATGCGCGCCGCAATGCTTGTTGCCCAAGAATCCAACTTGAAAATCTGGCCACTTGATCCTTTAATCATCGCATATTTTGCTGAGCATCCCGCATTTGACCAAATTTGGTATCACCGGCCTTGTGCTAACTAATTAATGCAAGAAAAATTAAGTTGAACAAGCCAAAACTGTGCACTTTTTACTAATCTTAATTAGACTACTCTACTTAGTTAAGCTAAAATGGTAGTTATTAACTTAAGGAGGAATATATAATGACTAAAGAAATTACCAATGACGCTATTGCCAATTACACCGCTGATTTGGCTAAGCATCCTAGTTTTAATATTGCCAGTCATGCTGCCCAAGAAAACGGCATCTACAAGGCAAGTCAAAACCTGCAATCAAAGATTGATTTAAACCCAACTTTTTCTGTAGAAATTGAAACTGGTAAGCCAGCTGATCAAAAGCAATCCGGTCGTTGCTGGATGTTCTCTGCCTTGAACACCATGCGCCACCCATTACAAAAGGAATATAAAGTTAAGGACTTTGAATTATCGCAGAACTACACCAACTTCTGGGATAAGTTCGAAAAATCCAACTGGTTCTTTGAAAATGTGATTGCTTCAGCTGATAAGCCACTTGGTGACCGTAAAGTTAGCTTTTTGTTCACTACCCCACAACAAGATGGTGGTCAATGGGACATGCTTTGCGGTTTAATTGAAAAATATGGAATTGTGCCAAAATCAGTTTATCCAGAAACTGCTAACGCAACAAATTCTAGCGCTTTGAATGACACTTTAAACACTTTATTGCGTAAAGATGGGTTAGAACTGCGCGATTTAGTTAACAGTGGCAAGTCCGAAGATGAAGTTGAAGCACGCAAGAATGAATTCTTAAACGATGTTTTCCGGATCTTAGCAATTTCACTTGGCGTTCCACCAAAGAAATTTGACTTTGAATACAAAGATGACGATGGCAACTACCACCGTGAAGCTGGAATTACACCAAAAGAATTCTTTGATAAATACGTTGGCATGAACCTGGAAGACCACGTTTCAATTATCAACTCACCTACAGACGATAAGCCATACCACAAGGTCTTTTCTGTTGAATACCTGGGCAATGTTGTTGGCGGCAGACAAGTTCGTCACCTTAACTTAACCATTAACGAAATGAAAGACCTAATCATCAAGCAATTAAAAGCTGGTGAAGTTGTTTGGTTTGGTTCAAATGTTGGTAAGGATTCCGAAAGACAACTCGGTTTACTCGACACTAACATTTACAAGCGCGATGAATTGTTTGACGTTGATTTCTCAATGACTAAGGCCGAAAGACTTGATTCTACTGAAAGCATGATGGATCATGCTATGGTTATCACAGGTGTCGACTTGGTTGACGACAAGCCAACTAAGTGGAAAATCGAAAATTCATGGGGCGAAAAGCCAGGATTTAAGGGTTACTTCGTTATGAGCGACTCATGGTTTGACTCCTTCGTTTACCAAGCTGTTATCAACAAGAAATTCTTGCCAGATGACATGAAGAAAGAATTTGACGACGGTGCTAAGAACCCAATTCAACTTCTTCCTTGGGACCCAATGGGTGCTTTAGCTTTTAAGTAAAATAATTGGCTAAAAAAATGCGTTACTGCAATTAGTAACGCATTTTTTATTTACCGTAAAAGCTTAATTCATGCTAAGCCAACCTCATTAACAAAACGCATAAATGCGACCTGTCCAACTGGCGTTTGCTTAAAAACACCTGCATCTTCTAAAACACGAGCAAAAACTTGGCCTAATTCATCTTGCAATATCTGGTTTACGTTAGCAGCCTGAATTGGCTGCCGTTCTTTAATTTCTTGGGCCCACTGCAGGTGAATCTGCTTAATAGCATTAGGCTGCCCTAAAAGAAATTTCTTAACCTCGTTCATCTCTGGTACTAGGCGTGGTGGCAAAATCGCTAATCCTAATACTTCAATTAAACCAATATTTTCTTTTTTGATGTGCTGCACATCGGGATGCGGGTGAAAAATCCCAGCCGGAAAGGCAGCTGAAGTTTGGTTATCACGTAAAACGAGGTCTAGGACATAATCACTGCCCTCTTTACGCGCAATCGGCGTAATGGTGTGGTGCTTTTCGCCGGCACTGACGGCACGCACATTAACTGTTTCATCCGAATATGTTCGCCAAGCAGTAAGAATTTTGGCAGCTAAAGAAACCAGTTCTTCCTTGTCTATGCCGCGCAATCGAATCACCGACATGGGCCACTTAACTAGTCCAGCTTTGATGGTGGGAAAGCCGGCAAACTGCAACTTAGTCGCAATTGGAGCCTCATCCATAGGAAAACGGTGCTTGCCGCCTTGGTAATGCTCATGTGACAATATCGAACCGCCCACAATCGGCAAATCGGCATTGCTCCCGACAAAATATCCGGGAAACTGATCAATAATTGTCAATAAGTTATTAAAAGTTGATCGCGCAATTGTCATCGGTTCATGTTTGGCTGAAAGAAAAATACAGTGCTCGTTGAAATACGCATACGGTGAATACTGGAAGCCCCATAATTCACCATTAAGCTTAAAGCGAATAACACGGTGATTTCTGCGCGCCGGATAGTCCGCACGGCCCTCATAACCCTCATTTTCCAGACATAATTGACATAACGGGTACCCAGTTGATTGTGTTCTGGCTGCTTGCGCAATCTTCTTCGGATCCTTTTCAGGCTTAGCCAAATTAATGGTAATCTCTAACTTGCCATACTTACTGGGCGTAACAAAATAGCTATTTTTAGCAATTGCTCGCGTCTTAATATAGTCGCAGCGCTTGCTCAGTTCGTAAAAATTGTTAATGGCTTTACTGGCAGATTTTTGGTAAGTCTGCCAGAAGCGCTTATTAACGACGCTAGGTCGTGGTGTAAGCAAAGCCATTAGATCGGCGCCAATAATTGCCCGTTCAGCGCTATCCCCTTTACATTTACCATTTGCCTGTGCAATTTGAACTAATTCATCTTTTAAATCAAGCAAGTCACTTTTGCTAGTTACCGCGCTGACAGCAGAATCGCCCACCATACTTAAAATTTGGTTTCGCAAATATATTCGATCTAAGTCAGTGTAATCGCTATTGGCAATTACCTGCGTAATAAATGCTTCAACTAGCTTTTGTTCAGCCATTTTTTATCCTATTCATGTAAAATCTTGGTGCCATCAGAGGTGGCAGCTAAATAAAATGATGGTGCATAACCAATTTGGTGCTGGTAGACTGCTGCCACATTTTCTTGAAAGGCTGTCACTTGTTCCTTAGCTACGAGTGCAATCGCACAACCACCAAAACCGGCTCCCGTCATTCGCGCACCTAACACGCCGGGCTGCTTCCAAGCAGTGTGAACCAGCGTATCCAGTTCCTTGCCAGTAACTTCGTAATCATATTCGAGTGAAAGATGCGAAGCATTCATTAACCGGCCGAATTGAGCTAAATTGCCTTTTTGCAAAGCCTTTTCTGCTGCCAGTGTCCGCTGATTTTCCCATACAGCATGTCGGCACCGCTTTAACAGCATTTCATTAGGTAGCAAGTAGCCGTATTCATCAAGTAAATGACCAGTAAGTTCCCCCAAGGCTCTGATATTAAGCTCTGTTTGGAGTATTTTTAATCCTTCTTCACTTTCCTTACGCCGCTCATTATATTTGGAATCCGACAATTCCCGCTTCTTGTTAGTATTCATGATAACGATTAAATTGTTATTTAACTTTAAGGGCACCATTTTATAATGCAATTTACCCGTATCAAGCAAGATAGCCTGATCACGCTGGCCCATTGCCACGGCAAACTGATCCATGATACCTGAATTAACCCCGATAAAATTATTTTCGGTTTTTACGCCAAGCTTGACTAACTCTAAACGGTCAATAGTTAAATTAAACTGGTCCTTCATTATGAGACCAATTAACATTTCCAGCGCTGCCGACGAAGAAAGACCGGCACCATCAGGGATGTTGCCACTAATGTAAATGTTTAATCCGTGATCAAAGTGTGCACCACTTTTAAGCAAATAATGCATCATCCCCTTGGCATAATTAACCCAGGAATCCTTTTTGACGTATTTTAGCTGTGCCAAATCGACCGTTACAATACCGGTTTTAGCAAAATTAGCCGAATAAAAGTTAAACTGTTGATCTGTTCGCGGACTAACTGCACCATAGATGCCTAACGAAATCGCACACGGAAAAACATGGCCACCATTGTAATCAGTATGCTCGCCAATCAAATTAATGCGCCCAGGAGAAAAATAACAGCCTGAGGGTTGGTCATGATAAATATTGGCAAAATCTTGTTTTAATACTTCAAGTTTCATTGCTCCCGCCTTCGCCAAATAATTAAGCGTTATCATTTTTACATTCTAATTATACGGTTTTCCGTTGAGCTCAACAAGTGAATTAATTAGCATAACATTTTCATTTATTCACCACTCAAATACCAAATAAAAAAACGACTTTGCTGTAAGTTGCAAAATCGTTTCTTCTTGTTTTTACCAAATATGTAACAGCCGGTCGGGCTGCAATTTGGTTAAATTAAACTGGTGAACATGCTGCGGTTTACTTTGCGGAAATATTTCCATAAAATCGGCCAGATTCACTAAGCCGGTCGAATATGTCCACACACCCTTTACCTTTTTTATTGGATCAAGCATTTCGTTCCTGATTGGACAAGCAGAAATTAAGAAATGCTTGTGATGAAATTTAAAAACAAAATACGGTAACCGAAAGTCATTAATAATTTCTTCTTTTGTCTTACCAATCGTAACCACATTTCGGTATGTACCATACATTTCAGTAAAGCGGTCATTAAACGAAAAATAAAAATTTGAAATGTGAACATGCGGAAAATCTTCTTCCGCTACCTGGTCAGGAACTGCAACAACGTGAGCAAAATGATCTAAATTACTTTCACGCTGTGATAATGCTTTCCCCAATTGGTTAGGACTAATAACGTGTGCCCATTCCGGAACCGCCAAATTTTCCTGATAATTAATATACATTTGCCTGACCACTTCAGGCTTAACCCAATCATATTGCCTGCGAATTTCATTGCGGTTCAACAAATTGCGCAAGTTCTTATGATACATCAAATCAACGATAAACAATTCATAGCGATAGCACTCAACCCACGGCTTATAATGCTCAATGCTTTCTTCAACGATGTGGGTACTATCGACAATTACTGTTTCGCCACGTTTCATCTTCTCTTCTACGAGGTAGTCCACCACTTTTTCCGTTTGTTCATTTGCATATCGCGGAATTACTTGATGTAAGCAATCGGTATCTTCTTCATAATAGTAAGTTAAATTCGCCAATAATAGCCTTATTTGATCACGGCTAATCGCATAGGGCTGCAAGTGATGACGAGCAATAAATGAAGATTTTCCGGAGCCGGGTGCGCCTCGTAATAAAAATATTTTACGCATACCTATTCTCCAAACTAAGAATGTAAAAACTCTATTTAGTATCGTAATAAATTTTAACATACATCTAGAAGATTCCTCACATCTAACTAAAAATGCGTGGAAATTTTAGCGCAAAATTTCTTTTTTCGTGATTTGTAAATGCTCATCAAAGGTGTAAATAATTGGCTGTGCATTAGGTACTTCAAGCTTAAGAATGTCATGATTGTCAATATGTTCAAGTTTTTTAATTAATGCCCGCAAGCTTGATCCGTGAGCAACAATTAATTGATCCTCACCCTTTAACAACCGGCTTGCAACTTGATCATGATAATAAGGCATTAGCCGCTTTTGCGTCTGGTAAAGGCTCTCAGCCCGCGGCAACCGTTTCCGATCACATTGATCATAGCAAGCCGCTGTCACCTCATCACCTGCTGGCGGAACTTCATAAAACCCGCGGCGCCATCTTCGCACTTGTTCTTCGCCAAAAATTGCCCGGGAAAGATCTTTATTGATCCCCCGCAATTTACCATAATGCCGTTCGTTTAACCGCCAAGTCTTGGTAATTGGCAAATATAAAAAATGACAAGTTTCCGCCACAATATTAGCGGTAATAATTGCTCGTTGCAAAACCGAGGTGTGAATGTGGGTGGGGTAAAAGTCGGGAACCTGCTTAAGCAATTCTCCCGCCGTCTGAGCCTGAATCCGCCCCTTGGCCGTTAATGCAACATCATTCCAGCCCGTATAAACATTAGCAAAATTTGCGGTACTTTCACCGTGTCTAAGAAGCACCAATTTGACCATTTTAGCCCATCCAATGTCTAATTAATAAAAAAATACCAAAAACCGTAAAGATAATGCCTAAAATCATAAAGGGGCCAAAACTACGGCCATTATTTTTATACCGGCGATTAAAGGCATAAGCCATATCATATAACCCAACGATTAAAACAATAATCGCGGTAAATAAACTCACTTCAAACTTCATTTGTTATTCTTCCTCTTCTTGATTGCGATCCGAAACAATCATCTTGTTGTTACGCCCACGCTCACATTCAACCTGAAAGTTGGTGTGATTAATGCCCAAAACCTGCAATTTTCGACTAATCTGCTGGTTAATCTGTTCAATCTGCCTAGCCGTTAAATCAGGAGCAACATTTACGTGAGCATCCAGCATAACGTAACGGTCGCTATAACGCCACAAATGAACGTGATGAATGTTCTTGATTTCGGGAAAAGACAGGACAATCTTATTAACTTGGTCAAGATTAATATCAGGATTAGATTCCATCAAGACGTTAGCGGCCTTCATAGTTAATTCCCAAGCCTCATGAAAAATAAAGAGGGAAACTAGTAAAGTCATTAATGGGTCAATCCAAGTAATGTGCCAAAAGTAAATAAAAATTGCGCCGACAACGACCGCAACACTAGATAAAGCATCACTCATCATGTGAATAAAGGTGGAGCGGACATTAAGATTCTCTTGGCCGTCTTGGTGCATAACGAGCATCGAGATCACGTTGGCCACTAAACCGATAATGGCCACAACCAACATAATTTGCCCACTAATTGCCGTTGGGCTCCAAAAACGTTCGATTGCCTCAATAAATAAAACAATGCTGATGAGCAGTAAAACGATCCCATTGGTAAAAGCGGCGAGCGTTTCAGCACGGTCATAGCCAAAGGTCTTTTCTTTGTTGCTGCCCCGATTACTAATTAAATGCGCCACAAAGGAAATGATAATTGCACCGACGTCACTTAAATTATGCACCGCATCAGATAACAGTGAAAGT
The DNA here is from genome assembly GCF_026535895.1 of Lactobacillus sp. B4007. Lineage (NCBI taxonomy): Bacteria > Bacillati > Bacillota > Bacilli > Lactobacillales > Lactobacillaceae > Lactobacillus > Lactobacillus sp. B4007. Next base: position 66,357 of record NZ_JAFNPA010000001.1, read on the forward strand.
GACCCGGAAACAAAGCCACCGATAAACTCTGCAGCAGTGATAATAACATTAAGTGCCGTAACGTAGGCATAACGCTTAGTTGTGTGATCTTTCATATGTTTTTTCCTCATGTAATAGTGTAACAAAAAGTCCTACTTTTGACAGTAGGACCTTACATATCTTCTGCGGCAACATTATAATCGATTATTTCGAATTTGCCATTATTATAGAGTATGCCCCTAGTAACGCTACCGTTATCAGGGAAAATAATATCATGGAGCCCATCGCTTTGGTTCCAATATTTAATTGCTAAAGTTTTAATGAAATCACCGTGCGAAACAATTAACACTCGCTGTTCGTTCCTAGTTAAATCGCCCAAAACCGAAATTGCCCTGACCATCCGGTCATCGAGTTCTTCCTTGTTTTCAGCTAAATGACGGGGATCAGCCTTTTTAGTTGCTTCCCGGAATTCATAGATTCCAACTTGGTTAATAATCTTGGTTACATCCTTTTCGGGACCAATTCCAGCGGCTAAACTAACCTGTTCCCAGGTATTTTGAATATCGTCGCCTTCAAAAGAACCGAAGAAAACCTCCCGAAACTCGGGTAACTTTTTTATTTTACCGATTTCTGATACCTGATTGGCATCCTTCATCAAGTGGACTGTATCAATCGCACGTTTTAAATCGGAAGAATACATATTGTCAAAACGAACTTGACTAAGCGCCTGCGCTGTTACCTTCAGGTCATTAATACCCTTAATTGTTAACGGGGAATCACACCATCCCTGCACTTTGTCCAATTGGTTGAACATTGTTTCGCCATGACGTACTAAATAAATCTCTGTTGCCAACTTGCATTCTCCTTCCATTTAAATAATGTGCATAAACTATAACATATATGCCTTATAAAAGAAATAGGCAGCCTGAATGAAAGCCAGTGCAGCAATGAAGACGCGGACATATTTGGCCGGAACAACCTTCAAAATATCCATGCCTAAATAACCGCCAATAAACATACCAACTGCAAGTGGAATTGCCTGCAGCCAATAAATATGCGAAGTAAAGGCAAAGACGATTAAAGCGACCAAGTTAGCTAGACCACACACCACATTTTTAATTGCGTTCACTACAATAAACTTTTCATTAGTGATATATGTTAGCAAAACTAGGACGATTACGCCACCAGCAGCACCGAAATAGCCCGTATATACGCCCATTGCCAGCAAGGCAGCAATATAAAAAATTTCCTGCCAAAGTGGCCGTTTGTGCGGTTCTAAATTATGGTGCTTGGCAGAAACAATGACCATAACGCCAGAGCCGGCAATAAAAAACGGGACGACTTTTTCAAATACTTTGGAGGGAAAGGACAATAGCAAATAACAGCCTAAAATTGACCCCAAAACGGTGAACATGGCGTAAAAGGCAACTTGTTTCCAATGACCTTTGAGTTCTTTGAATGAAGAAATTGTCGAACCAATCCCGGTCCAAATTAGGGCGGCGTCATTAGTGACGTTGGCATACACTGGCGGAATCCCAACCGCAAGCAGCACGGGATATGAAGCCAGTGATGCCATGGATGCAACTGATGATAATAAACCGCCAGCAATTCCGCCAAAGAAGATAAAAATTATGGTAAAAAAAGATAACATTTAAATTAGGACTTCCTTTTTAGCATTGATATCTATTATAATGCAATTAATATCAAATTAAGAAGGGATTTTTAAATATGGGAAAATTTGACTCTTTAATCTTTGTACCTGAGGGAGCTATCCTCAATGAAGGAGTTGCTGAAAGGAACGCTCTCCGGCAAACATTAGATGAAGTCGCTAGCGGTTTTGGACCAAAACAAAGGATCCAATATGCTGAACTGCTCAGCCAAATCAAGTTTTTAACATTCAGTGATCGGATTGAACTAGTTTTACAGACTTTTTGTCGCCATGAATTGTATTCAGCAAGAAAAATCTTTTATCAGAAGATGAAAGAGCAAAAGCAATTAGTCAAAGATGTTGGGCTATTTCTTGGAGAATTAAGTGATATGGATGATCAAATCAAATTAATTCTGTGCTCCAAGGAAGACCGGGAAACAATCTCCTCGCGCTTGGACGAAAGTGAATTACTCAATTGCTTTTCAGCTGTTTACACTCAGGATGACTTTGTGCAAAGGTTACCGAATGAAGAGGTTCTAACGACAATTGTTCAGGAACAAAATCTTGATCCTGCTACTTGTTTGGTCATTGGAACTGATCTTGCTGATGACATCCAAGGCGCAGAAAATGCTGGTTTAGCTTCTCTTTGGATTGCACCAAGAAATATTAAAACGCCAATTCATCCTAATCCTACTATTCACTTAACCACATTAAGTGATTTGTTGTTTTACCTTGAACTAAGCTAGTTTATAATAAACAATAAAACGGATTGTGAGGTTGCGAAAAATGAAAAAAGCTGCTGTAGTTTTTGCCGATGGCTGCGAAGAAGTCGAAGGCTTGAGTGTCGTTGATGTTTTACGCCGACTAGGCGTTCAAACTGATATGGTTGGACTTACCAGTAAACAAATTAATGGTGATCATCATATTCTATTGACTTGTGATCAAGTTGTGGACGAGCGCCTGCTTGACTATGATGTAGTTGCGTTTCCGGGTGGTAAAACTGGTGCTGAAAACTTACGGGCTAGCGAACAATTGCGCGACCTAATGGCTAAACGGCATGAAAACGGCATGTGGGATGCAGCAATGTGTGCCGCTCCCATAGCTCTCGCAAAATATGGTGTCTTGGATGATGCAGATTATACTTGCTATCCTGGCTTTGATGAACAAACTAAAAAAGATGCCCCAACCGGACATTTTAAAGAAACGATCACGGTGACAGATAATAAACACAAAGTTATTACTAGCCGTGGGCCAGCAACGGCCTGGGCATATGCCTATGCAATTGCTGAAGCACTGGGAATTGATACCCGCGAGATCAAAGATGGCATGTTGTATAATTATTTAGCTGCAAATATTTAAAATTGCGACTAGTTAAAGACGGAACTGAATAGTTCCGTCTTTTTTTATAATAAAATTGCCAAGCCCCCTACTTTCTAACTGTTTAGTAATTAATAACCACAATTTCTTTTCAGAGCTAGAGTTAAAATATGCTAAGATTTACTTGCACGTAAAAATGCAAATAACTAAGCAGGAGGTAATAAAATGTGTACGAGTATTGCTGTGACGGCAGATAACGGAGATGTATTTTGGGGAAGAACAATGGATTTTACCTTTGATCCATTTAAGCCAAGTGCTGATAGCAAAATGACGGCTTATCCCGCAAAATTCGAATTAAAAGGATTGCACCAAAGTTGGACAACTAAATATGCATTCATGGGCATTAATGTTAATAACTCGCTCTTTTTTAACGATGGGATTAACAGTGCCGGTATTGTTGGCGATGCCCAGTACTTGGAAGAAGCTTCCTGGGACACGGCTTCAAACCTTGAAAAACGTGGTTTAAAACCTATTATTGGTGAAGAAGTCGTGAGCTACGTCTTGAGTAATTTTGGCTCTATTACCGAAATAAAAGAGGCTTTCACTCATTTAGGTCAGGAAAAAACAACTTATCCTGATTGGGAAGAAGCCGATACCGGCATCCCTACCCCAATTCCAATGCACTATACTTTTAGCGATGCTGAAGGCCATAGCGTTATTTTAGAACCGGTAAAACAAGGTGCATTTAAGATTTATGATGGTATCGGAGTCATGACTAATAGCCCAGAATATTCGTGGCACCTGGATAATTTACGTAATTATTTACAGTTGACCAACCATAATTTGGGCCACCAACAACTGACTGAAAAGCTAAATATTAAGCAAATTGAGAGTGGTTCCGGCTTAATCGGCTTACCCGGCGATTATACTGCGCCATCGCGTTTTGTACGCGGAACCTATCTTTCCAAGTTTTTAGCGCCATTTCATTCTGATCAGGGCATTACCCAGCTATACAATGTCTTTAAAGCGGTGATGATTCCCCGTGGAATTGAACATCTACAAGAAAATAGCACTAAATGTGATTATACGGGCTACTGGGCAGGTTACGACGTCACTAACAGAAGTCTATATGTCCAGCCTGAAGACTGCCCTACGATGACAAAGTTTACCCTGGATCCGGCGATCACCACTAAGTTAACTGAGCCTATTCAACATGATTTCCAGGTTTTAGAAGCTAAAAAATAATCGCTGAACCCCAAAAATAGCAAAAGAAAAAGGATTAGTAATCGCAATTGACTAAATACTAATCCTTTTTTGCTTGCTAAAAATTAATTGCATAATAATTAATGACCAGCTATATTATTAGTTAACCGTCTACTTTTAATTAACGGAAAGAAGCTAATTTTATGCTAACAGATGCTCATTGCCATTTAGAAAATAATCAAGAACTGGCACATTTGCTCGTCAAAAAACAGATTACAACAATTGTTAATTGCCAGACACCAGAGGAATGGCACATTAACCAAAAACTGACCCGGAACATGGAGCCCCTTAGTTTTGGCATACATCCATGGGATGCTAACAGACTAACCCTGCAAGAGGTATTGCCCTATCTTGAGCAAGCTGACGTTGTAGGTGAAATCGGGCTCGATTCCGTTTGGACAGAAAATAGCTTGGACTGCCAAAAGGAAGTTTTCACTGCACAAATTGAGTGGGCCCAAGCATCTAATCGGCCAGTTATTTTACACACTAAGGGCTGCGAAAAGACCATTTTAGCTACAATCAGGCAATTTCCCAATCGCTATTTAATTCATTGGTACGATTGCAGTAATTACCAGCGGGAATATGTCGATCTTAACTGTTATTTCAGCTTCTGCCTAGCTATTTTAGACGATGCTAACGTAATTAAGCTGGCAAAAAAGGTCCCCTTAAATCGCTTGCTAATTGAGACAGATGGCTTAAGTTCGGTTGAGTGGTTGGAAAATAAACCGGTAAAAGTCGAAGACTACCCTCTTATTTTAGACCAAACACTATCGGACTTAGCGGACTTGCGTCAGGTTGATAAAAATATGCTGGCAAAGCAAGTCGCCGCTAATTTACAACGCTTTTTAGGCAAGTAATAAACTTGCCCCATTAACTACGAATTATTGTTTCAGACTTTTTCTGTTGGAACCGATCAAGAAATAAGGTAGCTACAAACAGAATTAAAGTACCAAGAAGCAAAGTGATTAAGCCATGAGCAAAATTAACCTGCATATTATTAAGATCGTAAGCTGTAGAACCAGAAATAGCTCTGAGCGAGTTAAGGTAAGTGGTAGGTAACCAAGCTGCAAGCGCCCTAATTGGCTCAATAATTACCGTCGCTAAACTGCCCACGGCAACGAGGAAAGTCGCCACCAGCATTGTCGGGAATAAATGCCGAAAAATTCGTGCCAGTAAGTTGACATAAACAGTAATCAGTAAAAATTCAAGTAATTGAATAATAATCGTCTGCGGAATTAGCTTAACTGCTGGAACAACATCCAGCACAGCTTGCCCATTTGTCATTTTGTGAACAATATAAGGATAGTTCATATTGCCCATCCCCAAAATTAGGGATGAGACTAAGAATACTGCTAAATTGAGACCAAGATAAATCAGACTGACAAGCAGTAAGCCCACCCCAATATTAGTTAAGAACTTTTTACCAGAACTAATAGGAATAATGGCGGAAATATCATCACCATCTTTATATGAACTAGTAAACAGATATGACAAAACAAAAATAATGACTAAATTAAATAAAACAGGCCAAAACTTATTATTTAGTTCTAGTAGAAGCTGAATACCCGTCATGTCACTTAAATCCTCATGTGGAATTGGATGTTTTCCTAAATTTGCTAGAAATTGTTTGGTTTGTTCAAGCCAATCTTTCTCTTCATAATTGTTTTCACTCAGTTTTAGCTCATCAGAATCATTATTCGATACTTCATAAACCTGGTGCCAGTGTTTAGCCTGCTCATCCCTAGCTAGCCGGGAATCCTTAGTCGAAACTCTGGCAGCATTTTTTGATTGAGGCTCAATTTTAACCTGGTGAGACTTATTTTGGGCTTCAGCTTTTGGCTTGGAGTCATGAACGACAACGTGATTAGCACTGACGACGCAATTATTTTGTCCTTCAAACAAGGCGCCATTTGTCAGAAAATTCAGATCAAGATCAAGAAAACCAAAAAGTACAATTAACAACACACTAATAATGATTGTTTTGAGATTCTGTTTAACAATCTTTTTGAATTGAAATGAAAAGTACGAGTTCATTTCACCACCTCGTATATCATTTGCTTTTGAAAGACCATCTTATGCAAGTTCGAAACTTCGATACCGCTGTCTTGATGTGAAGTAGCAATCACACACTTATTTTGCTCACTAACTTCTTCGTCAAGCCGCGCATAGACCTTCAAACAAGTTTCTTGATCAAGGTGATTAGTGATTTCATCCATTAAATAATAAGTAGCACCACTAATAAAATACATTGTAATCAGCAATTTTTGCTTCATTGCTTGCGTATATTTTTGAATAGGTACTTTGGCATATTCACTTATCCCTAAAAAAGCTAATTCATCGGTCAGATTGGCATGAGATTGCCACTGATGTTTAACAAACTTCAAATAATCCAAGCTATTAAAGTTTAAATTAAACCAGTCGCAGCTTTCGAAGAAAAATACTTTCTCTTTTGCTCCAGAGTATGGCTGTTCATCAATTAAGACCTCCCCTTTTGCAAAAGGGGTAATATTGGTTATTGCCCGCAAAAAGCTGCTTTGGCAAGTATAATTTTCGGATGTGATTTGATAAAACTGCCCTACTTGAAACTGATAGTTAAAATTAAGTAAGATTGATCGATGATAGTTAATTGATAAGTTATTAATTGTTAGCATTTAGGACTCCTTTAAAAGTAAAAATGATTGGAATAATAACTTGTCTTAGCATCAATTACTGTATTTAACATTCTAATCAGTTAGACAACTTAAAATTACTTTGTTTTAAAATTTCCAAAGTATTTTTACTAAGTGCTAAAATTTATTGTAACTTATTAAGCAAATATAATCTGCAAAATTATCGTTTTTTCAAAATTTAGTTAATAATAAAGTAATTTATTTATTAAATTTGATAGCTAACATAGAAAGCAAATAATGATATTTTAGACGTGAATATTATTATTCCGCTAATCATAAATTAAAAATAATAGTCTTAACTAGTAGGATTAGCTTATAGTGCTAGAATATCAAAATTTAAAATTTTAAAAAAATATCGTTCACTCTGTTGAACAAGTTTGGCATTAATTAGCTATAAGTGTACCATTAACACTGGTTTAGATTACTTCTTTGGTGTAGATCTTCTTAATCCGCTTAAAGCTTTTTTTTAAGTCAGCGACTAGTTGACCAATACCGAGATAATCCAAGCAGGGGAAAAAAACTTGCAGCATACGAGTTTCATCACCCGTTTGGATGTAAAGCAAAACCTCATGAGCAAATTTAAGACGAACTTTTTCAAACGTAAAGGAATAGCCCATATTAATGGTATCAAGTTCTGTAACTAATTTCTTTACCTTGGCAAATTTCCGATAAAACAAAGTGAAAACAGCATTTAAACATGTATTCCATGCAGAATGCTGCCACTGGTCATAGGCTTTTTGCTGGTTTTGGCTAAGCTTCTTGATTAGTAACTTGGTCAAACCGTATATACGGTTACTGGGGAGCAAGCTTAAAGTATTGCCAAAATTATAAACGTCTTCGTAATACCATTCATCAATTTGTGACAGCAACTCTTCGAGTTTCTCCAAATCTTGGGATGAAAATAGATTCTCACCTCTGGCTGCCATTAGATGATGGCAGGCAATTGCAGCTCGGATTAACTCACGCCGACTTGTTGGGTTTTTACGACTTACGGTTAAATATTTTTTAGCAAGTGATCTTAGAACATCATAATTATTTTCTAGATAAGCAGTACTAATATCACTGATATCCAAGTATGCGTTCAGGCTATTTGCTAAGAACTCCTCCGGTCTGATATGCAACCGTTCAAGCATTTTGATAACTTTACTAAACGACATATCACCCATTCCCTTTTCCCAATAATAGAGCGATGATTTTGAAGTAATACCCCGAGAAGTAGTTTCTAAACTAGATCTTTTTTCTTCGCGTAATTGTTTAAATTTTTTACCGTATATTTTATCGTACATGGAGGGACCTCAGATGAAAAAGAACTTATTGAAAAAATTTGTAATGTCGATTTTAATTGGTGACTCAGTTGTTACGATTCCGGCATTAATTATGCATGCAATCGCAGCTAGTAATATTTTCTTAGGCTAATTCAAGCTAACATTTATTTTTTAACAATGTTTAAGCCATTTATGTACTGACAATAAGCCTTTTGGAATTACCTTTGAAGTATAAATTGAAAAATCAGACATTAATTAAAATCAGTACAAATTTACTGCACGATTCTGTTAACTTAAGGAATCGTGTTTTTTTTGTAATTATTTCAATAAGCTAATTGGTTAAAAAGTTTTTCCTAACTAATTATTATGTCATAAAACTAGGAGTTAAACATGTTAGCAGTCTGCCTGAAATGGCTCTAGAACAGTAAATTGAGCTAATACAAACAAAATAGACAATATTTATGCTGATATGAACTCCTAGGTTAGAAGAACTTCGAGGTTTTTATTATAGCTAAATTATCACATTAGGCCTAAAGAATTGAGTTAACATTATGTCATTAATACCGCTAACATTAAATATTTGCTTGCTCTTATTACGAAGCACGGTTTAGCTATTTTAGAACAGCCTTACACTAATTCTCCTAGTAACCATAAGTAATAGATTCTTCAGCGCATATCAATTAGATACGAAACTGCCTAGAGTAATACTTAATTTAGGCTTAAAAAGTAGCGTTATGCTCCACAATTGGCTACTTTAATATCTCAAAACGGGTATAATGTCGTTATAAAACAGAAATGACTAAGATCTTATGACCAAGATATCAAGCATCCGAAACAAGAAAACGAATATTTACGCCAGCAGAACTTTAAATTAACCTTCGAGAACTAATTCATTAAAGATTGACCGGCTTGAACTTAAAATCAAGGATCGTGACAACCAATACTAAAATCAAAGTCATTTATAAATAACACCGGCACCGCTATGGCTATCAACACATTACCCTGGAACTTAGACGACGCGGTTTGCTAATTAATCACAAAAAGTGTAACACTTGAAGAGCAAGCTGAAGCTCTTTGGTGTAGTCAGTAAACAATGGCGCATGTATAACAGCTATTGCGGGACCTAGGGTCAAATTAAGCCCGACTTAATCAAACGTAATGGTCAGAAAACCTACCCGTCACTCCATTCATATGGCTGCAAGCAAGAGGTAATTACTTATTCAATTCATAATCTTAAAACAGATTATGAATATACTAAAATATACTTGGCACAAGCATACAACATTAAATAGCCTAATTTTTATCCAGATCAGGGCTGGCAATACCAGCATTCTCAATTCCAAGCATGGCTAAAAGACCGTAGAATCAAACAGTCCATGTCACGTAAAGACAACTCGTTAGATAACGGATTGATGAAAGGCTTCTTTGGCCTACTTAAATGAAAAATGCCCTGTGGCTTTGAAACCTAGTTTAAGAATCTAAACGAGCTGGAAGAAGCAATCCCAAAATATATCAGTTACTATAATAAACAAAGAATTAAAGTAAAACTAAAAAGACTAAGTCCGATTGAATATCGGGAATTAGTCCTTGTCCTTAGTTAAAATTTATTAGATTGTCCTAATTTTGAGGTTCACATCATACTTGAGGGATTTTTAATTTAGATTAAGTTTTATTCGTTACAATTTACCGGATCATGCTTATGTTAAAAAATAATGGCTTAAGAACTGTAATAGCTACATTACCACCAATTATTACTAGAAGCGCAAGTAACAAAGTTGGTAACTTGTCACTCATAATTTAAGCAAATAATCGCACGAAAGCAACCCAAAATAATATACTCAATGTTTGTAAAAAAGTACTGGTACAATCAGATTGCCAATCGGAACACAACTAATAGTTACTTGAGCGTCATTTAGATAAAAAGTGTTAACAGGATATGATAAACTGCCTGATCCTGAAACTACGTTGCTAACAAAAATATTACTAGGTTTATTAGAATAAAACCACCATCTATTAAAATCACCCCAATGATTATGTCATAAATAGCTAATTTGCCAGGTAAGAGCGGCAATATCCGCACAGTTTTTATTCTGTGATAATACGAATCTGATAGTAGTAGTGTAAGAGTAATGCGTGCGACTAGTGCAAATAAATACGACAAATATTGAGCATTAATTTGAAGCAAAAATTCCCAACCAGTTACTGGCATTTTTTGACTTTCATAAGCTAATGGCTGTTTTCTTAAGTAACCATAAAAACGTACATTTTTTGCAACGCCAAATTTGGCTTGTTGATTACCTATTTCCGAGCTATTTAAATATTGATGCTCCTTTTTCTTCTGTAACCAAATAAGTGTATAAGCTTTCGTAAGATGATTAGCTTTAATCGCTGCTAAAATTGTCTGATTTTGCTTTAAGGTTTGCTTATTAGACAATAAATTTCTTCGAGTTTCTTGGTAATGTAGACTTTTCAGAGAAATTTACATTAATTTAACTTCTAATTTAATATCTTGATGACGTAAATCGGTAATTGCCGTTTGTGTTTCGTGCTCAAGCGTAAAATACGATTCAGTCCGTTTATTCATAAAAAAACAGTTATCAAGATTATGACAATTAAAGAAAAGCATAGAGGATGAAGTTAACCCATAGAATTGGACGTTAACATTATTTCATATTCGCTAAGGCCGTATTCCGACATTCAATCGGAGTGTGGACTTTTAGATTGTGCCTAATTCTAGTTTGATTATAGTATTCGATCCACTTTTCCATCGCCTCCTGCAGCACTTTTTAGTAGGATAGGTATGGGTGTAGTAGTCTAGCTCAACCTTCATGATGTGAAAGAGACTTTGACAGGTCGCCGATTTCAAAAACGTGGTGCTGCCTTAGGGTCTAGCAATATGCTTTGGACTGGTATTGAATGCCTTGGTCGCTGTGAATCGTCATGCAGGCTGGGCGGCTAAAACCTGCTTGAGTCCGTCCAGAACATACTTGGTCTGCGGCCGCTGACTAGTGGTGTAGCAGATGATTTCACCACTGTAAAGATCTTTAAAGGGTGAAAAATATATCCGTTCGCTCATACTCTTATTGCCATAGAGAAACTCGCTGATATCGGTTTCTACCTTTTGATAAAGCCGATTGATTTGTCTTAAACTTTTGTTGGAAGCGATTCTTGGCCTTCTTGCCCTGTGAGGACCGAGGACCCTTGGGGGAGGAAATCTTGAAGTGAATGGCGGTATTTTGATAGGTCTCGTCATAATCTTTTCTCCAATTTAAGACTCGGAGCTTGAAATAACCACCATAATCTTGCAGTGTGTGCCGAATTTTTAAGCCTTGCATCCTAAAGCGCTGGTATTGCGCAGCCCAAGTATCAATTGTTTGATGTGATTCAGCGCCAATTATTTGCGCCAGAGAGCAGGTGCTGTAGACTTCTTTTAGCAAATTAAGAGCTTGTAATTTTTATTCAACGGTAAATTTAACTATAGCAAAACCCTCCAGATAGATTTCGGTTCAATCTAGAGGGTTAACTTCAGGAGTTAGTTTGTTTTTACAAACTTTTTTTAATTGAAAAAACGGTTGAACTCATTCTCTTAACTCATGTAATTCTTGCTCTTTTAATACCAAACGGTGATAATGTTCAACTCTAACCCCGCTGCTATAATGCGATGTCAGAATAATACATTTATTATTCTGAGTAACTTCTTCTTCTAATCGTATATAGAGTTTTAGCAGACTTGTTTCGTCTAGCCTATTAGTAATTTCATCCATTAAATAATACTTGAGCGCCGCTTACAAAGTACATGGCCGCAATCAGCTTCTGTTTCCATCCCAAGTAAATATTTTTGGTACCTTGACATCTTTCAAGAAGTCCAGCTCAGTCTTGATATCGGCAATAGAACCGAATGTTTTAAGGAACTTTATACCCTTTTATTAATAACTCCCTTCGATAAGTAAAGTTCTTATTTTTTAAGATGGTAAATACCTATTACTAAGCATTTTGATAATCCATTAATTGGCTTATTTACCTTACAAGTGGTTTTATTTTAATATGTAAAAAGATCTTTTTCACGAGTCTAATTAAGATTATGCCTGTTTTAAAGAGACACGCTTCAAAATTTTGGTAAATGCAATAGAAAATAGTATACAGACATTAAATCCAGAATTATATTCAAATCGCCAGCGCTAGTTAGAAGTCCATTAATTAACAGTAAGTATAGTGCCAAGAATATAAATATATAGCGAGTGAATAGAACCAATAGAAGTCGCAAAAAACCAATTAGTAAATTAATTACTTGATATACCACGAATTTAATAATTATTGGCTCGTTAAACTTGAAAATGCTCACGACAACACTCAACTTGATGACTGCTTTATAAAGCTTATCGTGGGGAAACTATAAATATGGTAATTATTAATACAATCGACAACTCTATGTACCACCCATTTTAGAATAAATAATTACAAAATTAGTATTTGAAAATGTAAATAAGTTGATTACCTGTCACAAAGATAGATGTATTTTCACTCATATCTACCAAATTAGCGAATCAAGTAATAAACTAGTCAATAACCGATTTAAGGATATTAAATTTGTAAGTGTAATAATGTATAATTATAATTTTAACTGCCAATTAAATATTAACAAATCATCAACTATTATTTTTTACTTTATATACATTCTTAATGCAAATCAATATGATTTATATTATTTAAATCGATCCAAACACTGGAAATCAATACTTCATCTACCTGATATCCTTGAACAAAACCAAAAATATCGGGTTGCAACTTTCCTTCAAAATCAAGTTCTTTAAGTTGAACTGAAACTTGACGATGGTTTGCATAGGCTTTCATTAAAATTTCACTTACAGCTTCTACGGTCATAGTAGATTTTTTATGATTGATAGTTGAACGTTGACTATTACTTTTTTTCATAATCGCGGTATGGTCACTTAGAAAAAATCCTTGCCATTTTTTCATACCACGATCTTGATAGGTTTTAAAAAAATTATCAAGAATTTGATCAAATTCCTTTTGATTAAATTTTTTTTGCATATTTCTCCTCCTTTATATCGAACACATGTTTCAAAAATTATATAATAATTAGACAAATTAGTAAAATTTCCTTTATAAAAAATATTTTAAGCTACCAATATTTATATTTATTAAATTTAACAATTTAGTATATTCTGGATTAGCTTTGCTTATTTATGTATCTTAAATATTAGAAAACTAATAAATATTTTCCTATTTTTTTTCGTCTAAAAATAAGATTTAGTTAAATTGAAGAAATACAAAAAACGTTGAGAAAATGAATTCTCAACGTTCTTTAGATATATCTTAAGAGGTAATTTTAAATTTTATTTTTGTACAATAAATTATTTAAAGTTTTTGCTCTTAATAAATTTATTATTTCCAATTATATAAAATCTTTCCTTATTAATTGAAACTGGCTTTCCATAAGTTTGTAACGTACGATTCTTACTTAGTACTTTTTTACTACTCTTATGTCCATATTTATTATAAATATAAGACCTTACTCTTATTTTTCTCGAAGTTCCTTCTACATTTCCACTTGCAATATATTTTCCTTTACTAAATTCAATGAATTCACGACCATTAACCGATTTTGTTTCACCTAAATTAATTTTTGAACCAGATTTAATGGTTACTCCATTTAGTCTATTTCCTTTATCATCGTAGATATAAGCATTATGCATAACTTCTGCATCTGCTTTAACTCCATCAGCAAGAATATTATTCACTTCTAAAGCACTTGGAGAAAAATTAGCTGCTTTTACATATCGATTAGAGCCAATAATATAATAATGTTTACCATGTATAGAAACTGGATCACCATATGTACCAATTTTAGAATTCTTTGTTAGAACCTTCTTTCCAATACGTTTTCCTTTTTGGTTATAGATATACGCATTCCGTCTTAATGTACGCTTTTTCTGCTCAAAATTATGAACAGCCATATATAGGCCATCATCTATTAAATAAAATTCTCTGTTACCGATTTTTACAGTACCATAAGTTGAAATCATAGAACCTTTTTTAGCAATTAATAGGTTAGCCCTTAAACCATCTTTATCATAAAAGTAGGCATTATGTTTCAACTTTCTATCTACAGATTCACCCTTAACTTGTTCACCAGCACCAGAAGTAGCTGAGTCGGAGCCATTTGAACCTGAGCCATTTGAACCGGAACCGTTTGAACCTGAGCCATTTGAACCGGAACCGTTTGAACCTGAGCCATTTGAGCCGGAACCGTTTGAACCTGAGCCATTTGAGCCGGAACCGTTTGAACCTGAGCCATTTGAGCCGGAACCATTTGAACCTGAGCCATTTGAGCCGGAACCATTTGAACCGGAACCGTTTGAACCTGAGCCATTTGAGCCGGAACCATTTGAACCTGAGCCATTTGAGCCGGAACCATTTGAACCTGAGCCGTTTGAACCTGAGCCATTTGAACCAGAACCGTTTGAACCTGAACCATTAGATCCATCTGAGCCGTTTGAACCATTAGATCCATCTGAGCCGTTTGAACCATTAGATCCATTTGAGCCGTTTGAACCATTAGATCCGTTTGAACCATTAGATCCATTTGAGCCGTTTGAACCATTAGATCCATTTGAGCCGCCAGAACCGTTTGAACCTGAACCACTTGGAATTTGAGCTTTATCTATCTCAAAAAGCCCATTATTAAGTGCATCAGTTATTTGCTGTGAATTACTTGCATTGTTAATCGCATTCTTTGCTACTGAAGCTGCTTTACTTACAGCTATTTTTTCTCTAGCTTTTTCTTCTTCAGACTTACTACTATCTGAATTAATGTTATTTATAGCTCCAATTTGAGCAGTTTCGATTTTAGAGACTGCTTCAGATTTTTGGCTATCTAGAGATTTACCAGGTACATAAGCTGCATCTATTTTACTGATTGAAGCATTTTCTTCATCACTCACTTCTTGTGAAGTTGTTAAACGATTAATCTTATTCTTAGATATTTCAAGTATTGAATTAATTTGTGCAATTTGATCATCTTTGGCAACTTTATTCAATTTTGGATCATTATTAATTACGTTTGTAATAGTTGCTGTTTCTGTTTCTAGTGCTGTTATTGCATCAGATTTTTGAACTGCAAGATCTTTTCCAGGTTTGTATTCAGCATGAATAGCATTAATACCATCAGCATATTCATTTTGAACAGACATAATATTTGGAGCTTGAATTATTCTATCGATAGCTTTTTGTTTTTGAGCTTCAACAGCTGAGACTTGCTGACTCTTAATTAAATCATTAAGGCTAGGATCACTATTAATTTGTCCTTTAATAATTTCTGCTTCATCTGTGATTAATTGCTCAGCATATTTCTTTCGATCACCTAAAGTTACTGGGTCAGTAACATATTGGGCATCAATATTAGTTATACCCCTATTAAGTGCATCTTTAACTTCCTGAGCATTTAAAGCATTATTGATATTCTCCTTAGCAGTTTTACCTTCTTCCTCAACTGCAGTAGATTGTCTTGCTTTAGTCTGCTCATCAAGTGATGAATCATTTTCAATACTGTTCTTTACTTTCTTAATTTCTTGGTCAATCTCTGCCTTAGCATTACTCTTTTGTCCATCTAAGGAAGTTAAGCTTGATTCATAATCATTATCAATAGCTGTAATACCATCATTTTGAATATTAATTATACTCTGAGCATCAGTTGCCGAATCAATTTTTTGTTTATAATCTTGAACATCAGCATCTACTTTAGCCTTTTGAGCAGATTTTTCTTCGTTAGTCAGAGTAGGATCATCAACAATTTGTTTTTTAATTTTAACTGATTCTTGATAAATACGATCCTTTGCATCTTGCTTATATTGATCTAAGCTCTTTTTGCCCGGTTGATAATCATTCTTAATCTTATTAACACCAGTATTTTGAGCATCAAGAACACCTTGGGCATCGCTAGCACTATTTACATTTGCTTCTGCCAGTGCTTCATCATCTGATACAGCTTTAACCTGGTTATTCTTTTCTTCCTCAGTCAAAGATTTATCATTTTGAATCAATGAAATAGTAACTCTAGCTTGTGAGGCAATTATACTCAAAGCATCTGACTTTTGCTCACCTAAGGTCTTTTTACTTGTTTGATAATCATTCTTAATCTTATTAATACCGGTATCTTGAGCATCAAGGATACCTTGAGCATCGCTAGCATTGTTAATATTTGCTTTCGCTTCTGCTTCATCTTTTGCGACAGCTGCCTTTTGAGCATCCTTTTCAGCTTTGCTTAAAGTATTATCTTTATCAATTAACTTATTCGTTGTGCTTGCTTGAGTCTCTATTGCGTTTCTAGCATTGGTCTTTTGCTCATCTAAGCTTGTCTTACTTGAATGGTACTCGCCCTTAATCTTTTCAACACCAGTATTTTGAGCATCAAGGATACCTTGAGCATCGCTAGCATTGTTAATATTTGCTTCCGCTTCTGTCACATCTTTTGCGACAGCTGCCTTTTGAGCATCCTTTTCAGCTTTGCTTAAGGTCTTATCATCGTCAATTAACTTATTCGTTGTGCTTGCTTGAGTCTCTATTGCGTTTCTAGCATTGGTCTTTTGCTCATCTAAGCTTGTCTTACTTGAATGGTGTTCGCCCTTAATCTTTTCAACACCAGTATTTTGAGCATCAAGGATACCT
>NZ_JAFNPA010000001.1:83280-672036 GCF_026535895.1 Lactobacillus sp. B4007
AGCATCAAGGATACCTTGAGCATCGCTAGCATTGTTAATATTTGCTTCCGCTTCTGTCACATCTTTTGCGACAGCTGCCTTTTGAGCATCCTTTTCAGCTGTAGTTAAGGTCTTATCATCGTCAATTAACTTATTCGTTGTGCTTGCTTGAGTCTCTATTGCGCTTATAGCATTGGTCTTTTGCTTAGCTAAGCTTATCTTACTTGAATGGTATTCGCCCTTAATCTTTTCAACACCAGTATTTTGAGCATCAAGGATACCTTGAGCATCGCTAGCATTGCCGATATTTGCTTTGGCATCTACCACATCTTGTATTACAGCTGTCTTTTGATCATTCTTTTCGGCTGTCGTTAGGGTATTATCATCGTCAATTAACTTATTCGTTATGCTTGCTTGAGTCTCTATTGCGCTTATAGCATTGGTCTTTTGCTTAGCTAAGCTTATCTTACTTGTTTGATAAGCATTCTTAATCTTTTCAATACCGGCACCTTGAGCATCAAGGATACCTTGAGCATCGCTAGCATTGTTAATATTTGCTTCCGCTTCTGTCACATCTTTTGCGACAGCTGCCTTTTGATCATTCTTTTCGGCTGTCGTTAGGGTATTATCATCGTCAATTAACTTATTCGTTGTGCTTGCTTGAGTCTCAATTGCGCTTCTAGCATTGGTCTTTTGCTCATCTAAGCTTGTTTTACTTGTTTGATAATCATTCTTAATCTTTTCAACACCGGTATTTTTAGCGTCAAGGATACCTTGAGCATCGCTAGCATTGTTAATATTTGCTTCCGCATCTGTTACATCTTTTGCGACAGCTGTCTTTTGAGCATCCTTTTCAGCTTTGCTTAAGGTCTTATCATCGTCAATCGATTTATTCGTTATGCTTGCTTGTCTATCAATTGCACTTATAGCATTGGTCTTTTGCTCAGCTAAGCTTGTTTTACTTGTTTGATAATCATTCTGAATCTTATTAACACCAGCATCTCGTGCATTACTGATGCCTTGAGCATTAGTTGCATTATCGATATTTGCTTTCGCATCTGTTACATCTTTTGCGACAGCTGCCTTTTGATCATTCTTTTCGGCTGTAGTTAAGGTCTTATCATCGTCAATCGATTTATTCGTTATGCTTGCTTGTCTATCAATTGCACCTTTAGCATCTACTCTTTGCTCTTCTATGGTCTTAGAACCTTTATGAGCATTTCTTATGATACTTAATGCATCTTGCTTATCTTTATCAATTAAACTTGGAAGATTATCACTATTAATTTTAGACTTTGCGTCAGTTACTGCATCATCAATTATTTTCTTTTGACTTTGTTTAACACTATCTGTAATCGTAGAATCATTTTCAATATTGATTTTTGCAGCAGTAGCACTTGAATTTATTTCGTTTAATGCAATATTTCTTTCTTTGTTAATTGAATGATAAACATATCTTATAGAATATTTTTTATCTGAAGCCAATCCACTTTGATCTGGCATGTCAAATTTGTAACCTGGCTGTACTGTAATGCCATTTAATTCAATGTGATCAAATCCAGAATCATAAGCCTCGGGAGCAGCAGGAAGGGTAATTGTTTCACCAGTCGCACCTGAAATATTTACTGCAGTGACTGGATTCACAGAGTCACCATTTAAACTAACATAGCTAACTGGAATTTTTTGCTGTTTACCTTCAACATATATAACAACTACTGGATTAGAATCAGTAACTTTAGTAATTCCCGGCTGTTTATTCTCCGTTTTTGCTGTTGTAGAGTACACGTAACCCGATGGAACATTATCTTGAGTATAGTAACTGTTTGTCCAATCTATTTCATTACCATAATTAGCTGGTGTAACACCACCAATTGTTTCATTTCCTGAAACTCCTGATAATGGTGAGGTTAAAGTACGATTAGTGTTGTAGTCAACATATCTATAAGTTACTTTTTGTGGTGTTCCATAAACATAAATTTTATAAGTATATACTTGACCTTCCATTGGTACAATACCAATTTCTGCTTGGCCATTAGAATCTCCATCATCATTACTATTGTTCTTTTCACCTAAGCTCTGATGGTCATCCTTAGCGCCTGAAAATACTTGATTTCCTAAGGCCCACATATACTTATTTGGCATTTTATCAATAACAATATCTTTATTTATAAGCGGAATAAATTCACCAATATAAGCATCTTTAGGCAATGAAATTGAAATTGGACTTCCGATGTTCAAACCATTTTGATTTACATATTGAATTTTGATTGTACCAGGTTTAATTGCATTAGTTTGTAATTCACGTGTC
This sequence comes from Lactobacillus sp. B4007, assembly GCF_026535895.1. Classification (NCBI taxonomy): domain Bacteria; kingdom Bacillati; phylum Bacillota; class Bacilli; order Lactobacillales; family Lactobacillaceae; genus Lactobacillus; species Lactobacillus sp. B4007. The sequence goes on from NZ_JAFNPA010000001.1 coordinate 85,568, forward strand.
CTAGAAGTAATGATATCAGAAATACTACTTGTATTATCAAAACTCTTAATCGTTGTTTGACCATTCCGAACAGTCATTTGAGAAAACTTAGATGAATTATCTCCAGCTTCATCCAATTCAGAAGAGTTACTACCATTCCAACTTCTAATACTTGAATTGTTTAGTGTTACTGATCCAGTTCCTGAAATAATGCCGTACCCTGTGGTAGCTGCATTTCCATATGAATCTTGTACAGCTAAATGAAGTTGTTTTGGCGAAGTAAAAATTACTTGTGAGTTGCCATCAACTCTAATTATTGACCCATCATTAGCTTTTTGATTAATGTTCAGGATAGCACCTGCACCAAATTTAGCTGTTTGATTACCAATTAAATATATTGCGTTAGACCTTGTTGTGGATGGCGCCTCTAAGTCAAAGTTTTGTCCAAATCTATATGTACCTGAACTCAGAGCCCAAGATTGATTTAGAAAATACTGATATCCGTCTTGCTCCCATTTAACGTTATCTCCTACTTTTACAGTATCAACAAGTTGGTACAAAGCGGGATAGTTAGCAATGATTCCAGGGGCAGATATAGCAGTATTTGATGAGCCGTCACCCATTGTAAATGTATTTAGATTAGTATTACCATCTCTTACAGAGTACCAAAATTCTGAGTTGCGAGACTCTCCACCATTTATAGTAACCCGTTGCATTAATACATGGCTATTATTTGCAAAATACACATGTGATACACCACGAGTTATTTCATTTGTAATATAGAATTTATTAGTACCAGAAAAGACAATTGTACCATACTCGTCAAATAAGACATGACATGGCTGTAGGTTTGGCGCATTATCCGGACCTTTTAAGGTTACATTATCGATATTTAAGGTAAAGCCACGGCTAGTATTAGCATTAACCAGATCAAACGAATTCCAATCAACTCCATCGAATCCCTGTATAAAATTGGTATTTGTAATTGTTAAAGTCGATGGATTACTTTTTTCTATATTTCCAGCATAGGAAAAAGACTGTCTCCCAAGATCTACAGTATGACCATTACCGTTAATAATAACATTAGCTCTAGATCCTCTTGGGTTTAATGTTGATATACCATCATACTTAAGGTCAGCAGTGATATCGATATAAAGAGAACCAGTTGAATTATTCCAAGCATTAGCTAAAGCTCTAAAATCTGATACTTCTTTTTTAGTGTAACTGGTTTTATATTTATCTGGATTAGTGACTTCATCAGGAGTAGCAACTGTTACTGAAGTTGGTGTAGTTGACTGGTTTTTATCTAACTCATTATTAAATTTATCACGATCATCATCATTTGCTGATGCAACCGAAATATCTTTATCAGTATCTGAATCATCAGAGCCAACTTTTACACTTTGCTGGATTTTACTTGAAGAATCTATTAAACTCTCTTCATTTTTATTTTCAGCTGTCTTTGAATTATTTTGCGAGCCAGAATTTTGTCCTAAAAACGTACTTAATCCTGAATAAGTAGATAATTTAGGCTTATCTTTCTTATTTTTTATCTTCTGATCATCGGTTAAAGTATTACTATTGCCACCATCACCATTAGCTGTTCTTGTCTTGTAACTAAGCTTTATACGTGAAATATAATCATCAGTCAAAGATTTAACATTAACAATACTTTCAGCACTATTAATTTTTACTTTTGCTTCCTCAAGTAAATTGTCAACATTCTTTATCTCTTCTGATCTTTCATTAAGACCTAAAACTTTATCACCATTAATCTTTTGCTTAGTGAGACTAGCTTCTGTCTCTAAAGCTGCTAGTTCATTTTGCTTAGCTTTTTCGACAGAATCTAGATCTATTTTTTGATGAGTAGGTCTCTTAGGAGAATTTACTTTACTTGTCGAATTTTCAAGTTCGGCAGCTTTTACTTGTTGTGTTTCAGCACTACCGAACAAAAGGCCACCCAACATAAAAGTTAAAAGAGAATAGCTAACCAGCCACCCCTTCTTACTCTTGTGCATCTTGTAATTCGTATTTTTAATCTCTTTGATTAAATAATTTCGTTTCATATATACTCCTTATTAAAAAAATACTGTTATTTATTTCCTTCAGTTTTTGATTCTAGCACAATTATTTTTTCATTTCCACAACTATTAAAAAAATCATTTATTTTTATTCGATTTTATTTGATTTTATTTTTTAAATAACAAATAAATTTACAAAATAAAATCAATAATTCCTTGCTTTTTTTAAAAAATAAGAAAAATTCCTTGCTTTTTTCCTTTTTTTCTACGTTTTTCACGAAATTGATACTATTTATTACTCTAAAGAAAATTCCGTCTTTATTTCATTACAATACTTAAAAATAACCTAGATTAAGATTATTTATTTTAAATCTTGTATCCTTAAATATAAATATAATAATGTATAAAAATGAAATAAATATTTTATTTTTACAATTTAGCAAGATTTAAAATTGTTATTTTTGTTATTTTAAATATATCTTACTCCATATTTATGCAAAATATTAATATATCAAACATATAAAGCTGTATTTAACTAACAAAATCCCTTAATATTGAACAAATATCAACATAAATGACCCTAAAAAGATGCAGAATTACACTTAGTTTATATAAAAAGTTATATTATTCAATAATTACTAAAATTAAAAATTGTATTTGTCTAATATAGATAACAGTCTTAAAAGTTGAAGGTCTGCTAACTTTTAAAGATGTTAATTAAACGTTTAATTTTATAAATTTTGGCTAAAAATAATTAACACAAATACATTTAATTTTCTTGGTTATACAAAGATATAGAAACTTTTCCCTTCTCACAAACATTTATAAACTTAATTTCAAGGTAAACAAAAGTTTAATAACTTTAATTTTTCTGATCCATTCGAAATGTTTTTAATATTCATGCCTTAAATATGCTTTAATTGGGCTAGAAAAAATAATCTCTCAGTTACAGTAAGAATTATTACTTTAAAAATTTATTCTATAATTTCACATGTTTAATTCCTTTTCTTTATTACTTATTGACTATTTAATAGCTAAGACTTTCTTTTTAAATCTAATAAATTTAATGCGCTAACGCTAACTTTCTTGAAAAAGCAACTAAACGATTTTAGGCACACCAAAAAGCCCTTGCTTAAAAGCACAGAGGCAACGTTAATTAATGCTGAAAAAAGTTCGGTTTGGTTTCTACCATAAAGGTCGTTGGGCTACTCACATGGTTAAGGTAAACTAAAGTTCTTTACCAAATAACAACCTTTATTGAGAATATCTTAAGGTAGCATTCCTAATTTGAATTATTTTTTGCAAGCTAATAAAGTAGAAAACGCGCTTTTCAGACCTAATAATTTTTTTGACAAAGGAGAAAAAATTGAATCACAAGAACAAAATTGAAATGATCGAAGATGACTATTTTAATTCGTCCAATTGGAAACTTAAAGCAAAACAAACTGCTATCGCATTAGTTGGCTGGTTTGGCGTTATCTTACCGTTTTTCTTTTTGGCATTACCTTTATGGTTTACCCAAGCAAGACAAGCACTGCCATTTAACTATTACTATCAGATTATCATTCCACTAAAATTTCTCGCGCGCTTTTTTAATAGTTATTTTGTTTTTATTGCTCTTTTATATTTTGGTCTGACTGAGTGGAACAACTACCGGTTTTCGTCAACTTGGACCCGCCGAGTCGCGATTAATACTAATAGATGTAATGTTCGAAAAGAGTTAATTGAAAATGCCTGGACAGATAAATTTGGTAATTTACAAAAACGGCAGCAAAACAGTTTTTATACCGTAAAAAAGCAACAAAATCTTGAGCCCTACTTTGCCCAGCTATTATTTGTCAAAGGAGACGATCATCAGTGTACTTAACATGGCTTAATTTCAAGATTGTTCCGCAATTTTTGTTTTTGATTTTAGTTTCCTACCCAATTTTAGGGGGCTTAGCCTGGTTTATCGGTGGTTTATGCTATAAATATGTTTTTCGCAATAAAAGAAAGAAATTTGCCATGATTCCACCGGAAAAAGAACCAATGATTACAATTATGATCCCTGCACATAACGAAGAAGTTTCGCTGGCAGAAACCATTTATTACCTCCTAACCCAGCTTAACTACACCAACTATGAATTATTGGTAATTGATGACGGCTCAACCGACCAGACGCCTAGCATTCTAGCAAAATTGCAAAAGCAATACGCTAAGCTGCGCGTCATTCGACTAGAGCAAAATCATGGTAAGGCTCATGCATTTAATGTTGGATTAGCATTTGCTCGAGGGGATTTGGTTCTCAGTAACGATGCAGACACGATTCCAGAACCGGATGCGCTGAAACGTTATGTCAATTATTTTAATAGTCCCGAGGGGCAAAATATTGCGGCAGTAACTTCTAACGTAGAGGTGCGCAATCGGACCAAGCTGATTACCAAATCAATCACGGTTGAATTTTCCAGTATCATCGGTATCATTAAACGCGCGGAAATGGGCGTGTTTGGCAGCATCTTTGCTTATAGTGGCGCTAACACGATGTACCGAAAGAGTGCTTTGATGGATGTCGGGCTTTTTCGACAAGATCGGGCAACCGAAGACATCAGCATTGCTTGGGATCATCAGCTCAACAACTGGCTCGCTGTTTTTGCACCTGACATAATCTCCTACACCCTAGTGCCAGAAAATTTGCGTGATTTGTACCATCAACGTAAGCGCTGGGCCAAAGGTGGAACTGAAGTTTGGTTAACCAATCTCTTACGAGTTTTGCGCCACCCACTTAAAAATTTAGGTGAAGTGCTAATGCTTTTTGACCAAACCCTGAGTATTTGTTGGGCATTCTTCTTCTGGATTTCTACTGCCATTTTTGCAGTTTTAGCAATTAACGATTTACTTACGCAAAATTGGGCTGCTTTATTCTGTTTATGTTTCTCGGCCTTAATTATAATTAGCTTTGAAATGCTTGCCGGAATTATGCAATTAGTAACTGCACTGATAATCGATAAACGCGGTAATAAGATTGAGTACCTGCTATTTGCACCAATCTATTTATTATGTCTATGGGTTATCAACACCATAACGATTATTACCACCTTCATCCCCGCGGTTAAAACGATTATGGGTCATGGGTCTGGCACATGGGCCAGTCCCTCGCGGTAAAGTAAATAAGTAATATTTGGCTAATTCATCATACTCGAACATAATATGGGCTGCCTTCCAAAGTAAAATAAGATTTTGACGTATACTAAAAAACACATTCTGATAAGATCTCAGAATGTGTTTTTTAGATGAATGAATTATGTACTAACTATTTTTGTTTTGAACCAGTTTTAAAAATGTTTCTACTTGCTGCATACTGGCTCCAAGCATCACCAAAGCTCGTAGTGGCATGTTTTCTAACAATTCAGCATTACTATCTGACTGTAAAATTTGATTAATACTGCTCTTCAAACCGGCTTTTGACAAAGCGTTTTTTAAATCAGAACGGTAAATTATATCCTTTAAATAGGTATTTAAATTTACCATTTTTGAAGGTTTAGTCCCAATCTCTAATTGGATTCTTTGACGCAATTCAATTTGGCGAGAAGATTTTCCTACCCGAATTTCATATTCGCCCTGGTCTGTCTGCCAAGCAGAGTTTTGTGTATTATACCAAGCAAAATTAGACCGTGTGAGCTTTAGTTGAACCGTTTTACTTTCACCTGGTTGCAAGTAAACTTTAGAAATGCCCTGTAATTCTTGAATGGGCATTTCGACAGCACTTACTAAATTACGCACATATAATTGCGCAATTTCCTGACCTGCAACTTGACCGGTATTTTTAATGTCAAATTCTACACTCACTTGATCGCTAGTATTTTGAATCACCAAATTACTATATGTGAAGGTTGTGTAGCTTAATCCATAGCCAAATGGATAATTAACTGCTTTCTTCTTTAAATCATAATAACGATAACCGACAAAAATACCTTCATGATAATTTTCCTGGGTTTTGCTAGCGTTAAAAGTGCCATAAGTCGGATTATCTTCTAATCGAATTGGAAAAGTCTCAGCTAATTTACCAGAAGGATTAGTGGCACCTGTCAAAATATTCCAGGTTGCCTCACCAACAGCCTCTCCAGCTAAATAAGTCTCCAAAATTGCAAGTGCTGAATCTCGCCAAGGCATTGTTACGACGGAACCGTTTTGTAAAACGACAATCAAATTAGGATTAACTTGCGCCAATTGCTCAATTAGTGCCACTTGATTATCGGGCAAATCAAGTGTTTCTTTATCGAAACCTTCTGATTCATCTTGCTCAGGCACTCCTGCAAAGAAAATTACCTTATCATTTTCCTGAGCCAACTTAATAGCGGCATTTACTAATTCCTTATCGGTCTTATTCGTATTTAAACTATAACCTTGAGCATAATCAACGTCGTAATCACTTTGTTGTGCAGCATCTAGCGGGGTAACAACACGATAAGAGTTAACGTGCGAACTACCACCACCCTGATACCGTGGAGTTTTTGCCAAAGCGCCAATTAGTGCAACATGATCATTTTTTTGTAGTGGTAAAATTTGATGCTCATTTTTCAACAAAACCAAACTATCCTCAGCCGCCTGCCGCGCAAAATCGTGCTGCTCTGCTTTATCATAGGAATTCGAATGAACGGTTTGTGAGTTTACATATTTTTCGACTAGATGCAATACACGCAAAACAGCAGTATCTAAGACTGATTCTTCTAATTGACCGTTTTGCACTGCAGTCACAATTTGGTGAATAGAATCCTTTCCATTGCCAGGCATTTCTAAGTCTAAGCCAGCCTTAAGAGCAGCTACATGATCGGCTACCGCGCCCCAATCAGACATTACCGCACCTTGGAAGCCCCATTCATTACGTAGAATTTGCGTCAATAAACGATGGTTTTGAGAGTTCAAAACACCATTAAGTTCATTATACGAACACATCAGAGTCGCTGGCTGCGCTGTTTTAACAATTTTTTCAAAGGCCTTCAAATATATTTCACGCAATGTTCGCTCATCAATATTGGAAGACGCTGTAAATCGTTGATTTTCACGGTTATTAGCAGCAAAGTGTTTAACACTAACGCCTACTTTTTGACTTTGTACCCCTTGAACATAGCTACTGCCTAATTCTCCAGCTAAATATGGATCCTCAGAAAAATATTCAAAATTTCGGCCAGCTAGCGGAGAACGCTTAATATTAACTCCGGGGCCCAATAAAATACTAATATTCTCTGCTTTAGCCGCTTGACCCAAGTTTTGTCCTAATTTAAATAACATTGACTTATCAAACGAGCAGGCCGTTAATGCAGCTGTGGGAAAGCATACAGCTTCAACACTTCCATTTAACCCCAAAGCATCCGCACCTTCAGCCTGTTTTCTTAAACCAGATGGCCCGTCAGTCATCATTATTGAGGGTATTTCACGCTTTTTATTATCGGCAGTATACCAATAATTTTTACCTGTTACTAATGCTGCTTTTTCAGTAAGCGTTAAATTTCTTACAAAAGACAAATTAAATTTACTACTCATAACTATTACCTTAACTTTTTATTAAAAATATCAATATTAACTAATTAAAATTATTCTTCGTTAGATATTCAGCTAGAAATATCTAACTAGATTTTAATTGCTACTTACGCTTTAAAATTAATTCGATAAATCAATTTTTGTAAGTTGTTTATATTATAACAGCCATTGCCTCATTAGATACATAAATAATATTAAAAATGAAGAATAAGTAAAAATATTAATGATATTATAATATTACAGGAATAGTATTACTGCTTTTTTGATATTATAAAGTTTAAGTTAAACTGAACAAATTTTAGATTTATCCAGTAAAAATATATCTGTAATCAAATAAGAGAAAAAATATACAAAATACACGATTCCAATACATTTAGCGGGATCGTGTATTAACTTAAATAACCAGTTTTTACTTTCTATTCAATTGAAACTCTTCAAGAAAAATTATGCATGTATTTCTGTCTTAATCTTAACGATTGCCGCCAAGCTATCAGCTACTTCACGCCAATTATCTTGATAAGGACCATAAGCCGTATGAATTAAACTGCCTACTGGCAATGAAGGACATTCATTTTCAGCATTTGTGCCCCAATTTTGCCAACCAGATTGCGGCCGTTGAACGATTTGAAATGCGCTTGCAGCCTGATCCGTTTGCCAGATCATTGCTTGGCCAGTTTTGGTATTAATTTCGGCACTCTTAGTAGCCGGACCAGCAAAAATCGTTTGATCAGGAACGGAACTGACGTTAACCGGATCAGAGCTATACAACCAGGGCCGATTATTTAGCTCCGCCAACACAAAGGCCTTTTGCCGCACATCTTGCAGGTTAGTTTCAATTTCATCTGGTGTCAAAGCATTTTCCCATACAGAAAACAACCGCCAATATAAATCCCAATGAGCATTTTCCATGTTATCAGTCAGTTGCTTACGGAAATTTTCAAACCTGGTAGATCTTTTTTGACTGTCATGCACTAACTCTTGCACTTTTTTCGCCAATTGACCGGAATATGGATCACCTTCACGGTACCAAACACCGTCATATGCGGCAAACCGATCAAAAACTAATTGACCAATGCCGCTTTCAAATTCATCACCAACGGTAATCTTATCAACGATTGAGCGGTTATTAACAGTGGTCTGAAAATGATCAACCTGGTATGTTCTCGAAAAGAAAGGAACATTATAGTAAAAAGACCAGTCCAAAGCAAAACGCTTACCATGAAGTTCAGGTTTTAGCCCATCCGGTATGCGTCCAAATAAACGATACTTCTTCATTACCGGACCATCTTCGATTGGCTCAATATCGACTATGATATGCTCGGCGGGATTAATTAAGCCGTTATCCGGCGTAAAGAAGGGCCCATAAAAGCCACCGATGGCATTGTTACCAGAAGGAAGTAAATCTTTCTTTTCATCAACTGCCATGAAATGTCGCAAGCCCCATTTTGATGAGCCCTCTCCCATAGCGGTTCCTCGGCAAAGCTCAAAGTCAAATTTACCCGTATTCAGATGCACATACGCATCTTTTTCCTGAGTAGTTTTTATTTCTTTGATTCCTTTGACTTGATCCACGCTTATCTCGTGGTCAAAGGTTAATTCTTCTTGAGCGCCCGCAAACGTAACTACTGCTACAAAATTATTTTCTTCATCATGATATAACCGCTGCGCTACTATTGTTTCTCCCTTACTATTTTTCGTTACCCAATAATCGCCCTTAATTTCAGCAGGTAATTTAAATTTAACAGGTAGCGGAATTTTGCTGCCATTTTGAGGATTAAAAATTTTGACTTTAACCATAGCTTTCCTTTCGTTTTAATGATTTGTAACTTACAAAGCGGTAAAAAATGCAATTAAACCAAAAATTACACCAGCGGCATTGCAAAGAGCTAAAGGAAGGTCACGATCTTTTTTAAAAAGAGCATAGATTACCCATAAAAAAGTGTTGATGGCCGTTGCTAAAGGTTGTATTGGACTACCTTTCATTCCTCTTATATTGTTAAAAATTTGCGGTATATATGCGACATACATAATGATTGCCGTAATCGAAGCAATCCATCCTAGCGTATTCATAAATTTATCAATTTTCATCAACTTTACCTCCTATCTATATGAATAGCCTAGCATTAAGCAATCGCTTTCACAAAGATTTGAAGTCGCAGATGAAAAATAATTTATGTTGGTGGAGTTACCAGGTTTTCTACAGCAGCCGTGGCACGATTTTTATATAAATGAAGGTTAAAACATGTGAACCTTTATTTAATGACCTAGCAAAAAAGGAATTATACTAAGCAAACCACGGTTCTAGTATCCGTAAACTCGCTTGCTCGCAATCAATTTCGGCAGTAGCACCGTATGGCAGGACCGTATGCGGATAGGCATGACCAAAGTTGACGTTATATAAAATCGGTGTTTGGTAGTCCGCGGTTGCAGCCAGTAATTCTTGCTGATATTCTGCAAAATATTTTTTATTCTGCGGCTTACCGACTAAAATACCACTGACGTTGGATAAAATTCCCACCTTATCAAGTTTAGCTAATTTTTCGCGGAAAAGAGCGGGCTCAGGCTGTTCTTCGCATGTTTCGATAAACAACAGCTTTCCCTTGGCTTCCTCGGGCGAAAGCAATAGATGGTAGTGGGAAATAACTTCAGGTTCATCAGGATAGCGATCATCACCTAAATCATCGGCTAGACTGTCAAGACAGCCACCCCAAAGTTGGCCTTGAATCTTGCCTTTACCGCGTAAAACTTTGTAGCCTGTATCAGGATGACTCACACGAGCTTGACCCAATTGGGTCGGAGAAAAATCCGTTCGCTCTTCATACCAAGTCGTGCTAGCGGGGATGTCCGTTATTGGCGGATTAGTAAAAAAGTGGGCAATCGTTTTTGCAGTATACGGCAACATGTCATTATCTAGTTCAGCAAAATCGTTTAAAAAGCTAATGCCGTAGAAGCTCTGCATCCCTAACCGATAAAACAGCAGATGATCATTAGTAGTGTCCGAATAACCGGTAAACAGCTTCGGATGATCTACTACCGCTTGTTTAAATTCTTCGTCTTCCAGCAAATAAGGTAGAATTCGGTAAGTGTCATCGCCCCCAATTGCAGCAACAATGCCTTTAATGCTAGGAGTTAGAAAGGCATCTTTCAGATCCGCTGCCCTTTTTTCCGGATGATTTCTCACATAATCAATTCCCTTAAGAGCGTGTGGCATAAAAACTGGTTTTAAGCCGAGTTCTTCAATTCGCCTCTTGCCCAGCTTAAGTTGGTGTGCGGCAAAATCCTCTCCTAGCGTTCCCATTGATAAGCTAACAATAGCAATTTGGTCTCCTTGGTTTAGACGGTGCGGTTTTTTTAACATCTAGTATCTCCTGTTGGTTATCACAATACCCGCTTATATGCTGACTATTATGCGTATTAATAACAATTAAGTCAAACTCAATTCAATACAACTAACTACAAGAGACATTAATTTTGCTTATTATTTTGAGGTTTACACTTTTTGCAGAAATCCTTACAACAGATTATTAGACATGCTTTCTCTGTTTAATTAAATATACTGCTAAAAGAATAACAATCAGATAGGCCACTAATGCAATGAGAGAAGACTCCATTCCAAAGTCGCCACCTGTATACAAGAAGTTTTTATTATTAGGAATAAAAGTAATAAGTGCATCATTTTTAAAAGTTACATTAACAGCCACTAACGCACTCGTCAATAAATTCCAGATTGAATGAATCACGGCATTATTCCAAATCGTACGCTGCTCAGTTTCAATAAGTACAAACATAATTCCTGCCAAAGTACATGCAATTAGCAACTGCAAAATACTTATAGCTGATAATTTACGGCCAATAATGTGCATGCTGGCAAAGATCAATGATGTGACTGACCCCCCTATCCAGCGATTCCACCTAATTGACAGAAGATTTAAAATTACTCCCCGAAAAACTAACTCTTCCACAAAGCCAGCAGCAAAACTGCCGTAGAAGATGTTAATCATGATTAATTCCCAATTGGGTAAAGCAGCGGTTTTGAAGTAACCACCAAAAAAGATAAACACGCTAATGACCATTACTGGCAGGATAAAAGCAGTTATTCCCCACACCAAATTAAGATGAAATTTTGTTACTCCAATTGCTGATAAAGGCAAGTGTAAATAATATTGACAAAGCAATTTAACGCAATAATACACAACCACAAAATAGACTAATCCACTAATAATTGCTGAGATAGTAACTGGGCAATGGATTAACTTTAATCCAAAATAAGTAATTTCCGCCAGCATTTGGCCAATTGCAAGAAAAGCAAATGCCATTATTGAGCCTAAAATAGTTTTACTAGTTTTCATTTCTTACTTCACAATCTCTTAACTAGCCGATGATAAAATCTCATTCAAATTCCACATAAACTAACTTACTTGATTGCCATCCGCTTTCTATTTACTCATTTAATTGGGTACACCTTACTCAATTATAATTGTACCTTCCGATGAATTAACAATCAGTAAATTCTTATCTGAAGTCTTTTTGATGAAATTTTCGTATGGTTTGGACCCCATATATGTAATTGCTTTGCCGTCTGCAGATAGTTGATAACTGAGATTAGGAACATTTTTTAACACAAATTTACCTCGGTCCATATCAAACTGACTCTTATTGAGAAGACGCGAATTAGCAATATACACGTCACCAGAATTAGACGAACCCATAGCGCTTAATTGACAATGATCAATAGTTAATTTACCTCGATCAACTGTTAAACTTGAATTACCTAAGTTCGAATTAATAGTTTTGAGCCCATAGTTTTCTTCTGTTTGTATGTCTGATTCTTTGGTAGTTATTTTATCAACTGTTATTGTTCCGGTAAAAGTTGAAATAAGTAGCCGGGTCATTGTTAGATTGTCTACTTTGATGTTTCCCGAGCTTGCTACGAATGTTTCAACCAACTTATGTTTTTTAGGAATCGTGATGTCAACTTGGGAGTTAATCTTGCGCCAGTTAATCGCAAACGGTCTGGGTTCATAGATGTTCAGGGTATCATCTTTCACTTTTACCTGCACTGCATTTGGATTAACGCCAGTAACCTTAATCTGGAAACGATTGCCAGAATGGATATGAAAATCTGAATTTTCTGCTTGAATTGCTATTTTGTTAAAATTGTTATTAATAGTTTCTTTGCGTGTGAGCTTATTATTGCCGATAGCAGTAAAAGTAAAGTGGTCATGATTATCAATTACTGGTTTGACCCCTTTATTACCCCAACCTATCAGTGTCATAATAATTCCAACAATTAGCGCCACGCCGGTAATTTGAAAATACTTTTTCATAATTATTTCTCCGTTTTCATTTTAGAATTAGTCTTATAATATTGTTTCTTGAAAATCTTTTTCCCAAGAAAGCGGAAGAATGTGGTACATTCCGCAATTAGGAACCGGATAAATCTCATTAGAAGTGGGAATAGCAATAGGCCAACACAGATTAGCATGATACCGGCTCCGCTATAAAACAGGCCAGTCGACCAATTAATGGTAAAAATCAAGCCGAATGATTTACATAAAATTAAAGCTCCTGTTATAAACAATCCTGTAATTGCAAGCGTAATTGCAATAAACACTGCACAGAAAATAAGGAGAATTAAAATCATTAACAGAACGGCAAGAATAGCTAAGGGAATACCAATTGGTGCCGCAAGCACTCCAAGTAAAATTACCCAAATTGTTTTTAAGTTCGATTTAGAGGAGGCATTACGTGGCTGTGGGTTATCTTTATCCGAAATGGAGTAATCAGCTAACACTTTACGTGCCAACATTTTGGGTGTGCCTAAATCGTCAACAATGTCCTGTTCAGTTTTAAAATCACCATCAAATAAAAATTCTTGGTAAAACTCAATTACATCTTGACGATCAGAATAAGGCAATGCACTCAAGTTATTGCTTAATTCACTGATATAATTTTCAATTATTTTATTCATTTCTGCTCCCCCATCAACTGGTCGACCTTATCACTAAAAATCCACCATTCATTAGTAATAGTCTGCAATTCATTAGTTCCTAAGTCGGTGATCTGATAATAGCGGCGATTTCTTCCCTCAAACGGTTTGTCATAAGTAATAACAAATTTTTTCTTTTTTAAGCGATGCAAAACAGGATAAATAGCAGAATCTGAGACATCAAAGTAAGACTGCACCTGTTTTGAAAGCGTATAACCGTATAATCGATCATTATTAATAAGACATAAGACTGCCCCATCAAGTAAACGAGGCTGAATTTGTAAAGGCATTTTTTTGCTCCTTCCAATATTATATTTTATATAATATTGTAAAACTTAAAAGTATTATTTTCAACTCAAAAATTAAAACACAATAATTTAATCTTTAAAAAAAGCTATTCTGTAGAAATAATAATGATTGCTTTCAGTAAAAAAGGTGGTACTATTTAGAAAAATACCTAATTAGATGTTTTTCTAAATAGAAAGGAGAAAAAATGGCTTTTGAAACCAGTTTTAAAGCGTTAGCAGATCCTGTCAGACGTAAGATTTTGCAGTTATTAAAAGCTGGACAGATGTCTGCCGGTGAAATTGCTAGTCACTTTGATATGACACAAGCAACAATTTCTTATCATCTAAACGTTCTTAAAAAAGCTGATTTAATTAGTGAAGAAAAAGAAAAAAACTATATTTATTACTCTTTAAATACTTCCATCATTGAAGAAATCATGACTTGGCTCGTTGATTTGAAAGGAGATCAAGATGAATAAAAAAAGATACCAAAAAACGTTTGTGATTACCTGTTTACTAACGCTTTTACCAATTTTAGTTGGTTTACTGCTATATAATAAATTACCTGCGCGAATGGCAATTCACTTTGGCCTAAATGATAGTCCAAACGGTTTTGCTGCTAAAATTTGGGCAATTTGTGCTATTCCAATCTTAATGTTGCTGTTGCAATTGTTAGTTTTTTATCTCATTGCGCATGAGTCAAAGACCGGTAGTTTAAATTTTAAGATCGTTAACATTACCTTATGGTTTATTCCCATCATTGTTAACGTAACCAGTTATTCAATTTACGCCTTTGCACTCGGCTACCCACTTAAAATGTCATTCGTTTTCAATATTTTGTTTGGATTAATACTGGTTATTTTCGGCAATTACCTGCCAAAAACCAGACCGAATGGTCAAATCGGTTTTCGTCTTCCTTGGACATTGAACAATAATGTTAACTGGCAAAAAACACACCATTTAGCTGGTTGGCTCATGCTGCTTAGTGGGCTATTTTTATTAGTAACCGCACTTGATCAAACAATGTCCCTTTTTATCATCATTATTCTTATCGATCTTATTGTGCCCATTATCTACTCATACTATTTAAGTAAGAAGTAAGAAGGCACTTGTAAATCTAATAGTAACAGCTATCTACGCTAATCTGTGATTTTTATTAAAAAAGTATTGACTATTAATATACTGAGCTGTATTATATCAATAATACAGTGATCCAAGGAGGAAAGACTAGATGAGTCTACTAGAAACGCGCGAAGTCACACGAACTTATGGCAAAGGTGCCTCTAAGTTCGATGCGCTGCGTGGAATCAGTTTACAAATTAATCAGGGCGAATCAGTTGCCATCATCGGTAAAAGTGGTTCGGGTAAATCAACCTTGATGCATATCATGGCCTTACTTGACCACCCCACTTCGGGTAGCGTTTGGCTTAATGACGAACCAACAGCTAAAATCAAGGCGCGAGACTTGAATAAGTTGCGTAACAAGACTTTTGGCTTTGTATTCCAACAATTTTTTCTTAATGCTCAAGACAGTGTACTCGAAAATGTCATGTTGCCAATGAAAATAGCTGGTATCACAGGGAAGAAAAGGCGTGAAGCTGCCTTAAAGGCAATTAAAGCCGTGGGCCTTGAAAACAAGGCTAATAATAAGGCTAACGCACTTTCTGGTGGTCAAAAGCAGCGGGTCTGCATCGCACGTGCTTTAGTCAATGATCCGCAAATAATTTTTGCTGACGAACCAACCGGTAATCTTGACTCTGGCACTGGTGAAATGGTTGAAAATATTTTATTCAACTTAAATAAAGAAAAAGGAATTACCTTAATTATCGTCACCCACGATCCAGATTTAGCAAACAAGTGTGAACGACAAATTAAAATTAAAGATGGCCAGTTAGTTGAAGGAGGCAAAGAATGAAATTTCGTGATATTTTAAATTCCGCCGCAACTAATTTATGGCATAACAAAGGACGCACTTTTTTAACCATAATCGCGGTGTTAATCGGTGCTTTGACAATTAGTATTACGCTTGGAATCAATACCGGTGTTAATGATTATTTGCATAAGCAAATTGGCAATGTTGGCAATACTGAACAAATGATTATCAGTCCGCAATATTCTAGCAGTGATGGTTCAGGACCACAAAAATACAACTCAAATAAGAGTAGCCACAATGCCGATGGCATGATTAGTAAAAAAGATGTCGCCAAAATCAAGTCTGTCAAAGGGTTAAAAGACGTTAAGGCTCTTAAAGATAGTAACGTTGAGTATGCTCAGGGTAAAAGCAAAACCAAATACCTAATTGATGCTCAGGTAACCTTAGGAATTAAATATGACTTGTTGGCCGGACGTCAAGTTGCTACTCAAGGTCAGGTAAGCGAAATTCTGTTGACTAAAGAGATGGCTAAGGCGTTTGGCTACAAAAACCCACGGCACGCGATTGGTCAACAAATTAATTTGACAGCAATTTCACCTGTGACTAAGAAAAAGGAAAAGATTGCAGCTAAAGTCGTGGGCGTTCGTAACGAAAGCATGGTCAGCAGCGGTCAATCGGTTTATAGCACCGGCTTAAGTGATAAGATTATTGCTGCCAACCAAGCCGGTTTACCTAAAGCACTAAAAGCACGTTATGTTGAAGTTGTAGCCACACCAACAAGTAAGGATGATCAAAAGATTACGGAAATTGAGGACAGGCTCAACAAAAAAGGCTTTGATGCAATGACACTCAAGGAATCGGTTAAACAATTATTCCAAGTCTTTAATGCTGTGACTGGCGTACTGATTTTATTCGGTGCGATTGCACTGATTGCTGCTAGTTTTGGCGTTATCAACACTCTTTACATGTCAGTGCGTGATCGTACGCGTGAAATTGGCTTGATGAAGGCCCTTGGATTAGGCGGTGGAAAAGTCTTCTCAATCTTTAGTTGTGAAGCAATTCTAATTGGCCTGATCGGATCTCTACTTGGCTTGTTAGCGGCAATGGGCATTGGACAAGCCATTAATAAGGTTGCAACTACAAGTTTCCTAAAGGGACTAGATGGCTTTACATTGGTACAATTCAATTGGTCAAGCAGTTTGATAATCATTGGCATCATCTGTTTAATTACCTTCTTGGCAGGAACACTACCGGCACGACGGGCAGCTAAACTCGATCCAATTACAGCCCTGCGATATGAATAACAAATTCTAAAACAAACAAAAAGTGCGAGAAATTACTCTCGCACTTTTTTGATTCAATTAAAAATTATTAATTAGGTAAAATAACAGATATTCTCCCCTAACAGAACTAAAATCGGCAGCTGCTTGGTATATAAGCAACCCACAATTATTGTTCGGATTGCTTGATTGTCTGCTCAATTAGTGGTGCTAATAAACTTTGTTCAACCACCATATCAACCGGACGATAAGATTCATCAATGCATTCTTCCCAATATTCTAAATGCTTTTGATCAATATAACTGGTGGAATCTTCAACCGCATTTCCACCTATCCCCTGAATTGAATACCAGTAGAAGTATGTATAACCGTCCGGATTGCTTTCCTTAAAAACCGTTTCAACATACATTTTTTCACCTGCCATGGTGGCGACAGTATCTTGGTGGTGCCGGTTTAAGAAATCCATCCACTCTTGTGCCGTTTGTTCTTTGCCCTTTTTAATCCGAAAACGTGTTAATTCGATATTTGCCATTTTTTACTACCTTATAAAAAAAGACATCAGTTTAACACTGATGCCTTGAAAACTCGTCTGGAAAAAGGATAAGTAATCCAATAACCAAATAGTTTTATTGATCTGTTCAATAGACGTAAATAAATTAACGCTTACTGAATTGTGATGCCTTACGGGCCTTCTTGAGACCTGGCTTTTTACGTTCAACCATTCTTGGGTCACGAGTTAAGAAGCCAGCCTTCTTTAATGGGCCACGGAAATCTGGGTCTACTTCAAGAAGAGCACGGGCAATACCTAAACGAATTGCTCCAGCTTGACCTGAGAAACCACCACCATTAACGTTAACCTTAACGTCGTATTGACTGTCAGTTTCGGTTAAAGTCAAAGGTTGTTTTAAATCCTTAACTAAGTTAGGGAATGGGATGTATTGATCAACATCTTTGTAATTAACTGTAATTTTTCCACTGCCTGGTACTAAACGTACACGAGCGACAGCATCTTTACGCCGGCCAGTACCAGCATATGCAACTTGTTGTGCCATTTATAATAACCTCCTAGATTAATTTATTAATGTCCAATTTTTCAGGCTTTTGTGCTTCATGCTTGTGGTCTTCACCAGCATAAACATGCATCTTCATGAATTCTTGGTGACCAAGAGTGTTCTTTGGAAGCATACCTTTAACTGACAATTCAACTAATCTAACTGGGTTGTTGGCAAGTAAGTCACCTGCTGGGGTAGCCTTTAAACCGCCACGGTAAGAAGAGTGGTGATAGTAAATCTTGTCAGTAGCCTTTTTACCAGTTAACTTTAACTTAGCAGCGTTAATAATAATAACGTTGTCGCCAGTGTCAACATTTGGTGTGTATTGAGGTTTGTTCTTACCTCTTAAAATAGTTGCTACTGCAGTAGACAGACGACCTAAAGATACATCTGTTGCGTCAATAACATACCACTTACGTTCAATTTCATTAGGTTTTGCTAATTGTGTAGTACGCAATTTAATTTCCTCCGTTTATACGTTGTTTGAATACAATAAGATTCCGGGGCCTATCGTGGACAAACATACCTAAATAGAATACGTCCTTTTTGCTTAATTGTCAATATAATTCGCTATCTAGGCGATATTTTTTCGGAATATCTTCATAAAAGACGTGATATAAAAACAGGCCGTTGGCTTGTGCCGTTTCTCTGACTTCTTCCCTGTTCTTCGCTTTAATTACTCGGGGTATATCATTGAGCGGTCTTTTACCATTACCGATTTCCAGTAAAGTTGCCACCAAAATTCTGACCATATTGTATAAAAAACCAGAACAAATGAAGTCAAAAATTATTTCATTTTCCTCTTCATCTTTTTGCACATTGACATAATACATTGTGCGAACTTTGTTTTTTATCTGGCCTCCACTAGCGGCAAAACTAGTAAAATCATGTGTTCCTAATAAATCTTTTGCTGCTAGCTGCATTTTTTCCAAGTCAACCGGATAAGGATAATGGCCCGTATAAAAACGCTTGAAGGGATCAACAAAGCGATCTAGGCTAACTCGGTAACGATACCATTTTCCCTTTGCACTATAGCGAACATGAAAGTTTTCAT
Organism: Lactobacillus sp. B4007; assembly: GCF_026535895.1. NCBI lineage: Bacteria > Bacillati > Bacillota > Bacilli > Lactobacillales > Lactobacillaceae > Lactobacillus > Lactobacillus sp. B4007. The sequence goes on from NZ_JAFNPA010000001.1 coordinate 104,620, forward strand.
CAACAATTTCACATTCTTTAAAAACAATATCAAGCGGCATGATTGAATTAAGTGCACAAATCATGCGTTCAGGCGGAATTGTTGTCCCCGGATAATCAAAATGAATAACTTGACCGAAAGCATGCACGCCTGCATCCGTTCTTCCTGAACCTTCAACAGCGACTTCGTGACCTTTAGTCATTTTCTTTAACGCGGCTTCAATTGTTCCCTGCACTGTCCGCTGACGAGGTTGCGATTGAAAGCCATGAAAAAGGTGCCCATCGTAGGCAAGTGTCATTTTATACCTTGTGTAATTCATTAATGTGTCCTAAAAATTAATAATAGAGCTGTTAAGACGACGAAATAACCTAAGTTCACTAAATCATATTTTGACCATTTTAAAACTCGGAATTTAGTTCGTCCCTCATCACCGCGATAGCCGCGTGATTCCATTGCTGTTGATAAGTCGATGGCTGTTTCTAATGAACTAATGAATAAAGGAACCAAAAGTGGCGTTATTGCCTTAGCACGTTGAATTAAGCCGCCATTATTAAAATCGGCACCTCGTGAACGTTGGGCGTTCATGATTTTAACCGTTTCATCGAATAAAGTGGGCACAAAGCGCAATGCAATCGACATTACTAGGGCAATCTTATCCACCGGAACGCGAAACAGCTTAAGCGGGATCAGTAACCACTCGATCGCATCCGCAATTTCTAATGGCATGGTCGTGACCGTCATCACCGTTGATGCCAGAATAATCACTGTGAACCGGATAAAAATAAAGATTGAGTTTGTAATACCGTAGCTTGACAGCGCAAAAATCGACCACTGCCAATATATTTTTCCACCGACCGTAAAAAACAATTGCAATAGCGAGGTAAATAGGATTAACCAAATCATTGGTTTGACCCCATCCCAAAAAACCTTGGGCTTCAACTTGGTAGCCGCAACGCCGACAAAGCTAAAGAGCGTCACAATGGCGTAGGTAACTGGATTATTTGCTAAGAAAATCAACAAAATAAAGCCGATAGTGGCTAGCAACTTGCCGCGGGGATCCATCCGGTAAACAAGCGAATCGCCAGCAATATAGCGGCCAATTAAAATTTTACTCACACACTCACCCCTTTAAATTTTGCTCAATTGCGCTAATTAGTTGCTTTTCAGTTAACGGCCGACCGTCAGCAAAGTTGAAATTGGTCAGTTGATTGGCAAATAGGGACGCCTTAGGCTCCTCAAGATGATGCTTTTTTAGCCAGTCGCGATCCTGAAACACGTTTGCTGGCGTGTCGTGCTTAATCAGCCTGCCGTATTCCATTACCAACACATCGTCTGCATAATTGGCTACATCATCCATGTTGTGGGTAACTAGAATAACCGTGTGTCCCTCTTGCTGGTATTGCTTAAACAAGTGCATCATTTGGCGCCGTGCTCGGGGATCAAGACCGGCAGCTGGTTCGTCCAAGCAAAGAATATCGGGCTCATAAGCTAAAACTCCGGCAATGGCTACTCGCCTCATTTGTCCACCAGAAAGTTCAAAAGGCGAGCGCTGCCCGATTTCAGGTGGTAAACCCACTTTTTCCAACCAATTACGTGCGCTTGCCAATGCTTCTTCTTTGCTATAGCCAAAGTTTTTCGGGCCAAAGGCAATATCATCTAGAACCGTAGTTTCAAATAATTGGGTCTCTGGGAATTGAAACACTAAACTAACATGGCGCCGCAATTCTTTTAAATTTTTGTTCGTTGTAGCTGGTGTGATGACTGTATTAGCAAGCTCAATACGCCCAGCAGTGGGTTTCAATAAGGCATTAAAATGCTGCATTAAAGTCGATTTGCCGCTGCCAGTGTGCCCAATAATCGCTGTAAAGGAGCCATCTGCTAGTTCAAAACTCACATCTTCTAGACCTTTTTTTTCAAGCGGCGAGCCGATTGAGTATGTGTAACCTACTTGTTCGAATTTAATTGACATAAGTAATTCACCAACTCTTTTTCTGAATTAATCTTTTGAGGCAGTTTAAGCGAATCGCTGCGTAAATCATCCATTACTTGTTGGAAAAAAGGCACATCAAGGCCAATCTCCCGCAAAAGCTTTACCTGACCGAAAACCTCCGTCGTCGTGCCCTGAGTTAACAGCTTGCCATCGTTCATTACCAAAACGTTATCCGCTTGATTGGCTTCATCAAGGTCATGAGTAATTGCCAAGACCGTCAAGTCGTATTCGTCTTTCATTTGCCGTACAATACTTAAAATCTTGTCGCGGCCCTCTGGATCTAACATTGATGTTGCTTCGTCCAAGACGATAATTTTGGGTCTGATTGCCAAAATTCCGGCAATTGCAACACGCTGTTTTTGACCGCCGGAGAGATTAGCCGGCTCAGTATTGGCATATTCACTCATTCCCACCGCTTCAATCGCTTCTGGCACAATTTTAAGCATTTCAGGACGTGGCACACCACGATTTTCCAAACCAAAAGCCACATCATCAGCAACCGTCGCACCAACAAATTGGTTGTCCGGATTTTGAAATACAACGCCAATTTTATCTCTAATGTCCCACACACTGTCATCATCTAGCTTAGTGCCATCGATTTCAATGGCTGAGTCACTGTTTTCATCGGCCACCAGCAAGCCGTTAAGTAAGCGAATAATGGTCGACTTGCCACTGCCATTATGACCAATAATCGAAGTCCACGAACCCCGTTTAATTTCAAAACTGACGTGATCAATCGCAGGTGAGTCGGTCTCAGGATATGTAAAACTGATATTATGAACTTTAATAATACTATCTTTTGCCATGCTCTCACCTTCTTACAAAGTCTTACTCAATTGTACCAAAAAAAGACTCATATAATAAATTATCAACAAAAATAAAATTTTTACGTTGTTCTAAAAACCTTATAGATTTTAAACAACATCAATTTTTCAACGAACTGGTTTTTTATTTCAAAGCAAAACAGGCTTAAAGACTTGCTATTTAGTGATAATACAAATAAGTTGATCAGTGATATTTCCTAATTTAGTAAACTTTAAGAGTTAGTATCACATGTGCTTAACCTCATTAAATCAATTTAATATTTATTTAATTTTATTGTTGTATAAAGTTAATTTATGCTTTATAATAATAGTTGTAATATAATATTTTTATTATTTTAAAGGAGAAAGGTTATGAAAATACTAACCAGAAGCTCAATAAAATCTACAGTAGCATTATTATTATCCTGCGTTTCTATTGGTGTATCTCAACATGTTTCGGCAAAAGAGAATATCGAGTCCGAGAACAATTTTGCTATCAATTCAAATGTAAATAAGGATTTGTCTTCACTAGTAGTTAACTATAAAGTGCCTGATAAAGTTCTAAAAAAGGATATGGAGCAGCAAGCTGCTGCAATTATTGAGGAAAATAGCCGAACTAGGACACCAAACTATGTTAATATTACCTATAAAATCGATGGAACAAAATATCCTAGTGCTAAAGGATATGTTGGCAATCAGCCTTCACATGGAACAAGGATTAAAAATTCGTCAGGCGGCTTTTTTTGGTCTACATCTGGAGGCCCTTCAATTTCCGTTGGATCCGGTTTTCCCGGTTTTAGCTTTTCGATAAGTCTTGGTACAGTTGGTCCCTCAGGAGTTTGGGTAAAGGCTCCTAATACAAGAGACTATTTCAAGGTTTACGCTCAGAAAACATATAAAGCTGAAAGACTAGCTTTCTATGGTCACCCGATTAATCATCAAAGTGGACCAAAACAATTTTTGTATTATGGTTACAGAAAACATTGGTACTCTCAAACAGCTTGGGCAGTAGCACAATAGCATTAGGAAATATATATTATGAAGAAAAACTTCTATAAAATCACTACTTTTCTGCTTACTTTTTTACTTACTTTATCATTGTTTTTTTTATTGAAAGCAATTAGAAAACCGCCTTCCGTTTTTGGAGATTTTTCTAACAATTTAAATCCAGGAAATAATGTGAGAATCGCTTTAGGTATACATCAAAAGAGCATATATCGACTGTATTTTAAAGGAACTGAATTTGATCGAGGTATTATAGAAAAATCTAGTGAATATGCATATATTTTAAAAAGTAAAAAAGGTACTAATGGAACCTTGATTTTAACAAGTAGAGATTCGTATTTATATTATCCAAATTTGAAAGATAAGGTAATTATTGTTAAAAAGGTTTCAGATGTGCCAACAATAACAAAATAAAGCGAAGTTTTAATAGACTGGATTCCCATTAAATCGTAGCAGAAAAGTAATTAAACAAATATTAACTTTATTGATATAAAGTTAGGAGTAATAAATCTTAATAATTTCTATCTTTGGACTAAATTCCGATTGTTTATCAGAGTTTAGTCTTTTAATTTGGTCCCTTGCTTATATAATGATCTAAATGGATGTAATAAAAAGCTTTATCAGAATAAGCCTTAATTAAGTCAATCCAAATTTAACAGTATTGATGATTTTGAGTTTACTTTTTAAGGAAAATTTATTACCTTTTCTTGGCTCACATTCTTCAATTTTTTAGTCAAATAAGTCTTGGTACTTATTTTTTAAAATCGGTTTGAAGAGAAAACAGTTAGTTTAAATTTTTAATTTCTGACTCTTTTGAGTAGAATGTGAACTTTAATGAATGCCAAAATGAATTCCCTTGTTTACCTCATAAATAATTATTAAATTTATTCTTTAATTACAATTTTAAAGAAACATACTGAAAAAATCATTTTTTATTTACCAGTTACTTATCGAATTATAGTCAGACTATACTTGTTTCAAATAAAAAAATCAATTTGAAACATAACAATTTACTTCTATTAAAAGAAACGTATTAGCTTTTTACCTACTCCAATTATTTTAATATTTTTAAAAAGAGTTCAATCAGAAGATCTTAAATCAAAACTTTTTTGTTTCAACTAAAGTTGCATCTCTTTATATGAGCAAATTCGTGACTTTCACTTAGATAGATATATCCGTTGGTTGCTACACTAAAATTAGGATTCATTCAAAAACAAATATTAAATTCAAGCTGAAACTTTACATTTCAATTGAATTCAGAAAAAAAAAATCACCCATGAAGAGGGATAATTTTCATTATCTAAGCTAGACTAAACTTTCGTCATCATCTTAACGCTTATTCTCACTTTCATGGATAATTCTTAATAGCTATTAAGTTTTGGTTATTCTAACTTAAACCAATTCTAGAATAACCATTGGAGCTGCATCGCCTCTACGAGCCTTGGCAAGCTTCAAAATACGGGTGTAACCACCATTACGGTCCTTGTAACGAGGTGCAATATCACTGAAGAGTTTTTGCAATGCTGATTTTACAACAACTGCATCTTTTTCTTCTTGAATGTCAGCAACTTCATTACGAACGTAAGCAGCAGCTTTTCTTCTTGCAGCTAAATCACCACGCTTGCCTAAAGTAATCATCTTTTCGGCAGTTTTGCGGACTTCTTTAGCACGTGTTTCAGTAGTAACAATGCGTTCGTTCATGATCAATTGAGTAGTCATTTCTCTAAGCATTGCTTTTCTATGTGCACTATCGCGACCTAATTTACGGTATGCCATCAGTTTACCTCCTTTTATTTGTTAGTTAATCTTCTTGACGAAGTGAAAGTCCCAAATCAGTTAATTTATTTTTAACTTCTTCTAATGATTTACGTCCTAAATTACGTACACGCATCATATCTGCTTCTGTCTTATCAGTCAGTTCTTGCAGAGTATTAATGCCGGCACGCTTAAGGCAGTTGTATGAACGAACAGATAAATCAAGCTCTTCAATTGTCATTTCGAGCTTCTTCTCTGCAGTATCGTCCTCTTTTTCAACCATAACATCATTGAATTGGGTATTTGCATCAGCAGTTTCAAACACTTTAAAGTGCGCTACCAAAATTTTGGCAGCAAAACTAAGGGCGTCATTAGGCTTGATTGAACCATCAGTCCAAATCTCTAAAGTGAGCTTGTCAAAATCGTCTCTTTTACCAACACGAGTTGACTCAACCTGGTAATTAACTTTTTTAATTGGTGAAAAGAGAGAATCAACCGGAATAACACCAATTGGCATATCTTCACTCTTATTCTCACTTGCGGCAACGTAACCACGGCCATTTTTGACTGCAATCTGCATATGCAAGTGACCACCGTCAGCAATGGTACAAATATATTGATCTGGATTCAGAATTTGAATATCCGAATCGGCTTTCAGATCATCGGCGGTAACAGTAGCTGGACCCTCAACATCTACTTCAATGGTCTTTTGCTCATCTGAAAAAGATTTTAATTCAAGCTTCTTCAGGTTCAAGATAATCTTAGCAACATCTTCTCTAACACCTGGAACAGTGGAGAATTCGTGTAAAACATCATCAATTTGAACATAAACAAGTCCAGTACCTGGAATAGATGTAAGTAAAACTCTACGTAATGAGTTACCTAAAGTAGTACCAAAGCCTCGTTCAAGTGGTTCAATAACAAATTTACCATAAGCCTTCTCTTGGTCCACAACGGTAATATTTGGTTTTTCAAATTCAATCATTACTAGGCCCCTTTCAAAACGCAACGTCCTTCATTAAGAACAAAATTAAACACGACGACGTTTTGGTGGTCTAGAACCATTGTGGGGAACTGGAGTGACATCACGGATTGCAGTGATCTCAAGTCCAGTAGCTTGAAGTGATCTTATAGCAGATTCACGACCAGCACCAGGACCCTTAACAGAAACTTCTACATGTTTCATGCCTTGGTCCATTGCGCTCTTAGCTGCTGCTTCGGCTGCCATTTGAGCTGCAAATGGGGTAGACTTACGACTACCTTTAAAGCCCAATGCACCAGCTGAAGACCAAGCAATTGCATTGCCTTGAACGTCAGTAATCATGACTAAAGTATTATTAAACGTAGAATGAATGTGAGCAACGCCTTTTTCAACGTGCTTCTTCACACGACGCTTACGTGCTGTTTTAGGCATCAATAAACCTCCTTATATTTTTGTTTATCTCTTCTTACTACCCTTACGAGTACGGGCATTATTCTTGGTATTTTGTCCACGAACTGGAAGTCCACGGCGGTGACGCATACCACGGTAAGAACCAATATCAATTAACCGTTTGATATTCATGCTGACTTCTCTACGCAAGTCACCTTCAACACGGTATTTATCAACTTCTGCGCGAAGCTTTTCTTGATCATCTGGAGTCAAATCTTTTGAACGTATGTCTTCAGAAACACCAGCATCCGCACAAATTTTCTGAGCTGTTGGTTCACCAATGCCATAAATGTATGTTAATGCAACAACTATTCTTTTATCTCTTGGTAAGTCAACACCAGCAATACGTGCCATAAATTGCACCTCCTATTTTATTTTTAACCTTGACGCTGTTTGTGTTTTGGATTTGCAGAACAAATAACCATCACACGACCATGTCTTTTAATAATCTTACAATGTTCACACATTGGTTTAACAGATGGTCTAACCTTCATGTTTCCCTCCGTTATTACTTTATAAACCGATAAGTAATTCTACCTTTTGTTAAATCGTAAGGAGAAAGTTCTACAGTAACACGGTCTCCGGGCAGAATACGAATATAGTGCATTCTGATTTTCCCAGAAACATGTGCTAATATTTCTGCTCCATTTTCCAATTCAACCTTAAACATAGCATTAGGCAAAGTATCAATAACTTTACCCTTTACTTCAATGACATCATCTTTTGCCAAAGCTGTTCCTCCGCATTTAAACAGTCATACTTTGAAATTATAACACGGAAAAGTAAATATACAAATTATTGCTTTTTACTTAAAACCGCATCAACACTTTCAAAGACTTTCTCAGGAGATTGTTCACCATCTACACAGGTTAACAACCCATTCTTTTGATAATAGTCTTTCAAAGGTGTGTTCATCTTTTCGTTAACTTGTAAACGATTCTTAACTACTTCTGGCTTGTCATCTTCACGTTGATAAAATTCATGACTGCCACAACGATCACAAGTACCTTCTACTTTAGGCATCTTAGTAATTTTGTTATAAGTGGCACCACACTTTTTACACATAAAGCGTGCTGATAAACGTTTGACTAAAGTATCTTCCTTAACCTCTAAAGAGATTACGTTAGTTAAAGGTTTGTTCAACTTCTTAGTGATATCCTCCAAAAGTTCAGCTTGAACAATTGTCCGAGGAAAGCCATCTAAAATGTAGCCTTCTTTAATATCTGGTTGACCCAAACGTTCTTCTACTAATCTAGCAGTAACTTCGTCCGGTACCAAATCACCTTTGTCAATGTAACTTTTAGCTTCAAGACCAACTTTGGTCTCATTAGCCATTGCTTCTCTAAACATATCCCCAGTTGAAATATGAGTTAGATGATATTTATCAACAATTTGCTCTGATACTGTTCCTTTACCAGCACCCGGCAAACCTAAAAGAAATAAATTAATCATTTATTCGTTCCTATCTGATGAATCCTACATATTCTCTCTTCATTAACAAACCGTTAATTTGACGAGATAACTCCAAGACAACTCCGATTACGATCAAAAGACTAGTTCCACCTAGTCCAATTGAACTCGGTAAGTCCCAAATATTAGTAGCAAGTTGTGGTAGTAAAGCTACCAAACCCAAGAATACTGAACCAACAGTTGATAATCTAATTAACAACTTTGAAACATATTTTTGCGTATCCTTACCCGGCCATACACTAGGAATGTAAGCACCTTGTTTTTGCAAGTTCTTTGCAAGCTTCTCAGGATTAACCTGAACAAAAGCATAAAAGAAGGTAAACAGTACAATCAAAAGAGTATAAATGATAACACCAGTTGTAGTCTGCATACTAAAAATGTTAGTCATTACCTTGTACCATTGTTGGTCGCCTTGAGTTCTTTGAAAGGCCATTAAAATTGTGGCTGGTGTAACAATAAACGAACTAGCGAAAATTACTGGAATCACACCTGAGACATTAACTTTTAATGGTAAGAAACTTTCTGAGCCACTAGTAGTTGCTCGTCTAGTGTATTGGATTGGAATACGGCGATCAGCCTGTTCAACCCAAGTAACTATTTGCGTTACGATGAGTATTGCAATGAGAATCGCAATGAAGAACACAATTCCTTGCCAACGATCACTCGCACTATTATTGATCACTTCATCTTTATATAACTGCCAAAGACCGCGTGGAAGTCGAGCAATAATACCGGCAAAAATAATTACTGAAACGCCGTTACCTAAACCTTTATCGGTAATTTCATCACCAAGCCAAGTCAACAGCATCGTCCCTGCAGTCATAATGATTGCAATTTCACAGTATGATTGCCACGTTTGGGATTTAACTAATCCCATTTCAGTCAAAGCGTTAAAACCAAGCGTGATTCCAATGCTTTGAAAAAATGCGACAAATAATGCAAGCCATCTTGTAGCTTGATTGGTCTTACGGCGACCAACTTCACCCTGCTTGCCCCATTCCACTAAAGTAGGAACAATGTCCATTTGCAACAATTGGATAACAATTTGCGCAGTAATGAAGGGCGAAACACCAAGTGAAAAAATCGAGTAATTATCTAGCCCACCACCGGAAACAGTGTCCAGCATTGGAACTAAACCAGTTTGTGCGACTTGAGTAATCGCTTTTGCATTGACACCTGGAACAGTAATGTTAGCTCCAATGCGATACAGCAAAAGAATAAAGAGTGTGAAATAAATCTTATTTCTAATTTCTTTATCCTTGAAGGCGTTCTTCAAAGTCGAAAACATTAGATCACCTCAACAGATCCGCCTGCAGCTTCAACTGCTTTTTTAGCAGCGGCGGAAACCTTGTTAACCTTTACGTTTAACTTAACTTTTAGCTCACCCTTAGCAAGTAGCTTAACGCCTGATAATTCTTTCTTTACCAAGCCGTTTTCTTTAAGACTAGCAACAGTAACTTCGTCGTTGTCTTTAAACTTGTTTAAGTCGTCTAAATTAATAATTGCATATTTTTTACGGTTAACGTTCTTAAAACCACGCTTAGGCATAGTTCTGAATAATGGCATTTGACCACCTTCAAAACCTAAACGAGTGTGTCCACCTTGACGGGCTAATTGACCCTTTTGTCCACGGCCAGAAGTCTTTCCGTAACCACTTGAAGTACCACGTCCAACACGTTTTCTAGTATTGCGTGAACCCTCAGCAGCATGTAATTCATGAAGCTTCATTAATTCGGCACCTCCTCAATTAATTATTTATTGATCTCTTCAACAGAGATTAAATGTGCAATTTTCAACAATGCACCACGAGTAGCAGCGTTGTCTGGTAGAGTAGCTGTACTATTGATTCTACCTAAGCCTAAGGCTTTAACAACTTTTTGTTGGTTAGGTAGACGGTGCGCAGCACTTCTAATTAAAGTAACTTTTAATTCAGTCATTTATTTTGTCTCCCTAATCTAAATCAGCGTGACGTAGTTTTTCAACTTGTTCACTGGTCTTAAGTTTCTTCAACCCATCGATAGTTGCACGAACAACATTGATTGGAGTGTTTGAACCAAGTGACTTAGAAGTAACATCAGCGATACCAGCCATATCCATAACGATACGAACGGCACCACCGGCAGCAACTCCGGAACCAGCTGGAGCAGGTTTAATTAAGATGCTACCTGAGCCATAGTGACCGATTACTTCGTGAGGAATGGTAGTACCAACCTTAGGAACAGTAATCATGTTCTTCTTACCAGCTTCAACGGCCTTACGGATTGCTTCTGGAACTTCTTGAGCTTTACCAGTACCAAAGCCTACACGACCTTTTTTGTCGCCAACGATTACCAAGGCAGCAAATCTCATTCGTTGACCACCCTTGACAACCTTGGTGACACGATTAATTGCTACTAACTGATCTTCGATGTCGTCTTTATTTCTGCGATTATTGCGAGAATCGTTGCGGTTTGCCATGTATTATTCTCCTTCCCTAGAAATCTAATCCGTTTTCACGAGCGGCATCTGCCAAAGCTGAAATACGGCCGTGGTATAGGTAACCACTTCTATCGAACACAACATTTGAAATGTTCTTAGCTTTAGCTGCTTCGGCAATTGCCTTACCTACAGCTTGAGCTTGTTCTACCTTAGTTGAATCCTTAGCTACGGAATCATCCAAAGTTGAGGCACTTGCTAGCGTTACACCCGCTACGTCATCAATTAATTGAGCGTAGATGTTTTTGTTTGAACGGAAAACGCTTAAGCGTGGGCGCTCAGCAGTACCAGAAATCTTGCCACGAATACGTTTGTGACGCTTTAAGCGTAACTTATTTTTATCTGGTTTTGAAATCACAATTTCACCTCAAAAATTTATTTATTACTTACCTGTCTTACCTTCCTTACGACGTACATATTCGTCAGTGTAACGAATACCTTTACCCTTGTAAGGCTCTGGTGGACGTACATCGCGGATTTCAGCAGCAAATTGTCCAACATTTTGCTTAGAAATCCCTTCTACTTCAATATCAGTTGCTGAAGTAGCTTTTACGGAAACACCTTCTGGTGCAGTCATTTCAACTGGGTGTGAGTAACCAACATTTAATGTTAATTTGTTGCCTTGTGCTGTTGCACGGTAACCAACACCGATTAACTTCAAAGTCTTCTTGTAGCCATTAACTACACCTTCAACCATTGATGCTAAGTTAGCTCTTTCAGTACCGTGAAGTGCTTTATCACTTTCACTTGAACGTGAAAAGTTAATCTTGCCATCTTCTTGCTTGAAAGTAATCTTTGGATCGAAGTATCTAGTTAATTCACCCTTTGGTCCCTTAACGGTGATGTTGTCACCATCCTTGGTAACTGTGACACTATCTGGGACTTCAATTGTTTTTAAACCAATACGGCTCATTGATTGTTCTCCTTTCTGTCAGAATTACCAAACGTAAGCGATAACTTCGCCGCCGACGTCTTTTTGTCTAGCTTCTTTATCGGTAATTACACCAGCAGAAGTTGAAACGATGGCGATACCTAAACCATTAAGAACTTTAGGTAAGTTTTCAGCACTAACGTAATTTCTAAGACCTGGCTTAGAAATACGCTTTAAGCCTGAAATGACACGTTCTCCGTCTGGACCATATTTCAAGAAAATCTTGATAATGCCCTGTTTGTTGTCATCAGTAACTTCGTAATCACGGATGAAACCTTCGCGTTTCAAAATTTCTGAAATAGATTTTTTAATGTTTGATGCAGGAATTTCAACTGAACTATGCTTTGCCATATTGGCATTTCTAATTCTAGTCAAGTAATCTGCGATCGGATCTGTCATGACCATTTATGCTATCCTCCTAACCGTATTACCAACTAGCCTTTTTAAGACCTGGGATTTGACCTTTGTGAGCTAAATCCTTCAAGCAAATACGGCATAAACCAAACTTACGGTAAACGGAGTGTGGACGACCACATCTCTCGCAACGAGTATATTCACGTGAAGAGAATTTAGCAGGACGATGATTTCTAATTATTTGTGATGTTTTAGCCATTAGTGTCCTCCATTATTTTGCAAACGGCATACCAAATTGACTTAAAAGCTCACGAGCTTCTTCATCAGTGTTGGCAGTAGTAACGATAACAACATCTAAACCTCTTGTCCGATTAACCTTATCAAAGTCAATTTCTGGGAAAATAAGTTGTTCCTTAATACCTAAAGTGTAGTTACCACGACCATCGAATGAACGGCTTGAAACACCGCGGAAGTCACGAACCCGAGGAAGCGAAACACTAATTAACTTGTACAAGAAATCATACATTCTGTCTCCTCTAAGTGTTACCTTAGCACCGATAGACATACCTTCACGTAAACGGAAGTTAGCGATTGATTTCTTAGCCTTTGTTACTAAAGGCTTTTGACCTGAGATCAAAGTTAATTCTTCGACTGCTTCATCCAAGTTCTTTGCGTTAGTAACTGCGTCACCAACACCCATGTTCAAAACGATCTTTTCGATCTTAGGTACTTGCATAACTGAGCTGTATTCAAACTTTTCTTGCAATGCAGGAACAATTTTTTCTTTATATTCTTCAGCTAAATAATTTGCCATTTGTGTCCTCCTTCCTATTTCTTAGTTTCTTCTTTTTTGCTTTCAGACTTAGCAATAACTTTTACGTTTGATGCGTGAATTGAACCTTCTGATTCAACTACACCACCATTTGCATTAGTTTGCGAAGGCTTTTGGTGTTTCTTAATTGTGTTAACGCCCTTAACAACCACACGGTTTTTCTTAACGTTAACAGAAAGAACAGTACCTTCTTTACCTTTGTCTTTTCCGGCAATAACTTTTACTTTGTCACCAGTTTTAACAAACATCAGTGCACCTCACTTAATTATAAGACTTCAGGAGCAAGAGAGACGATCTTCATAAAGTCGTGCTCACGCAGCTCACGTGCAACAGGCCCAAAGATACGAGTACCACGTGGGCTCTTATCTGCATTAATTACTACGCCGGCATTTTCATCAAACTTGATGTATGAACCATCTTCACGACGTGCGCCTGATTTTGTTCTAACAATGACAGCTTTGACAACGTCACCTTTTTTGACAACGCCACCTGGTGTTGCTTGTTTAACAGTTGCAACCACGATGTCACCAATGTTACCAGTCTTACGTCTTGAACCACCTAAGACTCTAATAACTAATAGTTCTCTGGCACCTGAGTTATCAGCAACCTTCAAACGGGATTCATTTTGAATCACTATTTAATCCTCCCCTCACTAAATCCGCAAAACTATACAGATTTCTTGACAATTTTTACTAAACGGAAGCGCTTTGTACGAGATAATGGACGGGTTTCCATGATACGAACAGTATCGCCAACTTTAGCTTCATTTTTTTCGTCTTGTGCGTAATATTTCTTAGAATATTTGATACGCTTCTTGTAAACAGGGTGATTCTTGTAAGTATCAACAACAACAGTGATAGTTTTGTCATTCTTATCAGAAATTACTCGACCTTGATATACGTGACGACGATTTCTTTCGATTGATTCGCTCAAGTTAATAACTCCCTTCCACTAATCTTTCTTCAATGCATCTTCACTTAGAATTGTTTTAATTCTAGCGATGTTCTTGCGGACTTTGCTTAGGCGAGCGGTATTTTCTAATTGACCCGTTGCTTGTTGAAAACGCAAATTAAAGAGTTCTTCTTTGTATTGCTTTTCCTTGTCCAACATCTGATCAGTGGTTAGTGCTCTGATATCTTTAGCCTTCATTAGAATTGCCACCTACTTCCGAACTTTTAGTCACAAACTTACATTTAATTGGTAACTTAGTTGAAGCAAGTCTTAAAGCTTCACGAGCAGTTGCTTCGCTAACGCCACCAATTTCAAACATAATCTTTTCTCTCTTAACAACAGCTACCCAGCCGGCTGGTGCACCTTTACCAGAACCCATACGTACACCAACACCTTTAGCAGTGTATGACTTTTGAGGGAAAATTCTAATCCAAACTTTACCACCACGCTTCATGTAACGAGTCATCGCAACACGAGCAGCTTCGATTTGTTGGTTAGTAATCCAGTGTGATTCAAGAGCTTGTAAACCATATTCACCAAAGGCAATGGTTTTGCCACCCTTAGCAGCACCACGCATCTTACCACGGAATTCACGACGGTGCTTTACCCTTTTTGGTACTAGAGGCATTATTTGTTTCCTCCCTTCACAGCTTTTTCAGGTTTCTTACTCTTTGAAGGTAAGACTTCACCACGGTTGATCCATACTTGAACACCAATTTCACCATAAGTAGTGAAGGCATTTACCCAAGCATAGTCAATGTCAGCTCTTAAAGTTTGTAATGGAACACGACCTTCAGTATGCCATTCTCTTCTTGCCATGTCAGCACCGTTTAAACGACCAGAAGTTTGAACTCTGATTCCTTTAGCACCAGCACGCATAGTTCTTTGAGTAGCTTGGCGCATTGCACGTCTAAAAGCAATACGAGCTTCAAGTTGACTTGCAATACTATCTGCTACTAATTTAGCATCAAGATCTGGTTTCTTAATTTCGACAATGTTAACGTGAACTTGCTTGTTAGTCAAAGCATTTAATTCTTTTCTTAAAGCTTCAACTTCAGAACCACCTTTACCAATTACCATACCTGGTTTTGAAGTATTAATTGATACGTTGATTCTGTTTGCTGCACGTTCAATTTCAACAGTAGAAACAGAGGCATCCTTTAATTTCTTAGAAATGAATTTTCTGATCTTCAGGTCTTCATTTAAGGTTTCTTTGTATCCTCTGTCAGCATACCATTTAGATTCCCAGTCACGAATTACGCCGAGACGAAAACCATTTGGGTTAATTTTCTGACCCATTAATATACCTCCCTTAATCGTTCTTTTCTGAAACTACTACAACTACATGACTTGTTCTCTTGTTAATTGGAGAAGCCATACCTTTGGCACGTGGTCTAAATCTCTTTAAAGTTGCACCTTCGTTTACGTATGCTTCTGATACGTAAAGGTTAGCACTTTCGAGATCGTAGTTGTGTTCCGCGTTAGCGATTGCTGAGCGTAAAACTTTTTCAACGATTGGGGAAGCAGCTCTAGGCGTAAATTGCAAGATTGCCAATGCTTCTGCAACGTCTTTACCGCGAATTAAGTCAACGACTAAACGTGCTTTTCTTGGAGCAATACGAACAGTTCTTGCTTCAGCCCTAGCTGAACTAATTTGTTCTGCCATTTAAGTGTTTCTCCTTCCTCTATTTAGTTGCCTTATCGTCAGATGTCTTGTGTCCATGGAAAGTTCTTGTTGGAACAAATTCACCTAACTTGTGACCAACCATGTCTTCAGTAATGTAAACTGGAACATGTTTTCTACCATCGTAAACAGCTATAGTCAAACCAACGAAGGAAGGGAAAATAGTTGAACGACGTGACCAGGTTTTAATAACCTGTTTTTTCTCTGTGTCTGCTTGTGCATCAACTTTCTTTAGCAAAGATGCGTCTGCAAAAGGCCCTTTTTTAATACTACGGCTCATTAATTAACCCTCCTTCTATTACTTGTTACCCTTACGGTGACGAATAATTAACTTCTCGCTAGCTCTCTTACTATTTCTAGTCTTGATACCGCGAGCTTTCTTACCCCAAGGAGTCATAGGTTGTGGACGACCAACTGGAGCCTTACCTTCACCACCACCATGTGGGTGATCGTTAGGGTTCATTACAGAACCACGTGATTGTGGACGTCTGCCTAACCAGCGGCTACGGCCAGCCTTACCTAATTGAATCAATGAGTGTTGTTCGTTACCAACAACACCAATAGTTGCACGACAAGTTGACAAGATCTTACGAACTTCGCCACTTTGAAGTCTAACTAAAGTGTACTTACCGTCACTACCCAAAACTTGAGCATTGGCACCAGCACTTCTGACAAGTTGTCCACCCTTACCAGGTCTTAATTCAATGTTGTGAATTGAAGTACCAGTAGGAATGTTCTTTAATGGTAAAGCATTACCTGGCTTAATGTCTGCATTAGGACCAGATTCAACTACATCGCCAACTTTTAATCCTTTAGGAGCTAAAATGTAAGCTTTGATACCATCAGTGTAGTGAAGAAGTGCAATGTTAGCAGTTCTGTTTGGATCGTATTCGATAGCCTTAACAACAGCTTTTGCATTGTCCTTGTTACGCTTGAAATCGATGATACGGTACTTTTGCTTATGACCACCACCACGGTGTCTACTTGTAATATGACCATATGAGTTACGACCTGCAGTGTGTGATTGTGATTCAAGCAAGGTACGTTCTGGCTTGCTCTTAGTAATCTCAGCAAAGTCGGAAGAAGTCATATTACGGCGACCATTTGTGGTTGGCTTATAAATCTTAATAGCCAATTGACTGACCTCCTATTACTTATTTTCTTCTTGATTTTCGTCTTTGAAAATCTTAATGTCGTTTGAATCATCAGTTAAAGTGACAATTGCTTTACGGCTACGAGCTGTTTTACCAGTGTAACGGCCAACACGCTTGTCTTTACCACGAACATTCATGATATTAACTTTCTTAACTTTGACATCAAAGATTTCTTCAACAGCGTTACGAACTTGAGTCTTGGTTGCAGTTAAAAGCACGTTGAAAGTGTACTTCTTATCATCCATTAAGTTCGTTGACTTTTCAGTAATGATAGGTCTTAAAATGATATCATGTGCACTCATTTCTTCGAAGCCCCCTCAACATTCTCTTCAATCTTCTCAATAGCGTCTTTAGTCAAGATTAACTTGTCGTAATTTACTACATCTTCAACGTTTAAGCCGTTAATTGTAATAACCTTAACTTTTGGCAAGTTTCTTGCTGAAAGTTGTACATTCTTGTCTTCTGAAACAACAAGTACTTTACCTTCAATATTTAAGCTGTCTAATATTGACTTAAATTCTTTAGTCTTAGGAGCTGACAATGTCAACTGGTCTAAAACGATTAAATCTTGATCAATCAATTTTTGGGAAAGAACTGACTTGATAGCCAAACGACGTTGCTTTCTTGGCATTGAGTATGCGTAAGAACGTGGAGTTGGTCCAAAGACTACACCACCGCCGCGCCATTGAGGTGATCTGATTGAACCTTGACGAGCACGTCCTGTACCCTTTTGCTTCCAAGGCTTCTTACCACCACCACGAACAGCAGATCTATTTTTAACCTTTGAGGTACCTTGACGCTTGCCAGCTCTTTGTCTGATGATTGCATCGAAAACAACGCTCTCGTTTGGTTCAATACCAAATACTTCATCTTTTAAAGTAACTTCACCAGCATCTTTACCTTTTTGATCGATAACTTTTAAATTAGCCATTCTAGTCCTCCTTCCTATTTATTATTCTTAACAGCAGATTTAACAGTAATTAATGAGTTCTTAGCACCTGGAACATTACCTTTGATAAGTAATACGTTCTTGTCAGCTACAACCTTTTCAATTACTAGGTTTTCAATGGTAACTTTCTTCATACCCATGTGACCTGGCAAACGCTTGCCCTTTGGTACACGGTTAATGATGGAACCCATTGAACCAGGAACTCTGTGGTATCTTGATCCGTGAGTTTCAGGTCCACGTGATTGGCCCCAACGCTTAATGTTACCTTGGTATCCATGACCTCTTGTAGTACCAGTAACGTCTACGACGTCACCTTCCTTAAATGTGTCCACAGTAACTTCTGAGCCGACTTCGTAGTCCTTAAGCTCAACTCCGCGGATTTCACGTATGAAGCGCTTAGGCGAAGTCTTTGCTTTTGCAGCATGACCTTTTTCTGGTTTGTTGCTCAAAACTTCACGCTTGTCTTGGTATCCCAATTGAACTGCTTCGTAACCGTCTGATTCAACAGTCTTAACTTGCATAACAACGTTAGGAGTTGCTTCGACAACAGTTACAGGAACAAGGATGCCATCTTTGGTGAAGACTTGAGTCATACCGACTTTTCTTCCTAAGATTCCTTTGGTCATGATTACACCTCTTTCTCTTTAAAAATTATAATTTGATTTCGATGTCAACGCCGCTTGGTAGATCAAGCTTCATTAAAGAATCAACAGTTTTAGGTGTAGGGCTTAAAATATCGATTAAACGCTTGTGCGTACGCATTTCAAACTGCTCACGTGAGTCCTTGTTCTTGTGTGGTGAACGAAGAACAGTGAATAATACCCGTTCTGTTGGTAGAGGAACTGGACCTGAAATTTCAGCACCAGTTCTCTTAGCTGTTTCTACAATTTTAGCAGCCGATTCATCGAGAATACCATGTTCGTAAGACTTAAGTCTGATACGAATTGATTGACTTGCCATTGAATTACCTCCTCAACGTCTTCTTTTAAAAGATGACTAGCTTCCGCAAAAATTCCCGGCGCCACCTCTGTGGCAATGCAGCCTGGTGTGCCGCAACCTTTTGCATCAACGCTTTACAACAAATATGTGCAATAGAGCATACTATGCCCTAAGCGCACAAAAACTAGTATACTTACTTTAAGCCTAAATATCAAGGGTTTTAGGACTTTTTCTTTAATTTTTTCATGATTTTCTGAAAACAAGCAATAGCAAAATAAAAATTTACTCTACCAAATATATTTTGTAAATTTTTTTGCCTAGAATTTGAGCAATGCCGTTCTTAAATTTTTATGGTCGCTAATAGACTCATTTTTAAATAAAAAAAGAGCTATCGGATTTACCAATAGCTCGATTAAAATTGTTGTTAATTTTTATTATCAGTTATTAAAAACTAGTCAGCGTTGTTGCCGCCACGGCTCTTAATAATTTCTTCTTGAATTGACTTAGGAGTTGCTTCATAGTGGTCAAATACCATTGTGAAAGTACCACGTCCCTGTGTTGATGAACGCAAAGTAGTTGCGTAACCAAACATTTCAGCAAGTGGAACCATTGAGTTCAAGACCTTAGCACCTGAACGGTCAACCATGTTGTCCATTGTACCACGACGAGCGGTAATTGAACCCATTACATCACCCAAGTATTCTTCAGGTGTGATAACTTGTACCTTCATAATTGGTTCAAGAATAACAGCACCAGCCTTAGGAGCTGCATTTCTCAAAGCAAGTGAAGCAGCAACCTTGAAGGCAGCTTCTGAAGAGTCGACTTCGTGGTAACTACCATCATAAAGCTTAGCCTTAACATCGATCAATGGGTAGCCAGCAAGGATACCGTTCTTCATTGATTCTTGCAAACCAGCATCTACTGAAGGGATAAATTCACGAGGAACAACACCACCGACGATGGCATCTTCAAATTCGTAACCTTTACCTCTTTCGTTTGGTGTGAATTCAATCCAAACGTCACCGTATTGACCCTTACCACCTGATTGACGAACAAATTTACCTTGTGCCTTAGCAGGTTTAGTGAAGGTTTCACGGTAAGCAACTTGTGGTTCACCGATCTTAGCTTCAACGTGGAATTCACGTTTCATACGTTCAACCATGATTTGAAGGTGTAATTCACCCATTCCGGAAATCAAAGTTTGACCAGTTTCAGCATTAGTTTCAGCTCTGAAAGTTGGGTCTTCTTCAGTTAACTTCTGCAAAGCAACATCAAGTTTGTCACGGTCAGCCTTTGATTCTGGCTCGATTGAAACTTGAATAACTGGGTCTGGAACTTCCAAACTTTCCAAAATTAATGGATGATCTGGATCAGTTAATGAGTCACCAGTTGTAGTGTTCTTCAAACCAATCGCACCAGCGATATCACCTGAAAATACTTCTGAAATTTCGCTTCTTGAGTTAGCGTGCATTTGAAGCAAACGACCAACACGTTCACGACTGTTCTTAGAAGCATTCAATACGTATGAACCTGATTCAAGAGAACCAGTGTAAACACGGATATAAGTTAAACGACCAACGAATGGGTCAGTTGCGATCTTAAATGCTAGAGCTGAGAATGGCTTGTCGTCACCGGCAATCAATTCAACTTCTTCGCCAGACTTAGGATCATGAGCAACATAAGGCTTAACATCTAATGGTGATGGTAGGTAATCAACAACACCATCAAGCATCATTTGAACACCCTTGTTCTTGAAAGCTGAACCAGCAAATACTGGGAATGCCTTCAATTCCAAAGTTGCTTTACGGATAGCAGCTTTTAATTCATCAATGGAAATTTCATCACCGTTTAGGTATTTTTCCATGATGTCATCGTCAACGTCTGCAACTTGTTCAATTAAGTCGTTACGACGCTTTTCTGCTTCTTCCTTGTATTCGTCAGGAACTGGAATAGTGTCCCATTTTGAACCAAGTTTGTCTTCATCGTAAACATCGGCAACCATGTTGATCAAGTCGATAACACCTTCAAAGGTATCAGCAGAACCAATTGGCATTTGAACAGCTAAAGCATTGGCGTTTAAACGTTCATGTAAAGATTTAACAGACTTATCAAAATCTGCACCAATCTTGTCCATCTTGTTAACAAAAACAATTCGAGGAACACCGTAAGTTTCAGCTTGGCGCCAAACATTTTCAGTCTGTGGCTCTACACCTGCTTGAGCATCAAGAACAGTTACGGCACCATCAAGAACACGGAGTGAACGTTCAACTTCGATTGTGAAGTCAACGTGTCCTGGTGTATCAATGATGTTAATTCTGTAGTCATTCCATTGAGCTGTAGTAGCAGCTGACGTAATGGTAATACCACGTTCTTTTTCTTCGTCCATCCAGTCCATCTGTGAGTCACCCTCGTGGGTTTCACCGATTTTATGAATCTTACCAGTATAGTAAAGAATACGCTCAGTAGTGGTAGTCTTACCCGCATCAATGTGGGCCATGATACCAATATTACGTGTTTTTTCTAATGGAAATTCACGCTTATTAGCCATAAATTATTTCTCTCCTTAAAAAATTAGAAACGATAGTGAGCAAATGCACGGTTAGCTTCAGCCATACGATGTACATCTTCACGCTTCTTAACTGCTGAACCAGTGTTGTTAGAAGCATCAATGATTTCGTTAGCTAAACGCTCATCCATTGTGTGCTCATTACGTAAACGAGCATATGAAACAAGCCATCTTAAGCCCAAAGTAGTTCTTCTTTCTGGACGAACTTCAACTGGAATTTGGTAGTTTGAACCACCGATACGGCGAGCTCTAACTTCCAAAACTGGCATAATGTTGTTCATAGCTTCTTCAAAGACTTCAAGTGGTTCCTTACCAGTCTTTTCTTTCACGATGTCAAAAGCATCATAAAGGATTGAAGATGCCTTAGCTCTCTTACCATCAAGCATCAAGTGGTTGATCAACTTAGTAACAAGCTTTGAATTGTAAACTGGATCCGCTAAAATATCTCTTTTAGTTACGTGTCCTTTTCTAGGCATTATTTAACTCCTCCTTAATCTTTCTTGGCACCGTACTTAGAACGGCCTTGCTTTCTGCCGTCAACACCGGCAGTATCAAGTGCACCACGGATGATGTGGTAACGTACACCAGGAAGGTCCTTTACACGACCACCACGAATTAAAACAACGGAGTGTTCTTGTAAGTTGTGGCCTTCACCTGGAATATAAGCAGTAACTTCAATTAAGTTTGAAAGACGAACACGAGCATACTTACGTAAAGCTGAGTTTGGCTTCTTTGGAGTCATAGTACCAACACGAGTTGCAACTCCACGCATTTGTGGTGCTGGGTTTGATACTAATTCTTTCTTCATACTGTTGTAGCCGTAGCTTAAGGCTGGTGATTTTGATTTAGTCGTCTTTGAGTGACGGCCTTTTCTTACCAATTGGTTAATGGTTGGCATTAAATTGTTCCTCCTAAAATTTGATTATCTTGTTCACACATCCAGGAGTTTCTTTTTTAGTCCTGAATCTATCTTCAAAATGCACAATTGACATTGTACTCCCTTTTTACCAAAAAGCAAAATTATTTTGGCAAAAAAGTTTTTTTATTTTTAGCGTAACTAATTATGGGAGGTAAAAAATGGCTTGGATTTATCAACTTACTAACTTTTTAATTGGGACCTGCTTAGCATCCCACGCCTGTGTTGTTTGCGACCGCTTTGATACTGGTGACTTCATTTGGGGACGTTCTCGCTGTGATTTCTGTTTAACTAAACTTACTTTGATGGACGAGTTGCCAATTTTGTCCTATTGTTTTTTACACGGAAAATGTCGCTACTGCCAGCGCAGTATTCCAATTAAATTACCGTTAATCGAATTTTTGGGTGGTTTAGCATATCTTAAGATTGATTTTAGTCAGATGACCGGAATTGCCACTGCGATTGTCATTTTTTGTTTACTATTGGCCGCAATCAGCGATTATGACAGGCTAGAATTTCACCTAGCAATGATTTTTCCCGCGCTTTTATTAACACTACTTAGGTTCAAGCATCTCTTTAAGTTGCAATTAGACGACTTAATTGAACTAATTCCCATTTTGCTAGTCTTGTTTTTTTATACTATGCAAAAGAAGTTGGGTTCGGGTGATTTAATTATCTACTTAATTTTAGCCTTTTTCTTTACCCCTCACTTTGCTAACCTGGTTTTTCTTTTTGGCTCTTTTCTACTTCTCTTTCAATTCTTTCTAAAAAGAAAAACTTGGTCATTGCAAAAGCAAATTGCCTTTGTACCGTATATTTTTGTTGGACTAATCATTCAATTACTTCTGCAATAGCAAAAAAATAGCTTTCCTACTTTAATTAGTAGAAAAGCTATTTTTATTAATAAATTTTACTTATCCTTGTGGTTCCCCAGCTTGATCAGCTTCCTTCATCTTTTTCTCAATATCAGCTATTGAGTAAACAGACTTAGGCTTCTTCACATCAGCTTCAGGTTCCATATCACGGTAAATTGGAAGACCAGTACCGGCTGGAATAATCTTACCGATGATAACATTTTCTTTCAAACCAAGAAGTGGATCGTTCTTGCCTCTGATTGAAGCATCAGTCAGCACACGAGTAGTTTCCTGGAATGAAGCAGCTGACAAGAAACTATTAGTTTCAAGGGCAGCCTTGGTAATACCAAGAATTACACTTTGAGCAGTTGCAGGGATTCCACCTGAAATAATTACTGAAGTGTTGCGTTCCTTGAATTCGCCAATATCCATGATTTCACCTGGAAGCAAGTTAGTCTCACCAGGATCAAGAACACGAACTTTTTGCAACATTTGTCTAGTTAAGACCTCAACGTGCTTATCTGAAATGTCAACACCCTGCATCCGGTAAGCCTTTTGTACTTCAACCAAGATGTATTCTTCGGTTGTCAACGTATCAGTTACTTGAATTAATTCCTTAGGATCGATTGAACCAAGAGTCAGCTTGTTACCACGGCGAACTTCATCACCTTCACTGACTGCAACTGAAGCAGTATAAGGAACACTGTAGCTTCTAGTATCGATCTTACCCTTAACAGTAATTTCCCGTGTGTGCTCTGCTGGGTTTTCTTGGATTGAGTCAATAACACCATCAACTTCAGAAATAACAGCACGACCCTTAGGATTACGAGCTTCAAACAATTCTTGCACACGAGGAAGACCCTGAGTAATATCTTCAGCACCGGCAACCCCACCGTTGTGGAAAGTACGTAAAGTAAGCTGCGTACCAGGTTCACCAATGGATTGAGCGGCAACAGTACCAACTGCTTCACCAACTTCAACTTCTTCACCCGTAGCCAGGTTCATACCATAACATTTACGGCAAACACCATGAGGGGTATCACAAGTTAAAATTGACCGAATCTTCACGTCTGTAACACCGGCATCACAAATTTTATGTGACAGATTTTCATCAAGCATTACGTTTGGTCCAACAATCGCCTCACCGGTTTGTGGATCCTTAACAGTTTCAGCAGTGAACCGACCAAGTAAACGATCGTATAATGGCTCAATTAATTCGTCACCTTCCATGATTGAGTGAACATTGATACCACGATCAGTGCCACAGTCATCTTCACGGATAATAACATCTTGAGCAACATCAACCAAACGACGAGTTAAGTAACCTGACTGAGCAGTCTTCAAGGCCGTATCAGTCATTCCCTTACGTGCACCGTGAGTGGACATGAATAATTCTAGAACTGACAAACCTTCCTTGAAGTTTGAAGTAACTGGAATTTCGAACAAACCACCGTTAGGAGTGGCCATCAAACCACGCATTCCGGCAAGCTGAGTAAAGTTAGAAATATTACCACGAGCACCGGAGTCAGCCATGATTGTAATAGGATTACGTGGATCATAGATCTGTGCAATCTCATTTTGAACCTGGTCCTTACACTCATTCCAAATACTAATTACTCGATCGTGACGTTCTTGCTCAGTAATTAAACCACGTCTAAACTGCTTAGAAACGACGTCAACTTGCTTGTGGGCCTTAGCTACCTTTTCATCCTTGTCATCAATTTCTGGAACATCGGTCATTCCGATTGTAATACCAGAAGTAGTTGAACTTGTGTAACCAAGTGTCTTCAAGTCATCAAGGTATTCTGAAGTTCTTTGAACCTTGTAGTACTTGTAAATTGTGGCAATTGAGTCAGATAAGAATGATTTCTTAAATGGCGTAGCAATTAAATCACCAGCAACATTATCGATTTTTTCATGAATATCCTCACCTGGCTCTAAGAAGTACTTAGCAGCTAGTGGATTATTCAGGTTCTCTTCAGTTGGCTCGTTAACGTAGAAGTAATCTTCTGGGAAGATTTGGTTGAAAATCACACGACCATAGGTAGTAATGAAAATGCCGTGTTCATAACCTTTAGGCCATGCCTTCTTTGGCATTGAGTCCGCAGACATTCCAATAATTGAGTGATAGTGAATATCACCATTATTGTATGCAACAGTTGCTTCGTCAGGTGAATTAAAGATCATTCCTTCACCTTCACGACCCTTTTCAGCTTGAGTCAACCAGTAGTTACCTAAAACGATATCCTGAGAAGGAGTAACGATTGGCTTACCATCTTTTGGAGCAAGAATATGATGAGCTGCAAGCATTAACAAGCGTGATTCTGCAACAGCTTCATCTGACAAAGGTACGTGAATGGCCATCTGGTCACCATCGAAGTCAGCGTTGTAAGCTTCACAGGCAAGTGGGTGCAAACGAATTGATTTACCAGGAACTAAAACTGGTTCAAAGGCTTGGATACTCAAACGGTGTAATGTTGGCGCACGGTTTAGTAAAACCGTTCTTTCCTTAATTACATCTTCAAGTACATCCCAGACATCATCGTCTTCACGATCAATCTTACGCTTAGCGCTCTTAATGTTAGAAGCAATCTTGCGTTTAACCAATTCATGCATAACAAATGGCTTGAATAATTCTAGTGCCATTGGACGAGGAACACCACATTGATAGAACTTCAATTTTGGTGAAACATCGATAACCGAACGACCAGAGTAGTCAACACGCTTACCAAGCAAGTTTTGACGGAAACGTCCTTGCTTACCCTTAAGCATGTGTGAAAGTGACTTAAGTGGACGGTTACCAGGTCCAACAACTGAACGACCACGACGACCGTTATCAATTAAAGCGTCGACTGCTTCTTGCAACATCCGCTTTTCGTTTTGAACGATAATGTTTGGCGCATTCAGGTCAAGTAATCTCTTCAAACGGTTATTACGGTTAATAACCCGACGGTACAAGTCGTTTAAGTCTGAAGTGGCAAAACGGCCACCTTCAAGTTGTACCATTGGACGCAAGTCTGGTGGGATGACTGGAACAGCGTCAATCACCATCCATTCAGGCTTATTGCCAGAATCTTTAAACGCATCCAAGATATCTAATCTTCTGATTGCACGAGTCCGTTTTTGACCTGTAGCAGTTTCCAATTCTTTCTTTAAA
This sequence comes from Lactobacillus sp. B4007, assembly GCF_026535895.1. NCBI lineage: Bacteria > Bacillati > Bacillota > Bacilli > Lactobacillales > Lactobacillaceae > Lactobacillus > Lactobacillus sp. B4007. Next base: position 130,816 of record NZ_JAFNPA010000001.1, read on the forward strand.
TCTTTAACTTCTTTTTCAAGGTCAACCTTGCGCAATAAGTCACGGATTGCTTCGGCACCCATTTTGGCTTCAAAGCGACTACCAAACTTAGCTTTTTGTTCACGGTATTCAGCTTCCGTCAGCAATTGTTTAAATTCAAGGTCTGTATCACCTGGATCAATCACGATATATGCTGCAAAGTAGATAACTTCTTCCAGCAATCTTGGTGACATATCAAGAATTAATCCCATCCGTGATGGAATACCCTTAAAGTACCAAATATGAGTAACTGGAGCGGCCAACTCAATGTGACCCATCCGTTCCCGTCTAACTTTAGAGGAAGTAACTTCGACCCCACAGCGATCACAAACGATTCCGCGGTATCTTACACCCTTGTATTTGCCACATGCACAGGCCCAATCCTTGGTTGGTCCAAAGATTCTTTCGTCAAACAGACCATCCTTTTCTGGCTTTAAAGTACGGTAGTTAATCGTTTCTGGCTTCTTAACTTCACCATACGACCAGCTCCGAATTTTGTTTGGCGAAGCAAGACCAATTTGCATGCTTTCAAATTTATTTACGTCGATCAAAAGTTTAACCCCCTACTTATTTAGAAATCTTATTATCGTCATCAGATTCATCCACAGGAGTATCAACCGGTGTTGATTCCTCAGTTTCTTCATCTTCAGATTTTGTGGTTTCTTCGGCTAACTTCTTCTTTTGTTGTTCTTCGGCCATCTTCGACAAAGTATCAATATTCAAATGTTCATTTGAATCATCATCCATGTCGCGCAATTCAATTTCCTTGTGGTCCATGTCAAGAACACGAATATCTAGTCCTAATGATTGCAATTCCTTGACTAAAACGCGGAATGACTCTGGCACACCTGGCTTAGGAATTCTATCGCCCTTAACAATTGCCTCATAAGCCTTAACACGTCCAACAACATCATCGGACTTGTAAGTCAAAATTTCTTGCAAAGTATAAGCAGCACCATAAGCTTCAAGTGCCCAAACTTCCATTTCACCGAAACGCTGACCACCAAATTGTGCTTTACCACCAAGAGGTTGTTGCGTAACTAATGAGTAAGGCCCAATTGAACGAGCGTGAATCTTATCATCAACCATGTGAGTCAGCTTCAAGTAGTGCATGATTCCGACAGATACACGGTTATGGAATGGTTCACCAGTCCGACCGTCATAAAGAACAGTTTTACCATCTTTATCGATACCAGCCTTGTGGACAGTATCCCAAACATCATCTTCGCTGGCTCCATCAAATACAGGAGTAGCAACGTGAATACCAAGACTATTAGCTGCTCGACCTAAGTGCAGTTCTAACAGCTGTCCAATGTTCATACGTGAAGGAACACCCATTGGGTTCAAACAAATATCAACTGGAGTACCATCTGGTAAGTATGGCATGTCTTCTTCAGGAACAACAGCAGCAACCGTACCCTTGTTACCGTGACGACCAGACATCTTGTCTCCGACTTGGATCTTTCTCTTTTGGGCAATGTAAACGCGAACTAAGGTGTTTACACCTGGTGAAAGTTCATCACCATTTTCACGCGTATAAACCTTGACATCGCGAACAATTCCGCCACCACCATGAGGTACACGAAGTGAAGTATCACGAACTTCACGTGCTTTTTCACCAAAAATGGCGTGTAGCAATCTTTCTTCTGCTGATAATTCAGTTACCCCTTTTGGAGTAACCTTACCAACTAAAATATCGCCATCATGAACTTCAGCACCAATGCGAACAATTCCTTGACCATCGAGATCCTTTAAAGCATCCTCACCAACATTTGGTAATTCGCGAGTAATTTCTTCAGGTCCAAGCTTAGTGTCACGTGCTTCAGATTCATAATCCTCAATACTAATTGAAGTATAGACATCATCTTTAACCAGACGTTCTGATAACATGATGGCATCTTCGTAGTTGTACATGTTCCAAGTCATGAAGGCAATAACTGGGTTTTGTCCCAAAGCAAGTTCTCCGTGATCCATTGTTGGACCATTGACAATTACTTCGCCTTCTTCAACTCGATCACCCAACTTAACGTTTGGTGTTTGGTTGTATGACTTAGAATTGTTTGAACGACGGTACTTTTCAAGAGTGTACTTGTCTAAAGTACTGTCATCACGTCTAATTCTAACTGTGTTAGCGTCAACATATTCAACTGTACCAGCAGCTTTAGCAACAATAGCTGCACCAGAATCGTGAGCGGCACGATATTCCATACCAGTACCAACAAGTGAACTGTGTGGATTAATTAAAGGCGCTGCCTGACGTTGCTGGTTGGCGCCCATCAATGCACGGTTAGAGTCATCGTTTTCCAAGAATGGAATACATGCAGATGCAACAGAAACAACTTGCTTAGGAATAACGTCCATGTAATCAATCTTATCTGGACTAACTTCGACGTTATCTTCCTTGTGTCTTGCCAAAATTAAGTCATCCTTGAATGAACCATCAGGATTTAACTTAGTGTTAGCACCGGCAATAATGTAGTTATCCTCAACATCAGCAGTTAAGTAGTCAATTTTATCGGTAACCTTGTGTGTCTTCCATGAAACGCGCCGGTAAGGTGTTTCGATAAAACCGTACTTGTTAATAATTGCGTATGTTGCAAGCGAGTTGATCAACCCAATGTTTGGTCCTTCTGGTGTTTCAATTGGGCACAAACGACCATATTGAGTATAGTGAACATCCCGGACTTCGTATCCAGCACGGTCACGAGTCAAACCACCAGGCCCTAAAGCAGACATACGACGCTTATGCGTTAATTCGCCAAGCGGGTTGTGCTGGTCCATAAACTGTGACAGTTGTGATGACCCGAAAAATTCTTTGATGCTGGCGACAATTGGCCGAATATTGATCAATTGCTGTGGTGTAACTGTTGAAGGATCCTGAATTGACATTCTTTCACGAACAACACGTTCCATTCTTGCTAAACCAATTCTAAATTGATTTTGCAATAATTCACCAACACGACGAATACGACGGTTACCCAAGTGGTCAATATCATCAGTATTACCAATTTCATCTTGTAATAAGAAGAAGTAGTTAATTGATGCCAAAACATCAGCTGGAGTTAAGTACTTAACATCCTTAGCAATATGACCATTAGAAATTAACTTAACAACACGTTCTGGGTTAACCTTTGAGTAAACCTTAATTTCTTGCACGTTAATTGGATCTGGCAAGACACCTTCTTTAGAAGGTTCATAAGTAACCATCTTGAAGTCATCACGGTCAAGGTACTTTTCCAAACCGTCCATTACTTCATGAGTAACAACAGTACCCTTTTTAGCAATGATTTCACCAGTATCTGGATCAGCTAGAGTTTCAGCTAAAGTTTGACCGAAAAGACGATTCTTTAATGATAACTTCTTATTAACCTTGTAACGACCAACAGGTGCTAAGTCGTAGCGGCGTGGATCAAAGAAACGAGCGTAAAGTAGCGAACGTGAAGAATCGGTTGTCTTTGGTTCACCTGGACGCAGACGTTCGTAAATATCCTTCAACGCCTCGGCAACGCGGGAATCAGCTGGATTCTTGTGCACATCTTTATCTAAAGTAAATTGTAATGTGTCACTATCACCGAAAATGTCAGTGATTTCACCATCAGAGCCGATTCCTAATGCTCTAATTAAAACAGTCAAAGGCAACTTACGGGTACGGTCAACACGAACATATGACACATTTTTAGCGTCAGTTTCGTATTCAAGCCATGCTCCACGGTTAGGAATAACTGTGGTCCCAAAGATTTGCCGACCATTCTTATCATAGTCACCTGAGTAGTAGACACTTGGTGATCTAACTAATTGCGAAACAATAACTCTTTCGGCACCATTGATAATAAATGAACCGGATTCGGTCATTAATGGTAAATCGCCGAAGAAAACATCCTGGGTCTTAATTTCACCGGTTTTTTGGTTAGTCAACTTTAAGGTTACATGCATTGGTGCAGCATAAGTTGCATCATGATCACGTGCCTCATCAACAGTATACTTTGGCTTTTGCAGTTTATAGCCTACGTATTCAAGCGAAAGCTTACCTGAAAAGTCACTAATTGGCATAATGTCGTCGAAGACTTCCTTAATACCTTCATCCAAAAACCATTTGTATGATTCAGTTTGGACATCAGTCAAGTTAGGTAGTTTCAATACTTCTTTAATACGAGAGAAACTACGTCTTGTACGATGTTGACCAAAATTCACTACGTGTCCATTTAACAAGGAGAAAACATCCTTTCTGTCAGAGAAAGCTAATATTACATTTTGGTTACAATTTCAAAAAGCGGGATTTTTAAGCATAAAAAAGACAAAAACAACTGTAGTCGTTTTTGTCCTTTATTATTCTGCTGGACAATATATCAGCAAAATCCTGAAAATCAGCCTTTTTAATCACGCATAAATATAGCAAATTTTAATAGACTTGTCAATCAATTTTACTTAGAGCCAACAAGACTTTTGTCATTTGCCTTAACAATGTCAAACTTTAATTTATTATGATTACAACCAATTTTGAGCAAGTCGCCTTCTTTAAGGTCGCCCTTGATTAGCATTGAAGCTATTTCGTCTTCAATATCCTTTTGAATAGCTCTGCGAAGTGGCCGTGCCCCCATCTCAGGATTGTAACCGTCTTTAGCAATCTTATCTAAAGCGGCACGGGAAATTTTTAATTGAACACCTTGTTTATTTAACCGGTTAATTAACTTGCGGGTCAACAAGGTAACAATTTGACGAAGCTGTTTTTGATCGAGTTCATCAAAAATAATTGTTTCATCAATTCGGTTCAAAAATTCTGGACGGAAGAACTGTTTTAGAGCCTGCCGTACACGATCTTTTCGCATTTCAATTTGACTTGAATTATCAGCCGTAAAGCCAACTTCCTTAGTTTCAAACAGAGACCGTGAGCCAAGGTTAGAGGTCATAATCACAATTGTGTTCTTAAAATCAACCTTGCGTCCCTTAGAATCAGTCAGGAAACCGTCATCAAGAACTTGCAATAGCAAATTGAAAACATCTGGGTGCGCTTTTTCAACTTCATCCAATAAAACAACGGAATAAGGATGACGTCTGACCTGTTCAGATAATTGGCCACCTTCATCATAGCCAACATAACCCGGGGCAGAACCAATCAACTTACTATTAGCAATTTGGTCCATGTATTCAGACATATCAATTCTGATCAAATTGTTCTCTGAGCCAAAAATAGAAGCAGCAATTGCCTTAGCTAGTTCCGTTTTACCAACTCCCGTTGGTCCTAAGAATAGGAAGGAACCAATTGGTCGATTTTCATCCTTAATGCCGCTGCGACTACGACGGACTGCACGACTAACAGCTGATACTGCTTTATCTTGGCCAATAATCCGCTTATGCAAATCGCTTTCCAGATTAGCTAAATGCTTAGTTTCATCACGGTTCATCTGCGTGACAGGTACTCCCGTCCAATTAGAAACTACTTTAGCAACATCTTCTGGCTGAACCGTCGATTTTTTACTAGTAGCTTGATCTAGACGATTAGAGAGCTGATCTTGGCGCAATTGTAAACTATTTTGCCGATCCTGCAATTGAGCCGCCTTAACGAAGTTTTGGTTAACGGCAGCTTCATTTTTCTGCTCAATGACCTTTTTAATTTGTTCATTAATCTGGATTAATTGATTGTTTGAACCCTTACCTGACTTAATTTTAACTGCGGCACTAGCCTCATCAATTAAGTCGATTGCCTTATCTGGTAAATAACGGTTGGAAATGTAACGACTTGATAAATCAATTGCATTTTCAATTGCGGAATCGGTAATCTTGACGTGGTGGAACTTTTCATACTTCGGCTTTAATCCTGACAAAATCGCCTTAGTTTCAGTTCTTGAAGGTTCATTCAACCGTACGATCTGGAAACGTCTAGCTAAAGCCTGATCTTTTTCAACGTATTTTTGATACTCATCAAAGGTTGTTGCACCAATCATTTGAATATCACCACGTGCCAATGATGGTTTTAAGATATTGGCTGCATCAATTGAGCCCTCTGCACCACCTGCACCAATTAATGTGTGCATTTCATCGACAAAAAGAATAATCGTACCATCTTCAGTGATTTCTTTAATGATTTTCTTCATTCGGTCTTCGAATTCGCCCCGGTATTTTGTACCGGCAACAAGACCACCCAAATCAAGAGAAACAACCTGCTTATCCATCAAGTCGTGTGGTACTTTTTTGTTCACAATTGCTGTAGCAATCGCTTCAGCCACAGCTGTCTTTCCCACACCAGGTTCGCCAATTAACACAGGATTATTTTTATTACGACGAGATAAAATTTCAATTACCCGAGCAACTTCACGGTCACGACCAATTACCGGGTCAATTTCCCCGTTTTCAGCTCGCTCATTCAGGTTAACTGAAACTTGATCCAGGGTAGGCGTACTACTGTTGGAATTAGATTGACTATTCAGTTCGGGGCCGTTAAAGTTGGACCAGCCATTACCGTTATCGGGCTGATCATTATCCTCAATACTATCGTAGTCTGCACCTAAGCTATGGAAAAGATCATTGCGCAAGCCACTCAAATCGATATTTAAATTACGCAGAATGGTCGACGCTAGAATTTGATCATTAAGAACTAGTCCAAGCAAAATATGGCAGGTCTTAATCTTCGAAGAGCCTTCTCGCTCAGCCAATGTACCGGCATAAGCCAATACCATACTTAAACGCGGTGACATTTCCATGTAAGTGGTTTTGCCAGCTGAACCATAACCAGTATAACGCTCAATTTCTTCACGGATAGCTGTTGGCGTTGCACCCCAAGCGCGCAAGTTCTTGCCTGCTTCGCCATCAGATTCAATTACCATCGCAAGCAGTACGTGTTCAGTACCAATCAAGCGATGATGAAAACTTTGTGCTTGTTCACGTGCAATTTCTAAGACTTGATTTGCACTTCTAGTATAAGATTTTTTCATCATAGCACCACCTTTAAAAATGACGTGTATACACTATAAACTTTTTTGCAAAAATGTAAAATAATTTGATCCAAGCTTGTTAATCGTTTTGTACTTAAAAACATTGCTCTCATTATAGCAGAGACTAACTTTTGATGCGAATTTACATTCTAATTGAATTTAAGATAAAAGAAAAGAATAAGTTCGCTATCGCTAACTTATTCTTCAGAAAATTATTTTTTAGGTGGATTAAAGTAATCTAGCAGAAATTGTGTCAGCAAGCAAAAGGAAACACCAGCCGCTAACATACAAATGTGACGTATGGCAGCATTGGGAAAAGTAACGCGCTGATCAATTAATAAGCTATAACCAAAAGCAAAAACCCCGTTCACAAGGCCTGCCCAGATATAATTTTCCATTGCTAATGCTCCTTTACTCGCTTTAAGAATCACCTTTTATTTTTATTCAGATTATAATTATTTCCGCTTCCGGTTACAAGCCAAATGCGCAAGCTTCAATCCTAGCTTAACCGCCACTATACAAAAGCAGGTTATTGGTCAATTAGTAAAATGCTAAACATTACAATGTATTGAACTGCTGTGCAACATTTTTAGGTGTAAAGCCAAATGATTTGATAACCTCATCACCTTTGCCGCTTTTACCAAAAGTATCAACTCCCATCACTTTACCCTTTGTTCCGACATATTGGTACCAGCTCATGCTTGCACCCATCTCTACAGCCAGACGTTTCGTTACCTTTGCCGGTAAAATTTCTTCTTGGTAGCTAACCGGCTGCTCGTTAAATAAATTCATTGCTGGCATGGAAACCACACGGACATCTTTTCCCGCTTTTTCTAGGAGTGCTTTAGCTTTCAAAGCAAGGCTAACTTCCGAGCCAGCCGCCAAGATAATTCCATCTGGATTTGGTTTAACCGAATCTGAAACGATATATGCACCTTTTTCTACGGGAGCATTCTTAGTTTCTTTCAAAACTGGTAGTGCTTGACGCGATGTAACTAATAAAGTTGGACGATTAGTCGTTTTACCAATTAATTGCCATGCGGCAAGAGTTTCATTAGCATCAGCAGGTCGAATAACGTTTAAATTAGGCATTGCGCGATACGAGGTCAGGTGCTCAATTGGTTCATGCGTTGGGCCATCTTCTCCGACCGCAATTGAGTCATGCGAACCAATAAAGATTGACGGCAAATTCATTAGGGCAGCCAAACGAATTGCTGAACGAAGATAATCAGTAAATACTAAAAAGGTTGAACAGAATGCTCTATTTCCCCCATGGAGATTCATCCCATTAATTGCAGAACCCATGCCAAATTCACGTACGCCAAAGAAAACATTGCAACCAGCTGGATCTGTCTTGGTAAAATTACCAGCTTTTTCCAAGAAGGTTTTATTTGAAGATGATAAGTCGGCCGCTCCTCCCCAAAATGTGGGATTTTCATGGGCAATTTGCTGCATGATATCATGACTAGCCACCCTAGTAGAAACTAAATCCCCATTGCGATAATTAGAAACCAAATCCTCCACTTTGAGAGTAGCAGACTTTAATTGCTTCACCTTATCTGGGTACTTAGCAGAGTATTGTCTAAAGGTGTTAAGCCATTGATCATAATTTTGCTTTTTGCTTGCAACAGCTTGGTCAAAATAGTCATAAACTTTTTTAGGAAATTTAAATGGTTCAGATGTCCAATTGAAAAACTCACGCATTTTCGAAATGTTTTCCTGCCCTAAGGCAGCCCCATGGACAGCACTTGTACCTGCTTGTGGACTCCCATAGCCAATGGTGGTTTTAACTTCAATTAAAGAAGGTTTTGCGGTTTTTTGAGCAAGACGAATTGCTCTCACAATTGCGTTGACATCAGTATCCCCATCTTCAACTTGATAGTAGTCCCACGAAGCCGCCTCAACACGTTCTTTAACATTTTCATTAGTACTCAAATTTAAAGGACCATCAAGTGAAACATTATTTGAATCATAAAGCACAATTAACTTCGATAGCCCTTTGCTACCAGCCAAGCTTATGGCTTCTTCGCTTAAGCCTTCCATTAAGTCACCGTCACCAATAATTGTGTATGTATAATGATCAATGATGTTAAATCCAGGTTTATTATAAAGAGCAGCTAAGTGCTTTTCAGCCATTGCCATACCTACAGCCATTGCAAGTCCCTGCGCTAAAGGACCTGTTGTCGCATCTACTCCACTGGGATAGCCTTTTTCAGGATGTCCTGGCGTTTTAGAATCCAATTGGCGGAAGCTTTTTAGATCAGTGACTGTGAGTCCAAAATGATTAAAGTAAAGTAAGCTGTATAAAAGAGCCGAGCCATGACCTGCTGAAAGGATAAATCGGTCTCGATTTATCCAATTGGGCTTTTCTGGGTTAAAATTCATTACTTTTTCCCATAATCCGTATGCCATCGGGGATGCATCAATCGCTACTCCGGGGTGTCCGCTATTTGCTCGCTGAATCATATCAGTACTTAAGAAACGTAAAGCATTAACCGCTTGCATCTCTTCATTATTCATAATTTAACTCCTCATTTCAATTTGAATTTATGTTTAATCAAACTAGTTTTCAGCCTTTTGAACTTCTTGGCTTTTTCCAGGTTTCATTAAAAAGCTGCAAAGAATTACAACTATTAAGAATCCGATAATGCCGCAAGCAACAATAGTTGCGCCAAAATGACCTAAGTTACCTAGTAAGATACCTGGGATTAAATAATCAGTGTCTGCAAAAGTCGAAGCAGCCATCTTCAGATTTCCCAAAACCGGTAAAATGTAGAGCGGCAACCAACTAATTAGCAAACTGTTAACTATCGCTCCAATAATTGCGCCCCGACGACCACCTTTTGAATTGCCATAAATCGCTGCTGCCGCGCCACAGAAGAAATGACCTACGACTCCTGGTATGATAACAACCGTATGCATTGCAACCATAACAAACATACTAATAGTTCCTACTATAAAGCTAACGAAAAATCCTAAAAGGACAGCGTTAGGAGCAAATGGAAAAATAATTGGTACATCAAGTGCTGGTTTTGAATTTGGTACTACCTTTTTAGCAATTCCTTGGAATGCTGGCACTATTTCGGCTAAAATCATCCGCACGCCTTGTAAAACAACTGCAAAACCTGCCGCAAAAGTTCCGGCTTGAACAATAGCAAAAATAATAGAATTAGTACCGTTACTTAGCTTCGTTTCAACAAAATGTGGTCCAGCAATAATTGCTAAAATTATGTATACAATCGACATTACAATGGTAATTGAAACCGTAGAATCCCTTAAAAATCCTAGAGCTTTAGGAATTTTAATATCTTCAGTGCTATGTTTTTTATTTCCAGACCATTTACCAACATAGCCAGCAATTGCATATCCGATATTACCAGTATGTCCCATCGCCAAATTATCAGAGTGAGTTATCTCGCGCATAAAAGGCTGACAAAGTGCTGGGGTTATAGTAAGAAGTGTTCCTTCAAAAATGCCGCCAAGCACGATTGTTTTCCAGTCATCTTTCATCCCTGCACTTAATAAGATTACTGCCGTTAAACAGGATACGTAGAGCATTGCTTGTCCTGTCAAAAAGATATATTTAAATTTCGTAAATCTTGCTAGTAACACATTAACGATCATGCCAACAAGCATTATTAGTGCAGTTATTGAACCGTACTTAACTAACGCAATTGCAACAACGGCTTCGTTACTTGGAACAACCCCTTGAACGCCCAACGCAAATTTAAACATTTTAGCAAATGGTACCAATGCATTACTTAAAATAGTCGAGCCACCAGTTAAAATTAAAAAACCAGCAAAAGTTTTGATAGTGCCTTGAACTGTTTCTGTTGCGCTTTTTTTCTGAAGAAGCAATCCAATCATTGCAATTAGACCAACCAATAAAGCTGGAGTAGTTGCAATACTTTCAAACAGATTCAAAATTCCATTCATAAAAATACCCCATTTTAAAATTCATTCTTAAGCTTTGGATAGTTAGTCATGCGCAATACCGTTTTTATCAAGAATTGCGTTGACTTTTTCTTTTAACTCATCAGCGTCAATCAGACTATTCAAAATGACGATTTTATCTTTCGGTAAATTTCCTGCCGAAGTTTCTAGCGTTGGATCTAAAAAGAAGTAATCTGCTTGGTCTTCGGTAGTACTGCCAATATCTGAATGATCTACTTTAATGTCAGTCTTTACGTTTTCTTCTTCTAAGATATTTTGGATATTCATCTGTACCATAAAGCTGCTTCCTAAACCTGACTGACAAAGAGCTTTAAATTTCATAATATTTCTCCTAACTATTTAAGATGTTCAAGATTTCTTCAACAGTTGTTGTAGCCAGTATTTTTTTAACTGTTTCTCTATTCATCAAAACTTTAAGTAATTGCTTTATAACTTCTAAATGACTTGTATTGTCAGTGGCAGCAAGCACAAACCATAATTTGATTGGATGATCCTTATTTACTAAAGCTATTTCTCTATTAGTCTTTAATAAGGATAGGCCAACCTTTTTAACGCTTTTACTCGGTCGCGAATGTGCCAATGCAATGTAGGGTCCAATATTGATGTACGGTCCTTCTTGTTCGACCACTTTTATGACATCTTGCACATATTCTTTTTCGATCGTTCCGTTGTCCAAAAGCGGCTTAGCTGCTAACCTAATTGCTGCTTGCCAATCAATACCATCTCCATTTGCGACTTGCACCGTTTGCTTATTCAGTTGTTCATTTATCACGTAATCACCTCTAATCGCTGGCAATAGTATGTTAAGCGATTTCAGAAATTACAAAAAGTGCAATTATGTTACTTGTTACTGTGCAAAAAATGAACTAGTATGAAATAAACTAAATGATAAATAAAGTTAAATCAGTGGTGATTGTTTATGAAGTTTACAAGTACAAAACATGGAAATGAGATTATTCATGAATTAGTTAATGCCACCTCTATTACTTCTTTAAAAACTCTGGAAGATCACTTGAATCTCTCTCGCCGTAGTATCTTTTACGCAATTAAGAGATTAAATAAAGAATTAGATATGATGGGCTTAGATCTAATCGAAAACGTCCGCGGAGCTGGTTATCAATTAACCAAGGATACACAAAAGAAAATTATTGACTTAGAAAGCAAAAAAAGGCTCCCAATTAACTTTTTTGATTTTTTTGAGAACTTTATTGATTTTAAAAATTTAATGCAAAAAGACAGAATTACACTAATGAAATTCTGCCTAATTTCGCGAAAACAAACTTCTTTAAATGATTTAACCAAGTATTTCAACGTTAGTAAGAATACGGTTATTAAAGACTTAGGTATCATTAAAAACAATTTACCTGATACACTAACGCTAAAAAATGGCCAACACGGAAAAACCATTGTTGGCGATGAGATAGCTTGCCGACAATGGGTCTTCGAAAATTTTCTTCAGCTGTTAAACCTGATTTCTCCTTATACCAAATTTATTAAAAATAAGTGGTTTGAATATCAACTTCGGCTACTAGAAAAAATAACAGGAAATTATTTTACTGATGAATCGCTTCTTATTTTATCTAATTTTATCGGCTGGGATTTTGAACGGATTCTCAGTCGACCAAATTGTCTCTTGAATACAGATATTGCAGAAGAGAACTATTCTTTAACCTATACTTGGGCAATGAGCTTACTAAATGATTTAAAAATCAATTCTAAAGCTGAGGCTGCCTTTCTAGCAGAAATTGTTAATACCAAAGCTTTTCAGCATATCAATGAAGATAATCCTATGATTAGCCGGATTAAACCTATCTCTAAGCACATTATTCAAAGATTTGATGATATTGCTGGAGTCAATCTTTCAAATTCGGATAACTCTTTAAATATGAAGTTAACTATTCATCTTGTTTCAACCTATTACCGGGTAAAATACCAAATTAATTATCGCAACCCGCTAGTTAACCAAATTAAATCCACTTATACAGAAACCTTTGAACTTGTAAGACTAGCAATTTTACCTTTTAACGAATTCACAAGAGCAAAGCTCTCAGATGATGAAATAGCGTTAATCACCGTTTACTTTTGCGGGGCACTCCGAAATTTAGACTATAAACTGAAAAAAAAAGAAAATGTCATGGTGGTATGTTCAAGCGGGATAGGAACTTCCGAACTTTTAATTTCACAGCTCCGTAGTCATTACCCCAGCATTAACTTCACTGGCCCTTTCAACATTTTTGAATATGAAAATTCTTCTTTTCAAGACGTCAAATTAGTGATAAGTACGATCAAGATCACTAAAAATTTGGATGAAGTGCCAGTGATGACTGTTCCAGTAATTCTGAGTGATAGTGATTTACAAGAGATTGAAAATAGATTTCAAGAAGTCGGGTTGGTAGCCTATAAAAAAATTAACAACATTAATCCAGTAACAATAATGGATATCGTTGCTAATCATGCCAGAATATTCGACCCTACAGGTCTAGAGAAAGACTTACGGCTATATCTTTCTAACAGCTCAAAATTAAAATTAGAAGAAGATAACGTACCAGAAGCTGAATTCACATTTGAAGTTGTTAATAGGTCTTATAACTGGGAAAAAGCAATTCAACTATCTTTAGCAAAATTACTCAGCAAAAATGTCATTACCGCAAAATATATCGCCGAAATCATCAATTTAACAAAAACTAAGGGCACCTATATGGCAATTGGTAAGGGAATATTTTTAGCACACGCAACGCCGAAAGCAGGAGTAAATCGTCTGGGTGTTAGCTATACCCTTTTTAAGAAGCCGTTTGAAATAAACCACCAAAAAATCTTTTTTGTAGTTGGAATTGCCCCTGTTGATAATAAAAAGCACTTAAAAGTATTGGGCCAATTATTACAGCATTCTAAAAGCGAAAACTGGCTTAAACAGCTACGTGAGATTGCCACACCAATGGCATTAAAAAAGCACGTCTTTTTGTAGGCGAAGTAACTTTTGGATCAGAAAACAAAACAGATTTTGCGGTCATTTTTAGCTAGAATTTAAGAACTATCTGATGTTTCTTACCTCATCTTAAGCAATTTTGTTAAAAACAAAAAATGCCTTAGCATCAGTGTTTCAAGTCATTGATACTAAGACAGATTTTCTTTATCGGGAAAACAGGATTCGAACCTGCGACCTCTACGTCCCGAACGTAGCGCTCTACCAAGCTGAGCTATTTCCCGATTAACAAAAAAACTCACCGCGCGGTGAGTTTTTATTTTTTTGAGCGGAAGACGGGATTCGAACCCGCGACCCCCACCATGGCAAGGTGATGTTCTACCACTGAACTACTTCCGCAAGACAAATATTATTATAGCAAACCCTATCTGATTTGCAACCCTTTTTGACAAAAAAATTCACGAAATTGCAACTGGCACATCAAACCTAGCGTTTTTGGGGGGTCAGCAAAGGAAAAATTTTGAACTTCTACGATCTTTTAGTAATAATTACCCCCACCTATAGCTCTGATACTCGATCAAGATATATAATTAATGAAAAATTCTGTATTGAGGTTGGTGATAAAAATGAAACATAGCCTAGAAAAATTAGTCAGATGCCCCGAAGGCGAATTAAAATTTACGGATAATCAAGTGCAATTGTTGCTGGGCAATATCGGTAACTTAGATCCAGTTATTCGCGATGATCTTGTCTATACTTTATTTGCCCGCGGCTTTTTAGAACGCGCATTTACTCATGAGCAAGAACAAACTATTATTAATACATTTATAACAGAAAAGAAGCTCTTTAAAGATATTGCTAAACCACAAAATGACAATGTTTTTTTAAGATCATTCAGTGCCTTATTAGGCTCCGTCATACTCGAAACAGATCAGGAAACGGAAATTTTGACGAACGAGCAGCGAAAGCAGCTCTTTGCATGGAGCATTGACTACCTCCTGCGTGAAAAAGATTATCGCGGCTATGTTGAAGGCAAAGGCTGGGCCCATAGCATTGCCCACGGTAGTGACTTTCTGGGGGCAGCTTTAAGCCATCCTAAGTTTTTGAAACAGGAGCAAAGCAGGGTTATGCAAATAATCCCGACAATTTTTAAAAAGATGGACGCGCCCTTTGTCGATGATGAGGAGCAGCGCCTTGCTTTTGCCTTTTACCAAGGTGTTAAAACTGACAAAATTGCCCTTAGCAGCTTCATTGAACTTATTAATCAAAGCGACGTAGCGCGATATCAGGAATTGCAAAAAGACGATTTGCTGTCATGGCGTAAATTAAGTACTTGGTTACGCCTTTTACAAAACTGGTACTTCTTCTTTGATGCTACCAAAGATTTACAGGTTATTTTAAAGGAAAAAATCACGAAATACTATACCGAAATGGGCTATTGATCAAACAACCTTTTTCTGGTCTTTTTAGCCAACTTATCACAATTTAATTATCCGATATTGTTTAAACTCATCTGCAAACGAAAATTTAACAATAAAAGGCATA
The DNA here is from genome assembly GCF_026535895.1 of Lactobacillus sp. B4007. NCBI lineage: Bacteria > Bacillati > Bacillota > Bacilli > Lactobacillales > Lactobacillaceae > Lactobacillus > Lactobacillus sp. B4007. The sequence continues at coordinate 146,185 of NZ_JAFNPA010000001.1, forward strand.
ATTGGCTGAATGGCCTTAAACTTTAAGTAGTCAAAGGTAGGGTCAAAATAATTAATGACCGTGCCAATAGCGTTGCCATGACCGGCAATAATTACTCGCTGTTTTTCGTGATTCTTAATGACAAATTCCAAGGCCTTAATATTTCTTTGTTGCGTTTGTCGTAAAGATTCGCCTTTAGGCAATTTATAATCGAAATTAGCCCATTGGGATTCACAAAATTCATGGAAGTTAGAAATCCAGCTATCACCGACTTTTCTTTCTCTAAAAGCTTCAATTCGCTTAACTTTTAACTTTTTTTGTTTGGCAACGGGCTGAATAGTCTCAACCGCGCGTTTATATGGGCTGGAATAAATGGCACTTATGTTTTGATTGCTAAAATATTCTACTAATTTTTGGCAATCAGCCAACCCTTTTTTGGATAACGGCCTGGTTAAGTCGTTGTGATTACTTAAGTCTGGTTCGGCATGCCGAACAAAATATACAATAGTCATTTAAACTTTTCTCTTTCAGTTAGATTTAATGTTAAAAAGTGACTTACAGCCATTACTATTAATTGGTTACAAAAAAGCAAACCATTAAAATTAAAGGCTTGCTTTTTACAGACATATTATGTTAATTATCTTTTTTCTTTTTCATGTCTTCTTCAACTTCGCGTTCGATGTCTTCAATTCTTTCAGGACGCATTGTTGGGAAGAGTAAAACATCCCTAATTGCTGGTGCATCAGTTAAAAGCATTACCAAACGGTCAATACCGATGCCGAGACCACCTGTAGGCGGCATTCCGTATTCCATTGCCCGCAAGTAATCTTCATCAATCATATCAGCTTCATCGTTACCGGCTTCACGCTCTGCCATTTGTGCTTCAAACCGTTCACGTTGATCATCTGGGTCATTCAATTCAGAAAAGGCATTACCGTATTCTTCACCCATGATATAGATTTCAAAGCGATCAGTAAACCGAGGATCATCAGCATTCTTTTTAGCCAGTGGTGAAATTTCAACTGGGTGACCATAGACAAAGGTTGGGTCAACAATTGTTTCTTCACAGTATTTTTCAAAGAAAGCGTTAATAATGTGACCGACCTTCCAAAAGCTTTCCACCTTGATATCATGATCTTCAGCAATCTTAGTTGCTTCCTCAACGCTCATTTCTTTCCAGAAATCAACGCCGGTTTTTTCTTTAATCAAATCAACCATGTGAACACGACGGAATGGCTTGCCAAGATCAATTTCGGTACCCTGGTAAGTTACCTTACCATCATCCGTAACAACGTTAGCAGCTGCCCGAATAATGCCTTCTGCTTCATCCATCACATCGTGGAAGTCCCAGTATGCGGCATAGGTTTCCAGTTCAGTAAATTCTGGGTTATGGTGAGTATCTAGACCTTCATTTCTGAACACACGACCAATTTCGTAAACCCGTTCCATATCACCGACAATCAAGCGCTTAAGAGGTAATTCAAGTGCTATTCTCATGTATAAGTCAATATCAAGAGCATTGTGGTGAGTAATAAATGGCCGAGCTTCAGCACCACCAGGGATATTGTGTAAAACTGGCGTTTCAACTTCCAAGAAGTCCTTACCATTCAAGAAATCACGGATTGCTTGAATAATCTTAGTCCGGTTAACAAAACGTTCATAACTTTCGTGATTAGTAATTAAGTCCAAATAACGTTGACGGTAGATTTGTTCAACATCTTTCAAACCATGGTATTTATCTGGCAAAGGCCGTAAAGCTTTAGATAAGAAAGTTACGTGCAAAGCCCGAATGGTTAATTCACCAGTATCGGTCTTCATCACTTCGCCATCGATACCTAAGAAGTCACCAATATCAGATTTTTTGAAAATCTGGTAGTTTTCTTCACCGACGATGTCTTTACGAACGTAAATCTGAATCTTACCAGTTCTGTCATAAAGATCAGCAAAACCAACTTTACCCTTACCTCTTTTTGCCAACATTCTGCCAGCAACTTTGGTCTTAGGGAGCTCGCTATTTAACTCATCCTTATCATCTTGTGCGTATTTTTCATTTAAAGTTCGAGCCAAATCTTGCCGGTCAAATTTTCTCATGCCAAATGGCTCAATCCCATTTTCGCGTAATTCTTCCATTTTTTGGCGGCGAACGATTAATTGGTCGTTCATTTCACTTTTAGCCAATTACTTTTCCTCCATTATCTTTCTATTTTCGCTTCTAGCAGCCTTTTGTGCTTGCCTTGCTTCATAGTCCTCAACAAAATTGTCAAGTAAGTCATAAACCTCTTGTGCCGTCCAAACTTCATTTATTTTAGCACGAGTACGGGCTGAACGGGGAATTCCCTTCAAATAATATGCTGCTTGTTGCCTAAACTCTGGGACAGCAATTTTTTCACCCTTAAGATCTACTAGGCCCTTCAACTGGTGTTTAGCAGTTGCTACCCGCTCACGAACCGTCTGAGGTGCGAGCTTTTCACCAGTGTCCAAATAATGAACCATATCTTTGACAATCCACGGATTACCTAAAGCAGCGCGGCCGATCATGACAGCGGTACAGCCAATTTCATCTAAGGCCTTTTTAGCAAGTTCAGGTGTTGTAATGTCACCGTTAGCAACAAATGGCACGTCAAGTACTTGAGCTACCTCATGAAGCGTCTCCCAGTCTGCTTCACCGGCATACATTTGTTTCCGCGTTCTGCCGTGCATCGCAATCATACTAGCACCCGCTTCTTGGGCAGCTAAGGCATTTTCAACTGCAAAAATATGCTTACGATCCCAACCAATCCGCATTTTAACGGAAACGGGCTTAGAAACATTTTGGACTACGGCGTGCACCATTTGATAAATTTTGTTAGCATCCAAAAGCCACTTCGACCCCGCATCGGTCTTAGTGATTTTTGGTACCGGACACCCCATATTAATATCAATAATATCAGCCGCCGTGTGTTGATCAATATATTGTGCCGCTTCAAGCAGTGTTTCCTCTGTACCACCAAAAATTTGAATACTCATTGGGTGTTCACGCGGATCAACCTGCATCATCGACATTGTTTTTTTATTACGATAAATGATTCCATGATCAGAAATCATCTCGCACACAACCAAGCCGGCACCGAATTCCTTACAAATCATCCGAAAAGCCGAATTCGATACTCCGGCCATCGGCGCTACAACAACCCGGTTTGGGATGGTTATTTCGCGAATTTTCCAGCTATTATTCACCAAATCATCCTTTCAAATACTTTAACATCATAACAAAAAGGATCTTATAAGCAAAATTTCTGGCTATTATGCATGCTAAAATTTAAGTAATTTAATTTTTGATTATTCAATAAAGAAATTGCACGGTGCAACCCGATTGTAGTAACGCAAAAAGGCTTCTTTACTGTGATCGTCAACTGAAATATTGGTGACACCAGCATTTTGCATTTCACCAATTTTAGAAATTTTCTTACTTCCCAAAATGTTCTGTACCATCGACCGCGAAGCAGTACCATGGAATACCAATGCAACTGATTCATTCACATGCCGCTGAACAAGGTCATGCCAAAAGTCGGTTAAACGTGCAGCTAAATGCTCGTAACTTTCACCGGTACAATAATTAGTATAATTTTCAGTAAAATACCCTAAATCATCAAAGGCCTGTGGGTATTTCGAGCGAATATCTACAGCAGATTTTCCGTCCCAATTACCATAATTCATTTCCTTAAGCCGGTCGTCATAAATAATGTTGTGCTTATTTTGATTCAATATCTCAGCCGTTTGCTTAGCCCTAGTTAAGGGACTGGCGTAGACATAATCAATTTTATTAATGTCAAAACTATCACGTAAAGCTTCAGCCTGCTTAATTCCCGTTTCGTTTAAGGGCAGGTTGGTTCCTGAACCATTAATGGCTAAGGTTTTATTAGTATCAGTTTGACCATGACGCACAATATACACGTTTAGCATTTAGTTACACTCCTTATTCTATTTCGATTCAACTTCTCCATTATAATCAAATTTAGTAATTGCCGCACCCTAATTTTAAGGAATAATTAAGTGCTAGCCCTAGTTTTTTTACAACTCCACCACATGTTTATAATAGCGAAGTTCTGCTGTCCGGTGAATGACACTAATAATCGTACTCTTAGGTAGATATTGTTTAAGCATTTTATAGACGGTAGCAATCGATTTTTCATCCAAATTACTCGTAAATTCATCTAACAACAAAATTTGTGGTTTAGTGATAATCGCCCGCAAAAAGAGGATTTTTTGTTCCTCACCGCCTGAAATTTTATTCTTAAAATCTCCAGGCGTTTTATCAATTAAATCAGTCGGGGATTTAATCAGTGAATCTAACCCAATTTCCTGGACTAAGCCGTAAATTTTCTGAAGATCAACTTGATGGTCTGGATAACAGATATTAGCCATTAGGGACCGATTAAACAAGGAGGCATCCTGCGCAACATACATTATGGTAGGCCTATCACTAAACGGAAGAATAATTTGCCCTTCATCTAGTTGATAAAAGCCACTGATAATTTTTAGCAAGGTACTCTTTCCCGCTCCGTTCGGGCCAATCAGCGCGGACATTTCGCCCTTTTTAAAATTGAGCTTTAAATTACTTAAAACCGGGTGTTGTCCGTGATATGAATAACTGATGCCGTTAATGATAATTTCTTGTTTACTGCCGTCCAGCTGGAAGCAAGTGAGTGGAACTTTTTCTACTTTACCGTATTCAAGTTCAGCAAGCCCTGCCCGAATCCGGTTTAACAGTTCCTCAATTGCCAAATATTGTGTACCAAAACCGGACAAATTTAAAATGGAATACAATAAAATCAGCACAATTGAAAGGGACTGTGAGTCATGAGTGCCTAATAAAAATTGACTGATTCCTGCAATCACACAAGCTAAGATAACAATCATTAATTGTTGCAGCAGCGCTGCCTTGTTTGTAATTGCTTGGACCTTGATAAATGAACTTTGCTCGTGGGCAAGAATTTTGTCCATCTTGTCCTGTTCATATTTAGCTGCGTCACTCGAGATAATTGTTTCAACATTACGATAATAATCAACAATATACTCATTGACTTTAGAGGCACTACTTAAAGAAGAAGCCACATTTTGCCGATTTTTCCTTGCCATCATTATCGAAACTAATAGGTAACCGATAAAAAACAATAAGTAGGCCAACCCCAGCCAAATATTTTGCAGACTAAGCAGGATCGTATATAAAAGCAACATCACAGCCATTTGAATTACAACAGCCAAACTAGTTTGTTCTAATTCGCGACAGGCAAAGGATACATCCTTAATATAGCTCTGGACCTTACCAACCGATTGTCTAGCAAAATAACTCAGCGGCTTTTTAGTAATATCTGCCCATAGTTCCTGTTTGGAATATTTGCGCACAGCCTGAATAAAACCGTTGTTGAGGCAATTAATTAGCGGCATCATCATGAGCGAAATTGCTAGTAATAACAGAACAATTACCCTGTTAGTTTGCGTTTGCTTTTGCGCAAATAACTGATTAATCAAATAAGGCTGTAAAAAATACACCGCATAACTAATAATTAAAAGCACAATAAAAGCCATGACCCGAGCAACACCGATTTTTAAAATTAATTTTTTTAAGTAGTTGGATATCATGACTTTTACCTGTTTATAAAAATATCGTTATTTCACGCCAATTTTTGTCGAACTAAATATTACTTTTTATCAGCTAAAATTGCCTTTAGTTCCTCTTCTGTATAGTTATACTTGTTACCACAGAAATTGCAAGTTAATTCTGCACCATGATCTTTGGCAATCATTTCTTGCAATTGACTCGTTTTGAGTGTGGCCAAAATTTGGGCATATTTTTCTTTCGAGCAATCACATTTAAATGCAACATCGTCTTTTGCTAAGATCTTGCAGTCATCGCCCAAAATCAACTTAGCTAACTCTTCAGGCGCCATCCCATCTAAGAATGAACTAGACAGTGCTGGCAAACTGTTAATCCGCTCAATTGTATGATCGATTAAAGAATCACTTGCTCCCGGTAAGGCTTGCAACATAAAACCACCAGCAGCGCCAATTAAATTATTGGGATTAACAAAAACGGACAGTCCAACAGCAGAAGGAATTTGTTCCGACTTTGTTAAATAGTATGCAACATCTTCGGCAATTTCGCCAGAAACAATTGGTACTTGACCTGTGTATGGTTCCTTCAAACCTAAATCTTTGGTCACTTCGAGCCAACCTTCGCCCACTGCCTTTTTAACATCAATATGACCATCATCCTTCGGCGGTAATGCAATATGCGGATTTTTCACATAGCCTTTAACCGTTAAGTCTGACTTAGCCGTAACAATCGTTGGTCCAACAGGACCATTGCCAAGCAGGCGAACAGTTAACTCTTCTTGATCAGTCAATTCAGCCCCTGCTAGCAATACACCAGCAACTAAAGTTCTTCCTAAAACGGCAGAAGAAGCAGACCAAGTGTCGTGTCTAGTTTGTGCTTCTTGTACTAAATTTTTGGCATTAATTGTTAACAAACGTAAATTTTTGGTTTTATCAATTGCTTTAATTAAATAGTCGCTCATTTTTATTCTCCTAAAAAAATAGAGCCCAACACAGGCCCTATTAATTATTAATTTTGTGAATGATCATCAGAGTGATCGTCATCACTTAAATCAGAATCTTTGTTTTGCTCAGACTCAGCATTATCTGCTTTTTCTGAACCATTTTCCTCAGGAAATTCAAGCTTTTCTGGATTCTCAGGATTTCTTTCTTCTGCTTCTTTATTCTTTTCTAAAGGAGTTTCGGATTTTTCCTCTTCAGAAATTTGCTCTTGTTTTTGCTCACTTGGTGGCAATGAATCTGCACCATCTGCCTTATGATTTTCTTTCTTTTCAGCAGCAGCTTTTGCTTCTTCATAAGTTGACGCTTTAGACTCACTTGGATATTCTTCAACCGTCTTTTCAGGCATTTTTCCAGTAGTGTAGAGTGACATAATCTGCTTTTCATCTAAAGTTTCATACTTCAACAAAGCTTCCGCAATGATGCGGTGTTTTTCACGATTATTCTTTACAATTTCAACCGCTTGTTCATGAGCTTCGTCAAGAATCTTCTTCACTGCTTCATCAATCTTAGCAGAAGTTGCTTCACTATATGGTTTAAAGCCGTATGGATTAGTTTCGCCCTCTTTTTCAAGCTCAACCATTCCTAAAGAATCGGTCATACCGTAATTAACAACCATGCTGTGAGCAATTTGCGTTGCCTGCTCGAAGTCATTTGAGGCACCAGTTGATTGGTCACCAACAACAACTTCTTCACCTGCACGACCACCCATTAAACCAACAATTTGTTCCATTAATTGTTTCTTAGTCAACAGGAACTGATCGTCTTTTGGCAACATCAGGTTGTAACCACCAGTCCGTCCGTGAGGTACGATAGTAACTTTACGAACTGTCCGTGAATCGCTTAAGACCAGCCCACAAATGGAGTGACCGGCCTCGTGAAAGGCAACTCGCTGACGCTCTTTCTTAGAAATCATGCTATTACGCTTAGCTGGGCCGGCAATGACACGATCCTCAGCTTCATCTAAATCACTGGCAGTAATTTCATTGCCATTGCGCCGAGCCGCAAGCAATGCAGCTTCATTCAACAGGTTGGCCAAATCAGCACCAACAAAACCTGGTGTTTGGCGAGCAATTTCCTTTAAATCAACATCGTCAGCTAACGGCATGTTCTTAGCGTGAACCCGTAAAATAGCTTCACGTCCGCGAACATCCGGAGTACCAACCAAGACTTTCCGGTCAAAACGACCAGGACGAAGCAAAGCTGGATCCAATACATCGGACCGGTTAGTTGCGGCAATAACAATAACACCTTCATTGCCCTCGAAACCATCCATTTCAACTAACAACTGGTTTAAGGTCTGTTCACGTTCATCGTTACCACCACCGCTGGCATTGCTGCCACGACGACGACCGATTGCATCAATTTCATCGATAAAGATAATACTTGGTGCATTTTTCTTAGCATTGGTAAATAAATCACGCACACGACTGGCACCAACACCGACAAACATTTCTACAAAGTCTGAACCAGAAATTGAGAAAAATGGTACATTGGCTTCACCAGCAACTGCCCGCGCAAGTAAGGTCTTACCAGTACCCGGAGGACCCTCAAGCAAAACACCAGACGGAATTTTAGCACCAAGCTTGGTGAATTTGGCTGGATTCTTAAGGAACTCAACCACTTCAACCAATTCTTGCTTTTCTTCTTCTTCACCTGCAACATCAGAGAAACGAACTTTATTTTTCTTCGGATCTTCTGGCTTAACGTGTGAGCGACCAAAATTCATGATGCCGCCGTTACCACCACGGCCACCGCCACTGCTTTGACTAATCATCATCCAAAGCATCACGATGAACAAAATGGTTGGCACAAGCATCACAATCGTAGAAATCCAATTGCCAGACTGTGATTCGCCCTGAGTGGTCATCTTTGTACCACTCTTTTCAGCTAAGTTTTGAACATTCGAAACACTTGAATCATTTTGCAACATCGTTGTCGAAAAACGCGTTACTTTAGAACCAGAATTACCATTGAAGAAGTCAAAACTATTTTTTGACTGTCCCTTGGTACCCTGAGCAGTCTTGTAACTGCCTGATACAGTGTAAACACCATTGGAAGGCTGAACGTTAAAGTTTTTAACTTTTCCGTCATTTAAATCCTTCACAAATTCCGAGTAGCTAATGTTTTCACTACCACCGGAATTATCAGTTCCACCAAGTGCCCAGTTGATTCCCCCCAATAATAACAGGAAAACAACAATATAGAACAAGCCGTTTGAAAACAGCCGATTCCGGTTATTTTTCATAAAAAACCTCCGCAAAGTTCCTAAGGATATACGAATAAAAGTTTAACACAAATTTCAGTGATGCTCTAATATTTTAAAATATCTTATTAAATATTGTCATATAAATAATATTGCTGCAATTCAGTTCGCTTATTTCGCTTAACATATGTTTTTTCAACAAAAACGGGCACCTCATCTGCTAACACTGCCAAGCAGTATGGGCGTAAAACATTGGGGATTCCCTTAGCAGCAAATTTTTTCTTGCTTTTAACGTGCTGCCCTGATATTAACTCCAGCCGCGTGCCGGGAGTTAGTGAACCAACGACTAGAGCTGCACTAGCTGGAGCATAAAACCGTCCAACTAGCTTGCCAGAAGTACACGGCCTGGTTGTAATTAAGCAGTGGCGGTTATTAAAATCGAACTTTTGCCCCACACTAACATGATGCAGTTTTTCTTGCGGTGGCAAATTATTTTGGTAAAGATAAAAATAGGCTTGGTAAGTAATTAAGTTAAACTCGCCTAAATGCTCATTGACGCGAATATGAAACTTTTGCCAAATAAAATACTGCCAGTATAAAAGCTGTTGCTTTTTAGATAAAGATGCAAGATGCGAAGTTTTGATGCGGTAAGCAATTCCTAAAAAATTCTCTGGCTGTCCGAGCTGGCTAAATTCTAACTCAACCAATGAATCTATCAAATTAAGCTGGTTAGTAAAGCGCAGAGCATTCTGACCAATTTGAGGATTTTCTTGTTTTAATAATGGAACAAGGTGATGGCGCAGACGGTTACGCAAAACGTCGTCTTCATTATTGGTCTCATCAATCACATACGGAATCTGCTTTTCCTGATCATATTTCAGCAGCGTTTCTTTTTCTAAAGACAAAAACGGACGCAAGAGCGTCCTGTCTTTCATTTTAGTTACGGCCTGTAAGCTATTCATTTCACTGGGATTTCCCGAACGAATAAACTTCAATAAAATATTTTCTAAAAGATCGTCACAATGATGTGCAGTCAAGAGATAATCGGCATTGTTTTCTTGCATCACTTGCACTAAAAAGTGGTACCGATATTCGCGGGCGGCAGCTTCAACTCCTTTTTGGGGATGTAAAGCAGTCGGCCACAACCCATTAACCACCTTAATTGGCTTGTCACGGCAATAAGCTGCAATTACTTCACTTTCACGAGCGGAATCAGCACGTAATTGGTGATCCAAGTGGGCCGCAATGATGGCTAAATGATACTGCGACTGAAGTTCCTCCAGCATATCTAGCAGTGCCATCGAATCGGGGCCGCCACTAGTAGCAACTACGACCGTTTTATTCTCAAGGGGCAATCCATGACGCTTAAAAAAATAATCAACTAGCATAATCGGTCAATTCTTGCTGTAATTTGTTAATTTCCTTTTCGGCATCAGCAACTGTCTTAGCTAAAACGGTTAAGAAGTCTTCTTTTTTGGTGGTTGAAAATTCATTAGTATGGTCAATTAAAATAGGATCATTAATCCGCGTTTTTGATAATCCTATTTTACCTTTAAAGTTATTAATTACGACTACCCTAATCGTCTCTCCGACCTGATAGTGGCGCTTTTCATGCAGCCAGTTATCGCCAAAATCATTATGGTGAATAAGGCCCGAAGTATTTTGCGGTAGCGATACGAAGATGCCTAAATCGGTAATGTTGTTAATTTTACCAGTAACGCGCTGTCCTACTTGGTATTTCATTAATTGTTATCTTTGTCCTCAGGTAAATTATAAACTGTTTCATTTGGCTTAGAATACAAGAACTTGAAGCGAACAAGTTTGGCCACGTAGTCAGGATCCTTCAAGTCATCGCGTTTAGCCAATAAAATCTTTTTCTGATTATTAATCTGCTTTAACGATTTCTTAGATGTTTGCACTTGCTCATTAATGCGGTTAGTTTGCGCATGCGTAACCGCTAGTTGAATGCCTAAAAAGGCAAACAAAACTAAAAAAGCCGCAATAATCCTGTTGCGTCGAACACGATGTACTTCTTTTTCCCGTTTTTCCTGCTTTTTTCTTAAGCGTGCAACTCGCTCTTCTGGACTAAGCGAATTGTAAATACGTGGTCCTTTCATAATTTTTTCCTTCTATTACTAAAATTACTAATTTCATTATAGCAAGACCACTTATAAAAGTCATTAAATAACAAAGTAATTAATCAACTAATTCGTATAGTTCACTTGCTTCTGCTTTTTTGGTTGTTTCCTTAATGTCACAGACCTTGGCTTTTACTTCTTTAGCGCCATAGCCGACTTCAATAACATCACCAATCTTGACATCGTAACTCGACTTAACGACCTTATCATTAACTTTGATTCGACCCTGATCGGCCATTTCCTTAGCTACTGGACGTCTTTTGACCAAACGGGAAACTTTTAAAAATTTATCTATTCTCATTTTTTTACCTCAAATTATCTTTGAATAATATCATTAGCGCCGGCCATAAATGTTGTTAATTCATTAAAAAGCTGTCTGCTCTGAATCTTAGCTGGCAATTCTAATAAAACAATTAACCGTTTTTGCGGCGATAAGTTAATTCTAGCCTTTAAACTCACATGTTCCAAGGCTTTAAAAATATTCGGTCCTTCCAGCTCTCGGCTTGCCTCGTTATCAAATTCAACTTTGACTTGATTATTGCTTTTAGTAATAGTTAAAGCCTGCGCCAGATCCGCCTCAGTCTTCAATTTCGAAATTGCGAGGAGATTTTCAACCGGCTCCGGATAATCACCAAAGCGATCAATTAACTCATCCTGAATTTGTGCAATTTCATCAACATCAGCCGACTTAATTTTCTTGTAGAACTCGATCTTTTCTTCCTGGTCAGCGATATAACTTTCTGGAATATATGCTTCCAAGCCCAGATCAATTTCTGCGTTACTCTTTTTAAGCTTTTTCTTGCCCTTACGCGTTTTAATGGCATCTGCCAGCATCTGTGAATACAAGTCATACCCAACACTATCAATAAAGCCGTGCTGCTGGGCACCCAGCATATTGCCTGCTCCGCGAATTGACAAATCACGCATCGCAATTTTGAAACCCGAACCAAGCTCGGTAAAATCACGAATGGCATCAAGCCGCTTTTCCCCTATTTCTGTGAGCACCTTATTAGGCTGATACAAGAAATAAGCATAGGCTAGCCGTGCGCTACGGCCAATGCGGCCACGCAGCTGGTATAGCTGACTTAACCCATAATGGTCAGCGTCTTCAATAATCATTGTATTAACGTTGGGCATGTCGATGCCTGTTTCAATAATTGTGGTAGTCACCAAAATATCAAATTCACGATTCAAGAAACGGTACAGAATATCTTCCATCTGGTTCTTGCTCATGCGCCCATGGACACTCACAATCCTAGCCGTTGGCATCAAATCTTCTAAATGACTAACAACTTCATCAATATCATCAATGCGATTGTGCAAGTAAAAGACTTGGCCACCGCGCTGCATTTCGCGCAAACAGGCATCCTTAATGACGCTAGGAATTTGTTCCATCACATAAGTTTGAATTGGATAACGGTTAGATGGCGGTGTCTCCATAACCGATAAATCACGCACTCCCACCATTGACATGTGAAGCGTTCGCGGAATTGGCGTTGCCGTCAAAGTCAAGACATCGATATTGGCCTTTAATTCCTTTAGCCGTTCTTTATGTTTAACGCCAAAGCGCTGCTCTTCATCAACGATTAGCAATCCGAGATCCTTAAACTGGACATCCTTCGATAATAACCGGTGCGTTCCAACGACCAGATCAATTTTGCCATCCTTTAACCCCGTTGTGATTTTTTTAGCTTCAGCTGGAGTTTGAAAGCGGGATAAAACAGCGTAATTGACCGGAAAGTTTTTAAACCGATCTTGGATTGTTTCATAGTGTTGCTGGGCCAAAATAGTAGTTGGTACCAAAAAAGCTACCTGTTTATTGTCCTGAATAGCCTTAAAAGCGGCGCGCAATGCCACCTCGGTTTTACCAAAGCCAACATCTCCCACCAATAGGCGGTCCATCGGCTTATCTTGCTCCATATCATGCTTGATTTCTTTCAGTGAACGCAATTGGTCAGGTGTTTCTACGTACGGAAAAGCATCCTCAAATTCGCGTTGCAAACTATCATCGGGAGAATATGCAAAGCCCTTTTCAGATTCACGCTTGGCGTATAAATCAATCAGGTCATCCGCAATGTCTTCCACCTTCGATTGAACCTTGCGTTTGGTTTTAGCCCATTCTGTTCCACCTAGCTTGTTAACATGTGGCGTCTTACCTTCCGAAGCAACATATTTTTGAACTAATTTCAGTTGATCCGCTGGCACAAATAGCTGATCGCCATGTTGATAAGTGATTGTAATATAATCACGTTTAACCCCATTATTTTCTAGGGTCTTAATTCCTTCAAAGCGACCAATTCCGTGATTGACGTGAACAACATAATCGCCTGGCTTAAGCTCCGTATAATTGCGCAAACGCTGGGCATTTTCCAGTGTTTTAATTCGGCGATTATGATGGGTGGTTTTATTAAACAGTTCATGTTCTGTTAGATAAACTAAATTATTATTTGGCAGCGTAAAGCCGCTGGTAAATGAACCCACAATAATTTGTGTTTGCTGCTCAGAAATATCTGCCGCATCAACCACCGGAATATCCATCCCAAATTCGGCCATCGTCTGACTAATCTGCCGTGCCCGTTTAGGATTATCTGCTTGTAAGACAACCGTTTGGCCGTTTCTTTGGTACGACTCAATTTCAGTTTTGATTAGCGGCATTTGACTGAAAAACTGTTGCGGCTCACGTGTCTGCCAATCAAATAACTGTCCAAGTCTTACGCGGCCGATGCTACGCTGAAAGAGTGAAAAGTAAATGTGGTGATGCTGATCCTTGGACCAAATGCGGTGAAAATCAGCCCGTAACTGCTGCCCTGGCAGCATTGCACCGGTTTTTAATTCATCATCAATAAAGCCAGCATTTTGTTGGTCAACTGTCTTTACTGCCTGATCAATTAACGGCCAATCGTCAAGTAAAATTAACCCATCCGAATCTAAATAGTCCAGTAAGCTACTTGGTTTTGCTAGTAAAAAATCAACTAAGAAAGCATAATTTTGCGGTAAAGTCCCACCATTTAATTCATCCAGAATTTGGGTAAAGTGGTCTTTGACGGCCTCTTCTGGAGCGGGAGCATCGCCCATTGCCTTCGTAATCATTTTCGCCGCACGACTAAAGTCAGCAGCTGTAAATACACGGTCTTGCGCTGCCCCAATCGTAACTTCTTCTACCTGCTTTTGACTACGCTGACTTGCTAGGTCAAATTCCTTAATCGTATCGATTTCGTCACCAAAGAACTCAATTCTGATCGGATTTTCGCGATCAAGCGGGTAAATATCAAGGATATCTCCTCTTAGAGCAAATTCACCCGGCCGCGCAACCAAGTTTTCCCGCCGATAACCTGCTTGAATTAACCAGTTAGTTAGTTCAGATAATTCAAACTCTTTACCCGGGGTAAAGGCTCTTCTAGTAGCTTGATATTGTTCAGGCTGTGAAAGTTGATACTGCATTCCTTGCGGCGTCGTTACCACAATTCCCATTTGCTTGCTTAACAAAAAGTTCAGCGTTTGGATTCTGCTGCTCAATTCATCAGGAGAACTAACAGCGGTTTGCGTAGCAATTGTTGCATCAAGTGGAAAAATTTGAATAGTGCCATCCGGCATAACCGCATTTAATTCACTATACAGTTTCTGAGCTTTATTTTCGTTTTCCTCAATTAATATTAAAGGCTGCTTGAGTGTCGTTACAATCTGACATAAGAGCAGACTAAAAGCACCGGCATTAGCGCCCGTGATTAGTGAGTTTTTAACTTGTGCCGCTTTGGCAATAAACGCGGTTAAATCCTGATCTTTTTCGATTAAGTCTGTCAAACGCATGATTTAGTTATACTTATTCATCAAAAACTGACTGCTTTTGCCAGCAATAAAATCGGCAATGACCTCACTGCTAGTTTCAAAAGCAGCATCCATTAAGTCTTTTTGCTCAGCATTAAACGGGGACAAGACCCACGAAATAACACTGGCTTCAGTAACATTATCTGGGTGCCGAATTCCAATTTTCAAGCGGTTGAAATTACTGGAACCTAGATCACGGATAATGCTCTTAATACCATTATGACCGCCTGATTTACCATTTGCACGAATGCGGATTTTGCCCAATGGCATATCCATATCATCATGAATAATCAAGATATCTTGTGGCTCAACCTTGAAAAAACGGGCAAACTGAGCAACTGATCTTCCAGAATCATTCATATAAGTTTGTGGTTCAAGCAGGATAATATCTTCACCATTAATTTTTTGTTTTGTATATTTACCTTCAAACTTTTCCCGCTCAAGTTCGAGCGCATTTTTCCGTAAATAATGGTCAACTGCCATAAAACCAGTATTGTGCTTTGTACCATCATATTTTCTGCCTGGATTACCCAGGCCAGCAATTATTTTCATCAAATTACCCCTTACTTTTAGTCGCACTTAATAATAGCACATCCTGCCAAAAGCAAATTGCCCAAGACTATTACACTTTGATTTCAGTCGGTAAAAAAGCTTTTTAATTTGGCAAGCTCGTGCTAAACTCTATTTGTTCAATAAAATTATTCTAATTTTTATTTAATAAAAACCATTTGAGTGATGGTTGACTAATCAGATTATTTTTAAAATGGAGGCAGTTTCATGCTGATTAAATCTTTAGTTATCAAAAAAGATTATCTAACTACAGTTAACGAACACGCAACACTTGAAGAAGCACTTAAAATTTTAGAAGACTCTGGCTATCGGTGTGTGCCTATCTTAGATGATACTGGGACGATTTTCCGCGGAAACATTTATAAGATGCACATCTACCGCCATAAATCTCAGGGTAAAGACATGAGTTTGCCGGTTACCTACCTGCTCAAAAACGCCACCAAAACAATTAAAGTTAATTCACCATTTTTTAAAGTTTTCTTCACAATTAAGGATTTACCATACATTTCGGTTTTAGACGAAGAAAATAAATTTTATGGTATTTTAACCCACTCCCGCTTGCTTGATATGTTATCCGATGCTTGGAACATCAAGACTGGGTCATATGTTTTGACGGTTTTAACCGATAATTCTCGGGGTAATTTAGTTAAAATGGCAAAAGCAATTAGTAAATATTCAGAAATTGCTGGTGTAATGAGTCTCGATGCCTCCTCGGCCGAGGTTAATGACAATTTTGTTCGGCGAATTCTCTTTACTTTGCCAGCCGGAGTAACAGAAGACACGATGAAACTGATCGTGAAGCGCTTGGAAGCAAAGAGCTACGTAGTGGCAGAAATCGAAGATTTGCAGGCAGGGATGACGATTATGAGTGATGAAAATCCTGGCGTATTTATGAGTAAGCCAATTGATGATTAATCGTCAATAATTGTAACTAGCAAAACTTTGTTAGATTAACTATTTTTCAATAGCAAAAAGGCGGCTAACCTCTCTTAGTTTGAGAAATTAGTCGCTTTTTGTATGCTTTTAACTTTTAAAGGACACAGATTTAGATGGCAGATGGCTACCCTTACTATTTTCTTCAAGTAAATAAGTTAATACATCATGACTAAATTGTACCTCTAAGTCTTTGACTGATATTTATTTAATCATTTAAGCTAGAAATACTAAATAAAAATATCTAGCCAATTTATCCTTCACGGTAGATGCGTGGCAAGCGGTCGTCTAGTAAACAAGCCACTTCATAATGAATTGAATCAACATAGTCCGCCGCAGCCTTAATATTATTCGGAGCAGTAGGATCATTTGAAATCAAAATCACTTTAGTTTTGGTCGGCATCTCATACGGTAAACGTACCATCAGCTGATCCATGCAAATCCGCCCTACAATTGGACAATATTCGTCTCCGACCTGGATTTTAAAGCCCTGAAATTTGCGGATAAACCCATCTGCATAACCTAGTGGAATTGTACCAATAATTTGGTCACAATCAGCAATATAAGTTGAACCATAACCAACGCCTTGCCCCTTGTGAATAGTGTGAACCTGAACTAGTTCACTCTCCAAAGATAATGCTGGTTTAAGTCTAATTTGTGCTGGTAAATCCGGAGTACTTGGATTTGAGGATGGGTTAAGGCCGTAAAGCCCGATACCAAACCGAACCAAATCACTGTGCACCTTTTTACCATAGATACTGGCCGCCGTGTTATCCACATGAATCCATTTAGGTTTTACTTTCAGTAAACTCTTAAGATGCTCGAACCGTTCTACCTGGGTTTTAAAGTAGGTATCATCACTGCTATCCGCGGAAGCAAAATGTGTGAACAATCCTTCTACTTCGAAGTGCGGGTTATCCAGCAAAAAGTCATTAGCTTGGAGAAATTCCTCATCCTCGCTAAAACCAATCCGCCCCATTCCTGAATCAACCGCCAGATGAATTTTCAATTGCAAACCGGTATTGTTAAGCTCTTGGTCTGCTGTATTTAGCCATTCAAAGTCAGGCACGGTCAGTGATATATCATTTTTGGCCGCCAAAGTAGCGTATTCTTCAGGGGTAACTCCCAGGACCAAAATTGGCTGAGTAATTCCCGCTCGGCGAAGTTCAAGGGCCTCATCTAAAATTGCTACGCAAAAGCCGCTGACACCATTTTTAGCGGCTAATTGAGCAACTTTAACGGCACCATGACCATACGCATTAGCCTTAATTACGGCAAATAATTTTTGCCCAGGCTCAAGGTGGTTTAACTCTTGCTCAATATTTTGCTTAATTGCACTTAAATCGACATAAACAGCTGCCGGACGATGTATTCCAGGAACCATATTCACTTCTCCAATACAACTAAAGTTATTATTTCATGATTATCATGAGTGATACTCGAAAAAATTTGACCATCGAATTTTGGCGAAGTTGTCACCGGATGCCCGTTTTCATCCCATAGGGTTTCAACATCCATTAAACCGACTTTTTCCCCTAAGCCAGTACCCATTGCCTTTGAAAAAGACTCTTTCAGTGAAAAACGGCCGCCTAAATATTCAACTTTTCGTTTGCCAACCATTTTTTGATATTGTGCGAATTCTTTCGGGGTTAAAGCTTTTTTGGCAAAACCATCACCCTTAGCGACAATCTTGGCTACTCGTTCAACTTCAACTGCATCAATGCCCACGCCAAAAATCATTTTTTCTTACCTCACTTGAGAAAATTATAATACAAAAAAAGAGCTGCACATGACCACAACTCTTTTTTAGTAAAATTATTAATCTTTTTTGTTCTTAATTACGAAATTATGACTGCCACCGGAACGGTTCGAGCGACCACCACGGTAGTTGCCACGACCACCATGACCGCGGTCACCACCACGATAGCCGCCGCGGCCACCGCCATTACGACCGCGACTATAATGGCCACGACCACGGCCGCCGCCACGACGACCGCCACCCTTATAAGGTAACGGCTTTTCTGAACTAATCTTAACCTCAACGTTTGATGAGTCCTTAGATAAGTTCTTCAAGAATGCAGAAACAAGATCAATTGCAGAATAGTTTTCTAACAACTCACTAGCATCGTCGGTATACTTGGTCAAGTCTTCCTTCATGAGGTCTTCAATCTTGGATTTGGCAACCTTTAATTGACCACGGAAAGCTTGGTCATCTGATGGTGGACGAAGAGGTGTCATCTTTTTCTTAGTAAGTTGTTCAATTGTCCGCATGTAGCCAATTTCATTTGGCGTAACAAAAGTAATTGAACTACCGTTTTGACCGGCACGACCAGTACGGCCAATGCGGTGAACATATGAATCTGGATCTTGAGGGATATCATAGTTATACACATGGGTAACACCTGAAATATCAAGTCCACGTGCTGCAACATCGGTAGCAACTAAGATATCTAATTTACCAGAACGGAACCGTTTCAAAACGCTAATTCGGCGAGCCTGGGATAAGTCGCCGTGAATTCCGGCAGCGTTATACCCACGAGCTTGCAGTCCACGCGTTACTTCATCAACGCGGCGTTTAGTTCTAACAAAGATAACCGCTAAATCTGGACTTTCAACATCAATTAAACGACACATAATATCAAATTTCTCTGAGTCCTTTGACCGGACAAAGTATTGATCAATTAAGTCAGCCGTTAGTTCTTTAGTCTTAATCCGCACGATTTCAGGGTCATGCATGAATTTTTCGCTGATATTTAGAATTGGTTTTGGCATTGTCGCACTGAAGAGCAATGTTTGCTTACGGTTTTTGACATAGCCCAAAATACTTTCAATATCTTGAATAAAGCCCATGTCAAGCATTTCATCAGCTTCATCCAAAACAATTGTGTTGACGTTTTCCAAATTAATGGTCTTGCGTTTTAAATGATCAAGCAAACGTCCAGGGGTACCAACTAAAATAGCTGGAACATGGTTTTTAAGTGACCGAATTTGGCGGCCAATATCAGCACCACCGTATACTACTTGAACGCGTGCTTTTTCATCACGGCCTAAGCGGAAAAGTTCTTCTTGTGTTTGAATAGCAAGTTCACGCGTTGGTTCGATGATTAACGCCTGAATTACCTTATTGTGTTTGTCTAAGTTTTGTAAAATTGGCAAAGCGAAGGCAGCTGTCTTACCAGTACCTGTTTGAGCTTGGCCAATCACGTCCTTGCCTGCTAAAGCAAGAGGAATTGTTTGTTCTTGGATTGGTGTTGCTTCTTCAAAGCCTGAACGTTTAATTGCTTTTAGAAGCTCATCATTTAATCCTAATTCCGAAAATTTCACTAAGTTCTCCTTATCTAAGCCGCTCCACTACTTTTTCGAGGTGCATACCATGTGATCCTTTCAGGACAACAATGTCGTGCGGCTTAATATCATTTTTCAGATCAGCTATCATTGGCTGCATCTGATCTTTTTTATAATAATGTAGATTTTCTGGCTCGTAACTTTCTTTTAGAGCATCAGCTAAATTTTTCATTTCTGAGCCATATAAATATACTTCGTTAATCACTTGCGGATCAAGGCAATCTGCAAGACCAGCATGAAGCTCAGCTGATCTGTCACCTAATTCGAGCATGTCACCCAAGACAGCAATGCGCCGGCTACCTTCAGGAACCTGGATCTGACCAAAGCTGCTTAAAACGGCACGGACAGCAGTCGGGTTCGAGTTATAGACATCACTCATAATGTCCTCACCCACATCACCTTTTTCCCATTCCATCCGGTTGGCAGTTGGGGTAAAGCTAGCTAAAGCAGTAGCAATTTCTTCATCGCTTTCACCAAAATGACGACCAACGCAAAGAGCAGACAGGGCGTTTGAAACATTATGCTTACCAATCATTGGAATAGTAAACTTACAGTCTGACTGGTTAATCGTGAATGTGGCGTGGTGTTTATAACTTCTAAAACCCGTTGCATACACTGTATCATTTTTACCAAAACCAAAAGTAACTTTTGACTGGTCAATCTTTTCAGCTCGCTCACGCAAAAGCGGTTCGTCACCATTGTAAATAAGCTCGCCGTCCTCACGCAGGAAATCGGTAATTTCCATCTTCGCATCAGCAATTTTTTCACGTGAACCTAAAAATTCAATGTGAGCCTCACCAATCATGGTAATTACCGTAACATCCGGGTGAGTCAATTCACTAAGTTGGTGCAACTGCCCCGCATGGTCCATTCCCATTTCCAAAACCAAAATTTCAGTATTTGGCTTCATATCCAAAATGGTCATTGGAACGCCAATTTCATTGTTAAAATTAGCATCTGTCTTATGCACATTAAATCTTTTGGCCAAAACCGCCGCAGTCATATCCTTAGTAGTGGTTTTACCGTTTGAACCAGTAATGCCGACTACAGTCGGATTAACCTTATTTAGGTAATACTGCGCCAATTTTTGCATACTTGTTAATGGATCATCAACTTCTAAGACGGCAATATCTGTGGGCTTATTAGGGTGACCTTTTTGCCACAAAGTAGCACTAGCCCCATTATTAATTGCGCTGCTTACAAAGTCATGACCATCCCGATCACTGACTAACGGGACAAATAATCCGCCCTCAGCGATTTTTCTTGAGTCAAAGGCAACAGAAGTAATAACAGTTTGGTCGTTGCCCTCACAATTCGCGTTGATTGCTTTAGCAATTTCTACCAGTTGCATTTTCATCTAATTTTCTCCTAGCTAAAAAGAAATTCCGCTAAAATCAATATTACACTAATAGTTAGCAGCGTAATATTAACGTTTTACGTAAAAAAGCAGCCCCAATGGGACTGCTTCCACCAGATCAAAGATATTACTTCTTCATACCATACTTCTTGTTGAACTTCTCGATTCGACCATCTGCTTGAGCAAACTTTTGCTTGCCAGTGTAGAATGGGTGAGAATCTGAAGTAATTTCAACCCGAATTAATGGGTAAGTTTTACCTTCGTAATCTACTGTTTCTTTTGACTTTAAGGTTGAACCAGCAACAAACTTAGCACCTGTTGCGGAATCCATAAAGACAACTTGTTGGTAATCTGGGTGAATGCCTTGTTTCATGTTTATTACTCCTTTGCCATGACTTTATTGCAAGTCATAGATTAATCGATTAACGTCTAATACAATAACATTTTCCAAAATATATTTCAAGACTTAATTATTATACCAGCATCTTTAATCTAAAACAATGTCACTCGGCTTAACTTCCTTACCAAAATATGGTTTCAGTTCCTTATTATAGTCATCGGTAAAGAACTTCTGGTTGGTCAACTTGGTAATTTCTTTATTGGTCCAATCTAAAAGAGAGTTATTGCCTTTTTTCACGGCTGGCGAAATATACTGGTTTGGCCCGATATTTTTAATTCCAACCGTATAAGTCGGATTACGCTTTACCCAAGCATAAAGATACGAGTTGTCATCGGCTAAAGCCGCCGCACGCTTATTTTTCAGGGCATTAAACTGCTGCGTTTTAGAATCAAACTTCAGCAAATTGACGCCGCCTCTTGCTGTGAAATAGTTTTCCGCGGTAGTCCCTTTATTAACAATGATCGACTTTCTTTTCAAAGCCGCCTCACTTTTAAGTGGCGCATTTTTAGGTGAAATGACTCCGACCGAAACTTTCATATAAGGTCTGGCAAAATCAACCACTTGTTTTCGCTCAGGCGTAACCGTGAAATTGGCAAGAACAATATCGGCCTTATTTGAATTTAACGTATCAACCCGGTTATTGGCATTGACCTGGGTAAACTTTACCTTTACGCCAAGATCCTTAGCCATTTTTCTAGCTAAGCGCAAGTCATATCCCCTGCGAAAGCCGTGGTCGTCGACCCAACCATAAGGGGGCAAGTCACCAAACACTGCCACACGCAAAACGCCCCGTTTTTTGATTGCGCTAACGCTGCTATCGCTGCCACCCGTACTTTCATTTAAAGAGGATTTAAACCCAAAAAAGCTAATAATTAAAACTACGGCAACAACAATTATACTAATTACCTTATTTTTTGTTTTAACTTTCATGCTTACTCCTTAAAAATCCATGCTAGCCAAAAAGGCACGCGCACGTGCTGTTTGCGGCTGTGCGAAAAAGTCCTTTCCCGGAGTATTTTCTAAAATCTGTCCGTTTTCTAAAAATAAGACTTGATCAGCAATTTGCCGGGCAAAGTTCATTTCGTGCGTCACAATAATCATTGTCTTGTGCTCTTCTTTGGCCAAGTTTGTCATGATTTGTAACACACCACGCACCTTCTCTGGATCTAGTGAAGCTGTGACTTCATCAAATAGCATCACTTCTGGGTGCATAGCTAATGCCCGTACGATCGCAATTCGCTGTTTTTGTCCACCTGACAGTTCCCGTGGATATGAATCCACATAGCCAGTTAAACCTACTCTAGCTAATAGTTTTTCCGCCTCTTTTTTGACTTCTTCTTCAGGCCGTTTTTGCACCTTTGTCGGAGCCAGTAAAATGTTTTCCATTACCGTTAGATTAGGAAAAAGGTCATAGCTTTGAAAGACCATGCCAATCTTCTGCCGCAATTTTTGCCAATTTTTAGCCGATGGCGTAACTTTTTGGTTTTTAAAATAAATTGCCCCATCATTGTATTCTTCAAGACCATTCAAGCACCTGATCAAAGTACTTTTCCCTGAGCCAGATGGGCCAAGCAAGGTTAGTACTTCGCCTTCATGGAGGGTAAAGTTGATATCATGCAAGACATGCCGATCTCCGTAATACTTATTCAAATTTTCAACGCGCAAAATTTCTTTTGTCATTTAATCCACCTATTTCTGTTTTGCAGCTAACTTTTTTGACCAAAGCGATAATGGATAATCGATTACAAAATACAGGACAAAAATCAGTCCGTAAATCCAAAAGACTGCTGTCGGATATTTTTGGTTATTGGCTTCAATTATTTGTTGCCCGACCGCAATGACATCCATAATACTGATCATCATCAATAAAGAGGTCGTCTTGATAACCCTGGTTGCCAAGTTGATCGTAGCTGGCAGTTCGAGTTTCATTGCCTGCGGTAATAAAACATACCGAAATAGTTGCGTCGGACTAAGTCCCAGCGCAAGTCCCGATTCTTTTTGGACAAGCGGAACAGATTCAAGTGCTCCTCGGACAATATCACTAAATTCCGCGGCGACCCACAGTGCAAAAGCCAGAATCGCCATCCAGCTGGCTGGCCAATCGATATGAAAACTACGCGGCAAGATATAATAGAACAAATATAGCAAAACAATTGTTGGTACAATTCTGAAAAATTCTAAATAAAGTCGCAAAATAAACCGAATAATTTTGTTTGGAATTGTACGTAAAATACCAAATAAAGTGCCCAAAATAAGACCAACCGCAAGGCTGACTACCGAAATCCAGACAGATGTCCATAAACCATCGAGGATTCTGGCAAAATTGTTGCCGGTAAAAATGACATCAATCGCCGAATGTGCCATAGCGCACTCTCCTTTCTAGGTAGTTCAGGATTAGGATTACCGGAATTAAAATAATCGCGTAGGCAATTACCAGCATTAACAAATATTCATTGGAACGATAATACATTCCAATTAAATCAAGTGCCGTATTGGTTAATTCCGGAATTGCAATCACTGAGAAAATCGAAGTTTCTTTAATTAGAAAAATGATATTAGCAGTTAAAGATGGCATGCTTAAGGCAAAACCTTGTGGAAAAACCACATAACGGGCTAACTGAAGATTATTCATCCCGAGGGCCTTGCCATCATCAATTTGGGTCGCACTAACGCCAGTAAACCCACCGGTAAATCCTTCCGCCATATAAGCTCCACCAAGAAAAATCAGGCCAATGATGCCACAAGTCATCGCTGACATTTTTAACCCAATTACTGGAAAAGCATAATACAAGAAAAATAGTTGAATTAATAACGGCGTGTTTCGTGCTAACTCAACATAAGCCGCAAATAGTTGGCTTAAGACCGGCACTTTAAAGTACTGCACTAAACTGCTAATCACACCAACGATAATTGCCCCTAAGATTCCAATTAAGGAAAGCCAGAGGGTCAGTTCAAAGGCTTTTAAAAAAATTGGCAAACTTTGAGTAATGATCTGCCAGCTCATTTTCTCTCCCCCACTCCAAAAGAAAAAGACCCAATCATCGCGAGGATTCATGGGTCTTACCTAACAAATAAAAACAATAATCCGCAATTACACTAGAACTGCAGATTGCTAATTAAACCGTTTTTAAGCGACACACAAATTTCCCCACCGGCTAAATACAAATGAGTTAGACAAACAGACATTTTTGCATTGTACAGTGTTTAAAATTTGAGCCATAATCGCACTTCCTTCAAGTAAAACAGTTGATAAAGTTAATGCTATTCTTATACTTACTTTTTGTCAATGAAATTGCTTTGCGCGACTTTTCCTAGTAGTTCAAGCAATTAGGGCAATAAAAAAGCGTCCATTTTAAAGGACGCTTTACCCAGTAATACTGCTTACAATTTAAACTAGGCTTGAGATTTTTCTTTGATTGTTTCAGCGGATTTTTGCAAAAGACTTTCTTCGTCTGGCGTTAAGTTTAATTCAACGCGAGCAACAATACCGCACCGACCAACAATTGCAGGGTATGACATGTAAGTGCCATATTTTTCTTGATAACTTGAAACTGGCAATTCAGTCCGTGAGTCAGTCAGAATTGCCCGAGCAATTCTAACAACAGCTGCAGAAACGCCATAATTAGTGTAGTGCTTACCCATGAAGACGGTTTGACCACCACGGACAATCTCATCTTCTAAATCTGTCAGTTCCCAAGAAGCGGACTTAGCAAGTTCAGAAATAGGCTTTTCTAATACCTTAACCGTTGACCAAGCAGTGAACTGTGAATTACCGTGTTCACCCAAGGCAAAACCGCTAACTGAACGGGGATCAACATCAAATTTATGAGCAACCACTTTTTTCATTCTCGCAGTATCAAGCAGCGTACCCGTTCCGATAACCCGCTCTTTTGGTAAGCCCGTTAATTGTTGATAAAGGTTGGTAATAGCATCAACTGGATTAGAAATAACCAATAAAATACCGTTAAAGCCACTTTTTTTAATTGATTCAGTGATTGGCTGCAATTGCTTCTTATTATATTCAAGCTCTTGGAAGCGATCGCCCTTTGACTCAAGCGAAATCTTACCCAATGTACTAATCACAATTTCCGCATCTTTAAGTGCACTGTAATCATTAACCGTAATATTGACGTGGTTGGGTAAATTAGCCATTGCATCTTCAAAGTCGACTGCATCAGCGTTAACCTTGCCCTCATTAAGATCAATCATTACCAAGTCATCAACTAATCCTGAAACAATTAATTCATGTGCAACGGTGCAGCCAACGTGCCCATCGCCAATAATACCAATTTTAGTAGTCATAATAGATGTCCTTTCTGTGCTAATTGGACAGCTTAAATTCATGCTGCACCAACAAGTTCATCTTAATTATAATTTTTACCACGTGTAAGTTAAACTATTTTTTACTAATCTAATGATTATGCTAGTCAAAAGACCCGTAAACTACGAAAAATCTAGTCAACTTGTTCTATTTCTTTTTTATAGGGAATCGATGGCTGAGCACCATAACGCTGCACGGTTAACGATGACGCCTTATTGGCAAAAATAATTGCCTCTTTTAAATTAGAAAAATCAGGCTTAAGGATGCTAGTCATTGCACCGATAAAAGTATCTCCAGCAGCTGTAGTATCAACGGCTTTAACCTTAAACGCTGGCACCAACTCACTTTGACCATTGTAATCATAAAAGGCACCCTTAGAGCCAATGGTGATAATCACCGCTTCGACGCCAAGAGCATGCAACTTCGCTGCTGCTTTTTTAGCACTTTCTTCGTCACGTACTTGAACACCGGTAATTGTAGCCGCCTCAGTTTCATTTGGTGCGATAAGATCAGTCTGCTTTAACAAAGCAGACGGAATTTCGGTCATCGCTGGCGCCGGATTCAAAATAGTTTTTATTCCTTCTGCGTGTGCAATTTCAAAGCCCTTAATTGTGGCTTCAACCGGCGTCTCAAATTGGGCAATCACATAATCGCTTTGGCCCAATAAGTCACGCTTTTCAGCTACATCATCAGCATTAAAGCCAGAGTTAGCTCCAGAATAAATTGTGATTGAGTTTTGCCCAGCATCATCAACGGTGATGAATGCCTGGCCCGTTGATTCATTGTTAATCACTTTTACACCAGAAGTATCGATTCCTTCTTGCTTTAACAGTCCCAGCATTTCTTTTCCGGGTGCATCATTTCCAACCGCGCCGATAAAGTTAACTTCGCAGCCTGAGCGAGCAGCTGCAACGGCCTGATTTGCCCCCTTGCCACCAGCAGCAGAATAATGCTCTTTTGCATGAATCGTTTCGCCTGGTTTAACCATTTGCTTAACGCGCAAATTGGTATCTAGATTAATACTACCAATAACAGTAATCTTAGTCATTTTCTCTCCTTATTACCAAAGGCAACCTTGCCCAATAGTTCTCTAAAAAAATAATAGCACACTTGAAATTGCTTTCAAATTAATGGTTACATTAATAACCTTTTTTTAATCTTAAAAATAAATTGTAAAAAAATGTAAGCAAACTTTTTATTTCGGACAGCATAGCCTATAATTACAATTAATTATTGTAATTTTTAAATAGGGTAATTATTATGAAAAGACAACTCAACTTTTTTGCTGCTTTGGCAACGGTCATGGGAACCATGATTGGGGGCGGTGCTTTTTTCAAGATTGCAAATATCTCATCGCTAACACACAATGCTTGGCTCAGTATTTTAGTTTGGCCACTTGCTGGTTTTATCACATTAATGGCGGGTCTCAGTATTGCAGAACTTGCTTCCGTTTATCCTGAAGATGGCGGACCAGTGAAATATCTCGAAAAGATTTACGGTCCGCAAGTTTCTTTTTTATTTGGCTGGTCCCTAATTATCATTTATTATCCAGCCAACATTGCTGCCCTCTCAATTGTCTTTGCAACGCAACTAAAAGAAATTCCACAATTTAAAAATTGTTCGACAACACTCATTGCTTTGCTTGTCATGTTAACAGTGCTAGTAATCAACTGGTTAGGCTCCAAGTTAAGTTCACAGGTGCAAAAAATAGCTTTGGTAATTAAACTGTTACCAATTATTGCGATTATTATTTTTGCACTTTTTTATCAAGGCCCTAATCAACTAGCAGGCGCGCCTAGTCCTCATCTGACTACCGCCAGTAGCACAGCGGCTTTTGGTCAAGCCCTGCTAGCAGTTCTTTTTGCCTATGATGGCTGGCTTAGTATAGGTAACCTTGCCAGTGAAATCAAGAATCCTGCTAAAACCTTAGCCCAGGCTATCATTTGGGGTTTGTTTGGCGTTACCATTTTTTATACCTTGCTAAACTGGAGTTACGTCAAAGTTATTCCGTGGAATCAAGTAGTGGGCAATCAAAGTGCTGCCTTGCTAACGGCCCAAAAGTTATTCGGCCACCTAGGCGGAACCATTATCGCTGCCGGAATCTTAGTATCGGTTTTTGGTGCCATTAACGGTCACCTTTTACTAGGCTCAAGAATGCCCTATGTTTTAGGTAGAGAAAAGAAGTTGCCGGCCTCAAACTTTTTTGGCAAGTTAAATAATCAAACAATCGTCCCAACTAACAGCATGTTATTTGAATGCATCATCGCAACAATTATGATTTTTTCAGGGACCTTTGATTCACTAACTGACATGCTAGTTTACGTTTCGTGGATCTTTTCAATTCTCTTGTTCACTGGCGTTTTTGCTTTGCGCAAAAAACATCCAGATTTAGAGCGGCCATATAAAATCCCCTGGTACCCGTTACCACCGATTTTGGCAATCTGCGGTGCATTGTTTGTTGTTATTACCACAACTTTGACACAGCCAATTTTAGCAATCATTGGCATTTTATTGACGCTGAGTGGCTGGCCCGTTTACCTTTATGTTCAAAAAAAGAATAAACAACTAGAATAAAAGAGCGGGTCTACTAACTCGCTCTTTTATTTTCGCTACTCACATACTACCCAGCTTATTTTTGCAAATAGCTAAATGTAATTTGATGTGTTTTAGTTTCATTTGCCGGCAGAATAATATTGCCAAAGTTACTGTGGTTTATCGCATCAGGCAAGACCTGCGCTTCTAACGCAACTGCTTCACTTGGCTGAGCAACAATCCCCTGATCGCGTACAAACTTTACTCCTGGCTGTTCTTGCGACATCGTATACATCACAAGACAGTTTGATTCACTAGTAATCTTAACTTGACGACCACTTTCTTTTTCACGCAGGATTGCTACTTCCTTCATTTCATTTTCTGACCCATCAATAACAAATGCATCATCAAAACCAGCGTTTTCTCTAATTGCAGTAGCTAGGTTTTTAAATTCATGAAAATCATATGGGGTATTGGCGGTCATTAACATTTTGCCTGTTGGAATCAACTGAGAATCTAGTTGTAAGTATTTCTGACTATTGATTTTAATTTCATGTGAATCTAGATTGGATGCATCACTTAAATTAAAGTAAACATGAATAGTTGGATTAAATAGTGTCGCCTTTCCACCATTAATTGCCTTTTCAGAAATTGTAACCTGATTTTGATTATTTAAAGTGTAAGTGATTGTCGCTTCAAAGTCACCAGGAAAGCCATCTGTTTTTTCATCGATTGTTTTTTTGAAAATGACGCTGACACTGTCATCGGTCTTCTCTGTTGCTACTGACCAATTCAGAAAGCGAAAGCCGCCATTACCACCATGGAGAGTATTTCCATTCTCATTTATTGGTA
This sequence comes from Lactobacillus sp. B4007, assembly GCF_026535895.1. Classification (NCBI taxonomy): domain Bacteria; kingdom Bacillati; phylum Bacillota; class Bacilli; order Lactobacillales; family Lactobacillaceae; genus Lactobacillus; species Lactobacillus sp. B4007. The sequence goes on from NZ_JAFNPA010000001.1 coordinate 175,237, forward strand.
CTTGAACTTGCTTGTTGTTTAAAGTGAATTGACCTTTTTTAATTCGGCCAGCTACACGACCAATTCCCTGACAACAGCAAAGGCCATTTGCATAATAATCAGCACAATGAGCAAAATTCATAATCAAATTTTTCTGTTGACCATTTTCCCGCGGCACTAAAAACTCATACCAAGTTGCACCCATTGATAAGCACGAAATTGCAACACCATTGTCATTTTCCAAAGTTACCTTGGTAACATCGTGATCTTGATATTTTTCAAAAAATTCTTTAATTACCTTCATTTTTGTTCTCCTGTTCTTTTTAGCAAAATACACTACTTCAACAAGATAATTGAAATAGTGTATTTAGATAAATATTTAATTGCTTTTCATGAAATATATAGGGATTTTATTCTTTGTACAGATTAGTTACTCCTAATTAATACTACATAAATCTACGCCGTATAGAGTAGCTAAATCTGTTATTTGCTCTTCAGTTGCTGCGAATGAGAAGACTGTATGGTGGCCACCACCAGCTTGAATCCATTGCATTGAGCCATTTTCAAGACCAACTTTTGGAGTCCATAATTGTTTAGCAACAGGTAAATGTGGTGTTTCTTTTTCAGCTTTATGGGCGTCAACAGCGTACGTAACTAACTTAAAGTTATTTCTAAAATCAGCTAAGGTGACATCGATTGCATCGCCTTCAGAGCCAGAAAAGACTAAACGTGCAGGATCTGCCTTACCACCAATATCTAGGGGATGAACTTCAACACGTGGTTTTTCTGAAGCAATCGAAGGATCAACTTCCAACATGTGTGAGCCTAAAATTGCTTGGTGACCTGGGCGCAAGTCTAATGTATAGTCTTCCATAAATGCAGTCTTTTGATTATGGGTCATAATCTTAATTGTCCGCAATAATGCAGCTGTCTTCCAGTCACCTTCACCGGCAAAGCCGTAACCATCACGCATTAATAACTGGGCCGATAAGCCTTGAAGTTGTTCTAAACCGTGTAGGTCTTCAAAGTTGCTAGTAACAGCAGTATAGCCCCCACGTTCTAAGAAGCGTTTCATGGCAATATATTGTCTCAATTGATAGCGAACAGTCTTTTCATATGCGGCTTCATCCATTGAGCCCTGAACCATAATATAACGAGACTTTAAATCAGCATATTCATCATCAATTTCTGATTCTTTAACTTTAGCCATCTCATCAACTAAGTCGCCTACGCCATAGTAATCAACTGTCCAGCCTAATTGGATTTGAGCTTGAACCTTGTCGCCTTCAGTAACGGCAACGTCACGCATCGTATCGCCAAACCGGCAAACCTTTAAGTTAAATGACTCATCATAGGCAACAGCAACATCTTCCCAGTCAGCAATTTGTTTCATTACTTTTGGATCTTGCCAATGGCCATAAATAATCTTATTGTGCATTTGTAAACGGGCATTAATATAACCATATTCACGATCACCATGGGCACTTTGGTTTAAGTTCATGTAGTCAAAATCAATGGTGTCATAAGGAATATAGTCTAAATATTGTGTTGCAAAGTGCAATAATGGTTTTTGTAAAAGTTTTGTGCCACGAATCCAGTTCTTTGCAGGTGAAAATGTGTGCATCCAAGTAATGACGCCAGCTACTTTATCTTCATAGTTAGCTTCTTTCATAAACTTGGTTATTTCATCTGCTGTAGTTAAAACTTGTTTGAAAACAATCTTATATGGCAAATTTCCATTTTTATTTAGGCCATCTGCAATCTTTTTAGCATCTTCTGCAACTTCCTTCAAGGTTTCTTCACCATATAAGTGTTGACTTCCAACTGCGAACCAAAATTCATATTTAGGTACTTCTAACATAATATAAACTCTCCTTTTTAATTAAAATAATAAATTTTACTTTCTTTTAGCATGTGTTTTTGATTGCGCATTATTCTGACCATAATATGCATTTTCTCCATGCTTACGGTAATAATGTTTATCTAATAAATACTGAGGAAGATGGCTATCAGACCTAGTTAATTGCAAGGTATGATAATCTTCTTCGGCAACAACTTCTAAAACTTTAGCATTGTAAACTGCCTTAGCCGGAGTTTCACCCCAACAAAACGGTCCATGCTGACTAACTAAACTCCCAGGAGTTGCTTCATAATCTAAATGTCGTTCATTAAAAGTGCGAACGATGGTCTTACCAGTGTTGCCCTCATAATCTTCTTCGATTTCTTCTTTAGTTAACGCATCTGCAGCTGGTACATCAGTGTAAAAAGTATCTGCATGCGTTGTATTAAGAGCAGGAATATCCATTTTAGCTGCCGCAAAGGCTACTGCCCACGGCGAATGGGTGTGCACAATACCACCAATTTTGGGAAAATGATTATATAAATACGTATGTGTTGGAGTGTCACTTGAAGGATTTAATTTACCTTCAACCACTTTACCCGTCAGATCAACTACCACAAGGTCTTCAGGTTGCAATTTATCATAATCCACACCAGAAGGCTTAATGACAAATAATCCTTGATCGCGGTCTATTCCTGAAACATTGCCCCAGGTAAATGTAACCAAATCTAGTTTTGGTAACTGCATATTAGCTTCATATACTTCTTTTTTCAGTTGTTCCAGCATTTACTTCGCCTCATCACTCAAAACTTTTGCTTCATTTTCCAAAGGAAGTGCTAATTTATAACGTTCAAGATATTTAGCGGCACCTTTAACTCCTTCTGGCTCTGGACTCAATGTCATAATTTCAGAATCTACAAAAACCTTAGTATCTAGGTAATCTTCTAATGGCTCGGACGCACCGGAAGCAACATATTGCGCGAGTACTGCCATACCCCAAGGTCCGCCGACACTAGCGTTAGTCATAACAGAGATTGGTAAGTTCAACATATTGGATAAAACTTGCTGCCCGATTACGGGAGTTTTAAATAGGCCACCTTGCGCAATCATGACATCAGTTGTGACATTTTCTTCATTAGTCAAAATGTCCATCCCAATTCTAAGTGGTGCATAGGCCGAATATAACTGAGCCAGCATGAAGTTAGCCAATGTAAATTTACTATTAGGTGTTCTGACTAATAGCGGTCTGCCTTCTTGCGTCTTGGTAATTGGTTCCCCAGAGAAATAGCTGTAATTAACCATTCCTCCTGCATCGGGATCCGACTTAGTCGCATCTAGAAAAAGTGCACTATATAGCTGATCAGCACTGATATCAATTCCAAGCCTTCCAGCAAATTCCTGGAAAAGTTGTGCCCATGCATTGATATCAGATGAACAATTATTGATATGCACCATGGCTACAGGCAACCCAGTTGGTGTTGTAACAAGATCGATGTCACGGTGAACTTTTTTAAGTGGCTTGTCTAAGACAACCATTGAAAATTCAGAAGTTCCAACAGAAATATTACCTGTGCGCTTACGAACACTGTTAGTACTAATCATGCCTGTTCCTGCATCGCCTTCAGGTGGTGCCATCACGCTTCCTGCTTGCAATGTCTGGGTTGGATCAAGTAAATTTGCCCCCTCTTTAGTTAAATGACCAGCAACTTCGCCTGCCTTCAATACGTGTGGCAAAATTTGTTCGATCTTCCACGGGTACTTTTTAACTTTTTCTAAGGCACCAAACTTTTGTAAGCATTCCTGATCGAATTGACCATTCTTACCGATGGGAAACATCCCTGAAGCATCGCCTACACCAATGTTTTTTTCACCAGATAATTGCCAGTGAACATAACCTGCTAATGTTGTTAAATAAGCAATGTCTTTTACATGCTCCTCATCTTGCAAAATAGCATGATACAAGTGAGCAATGCTCCAACGCAGCGGAATATTAAAATTAAACAATTTGGTTAGTTCACTTGCTGCGTCTCCAGTTATCGTATTTCGCCAAGTTCTGAAGGGAACTAGCAATTTGTCATTTTGGTCAAAAGGCAAATATCCGTGCATCATTGCACTTACGCCGATTGAACCAATATGTTCAATTTTGACATGAAATTTGCTGCTTACATTTGCAGCTAATTGTGCATAACTTTGTCTTAAGCCAGTTAAAATTTCTTTTTGTGAATATGTCCAAATTCCATCTTGCAGTGTATTCTCCCAAAGATAACTACCTGATGCAATTGGCTGGAAATCAGTTGTAATTAATACTGCTTTTACTTGTGTTGAGCCAAATTCAATTCCAAGTGCTGTTTGACCTGATTTTATTAGTTGCACAATTTCTGAAATATTCAATTTCACTTTAGTCCTCCATCAGATCTTTTCCGTGATTCATTCCAATAGACTCAATTTGCTCTAATGTATATCCTTTGGTCTCCGGTACACAGAATTTAACGAATAAGACTCCTAAAATGCAGATAATGCCAAAGATTGCAAAAACCATTTCTTGAGACATTGAAGCCGTCATCATTGGAAACAGTAGACCTACAGCCCAAGATCCAATCCAGTTGACGGATGAGGCTAATCCAGAAGCACGTCCACGAATTGCCAATGGGAAAATTTCACCTACTAAAACCCAAGTTAAAGGTGCCCAAGTGAATGAGTAAAATGCAACATAGATACATAGAAAAACTACAATCATCATTGGATTTGCGTGAGGATCTATACTATTAATAACGGAAGGAAGTAAAAAGGAAAGACCCATTACAGTTCCGCCTAGCATTAGCAAGGTTCTTCGCTTACATTTTTCAGCTATTGCTATATATACCAACGAACCAATCACTAAAATCACACCTTGGACGATCGGCCATAACAAAGCTGAACTTGCAGCGTTTCCTGTTGCCTTTTCCACAATTAACGGAATGTAATAGAAGATTGCATTTGCTCCTTGAAATTGTTGAAAAGCTGCCACACCGACACCAGCAATAACCAAATAACGATATTTACTACTAAAAAGAGAACCCCAGGTCGTTGCTTCAGTTGCAGAATTTTCTTTTTGCGAAGCAGATTTTATATCATTAATTTCATCGGTAACTTCCTGTGGGTTTTTCCGAATACTTGAAAGAACTGCCTTAGCTTCTTGTTCCTGATTATTTTTTATTAAAAACCGAGGTGATTCTGGTAAACGTAGTACGCCACAAAACAAGATAATTGCAGGTACAGCGGCTAAGCCAAGCATTATTCTCCAACCCCAAGCTTGTGGAAGCCCTTTTAATAAGAAATCCATTATATAAGATAACAACATTCCTGAAACAATCATTGTTTGATTCAGGCCTGAAAGACTACCTCTGGCATTTGCAGGTGCCATTTCTGACATATATGCTGGAACCAAAGCCGAAGCAGCACCAACAGCTAGACCTAATAGGACTCTAACAATAATTAAATAGAGAGACCCGTTATTCGGAGCAACCATTGAAAGTAAAGCAAAAATTGCAAACACAATAGCTGAAGCTAAAATCATTTTGCGTCGTCCAAAACGATCAGAAAGCTGTCCAGCAACTGCTCCTCCAAAAATGGCTCCAAACATAACAGCTGAAGTTATCCAACCAACAACTGTTGCATTTGTTAAATGCCAATCTTTTTGAAGAAAAGGTAAAGCACCCGTCATAACTCCAATGTCATAACCAAATAAAATTCCACCAAATGAACCAAAGAAATAAATAAATCGACTAGAAATTTTATTCTTTTTCACTCATAGTACCTCCTTTTATCTAAAACTAGTTTTAATTTTCGCCTTCTCGAAAGCACTTTCATAATATGACTTTTATTTGTTATTTGCAATAGCCGTTGAAATTTGTTCGAACAAATTTTATAATATTTATGTAATTTAAGTGTTGATATTAAGGCATATTTTGCTATAAAGAAAAAATATTTGTTTTTTATGCTGTATTTTTCCAAAAATTCATCCCATAAAATGACTAATATTATAATTAATAGAAATGATTATAAAACTACTGTTATTTTTATACTAAAAAATTAGACTCATGAATTACAATTTTTATCTAATCTTTTATATCTAATTTGAGTAATGGCTTCTTTTATCAAACTATTTTTTTGGAGGTTTATATTTTGAAACGTGATTACATAGCCATTGTGGAGACTTTAAAAAATGAAATTACTTTTGGACATTATCAAGTTAATCAACAACTTCCTACTGAAAGTGAATTAATTAATCGCTTTCATTCGACAAGATATGCTGTTAGAAAAGCACTAACTGAGTTACAAAACGAGCATCTAATTTATAAAATTCAGGGAAGTGGGATGTTTATCCAAGATTGGAACAAGAAGTGGCAAGTAAATCCTAAAAGTAAAACTATTGGTTTAATTTGTACACATATTGCAGACTACATTTTCCCCAAAATTATTTCTCAGATTGATACCGTTATTGATCCTAAAGGATATTCTCTTCTAATAGCTAACACTCATAATTATCCAAAAACTGAACGCTCTAATTTAATTAAAATGCTTGACTTACAAGTTGCTGGACTAATAGTTGAGCCAAGTGAGAGTGCAAAACCCTGTCAAAATGCTGATATTTATCAAAGGATTGCAAAAAGCAAGATTCCACTTTTATTCATTAATGCAGAATACCCAGAATTTAATTTCCCTGCAATCACTAATTCTGATCGTGAATCTGAAGAAGAATTAATCAATTACCTTTTACATAAAGGCCATAAAAATATATTAGGGATCTTTCAGACTGATGATCTCCAAGGTGTAGAACGTATGAAAGGCTTTATCCAGGCCTATCAGAATAATGATGCTAATTTGGCTAATAGCAATTTAATTATGTATAGTTCGCATGATTCATTCAGTATTATTAGTAAAAAGATTGACGATTATTTAAATAGCAGTCAGCCACCAACAGCAATCGCTTGTTACAACGATGAGCTGGCTGTACTAGTAACTGATAAACTTAAAAAGAAAAATATTAGAATTCCACAAGACGTTTCGATTGTTGGCTTTGATAATTTTGACTCCGCAGCTTACTTAAATCCTAGTTTGACAACCATGAATTACCAGCGCACATCAGTTGGTGAAGAAGCTGGTAAGGGAATCTTAGCGCTAATCGATGGGAAAAAGTTTACTTCGGTTGTCCATCACCCACAATTAAAGCTACGTGACTCAGTTATTTCACTCAATAAGTAAATAATGTAAAAGACCAGATTTAGATTTAAATCTGGTCTTTTTTATGAACTATATATTAATATTTTTTAAATTAATGTAAAAAGCTTTATTCAACGAATTATTGATGGCATGGACCTTAAATAAGAACAACCATTTGCTCTTTTACAAGAAAAGTTGATGTTAAGCAAAACTGTGTGCCACGCGGTTTAAAAATTGACACTATCAAGACCATTGCCAAATATGTTTCAAACTTAACACACAGAAATTTATACTCAAATCGACTGAAAGCTTTCATTAACTTTTGACGAACTATGAAGGTAAGGCCGAAAATTGCATTAAAAATGCACTTATTTAATTTTTAACTCAATAGTTCAGTTGCTTATTGAATAGCACTATGATAGTGTTTTGTTATCTTAAAAATTTTTTAAGGGGGGTAATACTGTTTGATTGCTTTATTAATTATAATTATCATCATAGCGATAAAATTTATGCCAATTGATACTTGGCTTAGAAAGCACAATCTGTCAATTGCTATTCCTATATTCTTTAGTCTACTTTGGGCTTTCGTGATAATTATGTCTTTTACAGGCTTTGCTAAAGCATTTCATTGGTATGATTACACGCTTACAATTTTTGCTTTTGTTTATGAGTGGATAGATTTTCTAGGTATAGGAAAAAAATAAAATATGTCTTTTTATTGTCAACGAGAGCAGGCTCAACACTGAAAAATGTGCTTTGCCTGCTTTTTACGTTTGCCCAGTTTTAATTGTTGGCTGAGCTTGCTCTTGTATTCTACTTTGTTTACGATTTATTGCTATTTCGCTTCTTAATTTGTTTATTAATTTTATGAACAGTATTCACCTGCATCAAGATTACAACCGCCCAAACAATCAGGTAGATCAGGAAGAATAGTCCAATTGTCGCTGGGCTTAAAGCAAAATTACTAATTATCATCATTAGAATAAATAAGATAAAACTGCCAGCTAAGTGGATAATTAGCGCAATTAGAAAAGGCAAATCCGTTTCAAAAATCATCGACAAAAGGCCAATCAAGCCTGACATGATGAAAACGGATATAAAACCAATTTGGGTGGGTGCAACCTTAGGATAGACAAAAGTTAGGATAGCTAAATAGCTGGTTGAACCAAAGCCAACTCCGGTTAAGAAATAACTAATACACTTTTTTAGTAGTTTCATTTTAAAGACCTACCTTTTTTTCTAATTCTGGCAAATAATGTCTTGAAACATCAGCTTTTAAGTTATTGGCCAGTTTAGCAACCATATTTCCCGCAAAGCCGACCTCAATTGACTCCAAATAATTTAAATTAATTAGACCATGGCGAGACACTTGAACAAAATCATCGTTCAAATTAGTTAGCACCTGATAGAGTCTCCCCTTAGCCTTAAAAATATTTTTGGTTGTGTAGTAGATTAATGTCGTTGCTTGAACTTCGATTTTGATAATTTCCCCTTGTTTAAGGGTGACAATGCGATCCTCAGTTTTAACAGGGATTAATGCGCGCTGACTTTCGTTAAACTTGTTTAAATAGCTGATCAATTTACTGACAGTTTCTGTTTCCTGCACGGCTTTAATGGCAACTTCAATTTCATCTTTGCTTAAAGTGGCATCGGTTTGAAACTTAATTTTCACTTGTGCTTCACTTTCTTTCTATCTTATAAGAATGACAATTTCATACTCTAATCATTACTTTGGAAGTTCAAATTTAAGAATACACCCCAAAATATTGTATTTATACATAAACAGTTAATTTCAAGCACCAAAATGTGCAAACCTAAACATAAGACACTAAATAAAAATTTTATATTACTAATGCTCACTTACTAACCAAGTTTTTACATTTCTATAATAGCTTGCTTTGACAGTAAATAGTAACTATTTTAAAAGTATTAAATAGGCGAAGATTTTATTAAGCAAATACAAATACGTAAAAAATCACATGCTAATTACAATAACTAATTTAAAGAGTTTACTTTCTGAAAATATTATCTATACAATAATTAGTTCAAAGATGAATAAAACTAGATATCAGCTATAAAATTTATTTTTTACAAAAAAGGGCGCTTCACAGGCGTCCTTAATTCTTTTTCCTTATACCTATTAATAATTATTTTCAAAACCTGAATCAAGCATATTTTTAGAAACTTCTGTTTCAGATTTATCACTTTTCAATTCAAACTTAGAGACTATCGACCTAAACTAACTTAAGAGAAAAAATAGACAATTTATCAAGTAAATACTTAGCTCTTGACGTCAGTATTTATTTGATAAATTTAGAAATTAACTCTAATTTAAAGTTTAACGATTAGTCTACATTACAGGAGATAAATTAATTTTTAGCTGTATTTTTATGCCATTTCCAAGCAGAAGAAATGATATCTTCAATATTCTCATGTTCTGGCTTCCAACCTAAAATTTCTCGCGCTTTAGTTGAATCTGCAACTAAAATATCTGGATCACCACCACGTCTTGGACCAAAAGTATATGGAATATCAATGCCAGTAACTTTTCTTGCAGCCTTTACTATTTCAAGATTAGAGTACCCTTGAGATGTCCCTAGATTAAACACATCAGACTTGTTAGTTTTCACTAATCTAGTTAACGCTAAAATATGGGCTTCAATCAAATCATTAACTTCAACATAATCGCGAACATTAGTTCCGTCTTTTGTATTATAATCATCACCAAAGATTGTAAATTTACCATCACCCTTAAGTGCACTTTTCAAAAGTACGGGGATTAAATGTGTTTCATGCTCATGCGCTTCTCCGAGAGAACCATTATCTGCTGCTCCAGCCACATTAAAGTACCGCAGAGCAATTGACTTAATGCCATTAGCTTTATCGGCCCAAGACATAATACGCTCCATCATCATTTTACTGTCACCGTATGGATTAATAGGTTCAAGCGGTGTATCTTCAGTGATTTTTTCTACTTTGGGAATACCATATACCGCAGCAGTAGAAGAAAAAATCAAATATTTAACTTGTGCATCAATCATTGCCTCAAGCAAAGAAATCATACCAGTTACATTATTATCATAATATTTCAACGGTTTTTTTACAGATTCAGAAACCAATGATGATGCTGCAAAATGCATTACTACACTTATTTTTTCTGAGCGCAAAATTTTACTTACTAAAAATGTATTTTTTAAATCCCCTTGATAAAACTTTGCCTTAGGATCTATTGCACTTGAATATAGAGTGTCAAGTACGACTACATCATATCCATTTTTAATTAATTTTTTTACTGCAACTGAACCAATATATCCAGCACCACCAATAACTAAAACACGCATAACAAAATTCGCTACCTTTCAATTTATTTTAGTAAACTGCTTATTCTAATAAATACTAAATTTTCAGTTTCATATCCAATAATTATGACAAAATACAATTGTTTTTAGATAGTATGAATCATAAATATATTTTAAAGCAATTGTATGTTTTACATAATATTCGTAAGCAGATGGATCTAAAAGTTCTTTAAATCGTTCAGTCTTTATAATATCAGAATTATGAGTAAAAAAGTCTGGCTTGACAGTATAAATTTTCATCAAAAAGCATTTTTAAATTTCTTATATCTTAAAGAGTCCATTTGTTTGAGTTATCTAGAGGGAAAACGATATCAAAATTTTCTTTAGGGTAACATGCATCAAAAAAGAAATATTAGCATCTGGCATTGCTTCAACGCCAAAGCCATCTATTACAATAATACCCAACTTTTATTCATAAACTGTTCCATTTTTTATCCAATCATCAATCTTTAACAGCTCTTTTTTTAAGTCTGTCATTTTCTAGAAACTACTACAGGAACTTTCCCACTATTATGAGCACCTGTATACTTTCGTCTCTATAATAGTTCGGTAATTCTTCAAACATTATTTTTACTTTTAGCAATTGTCAACGATAAAGCAATAATTATCACGGTCAAAAGTGCTGTCATCCCCAACAACATATAAGCATTATCCATTCTGGCTAACCGATAGCCATAAATTTTATAAGAAACTCCAAGATAATTAAACATTTGAGTTCTTGCATTACCTGTTAAAAAATTGGGGCTTACTTTATTTAGCAATATACTTCTCAAAGCTGCAGCTTCATAACTGCTTGGTATTAACTTGACTAAAGTTTGAGCATGAGTAGTTAATGTTCCGTATGGCATATAAGTTGCTACCGCAAAACCTGCCGCAGCTCCAATGATAGATGATAAGCGGCTAAAAGTAGTATAGGAGTGAATAAATAGCGTAATTACTCCGTTTACCAAGGTCGCGGAAATAGCACCCAGCAAAATAAACCCACTGCTTAACAAATATGCATTATTAGGAATACTAATTTTATCAACCGCTGTAAAATAAATGCTCATTATCGCAAAAGTAACTATTTGCATGATCAGACTAACAAAAACACTTGCTAAAATATAAGCAAAATTTCGCGTTGGCAGAGAAGTATCGGTCAGGCTCAAATCATCTGCTGTTCTTGTTTCTTTGTCCTTAACGAGCTGCCCTAATGCCTGAAAAGATGTGGTAATTCCCGCAATTGTCACAATACCTGCAAGCATCCACAAATCGAGGATTTCGGTAATATGCGGAATATTACCCCAAGATTTTTCTAGAGTTCTTTGTAAAAAGCCAATATAGATGAAGAATGAAATCAATGCCCCTAAGCAAGACATAATCACACCGAAAATATTTCCAAAATAAATTCTAATGTTTCTTTGTAATAGAGCAAGCATCACTGTAACTCCTTTCCCGTAATTTTAATAAAGGCGTCATTGATTGATCCTTTACGATACTCAAAATCAGTTATTTCATCCAGATTTTGATTTAGGAAGCTCGTTACTTCTTTAAAAGATAAAGCATCAATTTCAACTAGGTTATTTTTAAGGTGAATGACCGCATGATTTGTTTTCAGCTTCGCTTTATTCTTTACATTAACGAGTAATTTAGTAGGCGCATATTGCTTTTTTATTTCTTTAACTGTTCCACTGGCTAAGACATGCCCATTTTCCAAAATATACATTTGATCGGCACTTTCAGCTTCTTCGAGATAATGCGTTGTCAAGAAAATGGTTAGTCCTTGCTCTTTTTGCAGCTTTTGTAAGAGTTGCCAAATCACTAATCTTGTTTGTAAATCTAGCCCTGTGGTTGGCTCATCTAAAAACAAGATATCGGGACGATTAACTAATGATCGGGCAATGTCCACTCTTCTTCTTTGACCACCAGACAATGTTCCGTATTTTTGGTGCAAGAATCTCCTAATCCCCATTAAGTTAATTAGTTCTTCGAGCCACTCTGATGAAAACTCTTTATACATTCTTGCCCTTAAATAGAGATTGGCTTTAACTGACAATTTATCATCTAAAACACTAGTCTGAAAAACTACACCTATTTTCAGATTAGCTGCATAAGAAATAGTACCTGAAGTTGGCTTTAATAACCCAGTCAAGATATTAATCGTAGTTGATTTTCCTGCTCCATTTGTACCTAGAAAAGCAATGAGTTGTCCCTTACCAATTTTTAAATCAACCCCATTTAAAGCAGGACGATTACCGTAATTTTTAGTTAAATTGTGCGTTTCAATAAGCATAGTTTCTCCTTTCCGTAATCTCAATTATTAGAATACCTAGTTGGTGGGAGTAAATATCACTTTTTGCAACAACAGGTCAATATTCAAACATGAAAGGATATGATTTTGCTATAAAATTCTGAGAATAAAAAATAGAAGCAACTTAATGTTAAGCTGCTTCTACCTTTGGACCAAATTACTTACTTAACTGAATTTCGCGATCAAACAAGCCAGTGATTCGCTCGTCAAAGTTATGCGCAATAAAGATAATGGTGCTTGGCAGCTCGACTAATTTTTTTAAGATTGCCACTGTTGCCGTTTTATCAATCGCACTTGTGCCTTCATCAATGAGTAGAATATTACTGTCATGGATTTTGGAACGGGCCAAAATAATTTTTTGCCTTTGACCACCAGAAACATTTAACCTGTGCAGATTAATTTTAGTATCAAGGCCTGCATCAAATTTGGCTATATCTGGCGCTAAGCCAACATCCTCGACTGCATTTTCCACCAAACCATCTAACTTATCATCAAACATCGTAATATTGTTTTTTATCGTGCTAGGAAACAAAACGGGGTCTTGCGCAATATAACCAATTTTCGACAGGTCAGGTGTGACAACTCTACCCTGTTTGTCCATAAATTGAATTTTGCCTGAACTAGGCTGAATAATTCCTAAAAGCAACTTTAACAAGGTCGATTTACCAGTACCGCTATCACCCGTCAACAGAATTTTTTCGCCATAATTAATCTTGATATCAGGGAACTTTAGGGCTTCGCCATTTTCATAATTAACTTCCAAGTTGTTCGTACATAATGAATATGGGGCATTTTGTGTGCTGTTATCAACCTCAATCGACGACGTAGCAGCGGTAATTTGTTCTCTTAGACTAGTTGTTCCTTTTATTAAACCAAAGTAGTAGGGCAAATACTTTATTCCAAAAGAAATATATGTGCTGAAGCTACCAATAACCCCAACAGCCCCGAATGTAACTGAGCCCCTATTGATTAAAATACCTGTCCAAACATACAGAACTATAACCATGATTTGAGAAGCACTTCCGGTAATAATTGCCAAAATTTGCTGCTTTTTGGTCAAATTGAGATTTGCTCTTTCCAAATCTTTTGCGCCTTTGTGCATCACGTTGAATAATTTTTCACCGGCGAGGTATCTTTCCAATTCAGCAATTCCACTAAGCCATTTCTCAATCAAGTCCAAGTATTGTTTGTTTTGACTTGATAATTTTTCTGTTGCTTTTTGAATCGGTTTATCCATTACCTTTGGTAGAAGTATTGAAACAGCAATCGAAACTAGTGTTAAAAAAAGCAAGCTCCAATGCATCGTTAAGAGTGCAATCGTCGTAAAGGCAGTATAACCCGTAAAATTGCAAATAAGCGGTATCAAATTAAAGTATTGGTCATTTACCGTGTTTAAATCGTTAGTTAATCTATTCTCAACTTCTGAAACCTGATAATTTCTTTGATCACGGCATATATGATTAACAATCTTCTTTCGCAGTCTACCATTAAACTCTTGCACTTGTCTTGCGAGTAAATTATCCGAACCCATATCAAAAAAATATGAGAGCAGATATGCTAATAGCGTGACCAAAAGAATTACCAACCAGGCTCTAGAGTCGTGGTTATGAAGGGACGTAAGTTGCCACATGTTCAGATACGAAGCAGTAATTATCGCAACCGGATTCATTAAACTAAGAAAGATAATGAGGACAAAGCGCAAACGATTGGTCTGGTAAAAAGTTTTCAGATTCATTTTTTGCCTTCCTGGTTATTTACTAAATAAATATTTTTATCAAACAGCTGCTGAATTTCTGGCTGCAAGTTATGTGCAATTAGAACGATGGTTTTGCCAGTCGAAACCAAATACTCAATAATTTTCTTGGTTGCTTTGCTATCTATAGCACTGGTTGCTTCATCCATTAAAACAAAGTCATTATCAAAGACTTCTTCACGAGCCAAGATCACCTTTTGTCGTTGACCACCGGATAAATTATCTTGATCCAAATCAACTGCTGTTTCAACACCCGCAGGGAATCTCATCACATCGGCTTCTAACTGAACCTTATTTAACAATTGTGGTATTTTGGTAAAAAGTTCATGATGAAACATCACAATGTTATCAGCAATTGTGCCTGGAAACAGTTTCGGATCTTGCGCCAAATAGCTAATTTGCTTTAAATCCGGTGTAATTTGTTCGCCAGCATCATTTTTATAGATAATTTCACCGCGATAAGGTTTAATTTCACCTAAAATGGCTTTCAATAAAGTTGACTTACCTGTACCACTGTCGCCTGTGAGTAAAATTTTTTCACCTTTGTTAATCATAAAATTGGGATAGGCAATTTCTGGGCTATGGTCGTATTTAAGTACCAAATTTTTAACTTCAATCTGACTTATCAGTTCAGCTGAAGAACTTTTATCTTTCTCAGCCCCTGCAATCATTTTTTGCGTGTTTTCATTAATAGTCTTAGTTGATTTAAGCTTAACCATGGCGACTGTAATTGCTGAGACGGCCGAGAATATGCTATAGGCAAACGAAGTCGCAGCTAATACCGTACCAATTCTAATCTGACCTAAAAGGAACAAAATACCTGCCAAAAAAGCAATTGAAAGCTGACCAATCGTGTTGCCAAAGCCATTAACAGTATTTGAAAATGTTCTTGTTTTAGTCTGATGAACCTTTGACTTTTCCAACTGTTCACCATACTTTGCCAGTTCACGATTAAGCATTGAAACAGCATGGTAGCGCCGCAATTCATTCAAGCCACTAATCCAGTCTCCAATCACAGTCAAAAAAGAACCATTATTTTGAGCCACTTGCGTACTAGCTTGAGAAGTCTTTTTTTGCATTACTTTGGGCAAATACAAATTAATCAAAACGAGAATCCCAGTTAATAAGACAAATGTCCAGTTTAAGTTGAAAAGAGCCCCAACGGACAATAGAATGATTAAAAAATTGCTGACAATATCTATCCAGGGCAGAGCATAATCTATCGTTAAAATGTCGAGATTATTTTGCAAATTATTTTGCATTTGTGCCACGTTCAAGTCATTTTCAGCATAAAAATGGCTAACCATTTTTGATCTCAATTTATCAATATAGTCTTGAATTTGTTGGTTAAACAAGTATGTCGCCAAAGGCAAAATAGTAATCCCGAGAAAAGCAGGTATGAATTCAAAGACCTGCCACTTAATATATTCTGATAAATTTCCAGCTCCTAAAGCATTGACAGCGAATTGAAACAAGTAAAAGTCAATTGTCCCGGTAATTGCATAAACAAAATACAATAAAAGGACAAAAGTTGCACGTTTTCGGTTGATTTTGAATAAACCAGATAAATTCATAAGCAATGTTCTTTCTTGTACAAGTTAAAGTTGTTATTCATCTTTGTTAAAATAAAATTATAATATAATTAACGAGGCGAAATGTCAATCTAATTAAATAGCTATAGATAGTAAGCAGATCTAATTCAATATAAAAAATGAACGGTTATTTTTAAAATTTCGTAGATAAAAAGCCCTCAATTATGATTGAGAGCTTTTGTTGATTTCTTCTAGTTTTACATCGGTGGCTTCCGATAACGATGATAATTGATTGTTTGCTTCTTAAATTCAGCCTTCTGATTTAATTTCTTCGCCAGCTTTTTGTCAAGGTAGCCTTGGGTCAATTCACTTTCTTTTTGTAAAGCAAGAAACTGATCATAAGTTTTCTGCGCTAGAGTCCCGTTTTGTACAGCTTCTTTGACGGCACAATCAGGCTCATCGAGATGGCGGCAATCATTAAAACGGCATTTTTTTGCTAGCTCCGCAATTTCAGGAAAAACCTGTGCTAGATCATTAGCACCAACACCAATGCTTTTCACGCCTGGGGTATCAATTAAGACAAAATCCCCATTTTCAATTGGAATTAATCTTGAGCTCGTAGTTGTATGGCGACCCTTATCAGTTTTTGCACTAATATCACTGGTCGCCATGACCTCTTTTTGGGCAACAACATTAATTAAGCTCGATTTACCTACGCCTGAGTTACCGTAAAAGGAAACAGTTTGTCCCGGCAAAATACTGGAACGTAATTTTTCAATGCCATCATTGGTTACACTGGAAGTGCAAAAGACGGGAACTTGCAATTTGGCAGCAAGTTGGGCAGCGATTTTACTACTATCTGAAGTTAAGTCGGACTTAGTCAATACCACTGAAGTCTGATATTCATCATCCTTTTTTAGTGCATACAAGTAACGGTTAATCCGCGAGTCAGTTAAATTTTTATTCAGTGAAATACAGATAAACAATTGATCAATATTGCTAGCAGCGCACTTTTGCTCCGCCCGATATTCTTCACCAGTTATCCGACCTAAAGTACTATAGCGCGGCAAACGCTCATTAATTAAATCAAAATCAATTTGCGGATCAAGCGTTACCCAGTCGCCCACTAAAAACTGCTCGGTGCGCTTTTTGGGAATGGCATTACTCTCGCGTCCGTCCAAATGCATTACTTTATACATGTCAGCCGAATTTAACGAGATTCTACCGAGTGTCTTTTCACCATCAATTTGTTCATGTTGTTGATAAGTATTTAATCCTAATTCCAAAATTTCCCCTTTTTTTCGAAAAATCGTTCATATTTTATTTTAAAAAATATTAAAATAATTAACTCAAATAAGTTGTATTAGGGTATTTTATCATATTTATTTCAGAAAAAGCCAACAACATATGATTGTTTAGATATTTTATTAATAACCACCTTTTTACACAATCAAAATGACAGTAATAGATTCCTATTCCGACTTAGAAATCACTTGGTCAAGTTTGGTAATATCGGTTAAATCTGCGTCTAAAAAGTCCTGACTATCTACTGGTAGATGTAATTGCAAATTATCCAGCAACTGAACGCTGACAGTTACATCTTTCATTGTTGCAGCCAAAACATGACCGCCCACAGACAAGCTATCGGCTAAAAAGTGATTGTGAAAGCCAGAAACGCCCACCCCTTGAAAAACTTTCGGCGTGTAATATGAAATCATAGTCCCGGTAATATTTTCGGCTTCGAATTCGACCTGATTTTGTGCAATCTCACCCAATGAAGGATAAGGTTTCTTTGACTTCTTGGATGATCTAGTTCGAATTTTCTGAAAAACACCGTTAGTTTTAACTGCTAAGAAACGATTTTGCGCATTATTTGCTGTTAAAACTTGGGAAAGCATCTCTTCTAACTCAATATCCTGGTAGCTTTTAAAGTCGTGATAATCGGCAAAGCTAACATCTGCGTATGTTACTCTAAAATCAGATGGTAACTTAATGGCTTTTCCAGTTGTATCGATTTTGTAACCAATCCCGTCTAAAATCACTAATTCACCATCAACGCCATCACCCGTTCCAATGCCAATATCGCCGTGCTTTAGCAACTCCGCTAATGGCAAAGTGCCGTCTAATAATCCTTCTACTAGCATTTGCATTGTGCCATGTTGAAATAGAGTATTTTTCATAATACTTGCTCCTCCCATTTTTTGAAATAATAAAAAGCCCTCAATTAACTTTGAGAACTTTCATTAACATATTTAAATATTATCATAGTAAAACTTGCCAAACAATTATCTTCATTGGAACTGACTTAAGTCAAAGGGAGCGTAAACCTCTTTACCATAATTGGCACTGACCACTTTAGATCAATTTCCTTTAGTACTCGTCTACCAAACCGCAGGGCTTTTGTCATATCCGCCATAAATAGCTTCATCGGACGTCTAAAAACACCATTTTTTTCGGTAAATAAGTCGTACTTTATCAAAACGCGGTCTTATTGTTGTTACTTATTAATTAGAGCAAATGATAAATTATACTAAAAACAAACTCTAAATGTTTAAAATTTACGAGTGCTTTTTGATTAGTGAGACATTTAGCTATAAAAAGCATCCCTACTAACTACTCAAATACCTAACTATATTAATTGTTTCAGAATATATAATACTATCAGCTTTCTCGAGTTCAATAATTTTAAAGGACACATTACTCCATTCCCAATTAGGTATGACTTATTTTATATTCTTTAAAAATTGCATTTGAATTTGAGTTTTAACTTTTACTAAATAATTTATCCAAGAGATCCCTAACTTTAATTTTATTTGATAAAGTTTTCAAATTACCTTCATTGTCTAAAAATCCATTTTACTTTTCAGACTCAGCACATTGCTATAAAATCAATACAACTTATTGACAATAATTAGATAATGATTTTATTGAATGCAAATTAAGTATATGATTTTATGAGTTAAATATATCGATTGTTTAGGATATCTGAAACAATCTGTCCTATATTTGTTGACTGTTTTTCCAAGGAAATTTGAGATATTTTTTCTGTGTTTTTTATTGCTTCAAATACTTTGTTATCACTTAAAATTTTTTCCATTTGCTTATTGTTAACAATTTTATTTTTTTTATATTTTTTACCTAAGTATTTACCCAAGCTTTGCTCCAATTGCCCCTGCCACATTTTGCTAGACTCGATTGGTTTCGGAGTCATTTTCTGAAAGTGAGCAAGTAACCAGACTTCAAAAGAACAGTTGGACAAACCAATCTGGCACTTAGATCCATTAACTTTTAAATCATCGGCATCTTTCAGCATTTTATCAATCTTTTTATCAGGAATCTGATCTTTATCAAATATAATGAAAATTCTGGTTCCTGAATCAGGCCTAAACTTAGGATCCTTTGTTAAAATTTTTTTTGTATATTCTACCCAGTCCCCATTCCCATCCATAACTTTGATTTTTTTTGCCGAGGCATTAAAAAGCGCCTTAGTAGAAGCAGTGTATAATTTGTAATACTGAATTAACTTTCTAAAGTAATTTTCTTCAGTATAGCCTTCTACAAAGAAAAAAATTTTAGCTCCAACTTTCAAGTGTCGCTTTTTTCTACTCATTATCTTCTAGAGCCTCCATTAGCAATTCTTGGTTGACTATTTGTGTAGCTCCATATCGGCCTTCTAAATAGCGACGTTTGTAATTAAAGTCACTGCGCTTTAAGGCTGGATCATCAAAATCAAACAGACTATATAGTTCACTTACACCACAGCGATCTTTTTCTACAAACCAAATTTGATCTGGTCTCAACTGACAATCCATTAAAGAAAGTTCATGTGTTGTTAACAAAAACTGATTAGTCTGCTT
Organism: Lactobacillus sp. B4007; assembly: GCF_026535895.1. Lineage (NCBI taxonomy): Bacteria > Bacillati > Bacillota > Bacilli > Lactobacillales > Lactobacillaceae > Lactobacillus > Lactobacillus sp. B4007. The sequence continues at coordinate 195,049 of NZ_JAFNPA010000001.1, forward strand.
TTCACTATTAATTAATGAAACGAGTGCTTTCGCAAGTTCAAGATGGTAAGATCTATCGAACTCATCAATTAATAAAACTTTATTTTCATTGCTTAGAATATATAAAGCCAAAATAATAAATACTTTAGTTCCTCTACTTTCTTGATTAAAATTAAGAGTAAATGTCCCATTTTTAGAACGATGCTTACAATATAATTCATTGATTGATGTTTCTTTTAAGATTTCTGTATCGTCTTTGCTATCTTCAGAATCCTGATTTTTAATTAACTTTTTAAAAAGATAATTTAAATTTGGCATAGTAACTGGTTTAACTTCTATATCTACTATGTCAAAATCTGCTGCTTGTATAAAGTACAAAACTTTTTTCTTAAATTTTTTATCTTCAAACATTTCAAATTTATCAGTATTAATATTATCAGTATTCACAAAAACTAAATCTTGTGCGATCCAATGATAAGCTTCTTTTGAATTTGGCTCATTATTTTGTTGTCCAAAATACAAAAGCAACTGGTTATCGCGAATATTGGAACTTATTGACTTTAACTGTTGAGGAAGTAGTAAAAAATTTTGCTCTACACGTTTAAAAATATATTCTTTATCGTTTTTTAAAGTTTCTTTAATAATCCTTTTGCGATTATATTCTAAACAATAAATATACTTTTTGTTATTTTTTATAAAAGTGATTTCGAATTTGGTATTCTTACTATTGTTGCCGTATGTGTCATAAAATAATTCATCTTCTATACTGGAAGTAGGCTGAACCACTAATCTTCTAAGAACATTTAATGCGAAAAGTAAATTGCTCTTTCCATTAGCATTTGCTCCAAATATCAAAGCTGATTTAACAAGATTTTCTTTTTTAAATTTAAAAGTATTAGTTTTGCTGTGCTTTCTAAGACGTTCACCTGTTTGCATCGAAAATTCTTGTTCCTTTTTAAAAGAACGAAAATTTTGTATTTTGAAATCAACTAACATAATATACTCCTAAATATACATGATTAAAACGATTTTTCGCTTTTATAATTAATATTATTGCATAATATTTAAAAAAATCAATTATTCAAAAGCTGTTTTCTTAAAAAAGCTTGTTTTAACACATTTGTATATAACTTATTTGTCAAGAATATAGCTACTTCTTCATAAGTGCATGTCTAATTAAAAGCGTTTTGATTATGATCATACTATATCAACTTGCCATTTTTTAAACCGGAATTTATTTGACACTTAAGCTAATTTAAAACAAAAATTTTGAATTTTTTAAAAGTACTAAAGCAAATCTCATATACATATTGCATATAATGTAATTGACAAAAAAGCGAAAGTTTATCAGTTGGAAAGTAATTTAAACAGCTGAAGTAACCATGCTTATAATAAAAAAGAACAAAATAGTATTTTTAGTTACCTTAAGATAAAAGCCTTTCTAGCTCCTACATTAAGTTCTACTTAAATAATCCATAATTAAAATATATAAATAACAAGATTATATAACGTCACTGTCGTATATAATTTTTCAAATGAATTTTTCTATTTTAGTCAATATTAAAATTTTTCTTTTTCGAAAAAGACTGTTTACTTTTTATCGCTAAGTGATAAAGTTTCACACATCATTATAATAATTTAAAGCTTTCAGGTCGCTTTCCTTACCTACCAAAGCCGATTATATCAGCATTCCACTTACTGCAAATATTACATTTACTCTCACTCAATCGTTAACTGCTGCTTACTAGTAACGTTGTAGATTATACTGTCGATTTTAGCAACTTCGTTTACTATTCTTTTGCTAGCATCTTATGGAAGACGAATAAAGTCCTCTGTCATGCCGTTAATTAAAGTAAACGCAAAAATACTGTTATTTAACCTCCGACTTCATTCTAACGTTCTTGATGCCTCGCAAAAGGGTTAAGTACTGCCAACTTTTTCTTGTGAACAAAACTTCTTGATTTCACCGAGCAGAATTTCTTCACTATCACATATAAGTTTTAGATATTATTCACACCAAGCATGTGAATGACAAATTTCGGTAATAGCTGAAACCAAACATGCTCGTGATGAATTTTCAGCTTCTTACCAAGTTCACGTGGTTCGTCCTTATACATTGTTCACACTATTTGTTCTGTTTATCTCTGGCAATTGAAGTAGATCTCTATGGTTTGGTAGAATTATGTGAGACTTGATTCAGCATAGTAACAGCAAAAGTTTCTTCCAAAGAACTGGACATTTTTCTACTAGAAGACTAAAAAAGGATTAACTGATACCGACTAAAGGAATAAGCAATGGAAAAAGTGTAAAAAGATTATATTTCCATAGATTATATTTCCATATATGTAGAATAGTTTAACACTTGTTATATTAGTATCGCTTATGAATTTTTAATCAAATATCTTTTAAAGATAAAATTTTATTTTAAAAAACATAAAGAAAAATATTTTTGTGAAAATATTGGATGTGGTTATTTACATACTACTTACTTTCCGTTTTTCAACATCAATTTAATAAAAAACGATTTATGCTTTGGCTTTGGTTTAAACCATTAGAAACTGCAATTTGTGCAATAGCTCTTGGAATGATATTCGGAAGTACAAAAAAATATTAGATTCTTTAAAAATTGACAAAAAGAGTGAAAATTGTTCACATATACCCAAATGCACAGTACTTGAAAATGTGATAATTAAAAACCCTGATTTTGATAATTTCAATGATTTGACACTCAAAATCATTGAATTTGTTGGCACCCTTTCCTCTTAAATCACATAATACAAAAAATTACCAAGCTAAATTGAACTATTAGTCAAGTTTTTTATGTATGGAATGTTAATTATACTTGCAAACTGGTAATAATGTCTAAACGAGATTGTCACTAAGAGACACTATCTCAGGTTGAATTTAGGTTAACTTAGCATATTTCCAATCTTTTTATAAAAAAGTTCTTAATCATCTTTTGTTTTTTTAGTCAATTGCACATAAAGAATTTCTTTTTTTCACTTTCAAATTCTTACAGCATATACAAACACGCTTCCGAATCTTGGAGCATTTATAGCTTTATAGTTATTTCTTTATTATTAGCCTTTTTGAAGATATTTTACTTGCTTTCTAATCTTTGTCTATCTTCCAATATTTTTTAAAGTAATTTTGTTAAATGCTTTTTTTGATTATCTTGAAAAATGATTATTTTAAAAATATTAACTAAAGTTTGTTTTAAATCTTTTATTACTTCTTATATGTATTTCGATCTGGCGCCATTAGAACGGTAAATATAAACAGTATTAATTTAATAAAGTCTGTTTCTTTAAATCTTCTAGGATCATACCTACCATGTTCAATCGGATTTCTTCCAAAATCTGTTCTTTCTGGGCCTCTCTTAAAATCAATTTTTTTCCACCAGTCTTTTAAAACACCAAACATAGACATAATATCTATTGCAGTAAGACGCCCATTTTTATCTGCATAATCCTTCCTTACACTTCTTATGACATCTTCTTGTATAAAGCCATTAGTTGACAATATGCCAAATTTATAGCAACACACGTATTCAGCAATTGAAAATACTGTGCTCATGAATAAATCAAAATTGTCAAAATCCTGTTTTATTACCTTTCTGATTTTTAGCAATTGAAGTCTATACCCTTCATTCAAATTTTGCTCTTTAAATTCTTCAATTACTAAATTAAGTACTTTATAAAATCTTTGATAATTATTTTCAGTATAAAAAGTTTCAATATATTCTAAAACTTTGTCTTCAGATTTCTGATAATTATTTTTCAAAATATCATTATAAAAGAATTCTGACGTAACCCATCCATTTTTCATAAGAGTTTCTGCTATTTTTATATTTTCACTATGCTTACCAAGGAACTCTTCGGCTGATTTCTGAAAGACATTAGTTGCTTTGACTATTTGAGAATAGTTGTATTCTAATGAAGTTCCCAATTTAAAAGGCTTAATTGCTGTCCTAAAACTATTTGCTATTGTTTCAGTTCGTTTAAAATATTCCTGCCGAACAGCGTCTCTAGTTGCCTGCAATCTTAAATTTTTAATATAATGTAAGTTTTTTTCTGCATAGGGAATTATTTTGTTAGATATAGAAAATGTTTCTCTATTCTGAAATATTGAGTTTTCTATTGCAGCATATTGTTTTGGAATTTTATCTAAAGTTATATACGGACTTAGAGCTTTCGAAGTTTTCTTATTTGCTAACCCCCAGTTTTTGCCTATCTGAGGAATCATTCTGCCTGTTATAGGAGTCAGATTTCTGTTCTGAGACATTATGTGTCCCATTGCAGTAGATTGTTTCAGTATTTTATCCATCGTCATATACGGTTTCATAGCTTGTAACGCAAGCTTATTATCCATGGCCATGTATGAATTTAGGGCTTTCGAATTATTCTTATTTATTAAACCAGAACTTTTACTGGTGTTACTTTTTAGTTTTTTTATTTTTTCATCTTTTGACGTTTTGTTATTTCTTTTATCCATATTATGAATTTTACTCTATCTTTAGTAATCAAAAAAGACTCTTAGCATACTAAGAGTCCTAACAAACACCCATGTTTGTAAACGCATTTTTTATCTATATGAGTTCCTTACAAGTGCTTTTATGCTGCCTTTCCATTTTTAGTTATTCCCATTCAATCGTTGATGGTGGCTTACTCGTGACATCGTAGACTACGCGGTTAACGTTATCAACTTCATTAATGATTCTGGTTGAAACTTTTTGTAAAACATCCCACGGCAGACGGGCAAAATCTGCGGTCATACCGTCAATTGAGGTAACTGCCCGAATACCGATGGTGTAATCGTAAGTTCGGCCGTCTCCCATGACGCCAACTGACTTAATGCCAGGTAAAACGGTGAAGTATTGCCAAACTTTTTCTTGCAAACCGGCCTTTTTGATTTCATCACGTAAAATTGCGTCACTGTCGCGCACAATCTTCAGCTTGTCTTCAGTAACTTCACCAAGAACGCGAATTCCAAGGCCTGGACCTGGAAACGGCTGCCGCCAAACTAGATCATGTGGAATGCCAAGCTTTTCACCAAGCTCACGCACTTCGTCCTTGAACAGCTTACGCAACGGCTCAATCAGCTTAAAGTGCATGTCTTTTGGTAAACCACCCACATTATGATGGGATTTAATTGTTTGTGCGGTATTGGTGCCACTTTCGATCACGTCAGTGTAAAGTGTGCCCTGAGCTAGGAAGTCAACATCGTGCATTTTTTGTGCTTCTTCATTAAAAACTTCAATGAATTCATTACCGATAATCTTCCGTTTTCGTTCGGGATCAGTAACGCCTTTTAGTTTGGCTAAAAAGCGGTCCTGTGCATTGATCCGAATAATATTAACCCCAAGGTCTCGATTCAAGGCTGCCATGACTTCGTCGCCCTCGTTTTTGCGCAGCATTCCGTGATCAACAAAAATTGCGGTCAACTGGTTACCAATTGCTTTATGCAATAGTGTGGCGGTAACGCTGGAATCTACACCACCGGATAAACCTAAAATAACTTTCTTGTTCCCCACTGTTTTGCGAATTTCAGCAATCTGCAGGTCAATAAAGTCCGTCATGGACCAGTCAGCTTTGGCGCCACAAACCTTGAAAGCAAAATTACGCAGGATATCAAGACCATATTCGGTATTGCGCACTTCCGCGTGAAACTGAATGCCGTAAAGTTTAGCTTGATCATTGGCAATCGAAGCAATCGGACAATTTTTACTTGAGGCTACCACCTTGAAACCCGCAGGAACTTGTTTAACCAAGTCGCCGTGACTCATCCAGACATACTCATCTTTGGGCAAGCCACTGAACAAGACCGAATTGGCATCTTCAATAGCAATATCTGCACGGCCATATTCTGAGTTAGAGGCTTTTTCCACATCGCCATTTAAGTAATATGACATTAGTTGCATGCCATAACAAATTCCTAAAATCGGAATACCAAGTTCAAAAATCTGCGGATCAACTTTCAAAGCATTTTCATCATAAATGCTATTTGGGCCACCGGAAAAAATAATTCCTTTGGGATTAATTTCTTTGATCTTAGCCATGCTGATGTCGTGCGGCAAGAGCTCAGAATAAACCCCAAAATCACGTAAACGTCTGGTAATTAACTGGTTATATTGACTACCAAAATCCAAAACAATAATTTCATCAAAATCATGAAGATTCTTTTTTACTGCCATCCGAGCTCCTTTTCTACCAAAACAAGAATTTGATTAAACTGTACTAAGAATTTCCCTTGCGGTCAACCACTTTTTAAGAGAAAAAGTGGCAATAAAAAAGGCCAGTTATAGAAATAAAAAATATTATTTACCACCTAAAATCTCATCTTGCACAACTTAATTTACTTTGTTAGAATGCAGTCATCAAGTCAATATTAAATCTGTATATTGCCGTAATAAGGTCGGCAGTTTCTACTCAGAACCATAAATTCTGAACTATGGATTAAGAGCAATTATTGCAGTTTCTTACTGCTGTAAGGGTCTTTTTTACCATAGTTTGGTAGAAAAGGCCCTTTTATTTTTTCAAGGAGGAAATTGTGAAGTTATTAGAAGACCGCATTCGTCGTGATAGTGAAGTTTTGCCTGGGAATGTCCTAAAAATCAACTCTTTTTTAAACCACCAGGTAGATCCAGAACTAATGATGGCTGTTGGACAAGAATTTGCCCGGCTTTTTCAAGATAGTGGCGTAACCAAGGTCCTAACTTGCGAGGCATCTGGCATCGCACCGGGCGTGATGGCCGCTTATGAATTGCATGTGCCCATGGTTTTTGCCCGTAAGAAAAAGCCAGCTACGCTGAACGACGCGGTCTACTGGGCCGATGTTTATTCATACACCAAAAAAGTAACCAACCAAATCTGCGTTGAGCAAAAATTTCTCTATGAAGATGACAATCTGCTGATTATTGACGACTTTTTAGCCAATGGTGAAGCAGTCAAGGGCATGATTAGTATCGCTAAGCAAGCAAAAGCCAATATTGCTGGCATCGGTATTGTTGTTGCTAAAAATTTCCAAGGAGGCAGTTCTTGGATTAAAGAGCACGGCTACCGTATGGAAGCTCTCGCCAATATTGCAAGTCTTAGAGACAACCAAGTACATTTTATGGGTGAAAAATAATGGCACAAAAAGAAGTTAGTCAACAAAAAGCGGCGGTTCTAGGGTTACAACATTTATTGGCAATGTATTCTGGAGCAGTTGCAGTTCCACTACTAATCGGCTCAGCACTAAAATTTAATGCTGAACAAATGACTTATTTGGTTTCCATTGATATCTTCATGTGCGGACTCGCCACCTTATTGCAGCTTGTGCGCAATAAATATTTTGGCATTGGTTTTCCCGTTATCTTAGGCTGTGCTATCCAAGCAGTTGCGCCCTTGCAGATGATTGGACAGAAGTTTTCAATTAACGACATGTATGGGGCAATTATCGTTGCCGGTATTTTCGTAATTCTTATTTCTGGTCTTTTTGCCAAAATCAAAAAGTTCTTTCCGCCAGTAGTCACTGGAACGTTAATTACGACAATTGGCCTAACCCTAATCCCAGTAGCTATCCAAAATATGGGCGGTGGCGATGCTACTGCCAAGAACTTTGGTAGTGGGCAAAATTTGTTTTTAGCCTTTTGCACAATGTTCATCATTTTAGCATTGGAAATTTGGACAAAAGGGTTCTTACGTTCAATTTCAGTTTTAATCGGGTTAATCGCCGGTACAATTATTGCTTCTTTGATGGGACTAGTTTCCTTCCAGCCAGTAATTGATGCCTCATGGTTTCATTTGCCCCAGCTGTTTTACTTCGGTATTCCTAAATTTGAATGGTCTTCCAGCCTAACGATGATCATTATTGCGCTTGTTTCAATGATCGAATCGACCGGCGTTTTCTTTGCTACTGGTGATTTACTTGGCCACAATATAACAGAAGATGATCTCAAAAAAGGCTACAGAGCCGAAGGATTGGCCCAAATTTTCGGTGGTTTGTTTAACGCCTTTCCCTATACTACCTTTTCCCAAAATGTTGGACTGTTACAGCTTTCGGGAATTAAGACCAAGCGGCCAATTTACTGGGCAGCTGGCTTACTAATGGCAATGGGGCTTTTACCCAAAATCGGTGCCCTGGTAACAATTATTCCAACACCCGTACTTGGCGGCGCAATGCTAGTTATGTTTACGATGATTGCAGTTCAAGGAATTAAGACATTGACCAAAGTCGATTTAAGCGATAACAACAACATTTTAATTATTGCCATATCCGTTGGCCTAGGCTTAGGTGTAACCATTTACCCTCAGTTCTTTAAAAACTTGCCAGCTACGGTGCAACTCTTTTTGAGTAACGGGATTGTGATTACTAGTTTATCGGCCACAATCTTAAATTTACTACTTAAAGGAGGTGAAAAACGACAACATACAACAACGAAAACTCAAACTGCAAATATCTCGTAAACCAAACATTTTCCCTTAAATATGATTTGTTTACGCAAAAACATCTTCGACAATGCGAAGGTGTTTTTTTTACTTAAAAAATAGGGCTAATCCCTAGCAATCAATGCGATTAGCTCGGGAATTGAACTGTTTCCTTCATTAATAGGTATGGTACTCGATGAATTCATTCGTTTTAAAAAGAGTTCTACCGTATCAAGTATCTTTTCACCAACACGTTGAAAAGGAGGATCAGAAATTTTGGCGGTATAGCTCATAATGCCAATAGCAGTAAGCAAAAGTAAAAATACCTGCGTGCTAGGACTTGCTGTTATCGTCTCACCCGAAGATTTATAACCGTTAACAAAAGAAGTAATCAGCTCTTTGTTTAAGCCAAAATCTTGGTAAAACAGTTTGATAAAATCTTGGTAATTCACGCCCATTCTTGCGCGTTCAAAATCAATCAACTTCGGTTCGCCGTTAATTATTTTGTAATTACGAACACCTACATCACCATGAAGAACAGTAGTTGAATAGTGAAGTAAATCTGACTCAATAGTAGGTTGCAATGAAGAAAGGTCCCTCAAAAGCAACTGCAACCGCGCTTTAATGGTTGATTCCTGCAGCTGCGCAATATCGTACTCAGCTTTTGCAAACAAATTATTATTAGGATAAATTCCTGCAAATGGTTTTACCTTCTGGTGAAATTCAGCTAGCTTGACTCCCATTACGTAAGCCAGTTCAGCAGTTACCGGCAGCTTTAAGTCAATTGGAGCTAAATCTTTCATCACTAAAACATACAATTGCTGTGCAGCGGTAATCGTAAAACTAGTTAGAACTCGGTGTGGGTACAGCTGCTGGTTGACCGCCTTTTCGGTAATAAACTTGTTTTTCTGTGGAAATACTTTAACAAATACTTGTTGCTGCAATTTTTTACTATAACCAACAAATGTACTATTTAATGATTGATGCGTAATTTGACTTAGCTCAGCCTCTAATTTGGCTTGAATTATCTGTTTTGTTTTCATAATATCACCCTGAATCGTAAATTATTTTTTCATTTAGGCAAATTTTGGTACATACAAGACTTATTTTGCTAAGCTATTCTATAATGAGATTTAAATATACTTATAAGCATAATTTAGTAAAATTAATCTGATTAGCTTTATAATACAAGTGAAAAGGTATTGCTATTTAGCCAAATGAAAGGAAGTTAAGATGGATAAAAAAGAGGTTACAGGAATGCGCATTATCATGGCCATTATTTTTACCCTAACTACCACCCTATTAGTTTTTGCACTGAATAATACGACTATTATCATGGCCGCGCAAGTATCTGACAGCAATTTTAGTGAATTAGCACCGCATGAGCACGAACTTGAGCAAGCAAAAACGGACTTACAAACTAACCAAAAAAAGGACACTATTAATCATTTGTTAGCGCAACAAACAAAGTACCAAAAGCAATTAAAAAAAGTGCGTCATAAAATAGCAGCCCTTAAGGCCAACCTGGCAAGGGTTAAAACTGAGACTAATGATCCGGGTAAGAAAAAGCGAGCAGAGCAAATCGCTACTTTACAAAAGAAACTGCGCACGACTAACAAGCAGTTCAAACGGATCCATCATCAACTTCATTTATTGCAAAAGCAAATTAGCAATACTAATCAAATAAAGCAAGCTGCTGCTAATTCGTCCCAGGACTTACTTGACGGATATAGTGCCGCAAATACCGAGAAACAAGCTGAAGCAAATATGCCTCATCTAGCACAAGAAAGCCAACCTTATCAGCAAGGCTTTGCCGCTAATCAAAAAGCCACTAATGACAGCAGTCCTCTTCGCGCCGTTAACTTATCGCCTGCCACTTCTAAAACAGTTCAAGCACAAAATTCTCAATCTAATGCGCCAGAGAATACTAATGACCTAACTAGTCCTAGCGAGCAAGTTCAAGCTGAAAAGCCTAACTCTGATTCTGACGGCAAAAATGCCAAGCTGCATAAAGCACCAATCCAGGCAATGGCTACAATTAGGGAGAAAGATCAGCATTTTGAACCGACCATTAATAAGCAATATACACTTACTTATGGCAGCAAATTACCGCAGACCGGCAGCAATCTAATTGAGAAAACTAAATTAAACACAATTGGATTAATTTTTCTTTTTATCAGTTTCATTTTATCTGGTAGTGCACAACTTAAAAAATTAAAGTTTAATCATTAAAAACAGACTTTTTTGCCTAAATAGCTAAATTAGTAAACCTGAAAGACGAGTTTCAGGTTTTTTATTTGGTCAAAAAGCTAACTGTTAGCGGTCCATATAGCAATAAGCAAAGGCATAGGCCCACTCATTAACTAAGATCGTGATTGTAATTAGCAGAATACCTAAGACATTAGCCGAAACAGGCAGAACAATTTTTTGTGAAGGCAATTTATTAATCACCGTTAATAGGGCTAATAGCACAACCAGTAATACTGCAGTCATCCGATTAGCGATATAATGCGCGCGCAGCATCAAACTCCATTCACGCTCATCATTATGAGACATGTCAATCGGATAACTGTCGCTTTTCCAATCTAGAATTTTTACCTGTTTGATTTTGTACTTTGCCTGTCTCACGCCTAGGATGACCAAGCATAAACTAAAGAGCACAATCATTATCAATTGGTCAGAAATAGAGATATTACTTAAGCAGGCCTCCAAAACAAATAAAGCCAAAACGAAAGTTTCGATTGCAGCACTCACAATAATGTTCTTTTTTGTGTTAATCATCTTTTTCATTTTCTTTTTCTCCCGGACAAAACAATTCATCGACCGTCACGCCTAAAGTCTTAGCCAGTTTAAAGGCCAAACCAAGGGACGGATCATACTTATCATTTTCAATTGCATTAATCGTTTGCCGCGTTACATTTGCTGCCTGCGCAAGTAGGGCCTGTGAATAGCGCTGCTGTTTGCGCAGCTTGGCAATTTTATTTTTCACGTTTCTTCTCCTTGTCAAACATATTTGACACTTTTAGTAAAACATGTTTAACATCAATTAGCAAGTAGGTAAAGCAGCCTTTTGGATAAGAAAATTTTAACCAGGTCGAGTGAATGAATAATTTAGGCTTAAGATTACGTATTTCTTTGCCAACTCACTACTTTTTTTAATACAATATAGGTTAAGTAAATTTGAAAGGACAGATTAAATGAAAAAAGCTGAATGTACGACAATTCTTGTCGGTAAAAATGCTTCAATTGATGGCTCAGCAATGATTGCCAGAAGTGAAGATGGCGGACGCGAAATTATCCCTGAGGGCTTCGAACTAGTTACTCCTGAAAAACAACCTAAGCACTATGAAAGTGTCATCAGTCACCAAAAAATTGATGATGAGGATTTAGCTGAAACTCCTATGCGTTATACCAGCGCACCGGATGTTTCTGGTGAAAGTGGTATTTGGGCAGCAGCCGGAATCAACTCCGATAACATTGCAATGACCGCGACTGAAACAATTACAACAAATTCCCGCATTCAAGGAATTGATCCACTAGTTAGTGAAGGCGGACTGGGCGAAGAAGATTTTGTTACCCTAACCTTGCCTTATATCCATAGCGCACTTGACGGTGTTAAGCGTGTCGGCTACTTGCTAGAAAAATATGGTACCTACGAAATGAACGGGATGGCTTTTGCTGATCATGATGAAATTTGGTACCTTGAAACAATTGGTGGCCACCACTGGATTGCTCGCCGAATTCCTGATGATGCATATGTTGTTGCTCCTAACCGCTTGAACATTGATGAATTCCACTTTGGTCAAGACGGTTTTATGACTGATGACAAACTTGAGAGTCTAATTGACGAGTACCATTTAAACCCTGACCGTGAAGGCTACAACATGCGCCACATCTTTGGTAGTTCTACCATCAAGGACGCACATTACAACAACCCACGTGCTTGGTTTGTTCACAATTATTTTGATCCTGAGTTTGGCGGCAAGCCTAGCGATCAAGATCAACCATTCATTTGCCATGCTAACCGCAAGATCAGCATCGAGGACATTTGCTTTGTTGAAAGTTCACACTATCAAGATACCCCATTTGATCCATATGGCGACCAAGGTACACCTGAACAAAAGAAGACTTACCGGCCAATTGCCTTGAACCGTAATTTTGAAACACATATTTTACAAGTTAGAAACGACGTGCCAGAAGAAATTGCTGGTGTGCAATGGCTTTGCTTTGGTCCAAATACCTTTAATAGTTTTGTCCCATTCTATACCAACGTTAATGACACACCTGCTAGCTTCCAAACTGGTCCTAAGTTTGACCTGAACAAGATTTTCTGGTTAAACAAGCTGACTGCTCAACTTGGTGACACTAACTTTAAAGTTTACGGCGAATTAGAAAATGATTTTGAGCAAAAATCATTGGCTCAATGCCACTTCATTCAACATGAAACTGATAAAAAAGTTGCTGGTCTTTCAGGTAAAGCAGTCGAAGAAGCTCTAACCGAAGCTAACCAAAAGATGGCCGATCAAGTATACAACAACACAATTGAACTGCTCGGCAACATGGTTAACGAAGGACACAACTTAGCTACGTTGAAGTTTGATTTATTGGATTAATCTTTTTAATTAAAACTGAAACTCATTGAAAAACAAAATAAGCTGCGGAATTCATTTTTATATGAACTCTGCAGCTTATTTTTTATATTGTCATCTATGCATTGTTAACATCAATCTGTTTTTTCGCAAATTTTTAAGTAAGTTTGAACCAGGTTAGCTACGGTGAAGCCAGACTTTTTTATTAGTTCATCACCGTCACCACTTTCACCAAAATGATTACCTAACAATAGCGCTAAAAAGATCTTGCAAATTGATACTCTGACCCACTCTTAATATTTTGTGCTAAGGAATAAATGACATTATCCTTGGTCCATTTTTCATTAAAATTCGCTGCAAAGTAAAGGCATAAAAGTATTAAAAAGGATTGATAAATTATTCAGAATAGCTAGTGGTTATTTTTTTAGCAATCTTAGATTTGTCACGGAAGTTCGGCTTCAGTAAGTCTTTACTTTTTTCCAATCAAAAAAGGCTCGAGTAAGAAACTCAAGCCTTTAAATATTACCTTAAATTATTCTCTTAATAGCCGCTTGGCTAGGGCGAAATCGCCAACTGTTGCCGAACCATTATTATCAATTGCAGGCAAAACAATGTACTCTTCAAGTTTAGGGACATGAATGTAGTTATTCAACAACTTAGCAAAGTCAAGCCGAACCTTTTGCAAGAATGCTTCACTGGTTACCCCGCCGCCAAAAACAATTTTGTCAGGGCGCAAAATCAGTGTTACTTGAAGAGCAGCTTGCGCAACGTAATAGCTCATAATATCCCAAACGGGGTCAGATAACGGGACATCTTTTCCTGATTTGTTCAATCGTGCTTCAAATGTGGGACCAGATACTAAACCTTCTAAGCAATCTTGGTGAAACGGGCAAACGCCAGCAAAAGCAAGATCATCTGGATGACGCTTTAATTTAACGTGACCCATTTCTGGATGGCCTAAAGAGCCAATTAGTTTGCCATTAATAATGGCACCGCCACCGACACCCGTTCCGATAGTATAGTAAACTAGTGAATCAATGTCGTCGTTTGACAACAATGACATCACATATTCACCGTAAGCAGAACCATTAACATCAGTTGTGAAATACATTGGTACTTTAAGAGATTTTTGCAAGAAACCGACAAAGTCAGTATTACTCCAGCCAGCTTTTGGTGTATCAGTAATAAAGCCATAATTGGGCGCAGTCTTGCGGACTTCAATCGGACCAAATGATGCAATTCCGATCGCATCTACCGGAAATTTTTCAAAGTAATCGACCGTCTTCTGCAATGTTTCGGAAGGCGTTGTGGTCGGAAAGGTAGTTTCATCTTTAATCTGATAATTTTCATTGCCGACCGCACACACGAATTTAGTACCGCCAGCTTCAATTGATCCTAATAACATTTAGTTTTCCTTTTTTACTCGTAAATTGATTTTAAACTATAGTTTAAGCCTATCACTTTATCTGACCAATCGGTATCAATTTTTATAGTTTTTGACATAAACTCGCATTTGTTACTAACTACTTTTTCACCTTTATTAATAAAAAGTTCTGTTAAACCATTGTCAATAAACAGATCTAAAAAGTTGATTTGCTTTAGGCCAACAACTTTATCTACGCGTTCTTCGATCATATCAGTAATTCTTACTATCAAAACATTGTTCTCAAACTTCAAAAAATATTCTGCTTTTTTTGAAAATATTCTTAATGAAAATGAGTTTGTTATGTTACTAAAAGTAAATTCAGACTGTACCGAGTATTGTTTATTTTTTTCTACTTTTTTGTTGTGTCCACGTCGAAGCTTTAAGTATTCTGAAGCCGGTTCGGTTATCAAAATACCATCTCTCTCAGATATTTTTCTGGGTATCGTTAATGCCCCAATACTATTAAAATGATATTCTGATTCTTTTTCTTGTTCTCCAGGCAATCCGAACCAGCCAATTAATAGCCTTTCATTATTGAGTGGATTATACAAAGTTTGAGGCGCATAAAAATCCCGGCCATAATCAAGCTTTTTGCCAAGTGGCAGCTGACCATTATTAAAATTAAACTTCTCAATGTAATAACAGGCGTCAAAGCCATGCTTTTCGCTTGTTTTAATTCCTTTAGGTGAGCCAATAATTACTGTCCTATCTGCAATGTCAAAATAATCAGGACATTCAATCATATTACCAAAATCAGAGCTTTTATTTTCAACTTTACCGATATATTCCCAACCTTGATAAATACTTTTGCTTCTATACAAAAGTAATTGTCCCTTTTTCTTGCGGCTTTCACCGCCAATTAAAATATAGTAAAAACCGGATTGAGAAAAAATCTTAGGGTCTCTGAATCGCTTAGTATTATTTTCAAAATTTGGAAGAATTATTGGATTATTGGTTATTTTTTTAAACTGGATTCCGTCTTCGCTTTCAGCCAGACAAACTGTTTCCAAATAAGAATCTGCAATTTTTTTATGACCAGTATAAACTAAAATTAATTTATTTTTGATAACAATAGCACTACCAGAAAAGCAGCCATCGGCATCATATTCCTGATTAGGGGCTAACGCGAATTTTACTTGTTTCCATTTAATCAGATTAGTGGAAACAAAGTGCCCCCAGAAAATTTGGCTAGTATTCTGGGCAAACGGATTATTTTGAAAAAAAACATGATAATGATTTTTAAAATAAATTAACCCATTGGGATCGTTAGACCAGCCCGAGTTAGCAGTCAAATGGAACTTATACCTAGGAATGTTATTGCTTTTTAAAGTCTCATTTGCTTTATCAATTAACTTCATAAATATCTTTTTACTTTCAATTATTTACATGAAATAAATAATAAAAGTAGTCAAAATTTACTACTTTTATTATCTTTATTCGTCATCATCATTTCCGACAGTTGCCAACCTATCAGAATAACTTTGCAATTGACTTGCTTCAATCAATTTAGGAACGACTTTCTTAATTTCCATTTTTTGATTGCGCAAGTTTATTGCCTCTATTAAGGTTGCCATGCTTACCCCAGCTAAAATATCAGAGTCTTTTCCAAGAAGAGACATTCTTTTAACAATTTCATTAAATGGTGTTCCATATGATAAGTCGACCAAAAACAATACATTTTGTCCCTTCAAGTTGTCAAAAATTTTATCTAATTGAGCTTGAAAAGGAACTAATCCATCCTCACCTATACTTGCCGTAACAAGATCGTTTTCTTGAGGAAAGAAAAGCTTTACGGACTTTTTCATCGCTTCGGCCAAGCAGCCATGTGAGGCAATAATAATTTTAAACAATTCTTTTCTCCCCTTTATAACTAAATTATGTCTTTTAAATACACCTTTTTATCAGTCGGAACCATTATTGCCGTAATTTCTACACCACGATCTAGTAGTTGATGAAAAGCTTTTTCTTCTTCCGGGGTAATGCTTACGCTCGGCTTAATATGATGTGTATTTTCTCGGGTCGACATATTGCCGACATTTATTTTTTTAATATCTAAGCCACTGTCTATAAGTTTAATAATAGTTTCTGGATCTTTAACTATCATTAGTACCCTTTGCCCCTTGTATTTTCCACCTTTTATATTTGTGACGGCTTTTTCTTCCGAAATTAATGAGGTTGAGACGTTAGATGGAGCAGCTATCCTAAGCATAGTTTTTTGTACCTCATTAGCAGCAACCTCATTATTCACAACCATTATTCTTGTTATGCTTAACTCATTTGTCCATAACGTTGCTACTTGACCATGTATCAAACGATCATCAATTCTAATATGAACTATTCCTTCCATATTTAAAGTTCTCCTTTTATTAGGTTTCTATTTCATAATTCCAAGAACATACAAGCCAACTGATAATACAATGATGATTAAAATAATATAAATTGGCTTAATTTTTTTACCTAATAGGTAATATACGCCAAATACCAGGGCTGCTGGTAATAAGCCCGGCATAATCTGATCCAAAATTTGGTTACCCGTTAATTTTAAAGAACCTTGCTTAAAACTAAGCGCTAAATTTGGCTTTACAACTGTTGGAATTAGGCCACCAACAACCATCAAACCTAAAATAGAAACACTTTCCGTGATCAGTTTCATTTTAGTTTCAATAGAGGTTAACAGGCTTGTCCCTGATTTCATTCCGGCTTTATACAATGGAATTCCCAATCCACGCAGAAACCAAGTGACAATAAACCAGAGAAATATTCCTATTGGACTGCCACTCAATGCCATATTTGCGGCAATTGCGCCAAAAATTGTCCAAGGAATAACTACAAAAACACTGTCTCCTAAACCAGCTAACGGACCCATAAGACCTGTTTTTAAACCTGCTATTGTCTTTAAACTACTCTCTTTTTCCTGTTCCTCAATTTCAATGTTCATCCCTAAAACATAGGGAGCTAAATAAGGATTAGTATTAAAAAATTGCAAATGAGTTTTGACAGATTCTTTCAGTCCTTTTGGATCGTCTTTATAGTTTTCTTTTAAAAACGGTAACATTGAATATGTATATGATAGCCCCATCATTTTTTCATAGTTTAGTGATGCCCCACCATTTAAAATCCATCTAAATAAAACACGGTTTTTTGTTCTGTTACTAACTTGCTCATTCATCGTCATTTACGCCCCCAATAGTTTGAGTTGTATTCAATTCTTCATTGTTTCTTCTATATAAAATAAGTGCAACGGCTGCACCTGCTAAAGCAATTCCTAAGATAGTCATCTTTAGGTAAACAGCTGCAATAAACCCAATTACTAAATAACCAAAATAGCTTTTAACAGGTAAATAACGCAATAATAAACCAATTCCGAGTGCTGGCAGCAAATTACCGGCAACCGTAAGACCTCCAGTTACCCATTGCGGAATAAAAGCAATTATGCTCTTAACTAATGTTGGTCCAGCAATAACTGTTAACAAAACAGGCAACCCTGAAACAAGCATTGTAGTAAATACACCGCAAAGCTGCATAAGTTCAATTTTATTGTATTTTTCTTCGTCCGCATATCTTTCAGCCCGATTTTGAAAGTAAATATTGACAGTCCACTTTAAAACGTCTAGTTCAACCATTAGCATTGCAACTGGAATAGCCAATGTGATTCCAATCGCAGCTTTCTGACCAGTGGTAATCGCAATATAAGTACCAATTAAAGCAGCTGTTTGATAGTCAGGTACTGATGCACCTCCAAAACTTGAAATACCCAGTGTCATTAATTGCAGAGTTCCACCAATATACAAACCAGTATTGATATCGCCCAAAATTAATCCAACCAGAAAACCAGCGACAACTGGTTGCGACGTTCCCAGCATTGAGCCGTTCTTGTCGTAATTAATAAAGAAGCCATATAACACAATTAGTGCTATTTGCCAAAACTGTACGTTCACTATAAATCCTCCTCATAGTTATCAAAAATATTTAACTTACTTTCTACTTAGCAATTTTTGTGCCAAGTAAATGAGATCTTTTAAAAAAGGAGCATAAATTATTGCGCTCTATGCCTTTTCAGTAGAATTAAAAATAATTTGATCAACATAAATTAGCTCTGAAGTGGGGATTTTCACATTATAATTATCACTAATCACACTAAAAGCGGCTTTAATTTTATCTAGATCATTCATATGTCGCTTGATAAATTCCTTTTCAAATTCAAGATTAATGTTGTTACCCTCTTTTCTGATTAGACGTTCAATCAGATAACTGACGTGAACATATAACGTAAATTTCTTTTGATTAGATAAAGATAAGGAAAATCGCCGCTCTAGTTCTTGGATACAAATAGTAATATTTTCGATAACCTTAGGAACATCAAGAATTGTAACCATGTTTATTGTCTGCTCCAAAGAAAAATTCTTAACAAGATTATTTGAAATGGTATCGATCTCTTTTCCAGTAAACACTAATCCCAACCAGTTTCTGAGCTTAGCTGTTCCCTTATCGGAGAGGATTTTTTCTAAATAGATAAAGTCCAAACCATCAATTTCTGGATTTTCTGTACCAATTATTCCAATAATGTCATACATTTTTTTAACGACTTGGACTTTATGATAATCTTTCAGGGCTTGATAATCATAAGGAATAATCTTAATTTTTTTGTTGTCAGGCAAGCAACGTTCCAAAAGGCGTGCCACATGGGTAGCGGTACCAATACCAGAATAACAGGTAGTCAAGATGGCTTTTTGCTTATGCTTTTCAGGATAAGTCAGTTTGATGTCTAATTTACTCGTTTCTTTCGCTAATTTGCTTATTTCACGAAAACTGCGTTTCTTTAAAATACTTTCACCAACAGTAAGAGCTAGCAGCGTCGAAACATTATTCATTAACAAAATTGGCGCGTTAATTTGTCGGGGAAACAGCGTTTCAATTTCTTTTAAGGAGCCCATGTCTACTAGAATAATCAAACCATGCGTGATATCATTATTTTCACTATAGTCAATAATCTGATTAGCAATCTGCTGGGTACTAACATTAATAGGCATATCGAAGGCGTCCAATGTATGAACACCCAAAAGACGATTAACTACGTTTACAATACTTCCTGCTGTAGCGTAACCATGAGAAATTACAATTGCCTTACCCAGTCCGGTTTTAGTAATAATTTCCAATTTATTTAAATAAATGGTTAGAAAAATATAGTCGGCTTCATTCAGTTCAATGTCCAAGTTACCCTTAATCAGACTAATCAGTTTAGTTACATAAAGATAGACATCTGAATAACGCCTCTGAACATCCTTTTTTAATTTTTGTAAAGCAGGTTTATTTTTAACATCGGCAGTCCCCCATTGAATTTTCTGGCGTTCAAATAAATAGTAGCTAATTGCATAGATAGCGTTGCCGCTTATCTTTAATTGATATGCATTTTTTAACTGGTCAAATAGACGCTTAACACTATTAATGACGTAAGATAGCAGTGGAATTTGCTTACTGTTGTCCTTTTCAAATAGCATCGTATCAAATAATTGATATACTACTTGTTTTAGTTTTGATTCACATTTATTTAAATTACTGCCATTTTGCTCATAAATGGTAAGCAGCTGCTCTAAGCTATGAAGAAAAATTTTCTTTTCCGGAAAATTACGGGCAATCAAATCGTCAATTGCCGTCTCATTAGTTATTTTTACTGCTTTTGCTGGAGTAAGATACGATTCTCTTTTACTTTTTATTAAAACGTTAGCAGGTAAATTATAGGCAGTTAAAGAAATATTATCTTTATCTTTTTGCTCTGCATTAGCTTGTGCAATTGTCAGTTTAACTGCGTTTTTAAGATCTCCAATGTTTCCAGCTGGTTGATAGTTAGCTAGCATATCCAGAACCTGATCACTGACTAATAAGGGCTTTGCAATTTTCTTTTGTTCATTGTTCAATAAGGTATAAACTAAATTGAGTCGTTCTTCCTTACTCCTTTGACTCAAAGACGGCAAAGTGATTTTCACGGGAATCCTTCTCATGAAAGTTGTCAAAAAACCAGTTTCTAGATCTTCTGTGGTCGCAAAACATAGTCTGACACTAACCCTTTTGCCCTTTTTAGTTTCTCCCACCGGATAAATTAGTCCACTATCTAGATAAGTAAAAAGCTTTTCTTGCCCCTTAGGTCCAAGACGATGAACTTCGTCCAAAAATAGAATTCCGCCATCAGCCTCGAGAAAGGCTCCTGGGTGATCTTCATCGGCACCCGTAAACGCACCTTTTTTATAACCAAATAAATTACTGGTTAGCAATTCTGGATTATCCGCATACTGAGCACAATTAACAGTAATAAATGGTGCATCTTTCTTTATTAATTTATGCATTCGGCAAAACTTTGCAATTAAGCCTATTAAATAGCTTTTACCGGTGCCACTTTCTCCGGTAATAAGCAAAGGAAGGCCACCATTTGGATATAAGATCGCAGCTCTCACTCGTTCAATGCTTTCTTTTAGACTAGGATTTATTTGGGTAAAACTCTTCAAAAGATCCTTTTGATCATTTTCTTTTTCAATTTGAGCTACTGATTGGTATACACTAGTTTTCAATTTAAAATTGTCTTTTTCAAATCTTGCTCTGTGGATAAAATGAACGGGTCGTGTTCGAATCTTGATTAGCTTGTGTTCGTTAACTAATTGATTTAAATATAAGCTCACTGTATTACGCTTCGCCTTGAGCTTATTAGCAATACCTCCAGCCGTAAACTGATTACCAAGGTGATCCAAATCAATAGTTTTAGTTTGAACATCTAAGTATTTCAAAATCTTTTCTTTTAACATACTAGCCTCTTTTTCTAGTTCATCATTTTGTTATAAACCGATTTCATAATTATTGTAACTTATGTAATTAACACTTCAGCTGATTTTTTCACGCTCATTTACTGTGAAAACACGTTCTTAAATAAGAGATTAATGTTTTAGCTTTAGGATTAGTTCATTTACTCTACCTTGTAATTAAACAAAAAATTTTTATAATTTCAAAGTGTGAATCATCTTGGCTAGTGTGAAAAAATTAAAAAAAGACTTGAAGAGATATTCTTCAAGTCTTTTAAAATAAATGATGGACTCGCCTATATTAATTATTTCCAGCATTACTGTTTTTGTCTGATCAGCTACCAATCAAAAGATCCGGTGTTTCAGCCATTGTGCCATATTTAATAAATTCCTTTAGCTGCTTGATTGAGGTTAACGCAATCTGCTTGTTTTTCCCTGTTAATCCAGTGGCAATTTGCTCAGCCTGCTTAAGCACTCTAGCATCCATTACCCGTAATGCTGCTTTAATTAGTGGCTGAAGTTCTTTTATTTTTGAGTTGTGATTTAAGATACCATTAATGTATACCGTATTGCCCTTGTACTTGCCATTCTTCGACACTAAGTCAACAGATACACCATTATGAATCTTATTAACACGTTTAACCTTAAAAAGTGTCTGATTTTTAACAATCTTTTTAAGCGTTTTTTGCCGATAAGGTTTTCCTGATTGATGATAGAGCGCCCCTTTTTCAGCATTCGGCAATTCAAAGACATAGCCAGCTTTTGCTAACTTTGTAGTCCATTTTTTCGCTGTTGAATATGGTGCCCTGACCGTAGTTGCTGCAGCTACATCGCTTGCTGGTAAAATTGTTGAATTGGCAATCCCACAAAATGCTTTAATCACAGCAAGTTTAGTTACCTTTTTTATTCCTGTCTTCATTTTTTATTTCTCCAATTATTACCAAAAATACTTTTCCCTAAGTAAAATTTATTTTTTTAGTTAGATGAGCATCAAAACTGTTCAGAATACGTCAATAAAGTTAATATTTATTATGAATATAATACTACAAATATATTAAAAAGCTAGTTGTTTAATTTAAGCAAGCACTAAGAGACAGACTAAATAGTTTTCAATTAAAGGACTGGGTTGAAAATTTTTTGATCAGCTCGGGCAAAGAAAAAGCACCAAGCTATCTAATAGCTTGATGCCTAAATTATCTGTTCTATCTGCTTTCCCTTTTGGAAGATTCGACAGAGCGCAGTTTTTTATTTATCTGGTACATCTTGAATTGTCACATCAGCGCCGAGCAAACGCAGTTTTTCCTGAACCCGGTCATAACCACGCAAGATATTGCCAGCATTATTAATAATAGTTTCACCATGGGCCATTAGGCCGGCAATCATTAGACAAGCACCGGCCCGAATTTCACCAGCGGAAACTGTTGCACCATGCAATTTAGAAGTTGGGTGCACGAGGATGATATCATCTTCAACCTTGATGTCAGCTCCCATTTTCCGCAACTGCTCAATATGGCCAACCCGCTTAGGGTAAATACGATCAATTATTACCCCTTCGCCAGTCTTAGCGGTAAGTAAAAGTGGCGTGACCGGTTGCTGCAGATCGGTTGCAAAACCAGGATAAGCACCGGTTTTGATCTGTGTCATTTTTAAATCACCTGCAGGATAAACATACAGAGAATCCTCATCAGCATCAATCACAACACCCATTTCCTCTACTTTTGCTAAATAAGAATCTAGGTGTTCCTCAATGATGTTGTGAATACAAATACCATTACCAATGCAGCCAGCAAGTGAAATATAAGTTCCAGCTTCAATTCGATCCGGAATAATTGTATGTGGGGCTCTGGCCTCCAGCTTTTCCACGCCCTCAATTCTGATTGAGTCGGTCCCAGCACCACGAATGGTTGCTCCCATGTTGTTAAGAAAAGTCGCAAGATCAATTATTTCCGGCTCTTTAGCAGCATTTTCAATGACTGTTTGCCCTTGTGCCGTAACTGAAGCCATAATAATGTTCATCGTCGCACCAACGGACGGCATCTCTAAGTGGATAGTCGTTCCCTTTAGACCGGTCGCGGGAGCCGTAATTGTTATTTGATCATTTTCATTTGTGACACATGCGCCTAAGGCTTCAAAGCCTTTAATGTGTTGGTCAATGGGGCGGGGTCCAATATCATCCCCACCAGGGAAGCCCACAACAGCCTTACCAAACCGGCCAAGAAGAGCACCCATAAAATAATATGAAGCACGCAAGCTCTTGATTTTACCGCTTGGCAATGGGCTCATCTTAATGTTCTCGGGATCAATATGCAAAGTGGTTTTCTGAAAATCACTTTTAACATCCATTTCATTTAACAAGTCCATTAAGTTGTCGACATCAGCAATCCTCGGAACGCCTTCCAAAGTTACCGGTGTACGCGACAAAATTGATGCCGGAATCAGTGCTACAGTGGAATTCTTTGCACCACCAATCCAGACATCACCCTGTAGGGGCTTTCCACCATGAATTATCATTTGCTTCATTGGCGAAAAAATCCTTTTCTATTTCGATTAGTCATAATAATGTTAAAGGAATTTAACAGAAAAAACAAGAGAAGACTTCTGTCCTCCCTGCTTAAAAATTAAGATTTTTGTATTATTCAACTACACGCATTACAATTTCTGTTCTGGTAATCCACAAGCTGCACCAATAAATGCCTTATATAAGCCTTCTGGTCTTTGTGGTCTACTCAAAAATTCAGGGTGATATTGCGCAGCAACGAAGAATTTGTTCTTAGTTATTTCAATTACTTCAACTAAGTGATTATCTGGAGAAACACCAGAGAAAGTCATACCAGCTTTTTCAAATGCTTCACGGTATTCATTGTTGAATTCGTAACGGTGACGGTGACGCTCTTGGATAACTTCTTGGTTACCATAAGCAGCAGCAGTCTTAGTTCCAGGCTTTAAGGCAGTTGGGTATAAGCCAAGACGCAAAGTACCACCAATGTTTTCTTCATCCCGCTTATCTGCCATGATATCAATTACATTATGAGTTGTCTCAGGATCTGCTTCGACTGAGTTAGCATCACGATAGCCTAGGACATCACGAGCAAATTCAACCGTTGCCATTTGCATTCCTAAGCAAACACCTAAGAATGGAATGTCATTTTCCCGTGCATACTTAATCGCGGTGATCATGCCTTCTAAGCCACGCGTACCAAAGCCACCAGGAACGATTAATCCATCTGAGCCCTTCATAAAGTCAGCAATATTATCTTCAGTAATATCCTCTGCTTGCACCTTATTAATTTCAACATTGGTGTTGTATGAATAACCAGCGTGCTTCAAGGCATCAGTAACTGAAATGTAGGCATCTTCAAGTTCTACGTATTTTCCAACCAAAGTAATCTTAGTCTTGTACTTCAGGTTCTTAACCCGCTCATCAAGCCGAATCCATTCAGCCATATCAGCTTCCTTTTTCGGACTTTGCAGGTGTAAGAAGTCACAAACCTTTTGGTCCATGCCTTGCTCTTGGAATGCTAGTGGCAAGTCAAAGAGTGATGGTGCGTTGATGGATTCAATAATCCGGTCAACCGGAACATCAGTAAAGTTAGAAATCTTGTCCTTATGTTCTTGGTCAATTGGCATTTCTGCCCGTAAAACCAACATGTTAGGCTGAATACCAATACTACGGAGTTCGGCTACTGAGTGCTGTGTTGGTTTAGTCTTCATTTCTTGGGCAGCGTGCAGGTAAGGTACCAATGTACAGTGAATGTACATCACGTTTTCTTCCCCAACTTCGCGCCGCATTTGTCTAATTGCCTCCATAAATGGGGTCGACTCGATATCACCGACCGTACCACCAATTTCAGAAATAACCACATCAGAATCAGTCGTCAGCCCTGCCCGCATGATTTTTTGCTTAATCATGTCCGTGATGTGCGGAATAACCTGAACAGTAGCTCCGTGATAATCACCACGACGTTCTTTTTCTAATACTTCTTTGTAAATTTTCCCAGTTGTTACGTTCGAATATTTACTTGTCCGTACGTCAACAATCCGCTCATAGTGACCTAAATCAAGGTCCGCTTCAGTACCGTCATCAGTAACAAAAACCTCGCCGTGTTGGTAAGGATTCATTGTACCTGGATCAATATTGATGTAGGGATCGAACTTTTGCATAGTTACCTTTAAGCCCCGATTCTTTAACAACCGGCCGAGACTTGAAGCAGTGATTCCTTTACCCAGAGAAGAAACAACACCGCCAGTAACGAAGATATATTTTGTCATTAGCCAAACTCCTTTTGCAAAAAATAAAAAATAAAAAAAGCTCCCTTGCGGGAGCATAAACGCACATAGGGTGCCCAAGTAAAATACTATCATTTTCAGACATGAAGTCAAGAAAAATTATTCATCTTCATCGTCATCATCATTTAATTCAGATAATTGACCTTCGATACCGTCAGGCAAGTCCTCATCATCTTCGTCATCCGTATCAACGAAATCGTCATCTTCGCCAAAGTCGTCAGCATCGTCATCAGCGGTAGCATCAAGATCTTCATCTTCTGGATCATCATTATCGTAATCGATAATATCATCGCTACCAGTAGCACTTGCTAAGAAAGCATTGACCTTCTTATGGTGAGCACGGGTATCTTCTTCATCCTCATCTTCAGGGTGGTTGACTTCTTCGTCAACTGACTCATAAGGAAACCATGAGCGCAAAGCCCAAACATTTTCACCCATTGAAATGAACTCACCATTAGTGTTCAAGTCAGTGTAAAATTGGGGTAAACGCTCCCGAATTTCCTCGTCGCTCTCACCCAAGTACTTTTGTACTTCATTAACAATATCGGCAAAAGCCATTCTCTTATTGTTATCTTCCAAAATTGCGCGAGCAACTTCAATCATTGATAATTCATTACGATTTTTGTCTTTAAAGTCGTTTAATCCCACAATTGCATTCCTCTCTTTTAACAATCCTTCTTATTTTACTAGGCGTTTAAGTAAAAATCAACGTGACGGTATAATTTCCTACTAAGTATAGACCACTAAAGAGGTCATATTCAATGTGAAGTTCCCTAGATCCATCAATTTTAGGGAAAAATTTAATTATTTTAGCCCTACTAGTTAAATCCATCTGATAACCTTGGGCTACGTAACGACATTCCTTTTTCTGGCCCACACTAAAATGGAGTTGGGAATAATCACTGGCAGAATCACCACGTCTAATGATCACATCATTTTCTTTAATTAAAAGCTTAACGGGCACTTCGCCGTCTTCCAGATAAGAGACACGGGTAATCCCATTATGCTCGGTTAATTCTCCAGTACCAGACTTGCGAAAAGTTTCGCTTTCCTTTTCTTGTTTAATTGTACTAGTAAACGCAATCTTTACTTTAGTCATGACTTAACTTAAATTCCTCATCTTAACTAAAAGCTGGCACCAGCAACTCGGTTTGTTAAATAAAAAAAGCTAACCATCTAGATTAGCTAAAATCTTACAGTCAAACTGGCCAACTTAAAAGTTTTTAATCGAGCAGAAGTCGACTGCTTATTATCATTATTATAAAGTAAAAAGCCGATTTTCGCCAGTAAAGCAAACCCTAGTTGCAATCAACTTAGTGCAATTATGGCCCTTGCTAGCATAATTGAAGCAAACTCAAAATTGCCGAAAGCGGGCCTTACGCTTAGTCAGCAACTCATTAACTGACAATTTAGCAAAAGCGGCAATTTTTTGCGCAAGCAATTGCCGCAATTTAACCGCATCCTGAGCTAACACGTCTTCAGGTAAAACACGTTCAATTATACCATGTTCTTTCAGCCACTGCGGCTCAATATGCATTAATTCGGCGGCTTGACTAGCTAGTTTACCATCTTTCCACATAATTGAGGCAAAGCCTTCTGGCGACAAGACGGTATACATACTGTGCTCAAGCATCCAAATTTCGTCACTGCAGGCCAAAGCAAGCGCGCCACCGGAGCCAGCCTCACCCACAATAACGGTTAATAGCGGCACCTTAAGCTGAAGCATCTCACTAATGCTTTGGGCAATGACTTGCCCCTGACCACTTTTTTCCGCGTCAGCTCCTGGGTATGCTCCAGGTGTATTTAATAATGTAATCACTGGAATGTTCAAACTAGCCGCAGTTTTCATTATTCGGTCAGCTTTACGGTAACCACACGGTAGCGGGCTACCAAAGTTCGTCGCTAACCGCTTGTCCAGTTCTTGCCCCTTATTGGTTGCAATAACGGCAACACTGCGGCCGTTAATTGTCGCAAAGCCGGCAATAATTGCGGCGTCGTCACCGGTTGCCCTGTCACCATGCATTTCGAAAAAATCGGGAAAGAGCTGTTTTACCAGTTTGTTCATGTCGGTTTTGCTATCACTGCGGGCACCATTCATGATGGCAGTAATTTCGTCATTTGCCATTAGCTCGCTCCCTCCCACTTTTTAGCGGCAAAAATTGCCAATAGCTGTTCTAGGCATTCTTTCTGTTCAGTTCGGGGCACAATGGCATCAATAAAGCCGTTAGCAAATGCATTTTCAGCACTTTGAAAATTTGGCGGCAATTTTTTATTAATTGTCTGTTCAATTACCCGCCGACCAGCGAAGCCAACCAAAGCATGGGGTTCGGCAAGAATAACATCACCTTGGGAAGCAAAACTGGCAGTTACCCCACCAGTTGTCGGATCCATCATGACTACAATATAAACCAGTCCTGCTTCGCGGTGCTGGTTGACTGCCTGAGAAATCTTGGCCATTTGCATTAACGAAGTAATTCCTTCCTGCATCCTAGCCCCACCAGAAGCCGTCAACATGATAACCGGTAGTTTTTCCGCGGTTGCCCGCTCAAACATTTTCGTAATCCGTTCACCCGTGGCACTTCCTAGACTTCCCATGATAAAATCAGGATCCATAATGCCAAGAGCCGTTTCATAGCCACCAATTTTAGCTTGTCCAGTTAAAACGGCATCCTTAAGCTTAGTTTTGGTCTGCATTTGCTTAATTTTGGCTTGATATTGGGGAAAAGCCAGCGGATCAGTTGTCGCAATTGTTTCATCCCATTCGCTAAACTCTTTGGTCAGCATTTTAAGCCTTGTTCTGGCAGTTACCCGGAAGCCGTAGCCGCAGTTAGGACACAACCGGTATTTGCCCAATTTGCGAAAATAAAATTTGGTCTTACACTGCGGACAAACCCGAAAGATTCCCTGTGGTACATTTTCCTGGTAGTTGGCTAATGCGTGGTGAGGATGCTTAGAGAACTTAATTGCCATCTGTCACAGCCTCCTTAGCGCCAGCTTTTTCTTTTTCCTGCTTAATATAATAAGGTAAAAACTGTTGATCAATGTAGGTGGTCAAGTAGTTACCACTTTGAAAAGCCGAATCGGTTAATAAAGCAACTAAAAAGTCGCGGTTAGTTTTCAGACCCGTAATTGAAAACTCACTTAGGGCGTCTAATAAGCGTCTGATAGCCAGCGAACGATTATCGGCATGAGCGATAATTTTAATAATCATGGAATCATAAAAAGGTGAGACTTGATCCCCACTATTGACACCACTCTCAATTCTGATACCTAAGCCGCTGGGCAAAGACATCTGCTTGATTTTACCGGCTTGCGGACGAAAATGGTGAAGTGGATCTTCGGCATTAATTCGGGCCTCGATGGCGGCACCATGCAGGTGGACATCATCTTGGGTAATACTTAAATCATCCCCGGCAGCAATATGGAGCTGTTCTTTAACAAGATCAATTTGTGCCACTTCTTCAGTAATCGAGTGCTCAACTTGAATACGCGTATTCATTTCCATAAAGTAAAAATGATGTGCTGGATCCATTAAGAACTCAATTGTTCCCACATTTTCATAGTGAATAGCCTTAATTGCCTTGGACGTAATCTTTTGCAAGTATTGCCGTTCTTGATCATTAATCTGTGAACAAGGCGTTTCTTCAAGCACTTTTTGCTGATTACGCTGCATTGAGCAGTCACGCTCGGGCAAAGCTACGACGTGGCCCGCTTGATCTGCAATAATCTGCACCTCAATATGCTTGGCTGGTGAAATGATTTTTTCAAGGTACATCGAATCATCGCCAAAAGAAAGTTTTGCTTCTTCTTGGGCCTGACTGAATGCCTGTGGCAAATCCTCGGGACGCTTAACTTTCCTGATTCCTTTTCCGCCACCACCAGCAACGGCCTTAAGCATTACCGGAAAACCAACTTTGTTAGCTACAGTTAGGGCTTGGGCGGCATCTTTAACGGGACCAGTGCTGCCAGGAATAACGGGAACTCCATGTTGCCGCATTGTTTCCCGCGCGTTGGCTTTATTTCCCATAAGCGAAATGGTCTTGGCCTGCGGTCCAATAAAAACCAGGTGACATTCAGCACACATCTGGGCAAATTCCGAACTTTCAGATAAAAAGCCATAGCCGGGATGAATAGCTTGTGCTCCGGTTAAAAGAGCCGCACTAATAATGTTTTGCATATTTAAATATGATTGTGCCGGCTGAGGCTGACCAATGCAGACAGCCTCGTCCGCTTCTTTGACGTGTTGGGAGTCTTTATCGGCAGTTGAGTACACTGCCACCGCAGTAATATCTAACTCATGTAAAGCATGAATGATACGAACTGCGATTTCTCCCCTATTAGCGATTAATACTTTACTAAACATGTTTATCCTACTTTACTGTATGGCAAAAATTAATTCGGCCGTGCATGCCACTTTACCATTAACGGTCGCCTTAGCTAGTCCTATTCCGGCCGAGCCACGCAATTTATCCAGTTCAACCGTTAAATCTAGGGTGTCGCCCGGTTTAACCATAGCCCGAAAACGGGCATTTTTTATTCCGCCAAAATAAACGGTTTTACCAGTAAACTCCGGCATGGTTAGCAAGGCAACTGCTCCAGTCTGCGCTAAAGCCTCGGTAATTAATACACCGGGCATGACGGGATTACCGGGGAAATGACCCTGAAAATAGCTTTCATTAATGGTTGTGTTCTTGCGCGCATGGGCATATTCTCCCGGGCGATAATCAAGCACTTGATCAATCAAGAGCATTGGGTAGCGGTGAGGCAAAATTTGCTGAATTTCCTGACTTGATAAGGTTTGCTTAGTTTCTTTTTCACTCATCATTTGCACTCCTTTAATCAGGAATAATCGTCATCAATGGTTGATCGTACTCAACCACTTCTTCATTAGCCACCAAGATTTCAGTAATTGTTCCACTGCTAGTGCTTTTGATCTCAGTCATCATTTTCATCGCTTCAATCAAGCAAACAACTTCGCCCTTTTGAACATGATCGCCAACTTTTTTATATTGCGGTTTATCGGGACTTGGCTGCAAATAGACGATACCAACCAGTGGCGCCTTAACTTGTACTGTATTAGCTTTTACCTCAGTAGCTTGTTTAGCAGATTCAGGGACTGCCTTGGCTGAAGCTGTCGGCAGTGCGGGGCTAGCTTGCTCCTGCTTAGCAACTTCTTCACCTGTACCAGTTACCTGAACCGGCTGGTCAGCAATGTCTCGTTTATCAATTAAAATATGACCACCTTCAAAATCCAACTCAAGCTTTTGAATTTCACTTTGATCAATTTGTGCGATTAATTCTTGAATTTCCGCAAATTTCATCTAATCACCCCATTTTTTCATTGCAATTACCCCGTTATGACCACCAAAGCCAAACGAATTACTTAAGGCATAATCAACCTGCTGGTGGCAATTATTTTTAGTAACCAAATTGATTGCACACTGCGGATCTTGCTGCTTGAGCCCCACATTAACTGGTAATTGACCAGAATTAAGGGCCAAAATGGTGGCAATAGCTTCAACAGCACCAGCAGCTCCTAGCAAGTGACCGGTCATGCTCTTGGTACTTGAAACGAGGACATTGCTATCCGCTCCAAAGACCTGGTTAATTGCTTTTGCTTCTGCTATATCATTAGCCTTTGTACTTGTACCATGAGCATTAATATAGCCGACCTGTTCTGGTGCAATTTTACCTTCCGTAAGCGCCAACTTCATTGCGCGGGCTGCTTGCGTACCAGCAGGATCAGGCGATGTAATATGGTAAGCATCAGAACTGACTCCGTAACCAACAATCTCGCCCCATATTTTAGCGCCCCTTTTTTGCGCATGTTCCAATGACTCAAGGATGATTGAACCAGCACCCTCACCCATCACAAAGCCAGAGCGGTCCTGATCAAACGGAATACTGGCTCTTTGGGGATCTGTCGCTGTTGCCAAAGTTGCAATTGCCGCAAAACCGGCAATGCCGCTTTCATTAATTGCTGATTCCGATCCGCCAGTAATCATGACATCAGCATGACCATCCTTTATTTGCCGAAAGGCTTCGCCAATTGCATTTGTAGCTGAGCTGCAGGCCGTAACAATTGTTGTACTGATTGCTTGCGCGTTGTATTTAATTGAAATGTTGCCAGCGGCCATATTCGCAATCGCCGTTGGGATAAACATCGGTGAAACCCGGTCAAGACCTTTATCATGCCACTTGATTACCTGTTCTTGAATCGTAGTCAAGCCGCCAATGCCACTACCCCAAATAACACCCAGACGTTCACTATTGGTATTTGCTTCATTAATACCGGCTTGCTGAATGGCCTCCGCCGTCGCATACATCGCATATTGTGTAAACCGATCCATCCTCCTCGTATCTTTTTTAGCTAAATACTTCAGAGGATCGAAATCCTTCAATTGTCCAGCTAAGGTTACGCCAGTAGAACTGGCATCAAAATAGGAAATAGGCGCAAAACCGACTTGTTGTTTGTTTAAACCTGCTTGAAAGCTGGCTAAATCATTACCAATGGGAGTTAGAGCTCCCATTCCCGTAACTACTACTCTTGTCATAGCCTCTCCTTTACTGCATGGTTAAACCGCCGTCAACGGTAATTGTTTGGCCGGTTATGTAATCACTTTGAGCTAAGAAAATAGCCGCCTGCGCCACTTCTTCCACTTGGCCTAGACGCTTAAGTGGAATCTGGTCAATTATCTGCTGCTCTAATTTAGAACTAAGATTTTGGGTCATCTGAGTAGCAATCATTCCGGGCGCAATCGCGTTGCACCGCAAGTTACGCATGGCAACTTCTTTTGCGACAGACTTGGTTAAGCCGATTACTCCTGCCTTACTGGCGGCATAATTTGCTTGCCCAATATTACCGGTCAACCCAATTACACTTGCCAGATTGATAAAACAACCACTGCGCTGCTTATACATTGGTCTGACTGCTTGTCTGATAACATTAAACGTACCAATCAGATTAGTATCAATCACGCTTTGAAAATCTTCTTCTGACATTCGGTTCAACAAGCCATCCTTGACAATTCCGGCATTATTAACCACGACATCTAACTGATTAAATTGGGCATAAATCTGGGCAATCATTTCTTTGACAGCAGAGACATCCGTTATATCGGCGCTAAGATCAATTACATCATTACCATATTTTTTTAGTTCCGTAATAATTGCTGGTGCTACCGGTTTACGCGCATTTAAAACAATCTTGGCATGATTTTGCGCAAAAGCTTGTGCGATAGCCAAACCAATGCCGCGTGAGCTGCCTGTTATCAAAACAACTTTATCTTTTAAATCCATTATTTCATTGCCTCCAATGCACTAACTGCAGCCTGCAGGTCAGCACAACTATCCGTGCGGTAAGTTGGCACACCAGTAACCACTTTACGGGCAAAAGACAGTAAAGTTTGACCGGGACCAAGCTCGACTACCGCGGTTAATTTATCTTGGTGCTGCATTAATGTCTTAGCAAAATAAGTTGAACTCACTAGCTGATTAGTTAAATTAGTCGTCAAATTCGCGGGCGTAAATTCTGTTTGTGTTGTTGTACTGTATACCGGAAAGCGCCCTTTTTGCCAGTTAACTTGCCTTAATTCAGCATTAAGATCTGACTGAATCGACTGCATTAACGGAGTGTGAAAAGCTCCGCTAACCCGCAGCGGCACTACCCGGGCACCCTGAGCAGTTAACTCACTACATGCCTTGGTGACAGGTTTTTCGGCCCCACCAATTACCACTTGCTTTGGGGTATTAACGTTGGCAA
The DNA here is from genome assembly GCF_026535895.1 of Lactobacillus sp. B4007. NCBI lineage: Bacteria > Bacillati > Bacillota > Bacilli > Lactobacillales > Lactobacillaceae > Lactobacillus > Lactobacillus sp. B4007. The sequence goes on from NZ_JAFNPA010000001.1 coordinate 228,288, forward strand.
TGCCAATTTCTCCTAAATCTTGGACAGTTGCTAAAACCGCCTTAATTTTAGGTAGCGAACTTTTCATCACGGCCACCATTACACCAGGATGTTGCTTACTTGCTTTTCCCATTAGTTCGCCGCGTTTTTGGATAAGCCGCAAAGCTGAAACAAAATCAATGTTATGCGCACTCGCAAGTGCACTGTATTCGCCTAAGCTAAGACCAATACCAAAAGCAGGTATATCTACGCTATCCTGCAATACTTGGTTAAGTGCATAACTTACTGCTAAGATTGCTGGCTGTGCATACTCAGTTGCCGCCAATCGTTGTGCTTGCGCCTGATCATAAAGTAGATCAGGTAAGTCAAACTGCAAAATATTGCTGGCCTGATCAATCAACTGACGATACTGCGGTACTGATTGATATAAATCTAGCGTAAGCCCGGTTTTTTGTGCTCCTTGTCCACTAAATAATAATCCAATCATTGCTTAACGACCGCCAGTCAATAGTTTTTCTGCTTGTTCAGCTACTTCAGCCAAAATCTCCGCAGCTGGTTGTTCTTCATGCACCATGCCGGAAATTTCACCGGCCATAAATGAACCGGTATCCGGATCCCCGTCGATGACTGCCCGGCGCAAACTGCCGCTTCCCATCTCTTCTAATTTGGCAAAATCAGGCTCAGGCTGCAATGCTTCTTCTTTTTCCAGCTTGATATAGTCCTTTGCCATCTTGTTTTTCAAAACGCGCGAAGGATGACCAGCATATTCGCCAGTTACCATCGTACTGGCATCTTTAGCACGCAAGACAGCTTTTTTATAATTCGGATGAATTTTTGATTCTTTCGCAACTAAAAAGCGGGTACCCATTTGAACACCTTGCGCACCTAGCATAAATGCAGCTGCAAGACCGCGGCCATCACCAATACCACCAGCAGCAATTACCGGAATTTTCACGGCATCTACCACTTGCGGAACTAGTGCCATCGTTGTCAATTTACCAATATGACCGCCGGATTCCATCCCTTCCGCAATGACAGCATCAGCACCAATACGCTCCATCATTCGCGCAAGTGCTACTGAACCGACAACAGGAATTACCTTAATCTGTGCTTTTTTAAATTCGGATAAGTACTTGGAAGGATTACCGGCACCAGTAGTGACGACGGCAACTTTGTCCTTATTGGCTAAGATTACGTCAACCACATCATCGGCATATGGTGATAGCAACATGACATTGACCCCAAAAGGACGGTCGGTTAACGACTTTGCCCGCTCGATTTCTGCCGCTACAACTTCGCCTGGTGCATTGCCGGCACCAATAATTCCTAGGCCACCAGCATTGGAAACACTGGCAGCCAACTTACCATCAGCAACCCAAGCCATTCCGCCTTGAAAGATTGGATAGTTAAGTCCCAAACTTTTCATTAATGGACTTAATTCCATGAGTTAACCCTCTTTCGCAGCTAGCTGTTTTTGCACAAAATCAACTAAATCTTGAACGGTCTGAATACCATCTTCACTTTCAATCTTGATGTCAAACTCGTCTTCCAATTCATTAATTACTTCAAAAACATCCAGACTATCGGCATTTAAATCATCCTTGATATTTGCTTGCGGTGTCACTGCAGCATCGCTTTCTCCGGTTTGGGCAACAATAATTTCTTTTACTTTTTCAAAAATTTCTTGTTCTGTCATCTTGTATACTTCCTTTGTTAATTTCTTTAGTTAAAAAATCAGTGCAATGCTGGCAACCGTCAGACCGCCACCAAAGCCGCTTAAAATTAATTTCTGGCCGGGTTGAATATCACCCGATGTTACAAATTCGTCTAGCAAAATTGCCACACTAGCCGCCGAAGTGTTGCCGTAACAGGCAACATTATTCAAAAACTTAGCTACTGGCTCATTAAGATGTTTGGCAATTACGGTTAAGATGCGGCCATTGGCCTGATGCAAAAGATACCAATCAACATCATCTTTTTGCCAATTAGCCTGCGATAATACCCGGTTAATTGAGCTTGGCACTTCATGTGTAGCGAAGGTATAAACATCGCGGCCCTGCATTTCTAAATAGTGCTTGTGCTGATCAGTATTATCTTGGCTAAAGGCGGAAACAGTCGGCTGATAGCCGGCCGTTAGAATTGCCGCCTGTTCACCAAATGCACGCAAATCTTCAGCAATAATTCCCGCGGTGGCGGCATCTTTTTCCACAAGTACGCCACCACTACCATCGCCAAACAGCACGGCAGTAGAGCGATCTTGCCAGTCAACTAACTTGGTTAAAACTTCTGCACCAATGACCAGCCCCCTGCGATAAGGACCAGCAAGCAACTTATCCGCAACGGCCAAGGCGTAAATAAACCCAGAGCAGGCGGAATTAAGGTCAAAAGCTAAAGCATGTTGGGCATGAATCTTTCCTTGCACTATTGCAGCTGTCGAGGGAGTTAAAAAATCCGGTGACATTGTAGCCACAATAATAAAATCAATTTGATCAGCATCAACAGCCGCTTTTTTTAGTAAACTTTGCGCCACCTTAACAGCTAAAGCTGAAGTCTGCTCACCGTGAGAAACATGGCGCTGTTTAATACCAGTGCGGGATGAAATCCATTCATCAGAAGTGTCCATTATCTCTGCCAAGTCATCATTTGTGACAACTTGGGGTGGTACATAGCTGGCTGTTTGCGTAATTTTTAACCCCATCAGGTTAATGCCCCTTCTTGTTATCAATATGCGGTGGAAATTCGAGAAAAGCCCTCAGATTAAGCAGAGCCCGTTCAATAATGGCTATCTGCTCTTCATCAAAACCTTCGATAAATTTCTTAACCATGTGTCGGTGAAACGAGTCGTGTGCTCGGTAAATCAAACGACCGCGATTGGTTAATCCTAGGCGAATAATTCTACGATCATCTTCACCGTGAATCCGAATAACATAGCCTTTGCGTACCAGCTTATTAACCATTGTTGATAATGAACCGGCAGTTACCATTAATTCACTAGCAACTTGCGAGCTTGTCTTATGCTCATACATAGAAATGACATCAATTGCATGCAGTTCCCTAATTGAAATATCTTTAAATTCGCTCTTACGTAATTCACGTTCTTCTACACGCATGATATCGGAATAAACCGTTGTTAACAGGCTATTAATTCTTTTCAAATCTGTTTCCAATAGCATCACCCCTTAGTTAATAGTTATTACTAAATTGCGACTTTCGATTCTTTCATACTAATCAAAAAAGCAGCTAGTCTCCGCGTTTTGACTCGTAAAATTGAACAACTTAAAAATTAAAAGCGACAATTATCATCTTCCCTATTTACTTTGTACTTCAAAATAAATTATGAAAGTATGATATTGTATTAAGTGAAAAAAGTCAAATAAATATTGTATTTTGCGCTTTTTAGGTTAAAATATTAATAATTTAAGTCAATTTTTAATCTTAAAATACTTTGATAATCAAACTATTATTTTTGAATGAGGTAATATCAGCAAAATGTGTAATGAACAAACTAATACTGCCGTAAAAAAAGAGAGCCTTAAAATGTTGCTAGCAGATTTGCCATTGCAAATCAATTGGTGGCAAACATGCAAATCGACTAATTTAGCTGCTAAAGAAGATTTCTTAGCAAATGGTTATCACGGCCCCAAACTGTTTGGCAGTGACGTGCAGACTGGCGGTTATGGCAAAAATGCTCGCCCCTTCATCTCAAATCAAGGGGGAATCTACCTATCACTAGTAATTAAAGTGCCGCAACTAACCGGGCAAAATCAGGGCCTGTTAACCACTGGCATTGCTTGGCAGCTTTACGAAACCATTAAACAAGAATTACAGATAGAAACAGAGCTTAAATGGGTTAATGATCTTTTCTGGCAGGGCAAAAAAATAGCGGGCATTCTGGTTGAATGTCCCGCTCCACACGTTGCCATTATTGGTATTGGCTGCAATCTTTTTCAAACTCATCTAAACGAAGAGTTACCCGGTGCGACTAATTTGCTTACTGCCCAGCCGACCACTGAAAAAACTTGTCATTTAATCAGTAATTTAGTCCACCACCTATTTTCTTTTATCCCCAATTTTATCCACAGCGATTTCCTCACCCAATATAAAAAACATATGATGCTTTTAAACAAAAAAGTTACCCTCCAATTGGGTCAAACAACCATTCAAGGACGCGCAGTTGACCTAACACCTATGGGTAACTTAGTTTTGGAAACTGAAACAGGTAGTCGGTCATTTAATACTGGCGAAATTACTAGAATCCGCTAAAAAATGACCTACTTTTTAAAAATTAATCTGCCGGTTTAACCAGTAATAAATTGATGCCACCTAATAAAATTAAGATGACACAAACAATAATCAGCTCTTGCTGACCCACATGGTCAAGAAGAGCGCCTGCTACAACTGATGCGATTGGTCCGCCAATTTCGGTCCCGGTGCGCATAGTTGTTAATACTCTTGCTAAATATTGATTTTCCGTTACATTTTGCTTTTTAGCTTCGCCTAAAACATTATGGATACTAGTTGCTATCCCAAAAATAAACAGTAGAAAAACAAAAGCAATCATGTTAGTCATAAAAAAGAGCATTAATATAAGCGGAACTGCACTCAAAATCCAAGAAAATGCCATTATTCGGGTATCAGCATTCATTTTACCAGCTAATAGTGCGCCTAAAATAAAGCCAGCCATCAAAAACAGATAAAATGTACTGTAAAGCGCCGGTCTACCACTTTTTTGAGCAATACGAGGCAAAAGCAGAATTAGCGCTGGACTAGCAAAAGAAAATAGGAGTGATGACCAAAAGTATCGCTGCAAAAAACTATTTGCTCGCACATATTGATACCCACTGGTAACTTGCTGCCAATAATTTGCAAGAGTCACTGTATGAGAAACCTTTTTAACCTGGTCATGATCTTGACTAGAGACTTGATCAAGAGCAACTAGCAATAAGATCAAGCCTAACAAACTTAGGCATGCACAAATAAAAATAATTTGTCCACTAGTTAGAAAAGCTAACAGTGCGCCGGAAAGCGCGATACCACCAATTTGGACCACTTGATCAACAATATTGATTTGAGCAATCATTGAGGTCATCTCATTTTCTTTTGTCAGAGTGCCTTTTAGAATTGCCCGGTCAGCTGGATCAAAAAATTCATCACAAAGGGATAGTGCTCCCGCAATTAAAATTGCCCAAAAATAATTATGTGCAAAAAAGGTAATAGTAGCTGTTAACGTAAAAGTTAAACCTACTTGCCAAATCATTGCAACAATGCTCGTCTTCTTATAAGAGTGGCTGTCGATAATCGGACCATAAAAAATCGACAATGCTGCTGTCGTAGAAAAAATAGCATTAACGATACCGACAATAAATGAACTTTCGGTCTGAGTTTGCAGCCACCAAATAAAAACCAATCCGTATAAAGAATTGCCTAGTCCGCTAACTAGTCGAGATATTAGATAAAATTTCTTTTTTAACATTGACCTACCTCTTGTCCACATTATTGATTAAGCAACTAGGCAAAGCAGATTTTAATTAACAGATCATTAAATTGATAATTATTATTTTAATATTATGAATGCTAAAAGCAAAGTGCTTTTAGCACTTAAAAAGCACATACCCGCTATTCACAGGTATGTGCTTCTTATTTTCTTAAGGAGATTTTTACATAACAAATTGACTTATAGATAGTAATCACTAATCGAGACTAACTGAGATTGTCCGATCTCGCGGCAACATATCATCAGAAAAGCTTTGTAATTCTGTTTCCAAAATGCCGAGATTTTCGGTTTTTTCTTTTAGATAAGCAACTGTCAGAGGTAATAAATCGATTCCTACTTTAGGATTTAACTGAGTAGCCTGTCTGATTTTTTCAAGGCGATACTCAATTGTTTTGGGGTGAACCATCAAAATACGGGCAAGTGAAGACAATGTAGCCTGCTTTTTAGTATACAGCCATAAAGTTAGTTGCGTATCTTCATCTCTAGTAGTGTGATTACGGTTACGCCAAATATCTATTTTGCTAACAAAGCGAGGATGATATTTTATCACAAATTCGGTAAACAATGATTCAGGGCGCCTAGCAGCAAATGTCATGCGGTTAATGGTAATGCCTGAACCAATTGATGCTTTTGGATCACGTGTTAAATATGCATTAGGAAGTGGATCCAGTAGGAACGGATCTTTAGCGTCACTACCTGCTAAGTCATGAAGCGATTCGTGTTTAACATCTAAATCAACTTCATTGCGGCGAACGCCGCTGTAAAGCTTCTACAACATAACTTTAATTTCCAAATCTGTCAGATATTCATGAAAAACATCATGCGTAGTTCCTGAGCCATAGCCATGTTCGTCAAGATACTGTTCCAAGAACTTTTCTTAAATATCGTCATCTTTTGAGAGCACCTCAACTGCAAGGTCATCAATATATAATGTTTCCACACCGTTTTTTTAATGTTTCAGCAAAATAGTCATGCTCTTTCTGAGCGATTTTAAAAAAAAGAATATAGTCAAACAAAAGCCGCTTCATCGTTTTTGGTGTAGTATTTTCAACTTCTGCACCAGTTCTTTTTAATAAAATCGTTTTCAATTTATCGATTTACGAATTAACATTAATTGCCGGATTATCCATAATTGCTTCTCCTTTGTAAAGTAATGTAAAATCATAAAAAACGCTTTCATTAATTTACGATTTAATTATCACAAAAAGCATTTATTGTTTAAATGGTGTTTTAGATAGACTTTTTTATCCAATTGGATAAATACTTAAAAACAGTGTAAAAAAACATCTTCAATCTAAAAGATTGAAGATGCTCTTTGGGGAAGAATGATTGAATAACTATTTTTGCTAAATATTAGTTTATAGTTAAACTAACCAAAAACAACAATTACATCTCTTAACATGTCCATAATATTTCTCCTTTTTTTTACAATTATAATTACATGTCACATTTATGGTAACGTTTTTTTATTCATAAGTAAGTAAATTTTCATATTTGAAATTTAATCTATGACTTGATTAATAGAAATTATTTTTTTTACAATTGTTTCATATCCTGAATCAATCAATGTTTCCCGAATTTTCTTCGCATTTTTAATATCATGATTTATTAAGTCTCTATAATATTGCCCTAAAATTTTAGAAAAAGCTAATTCTACAGTATTAGGTAATCTCATTAAATATTTTAGTGCGTCTTTGCATAAGCTAGCTTTTTTATTTTCTAAACACCAATTAGTATAATTAACCATTAATGCACTTAATGCATACATTATTTTGCGGTCAATTTTATTTGTATCTTGGTACCTCCTCATAATACTTATAACCAAAAAAGATGCTTCTTCAAGACTAAATACTCGAATTGTATTAGCAATTATAGCAATTCGTAAGTACTCATTTTCATCCGAATCTTCTTGAAAAATAATTTTTTTAATTTTCTTTTTTTCTTCATTATTTAATTTTTCAAGCGAATATTTATCGTGAGTATTGGCGATCATTTTTGCTAAAAGAATTTGAGATCTAATAAATGGAGTTCTTGGCTTAATATTCTCGAATTCATTAATAATGCTAACTATTTCATTATCATTATCTTCATTAGCAGCTTTAATAAATTTATTAAATAAAATATTTAATCTTTTCTTATCAGCACTTTCCTTTGAAACACCAGAAAAGAATTCTTGAAAGTTGATATTTTGTTTCTGTAAGATTTCAATTAATTCTTCTGCACCAATGTCATGAAGTCCGCGTTCTACTTTTGAATAAAATGAAACAGAAATTACTCCTGCAGCCATTTCTGTTTGAGTTAAACCAAGGTCATGCCGTAGCTGTTTTAGTTTATTTCCAATGTATCTCATTTAATCAATCCCTTTTATATTGTCATACATATAATTATGAGCATTTAGTTGATATTATTCAAAATTATTTTAAAAATCGATAACAACTATAGACTTTTAAGTTTGCTATAATCAAGATAAGTAGTAGACTTTTCCAATATTAACTGAAATTAAATTTTTGAGGAATTTATATGCCTAAATTTCAAAGCAAAAAATTAGCTAAGGAAGTCGTCTTACGCGACCCCGTTCACGATTACATTCATATCGAGGATCAAGTAATCCTAGACATTTTAAAAACTAAAGAATTTCAACGAATGAGACGGATTAAACAGTTGGGACCATTAGCCTACGTTTTTCCCGGTGCTACTCATACACGTTTTGAGCATAATCTAGGAGTCTACGAATTAACCCGCAAAATTTGCAACATCTTTGCTACCAAGTATCCTTCACGAGTTCCCGGCGACGGGCTATGGGATGATAATAACCGCTTATTAGTCGAGTGCGCGGGATTATTGCATGACATCGGTCATGGACCATATTCCCACACTTTTGAGCATCTATTTGGCACAGACCACGAAAAGATTGGGCAAAAGATTATCACTGACTCTAGTACTGAAATCAATCAGGTATTGCGCAAAGTCGCACCTAATTTTCCCGATCTAGTTGCTAGTGTTATTGCCAAAACTTACCCTAACCCACAAGTCGTTAAAATGATCTCTAGCCAAGCCGATGCTGATCGGATGGATTATTTAAAGCGTGATGCCTATTTCACTGGTGTCACTTACGGCGAATTTGATCTTTCACGAATTTTGCAAGAAATCAGACCGTACAGTGGTGGAATTTGCTTCACAATGGCTGGAATGCACGCAGTTGAAGACTATATTGTCTCGCGTTATCAGATGTATCAGCAAGTCTACTTTCATCGCGTTGGCAGATCAATGGAAGTAATTCTGCAACATCTGCTGGAACGAGCCAAAATGGTTTACCAACAAGGGACGTTGCGGGTGACGCCTAATCTAGCCAACTTTTTAGCCGGAAATTGGACCCTCGAAGATTATCTTAAATTAGACGATGGCGTTATGGAAAGTAACTTTTTAGAATGGACCCAGGCTAGCGACCCAATCTTAGCTGACTTAGCAAGTAGCTACTTATTCAGAAAGCCTCTGGAAAGTGTCTGCATTGATGAAGAAACCAAAAACTTGCTTCCTAAACTGAAAGATTTGATCAAGCAAGCAGGATTTGATCCACTTTATTATACGGACACTAACTCTGCCTTTGATGAACCTTATGATGCATACAAGCCGAGAGGTAAAAACGCCAACAGCCAAATTGAAATTATGCAAAGCGACGGACAATTAATTGAATTGTCGCAATTAAGTCCTTTAGTTCGTGCGCTCAATGGCACACTGCAAGGAGATGAACGCTTCTTTTTCCCTAAAATTATGATGTCAAACAGTGCAGAACCGCAGATTTTTGATCCGCTTTACCAACAATTCCAGCGCTACGTTAAAAACGGTAAGTTACGCTATTTGAGAAGGCCGAAAAACAGTAAAAAATAGACTTGGAAGGAACTATTTCTTAGACCAAAAAAGTTCATTTTCTTAGACTAATTTTTTTATTAGGCCTTAGCTAACTTTGATACTGTGAGCCTACTTATTTACTCAACTTGGTAAGGTGGATCTCACGGTCGAATAACTGTTTCATCTGGGCATTGAAATTGTGGGCAATAAACAACACCGTTGCCGATGTATTGGTCACTTCACGCAAAATTGCCATTGTCGCTTTTTGGTCAATTGCACTTGTGCCCTCATCAATCAGGATAATTTTACTCTGATGCACTAAAGCACGAACCAGTACAATTTTCTGCCTTTGTCCACCAGATATATTTAGCTTATTCAAATCAATTCGTTCATTCAATCCCTGATCAAATTTGGCAATGTCGCTGTTTAAGTGTACTTTTGCCACTAAACTTGGTAGCCGGGCTTGTAACTTTTTATTAAACATTGTCATGTTATCAGCAATGCTGACGGGAAAAAGCACGGGATCTTGTGGAATGTAACCGATTTGACTCATATCAGGGTTAATTATTTTGCCATTTTGATCTTTAAACACTATTTCACCCGTATTCGGCTTAATCTGCTTTAAAATCAACCTAAATAATGTCGTCTTGCCGGAACCGGAATCACCAGTAAATAAGATTTTCTCACCCGGCAGAATAGCAATATCTGGAAAGAACAGATTTTCACCATTAGGAAACTGCAAGCTGAGATTGTGGGTACTAAATCCAGCTGGTGTAGCATTTCCTAGCTCCGGTTGTGGCAGAAGGCGACAAGTTGCCTCAATCTCCGTATTCAATTTCTGTGCGCCCTTTATTTGCCCATACGCATCAACCATCTTGCTAATCGCAAAGTTCATGTAGTACTCACAGTTAGACGCTGCCACAATTACGCCAAAAGCTACTTTCCCATTTAAAAATAAGAAACCGGCAAGAAGAAACAACATCAAAGAAAAGATTACTTCAATTAGACTATTGATACTTGAAAGGCATTGCGTGAAACCAGTTTGCTTCACATTGGCATCTTCTAATTTTTTGGCCGCTTTAGCCGTCACCTGAAATAATTTTTCACCTGCCAAATAACGTCTAATTTCGTCTAATCCGTTAAGCCATTTATTCAAACAATCGAGATATTGCTGGTTGCTAGTCGAAATCTGCATTGTTGCTTTTTGTAACGGTTTAGCAATTAGTTTCGGTACCAACAGCGAAACAAGCGTCATTGCAATAATTGTTATTAGTAAGCTCCAATGAATTGTAATTAATAAAATAAAAACAAGCACTAGTGTGACTAGACCAGAAACAAAGCCAATAAAAGCTTCCAGATAATTTTCGTTATTTTGCACTAAATCATTAGTCAAGCGGTTTTGTACTTGCGCTACCGGATGATCTTGACCATCTAAGTAATAATGGTCTGTAATTTGTTCACGTAAAGCAACATTGTACTGTTGCTCTTGCTTGACAATTAAATAGGAATTTAGGCCCTGAACTAGGTAGTTAAACAAAGCTAAACCAAATTCGATTGCAATAATGCTAAAGCAGGTTCGGGGATCATTATTTTTTAATGCTGTCGTTTCAATAATTAATAGTTGAGTATCAAAAATCATGGAGGCAAATATGAAGACAACGTTAATCATTATCCCAATAAATCTTACCGGATTTATTCTAAAAAATGCTCTAATCGTCATTGTTATTAGCCCCCTTACTGTTGGTAGTTAAATGAATTTGTCTGTCAAACTGCGCGATTAATTCGGGGCTAAAGTTATGTGCAATCATTAAAATCGTTGCGTTTGTCTTGAGCAATTCACTAATAATTTGTTTTGTACCCTGACGATCTATTGCACTAGTAGCCTCATCTAGCAGCAAGAATTTAGTCTCGTGAATTTCTGCGCGTGCTAACACCACTTTCTGTCTTTGCCCGCCAGACAAATTAGGTTGATCTAAGTCAATAACGGTGTTAGTTTGTGCCGGAAACTTAGCTAAATCTGGGGCCAGTTGCACTTTTTGTAAAACTTGTTTTAGTTTACCGTTAAGTTGCTGATTAAACATCGTAATATTATTCGCAATGGTTGTGGGAAAAAGACTAGCATCCTGAGCGATATACCCAACTTGGGCATTTTGCGGTTTAATTAACTGCTCATTAGTCGCTTTGAACATAACTGAGCCTGCACTTGGCTTAATTTGGTTCAATAAAACTTTAAATAAAGTAGACTTGCCCGTTCCCGAGTCACCTGTTAACAAAACTTTTTCTCCTGGTTTAATTTCAAAATCTGGATAAGTTAGTTTTTCACCATTTGCGTACGTAACAACCAAATTATGGCTTTGGACAGCATCAACAATAACTCGCTTATTAGTTATTTTGACTGGTTGAACTAGTGTAGCAACTTGTTCACGCAATTCTACAGTCGATTTTATTTTAGTAATCGCAGTTATAACTTGCCAAAGTCCATTAAAAATTATTGAAACAAAGCCAAGACTTGTTAGCCAATCTCCGATTGTAATCTGCTGCGAGAAATATAAAATAGAACACCAGAAACAAATACCCACTTGACCAACTGAATTGCCAATACCATTAATAATTTGAGCTTCACCACTAATTTTTCCCTGGGTGATATTCGCATCGGCCAAAGCCTGACTTTTTTGCTTAATTGCTTGCTTCAAGGTCTTTTTAGACTGGTAGCGGCGAAGTTCACCCAAGCCGGAAAACCAATTACTAATCGTATTTAAAAATGTTGAATTCGCTTTAGCTACAATCGCGGAAGCTCTGGCCAATCTTTTCTCTAGAATCTTAGGTAACAGCAGAACAATGATCGTAATTAAAATCGTGGCAATTACAATTGACCAGTGCATTGTCAAGATGGCGGTAATAGCTAATATAACTCTTAGAATCGTGCTCCAAATGTCAATCCATGGTTTAGCATAGTTATCGGTTAAAATCTTTAAATTATTGCCTAGTTGGTTCGCCATTTCAGCTACATTGACCGATTTTTGGCCGTAATAATGCTTCATCATGTGCGTTCGAATTTGATGAAGATAATTTTGAATTTGCTGATTAAAAAGATATGTTCCTAGAGGCAATAGAAAAAAGGTAAATAGCCCCATAATAGCAATAATTACGAGCCACATGACCGCACTAGTCCAAGCTTTTTTGGTTAAATTATCGGTTGCAAATTTGATTAAATAATTATTGAGCGTTTCTGCAATCGCATACAAAACATAAGCAAGCAAGATGAACATCCCACGGGGAATATTTGACTTAAACAATTCTTTTATTGACATAGCTTTCTCCTTTATTTCTTATGCTTTTAGTTAAACTTAAGCTTTTTATCATGTAAATAAAGAATGGGTAAGAGGTCAAATAGGCTTATTAAGTGGCTAAATTTTCTACACAAAAAAAGACTCACTTTGTAAGCAAGTCTTTTTCTGTGTGTTATATATTAAATATATATATTAAACTATATATTTTGCTTATTTTCTTGGTATCTAGTATTGAACAATGGACTAAGCGGTTCATTCTTTTGAATACACTTAATCGCATCTCCAATAAGTGGACCGACTGAAACAAGTAAAGTCTTATCCAACTTCTTCTCGGCAGGTTGGTTAATTGAGTCTGTTAATACTAAATTTTTAATCGGAGAATCATTCAGTCTCTTAATTGCTGGGCCAGACAATACAGCGTGAGTGGCACTAGCATAGACTTCAGTTGCACCCGCATCAATTAATGCTTGTGCTGCTAAAGTAATTGTTCCGGCAGTATCAATCATATCATCGATAATGATTGCTCTTTTGCCTTTAACATCACCAATAATATTCATAACTTCAGCGACATTGGCACGTGGGCGACGTTTATCCACAATCGCAATTGACGTACCCAAAAATTCTGCTAACTTTCTAGCACGGGTAACGCCACCATGATCAGGCGATACAACTACAGCATTTTTTTCTAAGTGATTACTTAAGAAATAATCTGCAAGTAGTGGTGCACCCATCAAATTATCCACAGGAATATCGAAGAAACCTTGAATTTGTGGTGCATGCAAGTCAAGTGACAATACTCTAGTTGCGCCAGCTTCTTGTAGCATATCTGCTACTAGCTTGGCGGTAATTGGTTCACGTGGACGTGTTTTACGGTCTTGGCGAGCATAGCCGTAATAAGGAATCACAATATTAATCGTCTGTGCACTTGCACGGCGGACGGCATCAATCATGATTAACAATTCCATCAAATTGTCATTGACTGGAACACTGGTTGACTGAATCAAATATACGTCTTTGCCTCGGACAGATTCGTCAATATTAATTTGAATCTCGCCATCGCTAAAGCGCTGCACACTGGATTCACTTAGTGGAATACCAACGCGATCAGCAATCTTTTGCGCTAACGGCACATTCGAATTAAGGGCAAACAACATCATATTGTCTTTATAAGACATAATTTCCTCCGTATAATATTTGTCTACAACTTATTATTTTACCAAAAGTTGCCGAAAAAAGTTAATAACCATATTTATTATTCAACTTTAACCAGCGACATTCAAGCCCTTAGGGCTAAATATTCAGGAAAAATGGCATTTTTTTCTAGCTTAGCATAGCTTTTTAAACTAAAAACTTAACAACTTAGTCATTTTATCGCTTTATCACTTAACTTAAACACTTCAAGAAAGCATGACATAAATTACGCTAATTAAACCAGAAAAACCTTGAGTCACATTATTAATGCTATCAAGGTTTAATTCATTATTTATTCGCCTGCAAAACCGCGGCAACATTACCGTGTGCTTTTGCCAGCAAATTCCTAGCATCTGCCTTTGACCTACCAGTTTCAATCATAATAATTGCTACAGAAACATCATTTGCACTATTGTGTAAAGCCGTCATTGCTTCACTAGTAGAAACACCGGTTGTTGTGCTAATAATGCGGCATGCACGGTCAATTAGCTTGGCATTAGTCGGCTGAACGCCAATCATGACGTTTTGGTAAACCTTCCCCCGCTTAATCATCACACTGGTGGAAATCATATTTAAAATCATTTTTTGTGCGGTACCAGCCTTCATTCGTGTCGAGCCCGTGATAACTTCTGGACCAACAACGGCTTCAATACCAATTTCTGCATGTGAGCTGATTACGGCATTTGGAACACAAGCAATTGCAATCGTTAACGCACCAACCTCGTTAGCAAAATCAAGGCTGCCAACTACATAAGGCGTTCTGCCACTCGCTGCTAAACCTATCACCGTATCTTTTGCAGATAAATGAAGTCGGCGCAAATCTTGCTGACCGAGCTCAAGGTCATCTTCTGCTCCCTCAACCGCCTGTAGCATTGCCTGTTTACCTCCTGCAATTAAGCCAACTGCCCGCTCTGGCTTAATGCCATAGGTCGGGACTAGCTCAGCTGCATCAAGTACTCCCAGCCGGCCACTAGTGCCTGCACCAACATAAATTAGGCGGCCGCCTTGCTGATACCGTTTAGCTGCGGCGTCAATTGCTCGCGCAATTTGTTGATCCTGCTGGCCAACAGCTGCAGCAACTTTTTGATCTTCATGATTGATTGTACGAACCATCTCAAGCGTTGACATCGAATCGATGTTCATCGTGTTGGGATTGCGTTCTTCGGTAATTAAATCTTTAATGTTCATTAATTCTTCTCATTTTTATTTGGTTTTAACTGTTATAGCATCTTGGTTAATTTCTACTTGACCAGCAGCAAGCGGCGTAATTTGAGCAACATCTTCCATATTAGTAATGATTGTCATTACATCTGTTGGCTTACCTGCAGCTTTAAGAGCAGCAAGATCAACTTTTGCAATAATGTCTCCGCGTTTAACGTGTTGACCGCTGGCAACCTCAATTGAAAATGGTGCACCCTTTAATTCAACCGTGTCTATGCCAAAATGTAGCACTAATTCTAATGGGCCGGTTGCTGACTCCATCGTAATTGCATGCTTGGTATCCATAATTGTTAATATCCGACCATCAACAGGCGCAATAATGGTGCCCTCATTAGGAATAACAGCGAAGCCGTCTCCAAGCATTTTTTTAGAAAAAACATCATCTGGAACTGCCGTTAGGCTCTCAATCTGACCGCTTACGGGACTGGCCAATGTAATTTCTGTTGCAGTCGCAGACTCTGCTGGCTCTGCAGTACCAGCTACTAATGAGCCATCTTCATTTTTAGCTACCATTGCACTCTTGGGAACACCCCAAAGGTAGGTAAGAACAAAACCGCCAAGATAAGCTGCTAATAAGCCAAAACAGTAGATCAACGCCTTGTTATTAGCAATCAACGGAATTAACGCAATGCCTGAGGTACCAATAGCAATTGATCCGACATTACCAAAGGCTCCCAGAACGGCACCACCAATTCCGCCGCCAAGGCAAGCAGTTATAAATGGCCGACCGAGTGGTAGCGAAACACCGTAAATAAGCGGTTCGCCAACACCCAAAATGCCGACTGGCAAGGCACCCTTAATTAGTTTAGTGAGTTCTTTATTTTTCCGGCATTTGACCCACAATGCAATCGCCGTACCAACTTGGCCAGCTCCAGCCATTGCTAAAATTGGCAAAAGCGGTGTATAGCCCATTTTTTGAATCATTTGCAAGTGAATTGGCGTCAGAATCTGGTGTAACCCAAACAGAACCATTGGTAAAAAGGCGGTACCTAAGATAAAACCAGCAACTGGGCCACCAACATGCAAGATCCAATTTATGCCACCTACTAGTGAATTTGATACCCAACCTGCAAACGGCATAATTAGAAAAATGGTGACTAATCCCATAATTAATAAAGTTAAAAATGGTGTAAAAATTAAATCTAGTGATTCTCCCATGTGATCATGGAAAAAATTTTCAACATAGGACATGAGCCAGACGCTAAGTAAGACGCCAATGATCCCGCCTTGACCCGCTGCAAGAGGCAACTTGTCAAAAATATTGGGAATGGTCATTGGTGCAACTACTCCGGGCAAATAAACAATCCCGCCAATAATTCCACCTAGTCCAGGAGTGGCACCAAATTCTTTGGCTGCATTAATACCGACGTAAATATTCAGGTAAATAAAAAGCCCATTGGCAATAACGCCTAGAACAGTAACCCCTAGGTTCCAACTAAGCGGAAGCATCTTGGCTGTCATCATATTACGTAAGATTCCAGCTACACCAGAAATCAGTCCCGCACCAACAAATGCTGGAATTAGTGGAACAAAAATAGCTGAAATATGCTCCAATGCACTGCGCCACCAAGTATTTTTTAAACTAGCCTTTTGGGCGGTGTGAACGCTAGCAGCCTTTTGCATAACCGCTGTTTTATTTTCGTCATATGAACTAGTCGAGTTTTGCTCAAGATTCTCCGGAAAAGGATCATTTTCTTGAACACCAGCAGCCTTAACCATCGACTGTGCTACCTTGGTATTAACACCTGGACCAACAACTATCTCTAGTGTCTCCCCAGCAACAACGCCGATAACTCCAGGCACTTGCTTAAGCTTTTCAAGATCGACTCGATCTGGATCTTTAAGTGCTATTCTGATTCTAGTCATACAATGGTAAAGCGATTTAACGTTAGCGATTCCGCCAATCTGCTCGTAAATCTGCCTACCCATTTCATCATATTTGTCTGAGCTCATTTTTCCCCTCCTATTTAAAATACAAGCTAAGTATATTATTAAATAGACCAATTTTCAATTGTTACCGTTCAATCAATTGATGTTGACTTTTATTTCTTTTAATTTTAGGGCTATACCAATATATCAAAATTACTTATATTATTGCCATAACGTAAAAAACTGCAGCTAACGCACTTAAACGTTCCTGCAGTTTTATTAACTTTACTATTTAACTAATAAAAATTCGTCAGTCGTCAGCCGATGTGCACCAAGCTTAGTTAACAAGTGGTTATAATGCTCACGGATTGGCTTTACAACTGAATCGTGGTTATATGAAATTAGCGTGATCGAGTACTTTTTGTCCAATGCACTCTGAACAGTTGCCTTCAAACAAGTTTGACTCATTAATCCAACCACAAAGATATTCTTTGGTCTCATTTCGTGAATTCGCTGAACAAGGTTTGATTGAGTAAAGGCACTCGCAAATTTTTTAGTATAAACAGGGGCTGAATCTGCTACTTCCAATTGAGGAGACAAGCTACCATGATTTTCCTGTTTAATGTAAAAAATAGGTTCATTACTTTTTTCAAAGGTTTTAATAATACGATTAATTTGATTAATCCTTCTTGTTTGTCCGGCTTTTCCTCCCCAGAATGGCTTTGATTGCTCTTGAACATCAACAACTAACAATAAATTATCGGCTGACATAGTTAACCTCTCGCTTGATGAAAAATAAATAAGATCTAAAACTTTTGTGTATACTATATATGCATACACAAACTTAAAGTTCATCGATTCAGCAACTTTTCTCTGAATCTGTTTTCATTATAACGCGATAACGCCAGCTTTCAATATAATCATTATTACAATTAAGAAAAATTGTAATAAATTGGTAATAATTGCTCTATGACAGCCTTTTGAACGAATTATAATTTCTATTTTTTTAGAATTTTATTTTGCAGTCGTAAAAATCAGCTCTTGTCCTGCTTCAACTTGGTCAAGTAAAGCCAAATCAGCCGAAACGACATTAGCAATCACATTAACGCGCTCATCAGCTGGCAGGTCACACTTGGTTATTTGCAATTCACCTTGATAGCGTAAGTAACGTTCATTATCACATGTCAGACTTCCCTTAGGACGCGTTTTAGGACTTACTTGCGCGTTCACGTCAAATAACTGCCTTTTTCTACCTTCCACTAAGCGCACAACATCGCGGGCAGCATCAGGACGATTATGCCATTCATTCGTCAATAATTCAGGCACTTCCCGATCCAAGTGCAAAGTGAGGGCATTTTTCTTTGTATAATTAGTGAAACTAGCAATTGTGGTCGCCTTTAAAGCGGCATCCCCAATAAACACATGATCACAGCCTAAATTTTGCAATTCCAGCGTTGCTGCCAATGGATTTTCATTGCGGTGCTTTTCTAAAGTTGGCAAACCTGCATGAATAGGTCCGCGCCGACAACTATCCCCGGCAACAAAAGCAACGGTCTTCAGATTTGCTTGGTGCAACCATTCATTCTTTTCTTTAAGCCATGAGCTAGCAAGCCCAGTCTCAGGTCGTGGATAAAAATTGTGCCATGCCTGCAAATGATCAAAATTAGCACCGTGAACGCGCAAAGCAGCTAGTTCATCTTCGCTTATTGTACTTGCATTCAAGGCAATCGGC
Organism: Lactobacillus sp. B4007; assembly: GCF_026535895.1. Lineage (NCBI taxonomy): Bacteria > Bacillati > Bacillota > Bacilli > Lactobacillales > Lactobacillaceae > Lactobacillus > Lactobacillus sp. B4007. The sequence continues at coordinate 246,913 of NZ_JAFNPA010000001.1, forward strand.
ATTTCTTTTGATAGCCTTGCGATTGTATTAACATTCACACCAGCGTCGATGCGCAATCCCGATAAATTCAGCTGACTAAGCTGTGCCACGTCGTTAATTGCTACTCCTAATCGTTCTAAGCCTTCTCGCGAAACATCGGCAATAATTGCTGTTTCCAAGTTCTGACACCATTTAGTCAGTTCATGCAGACGTTTTAAAACTTGCGCGGGATCATCTTCCGGAATATTTAAGGATGTAAAAACTGTGGTTAAGCCAGCATTGCGCATTGCAAGTAGATAATTATAGTCTTCAGCCGTTAAATCATGATTAAGATATATTGAAAAGCCCAACATGTCTTTTTGCTCTCCCATTTCTATTATTAAAGTGAAAACACTTACAAATAATATTATACTATTTTAGTTCACTAATTGATTATAAAACAAAAAGTCGTGATTTTTTTCACGACTCTTCATTTATCCATATTTAATTTGTATATTAGTTCTCTTGAAGGTTAAAAGTACTCCAAGGTTCTACCAAATCGAGCAGGTCTAAATCATCTGCTCTTAGGTGTCCGACTAAGTTTCGTCTACCATCATTTTCAAATGGGGTTAAGACAATTTGTAATTCACCTTTATAACGTGGGTATTGCTCGTTAACAACAACGATGTCCCCACATTCAAAAGTAGTCTTTTGATTGTTATGGACAGGAATATCTTCCTTGGCATAAACAACACGTGGTTTAGTATCTCGCAATAAAAATTCCGATGCATCTCCGCGGTACAAGTGCGGTTCTTTCAAGCAAATTGTGCGTTCAATTGGCAAAACATCGCTTTCAAATTCTATTCCTAAAACTGGAAATGGACTATTAAAAGCCTTGGAAGCTGCTGCCAATTCTTCTTCACTAGCAAAAGCATTACCGATAATAATATCGTCAATCATTTTACTTAAGCGTAAATGTGTAACTTGACTAGCAATATTGCGCAAACGGTCACTTTCCATTGTTGGCAAGCCTTCATGAACAGGCCATGGACCAAACTTAGCATTTTTAGAAGAAATGAACGCAGCGGTATGCAACCCGTATTCACGGTACTTAAACGAATAATCCATAAAAATATCTTCGCTCAGTCCCGTATATTCCTGAGGATAGAAGTTGTGACAACCAATTAGGTTATCAAGCTCTGGGTCATAGGACATAATACTGTCAAGGTAATTTGTACCACGACTCATATTTAGTTCAATTTTCAGACCATATGGATTATGCGTCATTGCCGCTTCTTCCATTCCGCTGAAGCCCTCATCTAACCGAAGACCCCAGACGCCTAAATCATGGAAGAAAACCAAGTTGTTGTAATCAATCTTTAATTCCTTAAATAATCCTGGGTTGATATCAACTACGGTCGTAAAGCCTAACTTATTAGCATAAGCAATATCTTGCTTTAATTTAGCAAGCAGGTCTTCGCCATCAGCACTCTTTAACTGCAGAAGTGAGGTGAAAATTCTGCGATAACCATATTTGTAAGCTAAATCCATATATTTCTTATCCTGTTCAAATGTGCTCTGCTCAGGATAAAGTGATATACCTAACTGTTTCATATTTTACTCCTTAGGCTTTATTAACTTTACTTGGATCGACATTGTTTGAAGCAATGACGAATGGGACGTAGATTAAGAAGCCAACTACCATATTAATCAATTGTAGAATAGCTGCACGCCAATCCATAGTACCAAGAATAGAGTTCAAAAATGGTGGCATTGCCCAAGTTATCTGAGTATATACTCTATTTACTAAGCCAAGGCTCAAAGCACCATAAGCAATTGAAGCCATAACTAATGGAGCAATGACAAATGGAATAATATATATTGGATTTAAAACAATTGGCATACCAAACATCACAGGTTCATTAATGTTAAAAATGCCAGGAACAAGTGAAACTTTAGCAACAGCTCGCTCATCTTCACGCTTAGAAAAAGCTAAAACAGCTAAAATAAGAAGCAATGTTGAACCAGCACCACCGATCCAAACATATAAATCAAAATCTGTTCTAGTCCACATATAAGGCAATGGTTTCTGCATTTTATATGCACTTTGATTAGCAAGCAATGCAGTCGTCCAAATACTTTCTGTGATTGGTGCCATTACATTCGTACCATGAATACCAAAGAACCAGAACAATTGAACTAAGAACGTAATCAGTATGACTGATCCATATCCCTGTCCCATTTTCATCAGCGGCTCTTGAATTGTTTTGGCAATAAAGTCAATAACAGTCGTGTTATTTAAAGTAAACAAATAGTAAATAATACCAACAACATATAAACCTGCAGTTGCAGGAATAATCCCTGTGAAGGCATTTGAAACTGCAGGTGGGACACTTTCTGGCATCTTAATGGTGATGTGTTTCTTTACTAACCAAATATAAATTGAAACTGAAATAGCTCCCATAATCATAACGGTAAAGAAGCCATATGAACCAAAGTACTTGCCAAAATTGAAATAACCCCAAGCGCTAACATTTTTACCAGCAACAGCTGCACCAGCATCAGTTAAACTCTTGATATCAATTTTTGACAAAGCATTCTTTAAGTCTAAAGAAAAACTTTGAGGCAATCCCATGATAAAGGTACCTAAGGTGACTAACCCACCGGCAATTGGTTCTACATCATATTGCCGGCACATTTGATATCCAAATGTAAATGCAAACAATACACCTAAAATAGCAGTTGTTCCTGTCCAAACTACTGCATTAATATTAATCAACCATTGCATTGAGTTGACTATACCAGTCCAACCTAAGTTTGTAGGTACATCTCTGAAGATGGCATTAAGCACATTTGCAACAGCACCAGCCATAATCAGTGGCATAAGTGAAATAAACGCGTCACGCAAAGCTACAAGCCAGCGAATTGACCCAATCTTGGCTGCGACTGGGACGACATGCTTATTTAACCAATTTATTAAAGCATTCATAATAATTCTCCTTACTATATTTCTACTCCAACTGAATTATAACACATAATTTGGAAACGCTTTAGTATTTTGGAGCAGAAATCCGCGTGGCTGTAGCGCTGGCGGCATTGGTATACACCAAAGTAAGCTCTTAATCACGGTGTATTTATTGATTATCATTAATAATGGTATATACCAAAAAAATTAAAAAAACACCATAAATTAAATTACAAAGAAAGTTTTTCAACGTTTGTATAGCAAAAAACATCCCTTTTCCATAATCGAATTTATTTTAGGGATGCTTAATCTTATTTATTTTGATAAGGTCGATAAGTTTTGTGTTCAGTTGAATATTCCACTACCCTTTTGATCTTTAGTCCAGAAAAATCGATCAGGGACACACCATCAAAACAGTATTCCTTTTCCTCTCTTGCTTGGAAAAACCACGTAACAACAAATTGACCCGAGGTGGTTTGTTCGATCTTAAAAATTGTCCACTTTAAGACCGTCTGTTTCTGGGCCGCCACTTTAATATATGCTTTAAGTTCAGCTAGACCTTGGTAAGTAGCTCCGTAACACTCACGGTAGAACATGTCTTGTTCAAACCATTGATCAAGCTTGGAAAAATCTTTCTTAACCCAGGAATCAAAATAATCTCTGATAATTTGCTCCTTTGCATTCACAATCTGCTCTTTAGTCATAGTGCATATCCTTTTTTATTTACTACTGCAATTTACCTTAGAAAAAAAGGCGGCACCTATTCGGCGTCGCCTTCTATTTTTTACGTGACTACTTGTTAGTAGTTGCGTAATCAGAAATGTTCAAAACTTGTTGGAAACCATTTGCACTAGTAATTGTTAAAACTGTGTTGTTGTTACTAAACTGAATAGCACTCTTGTCTACCCCATTAACAGTTGCAATTAATTGCACAATTTGGTCAGCTTCAGTACTAGTTAAGTTCTTTAAATCAGCAACTACAACTTTTTTACCGTTAAGAGCTGCTTTTGCAGTATTAATTTTACTTACTGCATCATTAACTTGTGCAATAGTTGAACCAGCTGAATTAATTTGGTTACCAGTGGTAATTGCAGCATCGTAAGCATCGCGAAGTGACTTAGCTGAAAGCTTGTAAGCGTCACTTGCCTTAACCGTTGCATCTTGGTTTAAAAGATCTTGCAAAGCCTTTTTATCGGAGGCAGCAGCATTTACAGTGGCGTTTTTAGCTGATTCCGGTGTATTAACTGGAGTCAGTTTTTGACCACTGATTGTGCTGACATCGTCTTCTTTAATGAAGCCATTCTTATCGCTTTGCAGCTTGTAGAATAAGACAGCCTTATTTTCGGCTTCAACCCAAATATAACGTAGTTCGCTTACCCGAGCAGTGTGACCCTTAGCAAACGTCTTGGTAGTTTGAAGAACACCTTTATCGTTGTAAACATTAGCATCACGAGCAAGAGTTACAAGAGTAGAGTTAGGATCTTGTTCTGGCTTAGAATTTGCTGGTTTTAATTGCTTACCGGTAATTACACCTACATTATTCTTCTTAACCCATTGATCAGTACCAGGATAATTGCTGTCGCTAATCCGGTAGTATAATTTACTTCCGATGTATTGTAACTTATCAACTTGAATTTGTTGACCAGTTCTAAGCAATTTCTTAGTTGAATGGCCTTCACCATCATAGATGTAGGCATTGTGGCTCAAAGTAATAACAGTTGGGTCATTTTGATTGTCACTTGGTGTGTTATCAGTATCAGCAGGCTTTAACTTACCAGAAAGCTTGCCAACATTAGCTGCCTTGATAAATTGATTATCTTGACCACTAATTCTGTAGTACAGCTTTTTGCCAATATGAATTGATTGGTCAAAGCTTACGGTTTGACCCTTCTTGATCTTCTTTTTATTGGTCTTACCCTTAGCATCATAGATATAAGCATTGTGCTTAATCTTGCCTGTTACAGCTGTATTTGCTGCTGGAGTTGTTTTACCAACTTTCTTGCCGTCAACATAGCCAACGTTAGCAGCTTTTACAAAAGCACCATTACCAATGTCATAGTAGTCCTTGCCAGAAATTGTAACCTTTGAACGGTAATTCAAGGTAATGCCCTTAACAATCTTAGTATTCTTGGCACTGCCCATGTAAGTCTTCAGGCGCTTTCCATCCTTGTCATAAACATATGCATTACGACTTAACTTAATTGTGCCTTTTTTCGAAGTTTTCTTCTTAGCCGTTGCCTTTTTGGCAGCTTGTACAGTTACAGCTTGACTAGTACTTATTACTGGACTAACACCAATCAGTGCAGCAGTCGATACCATCATTAACTTATGACTTAGTTTCATCTATTTATCTACCTCGTTTTAAAAAACAATCTCAATACAGTAATTGTATACTAAAAAAGAGATTTTATAAATCAAGTTGGTAATAACTTAACTTTTCTTAATACTCTTAATTAAATACTAAAAACAAAAGTTATTGCGCCAATTTTTGTAATAATTATACTTTACTTTGCTAAAAGAACAAACTATTCAGCAGCTTTTTTACGCATTTGCCGCTCACTAATTGCAGTATAAAGCAAAAACAGGACTGCTACTATTGATGCACCGTAAAGCACGGTATTGCTGGCAATCCAGCCAAAATGATCAACTAAAATACCAATTAATGCTGTCGCCAATGTCTCGCCAAAAATGTACTGGAAAAAGCCCATGAATCCCGTCGAAGCACCAACGGCAAACTTTGGCACAACTTCATTGATCATTAAGCCAACAAGCGTCAGCGGGGCATAAATCAAGTTACCCATAATAATTAGGGCAATGATAATTACAGTGTGATTGTTACTGAAGAAGTAGCAGGTTAAACAAAGCAGCATTCCAATTACACAGACAATTGAAACTGTGGCCCGCCGACCCTTTAAGGCATCAGAAATTGCACCAATGATAATCACGCCAGGCACAGAAGCCAATTCAAAAATACCAATTACCCATTTGGCTGCTGCTGGATCAAAGCCCTTATTTTGAACTAAATAAGAAGGAATCCAGCTTTGAATACCATAGCGTACAAGGTATAAAGACATTGATGTTAAGGTTACCGCCCAAACAAGCTTATTTTTCAGAATGTATTTAATAAAAATTTGCGTGATGCTTAAATCTGTTTGATCGGAGGTAGAAACTTGGCCATTATCAAGGATGACTTTGTCACCGGTATAAGTTGAAATATCTGGCAAACCCACTACCTTTGGCCGATCAGCTCCTAATAGCAAGATCAAGATGCAAATTATGAATGAAATAACCGAGGCGGTGTAGAAAACTGCGGGAATCGAGCCAGAAAAAAGAAAGACCGCCAGTTGTACTATGGCAACGCAGATAAATGAACCGGCATTGTGGGCAGAAGACCAGATCGAATACATTGTGCCCCGCATTCTTGGTCCCCACCAAAGCTGAATCATTTTTTGACAAGCCGCTGCGCCCATTCCTTGGGTTACGGCCATTAAAAACATTAAGAGCATCATTAAATATAAGTTTTTGGTTGAGCCCAAGAAAATATTTAATACTGCCGACAAAAACAGGCCTGCCATCAGGTAGCGGTTGGAATCGCATTTATCAGCAAAAACGCCCATGAATAACTTAGCCACACCGTAGCCAATGCCAAAGCAGGATAAAATCAAGCCAATGTTAGCCGTGGAAAAATGATAGGCCTTCATAATATCATTTTGCTCGGTTGTAAATACTAAACGAATAATGTAATAACCAATGTAGCCAATACAAGTTGCGAGCAGCACGCCAAATTGCCGCCACTTATACGTACTTGCAACCTTTTCAGGTGGCACAATTTTCTGTGAGTCAGGTTGTTTTAAGATCCATTTAAACATTTTTTCACTCCCTTTTTATTCATGATAGCACTTTCTTAGAAATTTTAAAAAACTAAAAAAGCTTTAGCAATTTTGCTAAAGCTTTAACTATTATAGTTATTTCCAATTTGGATCATCGGCCAACGGTAATTTGTGCCAATAATCTGCTTTGTTAACTTGACGACCGCGAGCAATCGCCATGTCATACTTGTTAACATCCTTAGTAATCGTTGAATCCGCAGCTACAAAAGCGTGATCAGCAATATTTACTGGTGCAATCAAAGTTGAGCCTGAGCCGATAAATGCTCGGTCACCAACATTAATATGGTCCTTTTTAACACCATCGTAATTGGCAAAAATCGTACCGCAGCCAACATTAATGTCTTTACCTAAAGTTGCGTCGCCAACATATGTTAAATGACCGACCTTCGAGTTTTCACCAATTTCAGCATTTTTAATTTCCACAAAGTTGCCAATGTGTGCTCCCTTGCAAATAAGTGAATTTGGTCGTAAATGAGAATTTGGTCCGATATCAGTATGAGCAGCCATTTCCGAATTCTCAATCGTTGATGAAGTTACAGTAACATGATCGCCAATCTTAGAATCAATGATTCTTGAACCAGAAGTAATTAGACAGTCACTGCCAATTTCTGAATTGCCCTTGATAACCACATTACCTTCAATGACAGTATCACAAGCGATTTTAACATCTGCATCAATATAAGCAGTATCCGGATCAATAAACGTTACACCGTTTTCCATGTGCATTTGATTAATCCGCTTTTGCATAATTTTAGTAGCTTGAGCCAGCGCAATCCGATCGTTGACACCAATACTTTCACTAAAGTCACGCATTCTGTATGCACCAATTCTTTGGCCGGCATTACGCAAGATTTCCAAGACATCAGTCAGGTAGTATTCACCCTGAGCATTCTGATTATTGACATGCTTTAATGCATCAAAAAGTAGTTTATTGTCAAAGCAAAAAACGCCAGTGTTAATCTCCTTGATTTTTAAATCTTCGGGGCTACCATCTTTTTGCTCAACAATTCGCAGCACGTTATCTTGGTCATCACGGATAATTCGTCCATAGCCATAAGGATCAGGAGCCTGAGCTGTTAAAACTGTAGCTGCATTACCCTTGTTCTGATGGTAATCAAATAATTTTTGGAAGGTTTCACTGGTAAAAAGCGGGGTATCTCCCGTAATTACCAGAGTAGCACCATCTTTATCAGCCAGTTCTTTTTCGGCAGTTAAAACGGCGTCACCAGTACCCAACTGCTTTTTCTGTAAGGCGAATTCGGATTTGCCAGCAAGCACTTTTTCAACTTCCTGAGCACCATTACCAACGACCGTCACAATTTTGTCAGGCTTAATCGCTTGGGCTGCTTGAACAACGTGTTCAACCATTGATTTACCACATACTTGGTGCAAGACTTTGTAAAGGCGGGACTTCATCCTTGTACCTTTACCAGCTGCAAGAACAACTACAAACTTTTTCATTACTTTTAGCCTCTTTTATTCTCAGATTAATTCTTTATTTTTTAGTATAACATTTATCCTAAAAGCGGTTAAAGTCCGTATGTGCTATAAGCGTGCCCGGTTCGGCCAGGATTACTTTCTTTTTACCGTCAACTCGCTTTATTTTAACTAAAGAAAGATGTCCCTCTATTAGTTTTTCATCTTCAAAATCGGCTTCACATAGTACACAAACACCAGCAATATTACTGTTAAATTCTCTAACTAGTTGCTGCATTCCAGTTAGCGTACCACCAGCCATCATAAAGTCATCGACTAATAAAACATTTGAGTTTTCTTTCAAAACCCTTGTTGGCAACTCCATTTTAGACACGCGATCAAGAGAAGAAGAAATATAATTAACCGAAACGGTGGCTCCTTCTGTCACCTTCGAGCGTTTACGCGCGATAATAAACGGAACGTTCAAATAACGAGCGACAGCCTGAGCAAGTGAAATCCCTTTAGTTTCAATTGTCATCACCACATCTATATCGGCATAAGCGTAACGCGTTGCAATCAGCTTGCCAATTTTTTCAAGGTCTTGGGGATTGCCCAGAATATCAGAAAGATAAACAAAGCCTCCAGCTAAAATACGTTCTGGATCCTCAATTCGCGTTGCCAAATCCTGCAGGTAATGTTGCGCATGCTTTTTACCCCAAAATGGAACATAGCGGACACCACCAGCAGCACCTGCTACAGTTTCTAAGATTCCATCCTGGTTATCAGCTAAAGTATGCTTTAAAATTGCCAAGTCTTCAGAAATGGATGATTTAGCGGCACCATAACGTTTGGCAAAAAACGGTAATGGAATTAAGTCGTGTGGTCGCTCCATTAAATATTTAGTCATGTCAACTAATCGCTCTGAACGTTTCATAAAATCTCCTCCCCAATGTTTGTTTTTTACATGTTTCTACTATACACTGAACCACAAAAAAAGACACTAACATTTTTCAATGTTAATGCCAAAAAATTATTTTTTCATCCTAACTTGATTTATTCAGCTGAATCATCAAATTTTAATGTAATATTTTTGGTTAACAAATCCGTGTAACTGTAAGAAACATGTTCAAAGTTATTTTGATCTTGGTCTAAATCGACTACAAAAACTGCTGGAAATGTTTCCTTTAATACACCGCGTCTCTTGGTAACCTTCTTACGTCCTGCTCTTGCAACAACAGTTAAAGAATCTCCTAAATGTGAATCTAATTTCTGCTTTATGGTAGTAATAGATGTTGGCACTGATAACAACTCCTTTAGGAGCTTATTTTACCACAATATTATTATTTTTTCAATTCTTTTTAAGAGCAGCCCAAGGTCGCTTTCATCAATCAGCAGCCGGGATTTCCTTTGCCAATTGAATAAATTGGGCAATTTGTAATTGTTCGGGCCTGATGCGCGGCTCTACTCCGATAGCGGCAATAATTCGGGCACGTTCGTCACCATCAGATACCAAATTTTTCAAGTTATTGTTTAAAGTTTTTCGTCTTTGAGCAAAACACATTTTTACTACCCAATTAAAGTGTTTAACATCGCCAACATCTGGCTTATCTGCTAAAGGCTTAAGCACTACAACGCAGGAATCAACCTTCGGACGTGGAATAAAGGAACTGCTTTTAACAGTTAAAGCATTCCGAACACTCATCTGCGTTTGAACAGCAATTGTTAGTGGTCCGTACTCCTTGCTATTAGGCTGAGCGCCAAGACGCTCGGCTACTTCCTGCTGCATCATTAAGGTTAAACTAGTGAAGTTTAAGTCTGATTGATTTAAAAAGAAAATAATTGGAGTTGTTATATAGTACGGTAAATTTGCGACTACTTTGATTGGTTTATTCATATCAAAAAAGCCACTTAGATCCTTAGCAAAATCCGCTTTCAAAATATCTTTTAATAACAGTTTGAAACGGTCCTGCAACAATGCACCATTAACTTTGGCTGGTAACTCATTATGCAAAATTTCAGGCAAGCTCTCGTCCACTTCATAAGCAAAAACTTTCGCGCCTGCTAACAATAATTGTTCCGTCAACGAACCAATGCCTGGTCCAATTTCAATTACTTGGTCATCAGGTTTTATTTCAGCCGCTTGAACAATGCCCTGAATAGCATCTAAATCAACCAGAAAGTTTTGACCAAGATTTTTCTTTGCATGGACGAAATAACGGTTAATAATCGCTTGAGTCCTGACAAACGAGCCAATTGGAATTTCGTTATTCATTTTTTGCCTCCTTAACTGCCTGCTCAAGCTCAGCAAGTGTCACACCAAAGGTATGCAGCCTTTTATAAAACTGCTTGGCATTGCCATAGCCAACCCGCAATTTTATGCCGACTTGCTCTCGTAATTTGCGAGAATCTACACCACTGGACAGCCCCAGCCTTTGGTAATCGCTTTTAGTTAAGTCACTTGGTAAAGCTTGGCTTTCATGTAAGTCCTGCAAGGCTTTCACGAGTGCTTGTTTTGAAGCATGCTCTACCCCCAATGAACTACCGCGACCATGCTTAGTCGGTTCTCCTTCTTTGCGCGTGATAAACGCCTGCTTGGCATTAGGGACAGCTTCTGTCACTAACCGCCGAATTCGTTCACCGTTGAGATCCGGGTCAGTTAGCACAATAATTTCACGCTTTTTAGCCAATTCCTTCAGTTCTGTTAAAACCGCCTTCGGAACATCTGAACCGTTGGTTTCAATTGTTTCGATCCCAGGAAAAAATTGGTTTAAGCGAATCGTATCATCTTTGCCCTCAACGACCACAACAGCATTAAATTGTTTTTTATTTAAGACCATAAACCCTCATTGTATTTGTGTACGTGGCTTCTGAAACTTCTTCTAACGAAATATTTTTAAGCTGCGCAATTGCTTTTGCTACATAGTAGACATTACCCGGCTCGTTTTGACGGCCACGGTAAGGCTTAGGCGTTAGAAATGGTGCATCGGTTTCTACTAGCAAACGGTCGAGCGGCGTATTTTTGGCCGCCTCATGAACCTCGGTTGCCTTGGTAAACGAAACAACACCCGAATATGAGAAACAAACATTTAAGTCTAAAAACTTTGCTAGCCACGATGAATCGCCGTTAAAGCTATGGAGAACTGCACCGTATTCCAGATTGCTATTTTTTAAAATATCATAGCAATCAGCAAACGCATCCCTTGTATGGATATCCACGGGCTTCTTCAATTCGTGGGCAACCTCAATCTGGCGGGCAAACACTTCACGCTGCTTTTGGCGCGGAGATTCATCCCAATAATAATCAAGGCCGATTTCTCCCATTGCAACAACACCAGGTATTTGCAGCTGCTCAATTAATTGGTCTTCAGCTTCTTGATTGTAATCCTTAGCTACATCGGGGCAGTACCCTACCATTGCATACACTTGGCTAAAGCGCTGACTGAGGTCAATCGCACGCTTATTAAAATCCGGATCTTGCCCAACGCAAATTAGTTTAGTTACACCTAACTTTTGCGCACGATCAAGGTAAAACTCTTCTTTTCCCCGAAAGGGCTCATCCTGTAAATGCGTATGGTTATCAATTAATTCCATTAAGCTAAATCTGCCCCAATTTCATGTTCATCGCCAACTAGTGCCAATTTGACTTGACCATTCTTTTCGCTTGAAAGCAGCATTCCTTGGCTCAGATGACCTAACATCTTGCGTGGCTTTAAATTAGTCACAGCCAAAACTTTTTTACCTAATAATTCACTTGCATTAGGGTAATATTTCCGAATACCGCTCAGAATTTGCCGCTCATCACCATTACCAAAATCCAATTGGAATTGCAGCAATTTGCTTGAACCTTGAACTGGCTCAACTGCTAAAATTTTACCAACTTGGATCTTAACTTTATCAAAATCATCAATCGTGATTTCTGGTCCTTGTTCTTTTTCACTCCGGCTTTGCTTTTTTGGCTTAGCCTTTGCCATTTCATCTTGAATATACTTAATTTCTTCTTCAGGCTTTAAGCGTGGATAAATTGGTTCTGGCTTTTCTGTAACTTGGACATTCCAGTCAAAATCGCCAAAGTGAAGCTTCTTTTGGTCCTCATTATTCCAGTCCAGACCAAGTTGCTTAAACATTTCTACTGGTGTTCTAGTCATAATTGGCGCAATTAATAACGCAATAATCCGCAAGCTTTCAGCCAGGTTGGTCATTACACGCGCTAAATCATCCTTTTTACCTTCTTTATTCAAGGCCCAAGGCATCGTTTCATCAATATATTTATTAGCGCGACTAACTAGTTGCCAGATATCTTCAATGGCTTGAGTGAAGTGAAGTGTATCCATTTTCTTCAGATAATCAGTGATTACATTGTTAGCAACTTTAATTAGATCTTGACCTAATTCATCTTGCTCTGATGCAATTGGGCCAACCTTGCCGTCTTGATACTGATTGATCATAGATACCGTTCTGTTTAATAAGTTGCCTAAATCATTAGCTAAATCATAGTTAACTCTCTCAACGAAATCTTCTGGAGTAAAAATACCATCTGCACCAAATGGCAATGCGCGCATTAAGTAGTAGCGCAAAGCGTCAACACCATAACGGTTAATGATTGATTCTGGGTAAACGGCATTGCCCTTAGACTTGGACATTTTACCGTCTTTCATCAATACCCAACCATGACCAATAATGTGCTTTGGTAGTGGCAATCCTAATGCCATCAACATAATTGGCCAGTAGATTGTATGGAAGCGAACAATCTCTTTACCTACAAGGTGAACATCAGCAGGCCAGTATTTCTTAAATAAAGAATCGTCATCAGAGCCATACCCTAATGCAGTAATATAGTTGGACAACGCGTCAATCCAAACATAAACCACGTGCTTAGGATCACTTGGCACAGGAATTCCCCAAGAAACAGTTGTCCGCGTGACGGAAAGATCTTCAAGGCCTGGTTTAATAAAGTTATTAACCATTTCCTTTTCACGTGAATGAGGCAAAATGAAATCAGGATGATCTTGATAATACTGGTAAAGTCTATCAGCGTACTTGCTCATCTTGAAGAAATATGATGGCTCTTTAACTAATTGCACTTCATGGCCTGATGGTGCCTTACCACCAATTACATTGCCGGTGTCATCTTTATAGACTTCGGCCAATTGCGATTCTGTAAAGTATTCTTCATCTTCAACTGAATACCAGCCAGTGTATTCACCAAGATAAATATCGCCTTGCTTTAAAAGCTGTTCAAAAATCTTTTGGACACCCTTAACGTGCTCTTCGTCAGTAGTGCGAATAAATTTGTCATATGAGATATCTAGGCTTTTCCATAACTTTTTGTATGTTTTAACCATCTTGTCGACAAACTCTTGGGGTTTAATACCTTGTTTTTCAGCTTTTTGTTCAATTTTTAAGCCGTGTTCATCGGTACCAGTTAAAAAGAAAGTATCGTAACCCTGACTACGCTTGTAGCGTGCCATTACATCAGCCGCAATTGTTGTGTATGCATTACCAATTGTTAGACGACCAGACGGATAGTAGATTGGGGTTGTAATATAAAAAGTTTTTTTATCAGCCATGTTCATTTTCTCCTTAAGATTCGTTTAATTTCATTATATTATACTACATCAATAAAAAAGAGAATTCCTTACGGAGTTCTCTTTTTTACTATTTCATAACGTAATTTGCTTAAAATAGCCTGCTTTTTTCCCTTTTGCTTAGTACTTAATCCTAACAAGCTCACTGCGCTTGGAAGACGCAGCTTTAAGAAATAACCTGAAAATTCTTTAATTAAAAAGTGCGTTTCTTTACCACTAAGACGTAGGACTGAATATTAAATCCCCTGTAACTAAAGGCTTTTTTCTACTTTTTAGCAGACTTTTTTAGGCAGGTATAGCCTTAGATTAAAAACTTTTCGTTTTTAAGGTAGAAGTGCTTAACAATCGTTGTTAACAGGATGTAAAGAACAAGAATTGCCAAAACTACCCAAATAAAGCTGACAGGCATTTTGCCAAAGCCCAATTTATTTGCAAGAAATGAAAACGGAATTAGTGTTCCAATGACGCCGGCGCCAAAAGTTGCTAGCGTTACGCCAGGTGCAGCATGTTGACCAATAAACGGCAAGCGTGGATCCCGCAATGCATGAATAACCATTTCTTGCGTCCACAATGATTCAATGAACCAACCAGTGTGGAACAATGCAATAAAGGCAGCTTGCTGTGCTGGATTAAGCGTTTGATAGCTGCCACCAACAAGGTGTGGACAAATCACAAAGAAGAGTAAGCCAAAAGTCAAAATATCAAATATTGATGATGTTGGCCCAAAATAAAACATAAATTTAGGCAATTTTTTCGTTGACCAACTACGCGGCTCACTTAAAAATTCATTTGACATGTCATCAAATGGTAACGACAAGCAGCTTGTACCGTAAAGCAAATCTAAAACTAGTAACTGTAATGGCAACATTGGCAAAAATGGCAAGAATGACGAAGCCACCATGATTGATAAAATATTACCGAAATTGGAAGATAAAGTTATCTTAATGTATTTCATCGTGTTGCCAAATACTTTGCGCCCGATTCTTACTCCGGTTTCCAGCACATTTAAGTCTTTATGCAGCAAAATAATATCAGCGGATTCCTTAGCGATATCCACCGCAGTATCCACAGAAATCGATACATCAGCGGCCTTCATTGCTGGCGCGTCATTGATACCGTCTCCCATATAACCGACGGTATGACCATTTTGCTTGAGCAAGTTAATAATATTGGTTTTATCTTCTGGCGATAACTTAACAAAGATATTGCATTCTTCTACCATCTTAGCTAATTCTTCTGGCTTTTTGCCTTCTAAATCAGCACCGGAATAAACCGTGTCGACATTGAGTCCAACTTGCAGACCCACAGTTCTTGTAACGGCTTCATTATCACCAGTTAAAATCTTAACGGTAATCCCATCCTTTTTAAGTCTAGCCAAAGCATCTTTAGCACTTTCCTTAGGTGGATCAAGGAATGCTAAGAAACCACAAAGGATTAAGTCGCTTTCATCTTTGACCGAGAATTCGCCTACTGGAGCAGGATTACGCTTGTAAGCAAGCATAATTACCCGTAAGCCGTCATCATTCATGTCATTGACTTTTGCCATTACTTTCTGCTTGCGTTCAGGTGTTAATGGCAAAATCTGTCCGTCAACCTCGATCTTAGTGGAAACAGCAATCATTTCCTCGGACGCACCTTTAGTCACAAGTAGGTGTTCGCCGTGCTCACGGTCAGAATTTTCCACAACAACGCTCATTCTTCTACGAGAGAAGTCAAATGGAATCTCATCAATTTTGTTATAATCACGCTGAATTTCATTGATATCAAGCTCATCACCAGCAGCTTCAATGATGGCCTTATCAATTAGATTTTTCATCCCCGTTTGGTAGTAAGAATTGAGGTAACCCAGTTCCAAAATAGTGGAATTTTCGTGTAAATTTAAGTCATAATGCCGCTCCAAAACAACTTTGTCCTGCGTCAAAGTTCCAGTTTTATCCGTACATAGGATATCAGCTGAACCGAAGTTTTGGATTGAATTCATCTTTTTGACGATTGTGCCCTTTTTTGACATTTCGATTGAACCCTTAACAAGGTTAGTTGTCACAATAACGGGCAGCATCTCTGGCGTTAAACCAACAGCGGTTGCAATTGAGAAAATCAGTGCGTTAACCCAATCGCCTTTAGTCAAACCGTTAATAATAAAAACAAGCGGAGCAATAATTGCCGTCATAATAATTAACAGCTTGGAGACATTTTTAATCCCAACATCAAAGGCAGTATTTTTAACATCGTGGTGTGAAATATCATGAGCAAGCTTACCAAACATGGTTCGTTCGCCCGTCGCAAACACGACACCCAAGCCTGAACCCGAAACAATTGTCGTCCCCTCATAAAGAATATTAGGGTAATCCAGGTAGTCACGGTCAGACCCAATCTTGGGCTTTTTAGTCGCAATTTTCTCAACCGGATTAGATTCACCGTTAAGAGAACTTGAAGAGCAAAAGAGGTCTTTGCTTGACAACAAGCGCATATCTGCTGGCACCATATCACCAGCAGCCAGACGAATGACGTCTCCTACTACCACTTCACTGGTATCAATTTCCTGGTCTTTACCGTCTCTGATAATGTCAGTTGTTACGGAAACCATCTTCAATAATGAATCAACCGCATTTGAAGACCTGACATTTTGAATAAAACTAGTAATCCCAGAAATGAATACCATTATTAGCATAATGGCAACAGTTGTTAAATCTTTTTCACCAGCAGGAACAAAGATGTAATCCGTAAATAGCGACAGGGTCGCTAAGACCAGCAGTACTAATGTAAACGGCGTAATAAATGCTTCCGCTAAGAAACGTAACTTAGAATTATGCTTATTGGACGCAATCGTATTTGCCCCATATTCCGCGCGATTTTTTTCTGCCTGCCTTGTGGATAAACCATTACTGCTAGCATGCAGTCTTGCTAAGGTCTCTGATCTGCCTTCATTAGCAATTGCTTTGACCAATGCTAGATCTTTGTTGCTGGTTGTCTCACTTGGTTTTCTCAGCATCATTCTCACTCTCCCTTTTTCCAAAAACGCAAACAAACTAAAAAGGGACCCACCTAAGCTGCCGCTGGTGACCCCCTTTTAAACAAGGTATCATTATACTCGTCGTTCAGTTTTAACACTACGCAACGTAAGCCTATAGCTAGCTATCTGGTTACCGCCTTATGTCGACGGAAACTATTTAACTCGTTGGCATCTCTGGATGTTTCCGGGCGATAGCATATGTTCACGTAGGAGTCTCACCTAACAGTTTATTTGTTTACTTATTTAATTTGCATTGTGAGTGTAATACAAAACTGCGCATTAAGTCAACCTTTTTACTTATTTTTTCAAATGCAGGTTATTTCTAAAGAAGTACATTAAGCCGCCAATTACTATAACTAGACAAAGCGCAATTGGTAAGGCAAGTCGACGAGGATGTGACAGTTGAGCCCGCTCTTCACTTGAAAGATCATATTTATCTAACGCGTACTGGTAGCGCTGATCGATCGTGGTCGCACAGGCACGAAAGACAAAGCGCAATCCACGGTTAAATTCTTTTTTGTTATTACTTCGCAATTGGTTAGACTGCGAGCGGATAATCGTTCCCCTAACGTCAGCCGTAAAAGCACCGTGCAAATCTTTACTTGAATAGATTTGCACATTACGTTTCTTATTGGCACTACCTACAACAATAAAAACTGTCCGCTTATATTTGTTTAACTTTTTGGGTGTTAAATGGTCAACCCGATTGACCGTTTTTACAATGATTACTGGTTGCTCGCTTGTTTGCAGGTAGCGATCATTTTTTTCCTTAATCAGCTTACTCGTTTTCTTTTCTAATAAATGCCCATTATCATGAACATATGGGTTATAAAAAGCAGTCATCGTGAAAAAAATGCCCAGTAAAGCTGTTAGCAAAGTCAGCTTAGTTCTCAGCTTCCTCCAATTTATGTGCCAATTGCTCCACATATTTACGGTCAATTTTAATTTGTTCATAAGGAACCCCACAATCTTTAAATAGTGCAATTGCCAGCGGACTATCATGGTAATCAAAATAATAATTGATTCGTTTAATACCCGCTTGAACAAGAGCCTTAGCACAATTATAGCAAGGAAAGTGTGTTACATAAATTTCTGTGTTATCAGTTGAAACACCATTGCGTGCACATTGAATCAGTGAATTCATCTCGGAATGAATCGTTCTTACGCAGTGCCCATCAACGAGCTGGTGACCAACATCATCGCAATGGGGCTCACCGGTAACCGAACCGTTATAACCCGTCCCGATAATCCGATTATCCTTGACCAAAACACTGCCAACAAGAGCACGGTCACAAGTTGAGCGCTGGGCAATTACCAGTGCCTGCATCATAAAATACTGCTTCCAAGGAATCCGGTTGTGCATTTTTTTACCTCTTAAAGTAATTCAAACCGATTGCATCACGAACTTCATCCAAAGTCTGATTGGCAACCTCATTAGCTTTTTTCGAGCCTTCAATCAGCATTTCGTAAACTTCATCCTGATTTTGCTCGTAGCGTGCGCGACGCTGACGAATTGGCTCCAACTCATTTTCTAAGACGGTATTTAAATAGCGCTTAATTTTAACGTCACCCAAGCCGCCTTTTTGGTATTCTTCCTTCAATTCTGCTACTTTATTCTTGTCAGGATCAAAAATATCAAGATAAGTAAATACAGTATTGCCTTCTACCTTACCTGGATCTTCGACATGAATATGATCAGGATCAGTATACATCGACATCACTTTTTTCTGAACTGTTGCAGCGTCATCCGATAAATAAATTGCATTACCCAAAGATTTCGACATTTTTGCATTGCCGTCCAGCCCTGGCAACCGACCCTGGCCTTTTTCTGGGAAGTAACCTTCCGGTTCAACCAAAACATTGCAGTGATATACCCGATTAAAGGTGCGGACAATTTCTCGTGCCTGTTCAAGCATTGGTTCTTGGTCGTCTCCCACCGGTACAAGTGTTGCTTTAAAAGCAGTTATATCGGCTGCTTGTGAAACTGGATAATTCAAAAATCCGACTGGAATTGAATCGTTAAAGCCTTTTTGCTTAATTTCGGCCTTAACTGTTGGGTTGCGTTCTAGGCGACTAACAGTCACTAAGTCCATATAATAAGCAGTAAGCTCGAATAAGGCGGAAATCTGAGACTGAACAAAAATAGTTGAAATTTCAGGATTAATCCCCACAGCCAGATAATCTAGGGCAACTTGGATTAGACTAGCCCGAATTTTTTCAGGATCACGAGCGTTATCAGTTAACGCCTGCGTATCGGCAATCATAATATACGGATGATACTCACCTGAATTTTGTAGCAGCACGCGGTTTTTCAACGAACCAATATAATGACCTACGTGCAACTTTCCCGTTGGGCGGTCACCTGTAAGGATAACTTTTTTATTCATTGTCTTTAACCTTTCCTAAAAATAAAACCTGCTTTAATGTGATAATTACAGTTAATTCTACCAAAAATTAAGCAATGATTAAATATGGAGGATAAAATGTGCAATCAATTTCAACTGCCAAGTTTGGCAGATACCAAAAAGTATTTAGTTAGTGACCTTCATTTACCTTTAGAAGAACCATCATTTGACTTTCCTGAAAACTGTAGCGTTTTTCCTAAAGGGATTGCGCCAGTGCTGCTTTATCAAGATAATCGTTTGGAGCTGGTTCCTAAAACCTGGGGTTATCCCAGTCCATTTGACCACAAAAAGGTTGTTTTTAACGCTCGCATTGAGCGCTTCTTCGAAAAAAAGCGGTCGATGTGGGATTCTTCCTTTGCTAAGTCAAGGTGCATCATCATTGCTAATCAGTTCTTCGAATCTGGGCGTAAAACTTACACTGCCACCAACAAACACCAGTATCACGAACGGTTTACCTTTCATAATCCAGATGAACCATTAACTTTAATCGCCGGGATTTATCAAAATGATTATTTTTCAATGGCAACTACTAAGCCAAATTCTGTTATGGCGCCGGTACATGACCGCATGCCGCTAATTATCGCACCTAGTGAACTGCGCCAGTGGCTTTTTCAGGACTTTTCTAGCTTAGTCGATCGCAAGCAAATAAGCTTAACTTCCGCCAAAGTACCCAACCGAAAGTAAATTTTGCTTACCCAACTACACTTAAAGCTAACTTCTTGCATTAGACCAAAAACAAAGCTTGGTTTTACCGCTAAAAAATGGTAAACTTATTCAGTAATGCGGGTATAGTTTAATGGTAGAACGTTAGCTTCCCAAGCTGAAGATGCGGGTTCGATTCACGCTATCCGCTTAAATTAAAAGGCAATGATTTAAACACCATTGCCTTTTTTGTTGTTCATAAATTAGGTCATAATTAGTAAAATAACGCCATTTAATGCTGCTAAATAGACCGGCATCCACATTGTTTGCGTATATAAGTACGACCAAGCAAAAATTGCCCCAAATAGTGCATTAACCACCAGCAAGGGGACAGAGCTTTGCCAGTTAAGCAGACTAAATAAGATACCAGAAGTAATAATTCCTAAAATGGCTGTTGCCACCGTATTACTACGGAAAGCATAATTAAATAAAAAGCCAGTTGTCAAAAATTCCTGCAAAATTGGCAAAACCAAGCCAACTGCTACCACTAGGAACCAATAGGTCGCGACAGATTCATGCTGCAAATAAGCAATTTGAAAGCCATAGAATTTAATTTTGCCATAAGACTGCAACCAGGCAGTACAAATTCGCAAGGCGGTCACAACTATCGTTAAGCTGATAATCAGACCGAAATTGCTAAGCCAGGAGCCAGAAAAACTTCGGTCAAAAAAGCGCTGTTCACGGTTAAACCGATAAATAAAAAATAGTAATATCATCAAAGAAATTGTTGCAAATAAAATCAGATCCCAGATATGGATTGGCGAATTTTTAGCAACTAACTTGATTACGCCAGCAACCATTAAATAACCAATAAAATAAACGATGTAGCGTATAAGGTTGCCCTCTCTTGATGCTGGTGTATTCACTAAAATTACCTCTATCCTATATGTACCTTACAAATTCCATATTATAGCAAAAAAAGCTAATTTTATGAAACGCCAGCTTAGATTTTTCAGTTTGCTTTTTATTGTTAGCATCTTGCACTCAAACCAAGCCTAAGTGCTTATTTTAAAAAGGATTTTTCTCGGCAATACTAAATAAGCGCAAATGCTTTTGGTAACAGTCAGTTAAGCGATACATGGCTACTTTATCACAATTATTCGTACGCGTTTCCGCCATTATGACCACCCACTAGGCTGCTACGTCTTATTGCCGTAGCGCCTTCCATTAGACTGGAGGCTTTAACCAAACTTTTAAAGCCATATTTTCGCCTTATTTGGTCAATCGTTTCATCAATTTTACGTTTCTTTATTTGGGTAGAAGGCTGCATAAAAAAGGTTAATTGCTGACAAGTATCCGGAATGAGCCTGCTGCAGCTGACTCCCAGTGCCCGAACTGTTTCACCACGCCAATTTTTGCGAAACAAAGCCAGTATTTCTTGTACGAGTAAATCATTGTCATTAGTCGGTGAAATTTTCCGCTGAACATTGAAGCCTGTTCGATCGCCTGTCGGTTTATACTGCGAAAAGCCAACATACAAGCTAACACATTGGGTTTGAAGCTTATGCGCACGAATTCTGGCAGCAACTTGCTCACCAATTTCACGCAAAACAATTTCGAGTTCACGCTGATTAGTATAATCCTTGGTTAAAATTTGCGAGTTACCATAATTTTTCATTTTTGGAAAAAACTTTTCGCTAATAATACTGCGATCAACACCCCAGCTCATTGCAAATAATTGTTCACCAATTACGCCAAATTCTTTCTTCAAAATCGCAGGATCGGTATGTGCTAATTCATACATATTATTGATATGCAAGCGCCGCAGATGATGCGCTGTTCTTTTGCCAATTCCCCAAACTTCTTCCATATCAGTAATTCGCCAAATTGTATCGGGAACATCAATATAATGCCAATAGTCAATCATTGAATGGCGGTGCTTAGCAGAAATATCCATTGCTAGTTTGGCAAGAAGCGGATTTTCACCAATTCCGCAAGTAGTATATAAGCCCAACTTATCCCTAATCTCACACTGAATTTTACGTGCGACTAAATAGGGATCATCCCCAAACAAATGCCAAGATTTGGTCATATCGATCATACTTTCATCAATTGAATACGCATGAATATCTTCATCCGCCGCATACTCACGAAATATATCCAGCACTTGCATGCTGCGCTTAATATATAAATTCATGTGCGGATCAACCAGCAATAAATCAGGTGCATCTTTTTTAGTGGGCAAATCACGCACACGCATCACGTTAGTTAAACCATACTTTGCTTTTGCTAAAGGAGAAGCCGCCATAATTAACCCTGAACCATACTTGCTATCAGGCTGATGGGACACCACTGCCAGCACAGCCTTCATGGGATTAAGTCCTAGTTCTAGCGCCTCACAGCTTGCAAAAAATGACTTATTATCAATCATAAACACTACGCGGTGGGGTTCATAACGATAATCATACATTTTTTCCACTCCTTGTTACAAACCTTTGTTCGTCTAAAGTTAATTATACAAACGCTAGTTCGATTAATCAAGTGCAAAATTTAGTCAATTGCCATAATAGTAACGTGATATTCTCCCGCAGGCGCCATTACGCTAACTGTCGTATTCACCTCTTTTTTCATTATTGCTTGCCCAAGAGGTGAATCAAACGCAACCTTTCCGTCGGCAATATCTGCTTCCATCCGGCCAACTACTTTATACTTCTCTGTTTCGTCATCATCATCAAATTTAAGTGTGACTGTCTTACCAAGGTCAACCTTCCCATCAGCGGTTTTATCAACAACATCAGCATATTTTAGTTGTTTTTCTAAGTACCGCACGCGGCTTTGTAAGTGACCCAGATCACGCTTGGCCTCAGTGTATTCAGTATTTTCCGACAAGTCACCCAGTGCCCGGGCCTCTTGCAAAATCTTAATTCTGCGCGGACGATCCTTTTTCAATTCAGCAATTTCGTTCTTAATTTTTTGGTAACCTTCCGGCGTCATTTTCTGATAATAAACCAATATTTTTACTCCTTTTGTTTGTTAGAAAAAATTTTTCCACAAGCTATTATTACTGCCACAACAGTTTTCAGCTTTTATTTTTAGCACTCGAAAATAAAGAGTGCTAAATGCTTTAATTTTAATTTTCTAGGTACTATAATAATAACTGTAATGAGGAAATAGCAAACACCCCATTACAAAACTTAATTAAATTTGAAAGGAAGCTTTTTACTATGGCAAATGATATGATGAATCGGCACAATGACTTATTTGATGCGATGAACGATTGGTTTGATCTTCCAAGAAAATTTTTTGACGATGGCGATATGGCCAAATTAATGCAATCAGACGTTGTTGAAAATGATAAAGAATACATTATCAAAGTAGACATGCCTGGAATGGATAAAAACGATATTAACTTAAACTACAATAACGGCATTTTGAGCGTATCAGGCTCTAGAAAATCATTCAAAGACCTATCTAATGATAAGAATAATAGTCTTATTCACCGTGAAAGAAGCGAAGGTCACATTTCTCGCAGCTTCAGATTACCAAATGTGGTTGCAAGTGAGATCCATGCAAAGTATGATAATGGTGTATTGACTATTACTTTACCAAAACAAAGTTCTGGTCAAAGTGATAATTCAATTCAAATTGATTAACTTATTTAATAAAGATTGCAAGAAGTTCAAGATAAGTTGCCAATACAAATAATTCTCTAAAACGAGTTCAGCTATTGAACCCGTTTTTCTTTTGGCTTAAAATATAAAGTAATTTAAAATTAGATTAAAAAAGGAGAATTATTAATGGGACACAAAATTACTGTTCAAGAGCTTGAAAAGTTTGCGAACAATTTTAATGACAACCCCAAAAATCAGGTTGTTGCCCGTGCTGCTCAAAAAAGCGGCGTTTCGATGGCAGCTTATAACGAGCGGGTTCAAAATGAACTGACACGTGTTTTTTCAACAGAATTAGATACTGAAAATGTTACTAACCAACTTCATTCAGGCCGCTGTTGGGAATTTGCCACTCTGAACATACTGCGTCATCAATTTGGTAAAAAATATCACTGCAAGAATTTTACTTTTTCACAAAGTTATAATTTTTTCTGGGACAAAATTGAACGTGCCAACACTTTTTATGACAACATTTTGGCTACCGCTGATGAAAAATTAAATTCACGTACGGTTGAAGCCATCTTAGGCGGAGCCGGCGAAGATGGCGGACATTTTCATATGGGTGCTGCTTTAATCGAAAAATATGGTGTCGTTCCGTCATACGCCATGCCTGAAAGTTTCAACGCCAATAACACTGATGCGTTTGGCAAGACTTTAGGCGATAAATTGAGAAAAGATGCATTAGTATTGCGGGAATTGAAGCAAGCAGGCAAAGACAAAGAAGTCGAGCAAGCACGCGAGCAATTTTTAAGTGAAGTCTACCAGATGACGGCAATTGCAGTCGGTGAGCCACCAAAGAAATTTGACCTTGAATACCGCGATGATGACAAGAAGTACCACTTGGACAAAGACTTGACACCACTTGAATTTTTACACAAGTACATGGGCGAGGTTGACTTTAATGATTACGTTGTTTTAACTAACGCTCCTGATCGTGAATATAACAAGTTGTATGGCATTCCATTTGCTGATAACGTTGGCGGCGTCTGCAGAATTAAGTTCTTGAATGTACCGATGGAATACTTAGAAACTTACGCTGTTAACCAGTTAAAAGATGGTGAAGCTGTTTGGTTTGGTAATGATGTCCTTGTTCAAAGCGACCGCAAGCAAGGATATCTTGACAGCGATTTGTACAAGTACAGTGACTTATACGGCGTCGATCTCAGCATGTCAAAAGCTGACCGTCTACGGACCGGTTCAGGTTACGCCAGCCATGCAATGGTATTAGTTGGTGTCGATGAAGATAAAGGCCAAATTCGCCAGTGGAAAGTCGAAAACTCCTGGGGCGAAAAGAACGGTGACAAAGGTTTCTTCGTTATGAACGACAAATGGTTTAAAGAATATGTTTATGAAGTAGTTGTCCACAAAAAGTACCTAACTTCTGAACAAGTTGCCTTAGCCGAAGGTCCAGTAACTGACCTGCCAGCATGGGATTCAATCGCCTAAGCCTAAATATTTAAATAACTTAAAAGACGAAACTCGTTAAACGAATTTCGTCTTTTTTTTGTCATTATCAAACTTATTCTGCCCGCATCAGAATTTCGTCAAATTTCTTGAAAAATAGCTTCTTATCAGCTTTAGTTACCAAGGTAATTTCGCGGCCGTTAGGATCTTCTTCCATTCGCCCGGCTGCAGTTCCGGTTGTAACTACCTTAACCCGCCTTTTTTCTGAAGCTAAAACTACTTCAGGATAAAGAGCACTAATTGCCGTTAAAACATCCCAGAAGTAGAGTTGCATCGTTTGAATTGGCGGATTAACGAGGAGGCTATAAGCCTGCCCCACTAAATCAATTGCAGGATACTTGCGTAAACTTGCCCAGTGCATCTTCAATTCGTCCGTTAAAGGCAACTCCTCACTACTTTCAAGGCCGATAACTTCCATTGCAATATTTGACTTAAGAACGCGTTCAACCGCAAACGGATCCCAAAAGGCATTCCATTCTTGGGTACCATCAGCGTTAACTTGAACCACATTGCCGTGACCATCAAGCGAGCCACCCATCCAGTAAAGCTTGGCAATTTTATCTTCAATCGCTGGGGCGGCATCAAGTGCACGTGCCAAGTCGGTTAATGGGCCCGTCATTACCAGCGTTACCGGCTTTTGGGCATTTTCCAGTTTAGTTACGATATCAAGATGAGCTGGTTGATCAGCTTCTTTAGTCGTCATCTTGCCGGCCTCATTTAATAGCGGCAAAGAGTTAAAAGAATAGGACGCTGTTCGCCAATCGGCCGGGAATTGATTGACCGCCCGAGAATTGGACTTTGCTATTGCTAATTGGTCTCCCCTTAAATTAAACCGATCCGTCATTTTGCGGCAAACTTCCACAGACGGATCAATATAACCGTCGGCATCAATTGCACTGACGCCAAGCAATTTAATATCGGGTGCGAGTAAGAAAAGCAAATACGACACTAGATCGTCGATATTACCATCATGATTAAAATAAATTTCTTTCATTTGTTCTCCTTATTTTGACTTAATATAATTTTGTCCGTCTGCTGCGGGTGCAACTGATTTACCAAAGAATAATACCAAAATGACAATCGTAATTACATACGGTGCAATTTGCATATAAACTGATGGGATATGATTGAAAAATGGCAGCTGGTTACCAATAATGCTAATACTTTGCGCAAAGCCAAAGAATAATGATGCCAGCATTGCTCCAAGCGGATTCCATTTACCAAAAATCATTGCGGCTAACGCCATAAAACCTTGTCCCACAATAGTTGAGATGGAAAAATTACCAGAAATGGCCTGTGCAAAAACTGCCCCACCAATTCCTCCTAAGAAACCAGAAATAAGAACGCCCGCATATCTCATGGCGTAAACGTTAATTCCCATTGTATCAGCTGCTTGGGGATTCTCACCACAAGAACGTAAACGCAAGCCAAAACGGGTTTTATATAAAATCCACCATAACAAAATAGAAACAATAATTGCCAGCCAAGCAGGTGCAGAAGTGTTTTTAAAGAAAATTGGTCCAATTACTGGAATATTGGCCAAGCCAGGAAAGCTGAAATAGCCAAAACTTTGCGTAATGTTTTCGGTTTGACCTTTATCATAAATCGCTTTAACGAGAAAGACGCCGAGGGGTGGAGCCATCAAGTTCAAAACCGTCCCACTAATGACATGATCCGCATGGAAGTTAATTGTTGCTACCGCATGAAGCAGTGAAAATACTAAACCGACTATTCCACCAACAATTAACCCTAGCCAAGGGGTGGCTTTGCCAAAGGTGGATGCAAAAGTCAGGTTAAAGACTACTGAGGCAAAAGCGCCCATAGTCATAATTCCTTCAAGGCCAACGTTTGTAATCCCAGAATTTTCACTGTAAACGCCACCTAGTGAAGTAAAGATTAGCGGCGTTGAGTAAACGAAGGTGGAAGACACCAATAAAGATAAAATGGTAAGCAAATTCATTAGTTTCGTCCTCCTTCAGTACTGGTTGCACTTGGTGCCTTGTCCTGAGTAGTAGCTATCTTTTCTTCTTGCTGCGAGTCACTAGCAGTTACCCGCTTATTTTTAAAGAGCAAGCCAATCACATATTGAATCGCCACAAAGAAAATAATTGCTGCAATCACAATCGAAACTATTTCATAAGGAATCCCGGCAATCGTCTGCATCCCCAAACCACCAATTTTTAAAATTGAAAATAAAATTGCTGCTAACAGGATGCCAATGGCAGTTCCACCACCCAGTAAGGCAACAGAAAGACCGTCCCAACCGATATCCAAGCTAGTTGTCTGGGTAAAGTAATTTTGATATGTTCCTAATCCCTGAACAACACCGCCTAAGCCGGCAAAGCCACCGGATAAAAGCATTGAATACAGAATATTTTTCTTCGTCGACATTCCGGCATAACGGCTGGCAAATGGGTTGGCACCAACCGACCGAATTTCAAAGCCGGTGGTTGTCTTTTTCATTAAGTACCAGTAAATGAACACGCCAATAATAGCTAAGAAAATGCCCGCATTAATTCGCGAATCGCCAAACATCGAGCTGAGCCAGTCAATTTTTAAACTACCATTAGCAGCAATTGTTTTAGTTGTGTCCGTATCAATTCTCATCGTTTTTGGCATAATCTGCTGCATTAAATACTGACAAGAATAAAGCACAATATAGTTCAACATAATCGTAGTAATCACTTCGTTGGTCCCAAACTGAGCCCGCAGCCAGCCGGCAATTCCGGCAACTAATGCACCGGCAGCAATCCCGGCAATAATTGCAAGTGGCAGCAATAATGCCTTAGGCATATTAGGATTAGCAAGCACCACCCAAATTGAAGTTAGCCAGCCAGCTTGTGCCTGTCCGGGTAACCCGATATTGAAAAAGCCGGCGCTAGAGGCAATGGCAAAACCAATAGCCGTAAAAATCAGCGGTGTAGCTTCACGAATAGTTTCACCGATTCCATTCATATTGCCCAGAGCACTCGAAAACATTGACGCATATGCTTCAAACGGATTATAGCTCCATATAAGCATAATTAAAGCACCAACTAAAAAGCCGGCGAGAATTGAAATAATTGGTACTAAGATTTTTTTAGTTTTGGGATTTACTTTAAGCAAGAGCGTTGCCTTCTTTCTTGATACCCGTCATTAACAAGCCTAATTCTTCATCACTGGTTGTTTCGGGTTTTACTTCACCGGAAATCTTACCGTCATGAAGAACAATAATTCGATCAGACAACTGCATAATTTCATCTAGCTCATAGGAAATTAATAAAATTGCTTTACCCTTAGCCCGTTCAAGGAGCAGCTGTTTATGAATATACTCAATTGCACCAACATCAAGTCCACGCGTTGGTTGAAAGGCAATAATCAAATCGCTGTTAAGGTTCAGTTCACGTGCAATGATTACTTTTTGCTGGTTACCGCCGGATAGGTCACTAACTGGCAGATTGCTGCCTGTAGTTCGGATATCAAACTTCTTAATCAACTGATTAGCATGCTGATGAATGGCATCATAATGCATTAAATGATGGCTAGAGTATGGCTCACGGTAATAATTTTGTAATGCCAAATTATCAGAAATTGAAAATGGCAAAATCAAGCCGTATTTTTGCCGATCAGAAGGAATATAAGAAACGCCCTTTTCAGTAATCTTGCGGACCTTTTGGTTAGTCATGTCTTCGTCATTAATCATAACCTTGCCGGAATCAACGTGCTGCATGCCAGTTAACGCCCGAGCTAATTCGTCTTGACCGTTGCCATCAATTCCTGCAACTCCTAAAATTTCACCTGCACGCAAGTTAAAAGATAAGCCCTTAAGCGTTAAAATGCCTTGCTTATTTTTTACCTTTAAGTCACTAACTTTAAGCGTTGTTTTACCTAGCTTGGCTTCAGGTTTATCCAGTCGCATATCAACATGACGGCCAACCATTAACTCAGCCAAACGATTATTAGATACATCTGCTACTTCAAACGTACCCACACTTTTACCAGCACGGATAACCGTAACCCGATCAGCAGCTCGCTTAATCTCTTCCAGCTTGTGCGTAATCAAGATGATTGACTTTCCTTCTTTGGCCAATTCTTGCAAGATCTGAATAAACTCGGTTATTTCTTGCGGGGTTAAAACAGCAGTGGGTTCATCAAAAATCATAATATCAGCGCCGCGATAAAGAACCTTCAATATTTCTACTCTCTGCTGCTGGGCAACTGTTATTTCGCCCACTTTTTTATTTGGATCAACATTTAAATTATACCGAGCAGATAACTCCTCAATCTGCTTTTGGGCTTTTTTGAAATCAAGTTTCGGGCCCTTAGTCGTTTCGTGGCCTAAAATAATATTTTCCAAAACCGTAAATGAATTCATCAACATAAAATGCTGGTGAACCATGCCAATGCCTAGATCCTTAGCTACAGTCGGATTTTTGACTGCTACTTTTTGCCCGCGAACAATGATTTCACCAGAAGTTGGCATAAGCAGTCCTGACAAAATGCTCATCAAAGTTGACTTTCCCGCACCATTTTCACCAAGAAGGGCTAAAATCTCACCTTTTTGCAAAGTAAGGTTAATATCATTATTAGCCTTAAAGCCGTTAAAGTCTTTGACTATATGCCGCATCTCAATTACATTAGTCGTATTTTTCATTTCAATTATTAATTTCCTTTTGTAAAAAACTCTTTGCATATTAATACACAAAGAGTTCTTAAAAACATTTAACTAACTGCTAATTTTGCGCAACTTTAATTTTGCCAGCAATAATTTCTGTTCTCGCCTTTTGGACTGCTGCCCAAGCTTTAGGCGAAAGGTTGCCCTTAGTGACGGAAACACCGTTACCCTTTAACGAGTAAACTAAATGCTTGCCACCCGGGAACTTGCCTTTAACAGCGTCATCAGCTAAAGATTTAGTGACAACATTTAAGCCTTTCAGCACTGAAGTTAAAGTAAAGTTAGCTTTTTTACCATCTTTTGCCTTATATTCGCCCATGTTTTGCTGGTCAACGTCAACACCAACAACCCAGACTTTTTGATCAGCTAGACGTGTTTGGTTATGTGCTTTTGCTTCCTGGAAAACACCATTTCCGGCAGAGCCAGCTGCTTGGAAAATCACATCACATTTATCTGCATACATCGATTGCGCCATTGATTTAGCCTTATCAGTCGAAGTAAAGTTGCCAACATATTGGGAACTGACAGTAATTTTCTTGTGCATTGCCTTAGCTGCGTCTTCAACGCCTTGCTTAAAGCCGCTTTCAAATGAGCCAATAATCGCTGACTTGGCACCGCCAATAAAACCAACCTTGTTAGTCTTAGTTGAGTACGCTGCAGCAACTCCGCCTAAATATGAAGACTGGTTACTCATAAAAGTTACGGAAGCAACATTCTTTTGACCAGTAATCACATCATCAACAATTACAAAGTTTTTCTTCGGGTTCTTTTTAGCAGCTGCACTGACAGAGTCCTTTAACAAATAACCGATACCAAAAATTGTCTTATAGCCTGACTTAGCAGCTTGATTAAAGTTAGGCGTGTAGTCAGTGGCACTATTTGACTGGAAATATTGATAGCCACTGCCTTTTTGCAAGTTGTGCTCTTTACCATAAGCTTTAAAGCCTTCCCAAGCAGCCTGATTAAAAGACTGGTCGTTGATACCATTACTATCTGTAATTAAAGCAATACTGTCCTTTTTACTTTGCGCGGTTGAATTCTGTTTTTTACCAGAACAACCACTCACCAGCAACGTAAATGACGCAGCAAGTGCTCCTAAAGACAAAAGCTTCGTAAATTTCTTACCCATAATTTTTCTTACCCTCCACAAAATACGAACTTTTCATTAACTACTTTATTATAAAATACGTATAATTTCAAGAATAAGATGTAATATAAAGGGCTTAAAAAACTATAGTTATGTTAAAGGCGAACTATTTAGCAGGGTGAATTGGCACTTTAATCTTACCAGCAATAATTTCGCTGCGTGCCTTCCGCGAATAGTTCCATGCCGTGTCATTGATATGACCACGCATAATGGAAACACCATTTGTATCAAGGCCGTAAACTAGTTGCTTACCACCAGGGAACTTACCGTTATATGCACGGTTGGCAATATCATGAGTAGCTACATTTACGCCTGTAATGACGGAAGTTAGGACAAAATTATCTTTTTTACCGTCCTTAGTCTTGTAGTTGCCGAGATATGATTGGTCAACATCAACACCGATAACCCAAACTTTTTTATCTGCAGCACGGTTCTGGTTAATAGCTTTTGCTTCTTGGAAAAGACCATTTCCGGCTAATCCCGAAGCATGGAAGACAATATCCGCTTTTTTAGCGTACATTGATTGGGCAATTGCTTTTTCTTTATCAGCACTAGTAAAGTTGCCAACGTATTGATTTAACAGGGTAATTTTCTTATGGAGCTTTTTGGCTTGGTCATTCACACCTTTAGTAAAGCCAGCGTCGAAGAGGTCAATAATATCACTGTGTGCACCACCGATAAAACCAATTACATTAGTCTTAGTTTGGGTAGCGGCAGCAACACCGGCTAAATAAGAAGCTTGTTCACTCTTGAAGTTTGCAGAAGCAACGTTCTTTTGGCCCTTAACCACGTCATCAACAATAACGAAGTTTTTCTTGGGATCCTTTTTGGCAGCTGCGCTAACAGCATCTTTTAGACTATAACCAATACCAAAAATGGTTTGATAGCCGGCCTTACTTGCCTGGTCAAAATTTGGTTCGAAGTCTGCTGCACTGCTTGATTGGAAGTACTGGTATCCATTACGGCCACGCTTGATGTTATGTTCTTTGCCGTATGCCTTAAAGCCGCGCCAAGCTGACTGATTAAATGAATTGTCATTAACACCAGCAGTATCAGTAATCAGCGCGATTGAATGCTTAGCATTATTGGTAGAATTACCACTACCGCCCTGTTTTTTGCCAGAACAAGCCGTCAGGGCAATCCCCGCCGTAACTGCCACCGTTGCAAGTGAAAAAATCTTCTTAATATTCGTCCTCATCTTTTGACCTCCTGTTTATTTCATTACCTAAAATATCAATATTTAGTAGCTATGTCAAAAGAACAGCACAACATAGAGTGTTGATATCATGCGGTTTGTATTTGGTATAGACCAGAATGTAAGCTTAATGCTATCTATTTTTGTATGCAACAAGCACAAAAACAAAATTTTTTTGATTTTACGAATTTATGTAAAGTTATCCTGATAGGAAACTCCTTTTACTCGCTATTAAAGTAAGAACTTTTAGGCTAAAATAAGCTTAAATATCACCAGTAAAAAAAGAGCCACGATTGACGTGGTTCTCTAAAAAATTAACGGTTAAATTTTATGAACAAGATTTTACACAAAGCAACCTATCAGTCGCCTCTTGGCGAAATGATCCTTTTAAGTAGTGATCAGTACTTACTCGGTCTATGGTTTAATGATCAAAAATTTTTCGGCGCAAACTATCAGCTAGAACAAGCAGATGAAAAAATAGTGTGGCCACTTAAGCTGACATTACAGTGGCTAACCGAATATTTCTCCGGGCAACAGCCCGATCCATTCGCAGTTCCAATCAAACCAGAGGTAACACTTTTTCGTGAGCAAGTTTTTCAGGAATTACAAAAAGTTCCTTACGGACAAACTACGACTTACAAAGAGTTATCTGACCAGTTGCAAAAACAGGAATCGAAAAAGATTAACAAGGCACGGGCAATTGGCGGAGCCGTTGGTCACAATCCTATTACCCTGATTATTCCTTGCCACCGGGTTATCGGCCAGGATGGCTCATTAATTGGATATGCTGGCGGAATTGAGCGCAAACAAGCCCTATTACAAATGGAGCAGGCGCTGTAGCACTTTTAAACATCCCATTCCGCCATAAATTCTTTAACAAAAGCACGCATGAATTCTGTTCTTCTGTGTGCTTCTTTTTTACCGCCAGCGGTATTCATCAAATCTTCAAGTTGGAATAACTTTTCGTAAAAATGATTAATCGTTGTTTCCGTGTGTTCACGATATTGATCGTGACTGACCAACTTCTGGGGCTTAATTTCAGGATCATAAATTGCATTTCCGTGAGCACCACCATAGGTAAAAGCACGGGCAATTCCCATGGCCCCTAAGCTTTCAATTCGGTCCGCATCCTGAACATATTCACCAGATACTGGCAATTGGTAATGATGCTCAATATTTTGGGAGAAAGACATATGCTGAATCGTAAACAAAATATCCTGGACTTCTAATTCAGTAAAACCAGCCTGGGGTAATAGCTGTTTAATTTGCGCGATAACCGCCTCAGGGTCCGCACAGATCTTTTCGTCAATCGTATCGTGCAGATACCCTCCTGCTTTAATAATTGCCACCATACGGCTATTAGGTCGTGCATCTGGATTATCCTGCAAATACATTTGACTAGCCAAATTGGCAACTCGCCGGCCATGATAAAAATCATGCCCGGTTTTTTCGTCTTTTAATTGCTGTTTAACAAAACTGGTAATCTTATCTAAATCCAACTTTATCTTCCCTTCCTTTCACTAAGCCGCTTCCCAGATTTGAACTGAGGACCTCCTCCTTACCACGGCGGTGCTCTACCTCCTGAGCTAAAGCGGCAAGAATATTCTATCAAAAAAATATCCACCATGTCCGGTGGATATCTCCGCAGTAATTAATTATTCTGCACTTGAGCGAAATTTCACTGCTGTTCCATAGGCAACAACTGATTGCATGTCACCACCAATTGTACCAGAATCAAAGCGCATCATCACAATTGCGTCAGCACCTTTTTCTACAGCTTCTTGCCGCAAGCGCTCTAAAGCTTGTTCACGTGACTTTTGCAACATTTGTGTATAGCTGCGGATTTCTCCACCAACCATTGACTTTAAACCTGCACCGAAGTCTTTAATCATATTTTTAGACTGGGTCGTTAAACCAAATACTTCACCGATAACCTCGTATTCCTTACCAGGTATATTTTCAGTTGTTGTAACTAATATTTCATCATTACTCATAGGTGAGCCTCCTTTATTAGGGCCTTTTAGTCAATAAGTTTATATTGCTAAAACCAAATTATGAATTAACAGATAGTAACATGTCAATCATAAATCCAAAAATAATAAAACAAATATTTACAGTCGCTATTTAATCACTGCTAGAATCTTGTTGCTTAATGCGGGTGGCATCAAGTTGATTTTTAACAATTCGGACAAAGAAACCCAAGCCGGTCGATAAACATTCGTACTGGTTGACCGCTCTTTTTCTTCGCCGCTAATGTCAGGCACAGCTTTTTGCCGATAATCAGTTAAAAAGAAGTATTCATCATCGATCACAAACAGTTGCCGTAATTGTGCTGGCGTTAACTCTATTCGTAATTCTTCATTAATTTCTCTAATGGCAGTTTCTCGTGGCGTTTCACTCCTTTTTGCACCGCCGCCAGGGACTACCCAATAATTTCGCTGCTTTTTTTGCCGATGAATTAATAAAATTGCCGTCAAATCAGGATTATAAATGATTACCCTAGCGCGCATAGCTATCATCCCCTCAAAAATTAGTTAATTCTATTTTAAACCACTTAATGCCTTTGCCCCATCATTTTGCCAAAAATAAAAACGACCCACTTTGTAAAATGCAGTAGGTCGTTTCTTAATCGTCAAATTAGGCAGTAATATTAACTAAGGTGTACTTTTTCTTCCCTTTACGGACAATAACGTATTTACCAGAGAAGGCCTTTTCCGGATCAACTACAAAATCAACAGATTGTTGCCGGTCACCATTAATATAAATTGCACCGTTAGTAACATCTTCACGTGCTTGCCGCTTAGATGGTTCAATCTTTGTCTCAACTAGGAAGTCAACAATGTTCTTTGCACTAGCATCTGCTTCAGCCGTAGGGGCACTCTTAAGTCCCTGTTCAATTTGCTTAACGGTCAAGTCCTTGATATCACCAGAAAATAGTGCATCAGTGATCATTTCTGCTTCTTGCAGGCCCTCTTGTCCATGAACAAATTTAGTTACTTCCCGAGCTAAAGTCTTCTGTGCAGTCCGTTTCCATGGCTCATTCTTAACTTGTTCTGCCAGCTCATCAATTTCTTCGTGACTGAGGAAAGTGAAGTATTTCAGGTATTTAACAACGTCACGGTCATCTTGGTTTATCCAGAATTGGTAGAACTCATATGGGCTGGTCTTTTCCGGATCAAGCCAAACAGCACCACCGGCTGATTTACCAAATTTAGTTCCATCAGCTTTTAGCATCAACGGAATGGTCAAACCAAATGCTTGGCGATCAGAACCCAATAATTTATG
Source organism: Lactobacillus sp. B4007 (assembly GCF_026535895.1). NCBI lineage: Bacteria > Bacillati > Bacillota > Bacilli > Lactobacillales > Lactobacillaceae > Lactobacillus > Lactobacillus sp. B4007. The sequence continues at coordinate 282,200 of NZ_JAFNPA010000001.1, forward strand.
AATCAAGTCAATTCCTGCCGTAATGTTGCCCCATTGGTCACTACCACCAATTTGCATTTGAACACCATGTTCTCTATTCAATTGGTAAAAATCAATGGCCTGCAAAATTTGGTATGAAAATTCAGTAAATGAAATACCATTTTCTAACCGATTGGCTACAACATCCTTACTTAACATGTTGTTTACTTGGAAATGTTTCCCATATTCACGCAAAAATTCGATCAGACTCAGTTTATCCAACCATTCAGCATTGTTAACAATTTCAAAGTTCTCGGTCCCAAACAGTTTTTCCATTTGTCTGGTTAAAGCTAATTCATTCTGGTGAAGTTTTTCTGCACTAAGCAATACTCGTTCAGAGCTTCTACCAGATGGATCACCAATCGTACCTGTTCCACCACCGATAACAATAACTGGGTGGTAGCCTGCAAGTTGAAATCTCTTCAAAATCATAAAAGGAATTAAGTGACCAATATGAAGTGAGTCACCTGTCGGATCTGTACCACAATATAAGGCTAAATCATCGTGCTTTTCAAGATATTCAGCCAAACCTTTTTCATCAGTTTGCTGGTTAATTGCGCCGCGCCATTTTAAGTCCTCTAAGATATCAAAATTCGCCATCATTTTCCTCCAATAAAAAATCCCTAGATTCTAAATCGAATCTAGGGACGACTAAATTACTTTTTCATAGCCGTGGTACCACCCACGTTTGCGTTCAAATAAACGCCTTAACTTGGTCTTTAAAGAAACCACCCTGTTATTTGTATTTCGCTTTCTTCGACCTGTCTAGCTCACACCAGCCGCTAGTTCTCTGTCCGCTGAATCGAAGTGCTACTTAAATTGATTATAAATGATCATACTCATTTTTATTTAATAAGTCAATATCCGTTTTTACTTGTAGAATCCTTTAATTCCCAAACCATAAGCCTTACCAGCAGTCATATCATACTGAATAGTCTCATAGTCGGACAATAATTCTTGTTGCTTCTTAGTGAGATATTTTGGATCAATTACTTGACCCTTGCGACCAATTAACTCATAACCCTTATCGCCATCAAAATTAATGGTAATTGCAGGCAGTTTCTTATGAACCTCAGTTAAGAGTGCTTGGTATGGCGTTACCTTTGAATCAGTTTGTTCCAACATCATTGCAATAAAGTCACTGGAACTGACAAAGTTATTCGCCTTCCGTGGCAATCTCGTCTTAGCGCCGTGTTCACGCGCATATTTATTTGAGTAAATAAAGTAGCGAGTTGAGTGCATTTGTACCGGATATTTCGCAGTATAACTTTGTGAAATAATGCTTGGGTAGTGATCACCATAGAAGACCAAGGTAATCGGCTTCTTAATTTTATCAATCTGACCGATAAATTGTTTAACCGCCTTATCAGTGTATTGTGTCCCCTTGACATATGTTGCCATCTGTTCACGGACAGCAGGGGTGTTAAACAAATCACCGGAAATCTTGCCCATGTATTCGTTATGCGGATACCAATTGTTATAAGGCATGTGGTTCTGAATTGAAATCAGGTTAATAAACTGGCCGCCCTTACGTGAATTAATTTGGTGTAAACCATTTGCATACGTTGTAAAGTCGGAATTATAACCACTCTTGCCCAGTTTCTTTTGGTCAATAATCTTATACTTGGAACCGGCATAAACAAACTTATCGAACTTAAAGCGGCGATAATCTTCACGTCTTGAATAGTATGTACCAATAAATGGGTGAACAGCAGATTTGTAATCAAAGTTCATTCCAATTGTTGGGTAAAAGTCATAATTTGGCACAACCTGAACATATGGTGTCAAAGTTGATTTAAATAGACCCATATTCAGTCCGGTTAATGTCTCCCATTCCATGTTGGCAGTACCACCGCCGTAGCCAGCACTAAGCATCGTACCATATGAAGAACGTGACTTCATTGATTCAATAAATTTAACTGGATTTGGAGCGGAACGCTCAAATTTGATTGTTGGGAAGGTATTTGGATCAACAAAACTTTCACTCAAGTTAAAGACAATTGTTTGCTTTTGCAAATCGTTCTTGCGGTTTTTGTTAATCCTATTTGCTACCTTAGAATACTTGTCATTTAGCTGCTTGATTGTTGAAGCAGAATAGCCTGTTGCAGGCTGATCCATAATCTGCAAATCAATGTAGTTCAAGAAGTTTAAGACTGGCCCATTAACCTGAATATCCCGCTCAGGATTCCTAAATTTCTGCCGGTTATCAAATCCACGGTTAATGTGGTAAATAACCCCACCATCATGGTTAAAACGAAGTGGCGTCATGAATAAGAGCAAACTAATCAATGCCCAGATCCCACGCTTTTTCCATGAACCATGTTTTTTGATTGTAAATTTAAGTTCCAAGAAGACATCAAGTGCAATAATAATGACAATGGCTATCAAAATGACGATAATCAGTTTCTTGCCAACCATTGGCAAAAGTGTCTTCCAGTTAACAATTTCACTAATTTCAGTTGGGTAAATTGGTTCTCCACGAAGAAGAAGCTTAATTTTATTCGCAATTGCCCAACCAATCGCAATTAAACTGACAAGCATATTAGAAGTCCAATATCTTGTCGTAATAAAGTAAAAAATAGAGAACAAAGCATCTAAAAAGATCGTTGTCAAAATGATGGCAAAGAACTTAGTGCCCAGCAAGTAGACAATCGCATTAATAGTTGCAGCAGTACTGATTTGAATCCGTAGATTGTCCGATTCGATTAGAAACGAACCAAAACTTAGGATATAAAACCAGGCCCACGTTAACAAATTAATCCGGTTTCTTATGATAAAGCGGGTAAATATTTGCCAAACTTTTTCACAAATCTTAGCTAAACTGGACTCGTGGTTTAAATAATCAATTACTTTTATACAAGGCTTTAGCTTAAATAAGTACCGTTCTAGTAGCTGATCCCAAATAATAGCAATAATAATCATGATGACAATCATGATTAACTTGTTAATTACAGATGAACCAGTGAAACGGAAGGCATTCATAAACCGATTAGAAATCGGTGCGTCCATCAACATAATTACGGGAATGAAGTAACGCACTTGCTTTTCACTAAAAGTCATGATGATTTTCTTAAAAAGCAGAAAGGCAGCAACTACCAGTAAAAACATAAATGGCGAAGACGGATTGTTTAAAAATTCCCGATTCCAATCACCACCACCGTTGCCGGAAATGATTTGTGACCAATAAACGGCATCAAAACCAGAAACGCCGATTACTACAACAAAAAACGAAACTAAGCCACTTAATAGTGCAAGGGCTAAAACCTTACCCTTAATTTCAACGTTGGCTAAGAACATCCCCCATGCAAAAAATAAGATAAGGTACAGTCCATACAGTGAATACTGGAATGTCAAATTCCCCGCACTCAAAGCAAAGCCTAGCAAGGTTAGAATACTTAAAACTAAGAGATTTTGCTTTTCTGTTAATTTGTGTTGTAAATCATAAAGACGTGGCTGCACCAGCATACTGAAAAACAGACCCGCAAATAAAACGGAAGTGCTAGTAATAATTGGAAATAGCATCCCAAACACACGCCACATATTAAAGCGACCAGGCACCTTAATGAAGAAAAGAATGTAATAAACAATTAGCGTGACAATTGCCATCAGCCAATATTTAAAGCTTTCGCTCACGCTTTGTTTTTTCTTGCTATAAACAGCACCAAAGACCATTGGTACAATCATGATCGTTGCGTTGTGCAGCATATTCGGCATAAAGCGAACAAACGAATAATGTGCACGGGCAGCAATCCCCTTCAAGCTGTACATCTGGATCAGCATGAAAAGTGTAGCTGCTAGCAGACAAACAATCTGCACAACTTTTAACGTTTTTTTATTTTTATTCATGTTTCTAGTATCTGTCCTCACTAAAAAATGATGCTATCAATTATTGCACTTTTATCCCCAATTTTTTCTTAATTGAGTATAAAACATCAACTTTTTTGCCTTTACCCGTTAAAAAGTCAACTAGATCATGCCTAAACTTAAAGGTCATGATTAGTGTAATGAATAATAATACGATGCCGGCTTCCTTAACTTGAGTTAATTCATAAAGGCTGAATAATAAAATAAAAACTAGTGGCGGAAGCGTCAGATTTTTTAAAACAATCATTAGTATTAGCGCAATAAGTAACGTTACAGCTGCAGCCCGAACATCATAGATTGCTGCAAACCAAACAGCTACAGTCACGCCTTTACCGCCCTGAAAATGATCCCAAAAAGGAAAACAGTGGCCTAAAACTAATCCAAGACCTGCATATACGAGTGCAATTTTTTCTGTTAAAAGATGGTGTACAAGTAGCAAACAAATAACAGTTTTGGCAATATCGCCAATGCAGGTAATTATACCCCATTTTTTACCAAAAACAGCACCAACATTTGCAGTTCCCGGGTTACCCGAACCAACTTTGGTGGGATCCTGATGCAAGCCCAACCGACATACTAAGACGGCGAATAGCAAGCAACCAAAAGCATACCCAATTAGAGTGGCCCACAATCGTAGCATTAATTTTCACCTTCTTCCTGTTGATCCAAATAATCTTTGTAGATATTATAATCTTGCGTTGCAGGATTGGTAAAATCAAAACCATGACGTTTGTTGCGTTTATTTTGGTAAGTTTCATTGTTATTGACTGTCATCGGCTTAAGCCCTAATTCGGCGCGTAAATAATTCGAAACGCGTTGCAATTCAGCAGTCGATTGTACCTGGTAAGAAGCACCATCAATTGTAGCATTATGCCCGTGTAAATAGTCATTTTTGACATTCTTAGTCGAACCACGGTAATTAAAGACAATTTGCTTTACAGCATCAAAAGGCAAGTTCGTTTTTACATTACCCGAAATAGACGATAAAACAGAGTCCAGTTGCGTCAACGTATTTAAAGACACTACCTTATTAATTAAAGTCGTGATAACTTGGCGCTGCCGCTTTTGCCTGCCATAATCCCCTTCAGGGTCATCATAACGCATTCTTGAATAGGCTAAGGAGCCGCCTCCTCCCATATGAGTTAACTGGCCTTTCTTAAAAATATAGCCACCATACTCAAAGCTAAGTGTTGGCCGAACATTAATCCCACCAACATAACGAATTAGGCGCATAATTCCCTTCATGTTAACCAGTGCATAGTATTTAATGGGAACATTAACTAATTCTGAAATACTGTTCATAGTCATTTTGGCACCACCAATTGGATAAGCAGCATTGATTTTTTCAATCTCAAACTGCTCTGCACCAACCATTTGCGCCATTGTATCACGCGGAACAGACATTAATGTATACCGCTTTTTTTGCGGATTAACAACTGCAATAATGATTGTATCCGTATTGCCGATTTTTTCCTTACGATCAAGTGCACCCGTATCAGTCCCCATCAGTAAGACAGCGAACTTCTTTTTACCATCAAATTCGCCCTTTTTAATTTGAACGTGATTATTGCTGTCATAGGTATTATCAACTGCGTTCTTTGTTCGAAGATAAACATAAGACGAGTAGCAGACAGCAGCAATTAAAGCCAGACTGATGAAAAACTCTAAAATATGCCGTCTTTTTTTGTAATTTTGTTTATTCACTTCAACCCGCGTCTTTGCCGGGTGGTTATCGTTGTGATCCATATTTTCTTTTATTTACCCAATTTTTACATACAATGAGTACATTATAGCAAAAAAACAAACCGCTGTCGGTTTGTCTATAATATCTTATTAAAATCATTAATTTATTTAACTTAATGTAAGAGTTAGTGTTAACTCCACGTCGCTATCACCGTCAAGCTTAGCTTTATCAAGCATGGCAACGATCTGTTTATTTTTAATTGCTAAGTCAAAATTAGTAGATGCAAGCTTAATTGTTACATCCTTTTTGCTTAACTCAATTTCGTTCACATTTTCACTTTCTGTCCAACCGTTGCTGATTGGCAAAGTAAATAAAACAGAAAATGGCATCTCCTTATGTGAATTATTTTTTAAATAGTATTTAATTGTGACGCGATTGCCTTCAAGTATGTAAGACAAGATTGCTTCAAAATGATATGGAAACCTTTTGTAGCTCGCACTATCATCAATCAAAGCTAAACTAACCCGTGCATCTCCTTTATCGACAACAGTCCAAGGCAAAAGCTCAGCCCAATTTTCACCTTGGTCATCACCCATAAAGGCAATCCCTAACTTCTTCTGTGAGTCGCCATCTTTGAAATAATCAATTTGATTATGTTGTGATACAAAATTAACTAATTGTGCATCCTTTTCATCAACAGCAGCACGCAGAATAGAACTTTCTATTGTTTGCATAGCTTACTCCAAACTTTCTCCCTCATAGAAAATAGCACGTAAATGGCACTTATGTCAATTCAGGCACGAAAGTCAATAATTTTTTAGCAAAAAAATTTATTTGATAGAAGATTATACTATAAAATTACTCAATAATGAAAGAAAATAGAAAATACCCACTAAACGTTAGCTTGGCAACATTTTTTTACAGCCTATTTTTAAAGAAAATTGCCTAAATTATTAGCAAAAAGCACTTTAATATACTATAATATGTTTGTTCCCGAGAATTATAATTAGTTTTTGGAACAAGTTAATAAAAAGGACACCCCAAGGATTTGGGGTGTCTTTTTTAGCTAAATTTTATAATTAATTCGATCACGTGAGGCCTCAGTTAAATCAGCTGAAACTGGAGCAACAAAAGAACCATCATCAGGAAGATGAATCTCGCTTTCTTTACTACATTTTGGTAATTCAACTTTATTATACAACCTGCTAGCTAAGGTATCGGCAGCCATTTTCATTGACTCGCGCAAACCTTCGCCTTCAGTAATTCCACCTTTAACATCAGGAAAATTAATTACATAAACATTATTTCCTAAGGGCTTAAAAATAGCTAAATAAGTTACAATTCTATGGCTCATCTACCAAACCTCCTCAATCTCGCTTGGTTTATTCTTACCTATATACCATCATATACCTAAAATAGTGCTTAGAAGAAATAATTATGAAAAAATTATTGTTTATCTTATTTTTTGTTAGATATTTTCCATTTTGTTAACTAGGCGAATACCAGCCATTTCGGACACTAATTTTTAAATTTAACGCAAAAAATGTTGCTGCATTTCTGCACCAACATTTTTTCTTTAGCATATTTTTAATAAAAAAGCAATTACTTTTGTGCGTTTTTTTTAAATAAGCGCCAACCACTTAAAATAACAGTTATGAGGCAAATAATCATTGAAATCATGAAGACAACATGCATGCCGTAAATGAAAATTTCTGGTTGTTTAGGCAAATATGCGGTAACCCGTGCACCCTTAGCATGACTCATTGCAGCAAATAAAATCGTCGTTGCACTTGAAATACCAATTACCATTCCCAAATTACGTGACAGGGAGTTAATACTGCCGGCAACACCAAGGTCTTTTTGTTCAACTGAGCTCATTACCAAAGAATTGTTCGGTGAACTAAAGATACCACTACCAAGCCCCATAATAGCGATGCTCACAATGAACAGCCAAATGGACGAGTGCAGATTGCACAGACTGTAACCGATTTGACTGATTAGAAGTAGTACTAACCCAATGAAGGTAATTAATTTTGGTCCAATCTTGTCAGAAAGCGTACCGGCAACTGGTGCGGCAAAAAGTTGAACTACTGGTAAAATCATCAAAATTACGCCTGCTTGGCTCGGTGCCAAATGAAGGGCATTTTCAAGATAAAATGGCGTAACAACATTAAAGAAGAAGTTCGTGATAAAGATTAATAATGCACACAACAAGCTGACTGAAAAATCAGGATTTTTGAACAGGTTGAATTGCAACAACGGATTAGTTGTATGATTTTCAACATAAACAAACCAGACAACACTAGCTATACCAACGATTAACATGACTAAAACAGGCATTGCGGTAAAGCCAAGTTGCTGACCTAAGAATACGCCACCAAACAAGGTAACCATCCCCAAGGCAAAGCTGAATGAACCAGTCTTATCAAGCGGTGCATTAGTAAAGGTAATGTCTTTTGGTAGGTAAATTGCACCAATAATAGCAGCAATAATACCGACTGGAACATTTAGCCAGAAAATATATGACCATGAAAGATGGCTTAAAATTAATCCGCCAAGGCCAGGTCCGGCAATTGAACCCAAGGCCACAAATGAACCAATAGTTCCTAGTGCCTTCCCGCGTTCAGTTGATGGGAAAATTTCGGTGATAATTCCATTATTAGTTGCCATCGTCATTGCAGCACCAAACGCTTGCAATGCCCGGGCAGCCAACAAAAAGACTAGATTAACCCTTAAACCTGATAACAGTGAACCAGCAATAAAAAAAATTGCTCCCAACCGGAAAATTTTGATTTTTCCGTGAAGATCACTTAATTTGCCAAAGAACAGAATAAAACTGCAGACTACTATCAGGTATAAGGAAACAACCCATTCCGACTGGCTCATTGGAATATGCAGGTCATTACTAATTACCGGTAATGCGATATTAACAATTGTTCCGTCTAAAGTTGACATAAAGGTAAATAACCCAACTGCCACCAATATCCACCATCTATTTTTTTGCACCTTTTGGTTAGTTTGGTAACTTAAAGTTTGTGTCATTCTTACCAATCCTCTCAATTTTCAAATTTAGTTAGGTACCTTAATGATCTAAATTATACACTTTTTTTCTTAGGTGCCAAGAAAAAATACGGCCATATTATATGATGTGACCGCTTACTTTTATAAGTAGCTGTAAAAGCCTTGAGGCTGTAGGTAATTCAGACCATTATTTTAATGGTTAAACCCAAAAATTTGTCTATCTTTACTTTCAATAAATCTCTTAATATTGGTATGGGCTTACTTAAATTTTAATTTTTATCCTTCAATACAATGCTATTAAAATTAATTTTACTTTAAAAATAAGTGTTGACATAATTAATTTGCTAATCTAAACTTTACTTAATTATAATTTTATTAAAAATTAATATACATTATTAACTACTTTGATAGAAAGAAGAAACGGATGATGAGCATACAAAGAAAAAATACAACAAATGAAGACATTTATGACGATTATTCTACTCAGCGCTTTCCAGAAAATAAACGTGATCCGATGTGGAAAGTTTTAATGGTTCAAATTGGTGGCTTTGTAGCTCTAAGTCAGTTTATGCTTGGCGCAGAACTTGGTTACGGCATGACCTTTCACGACGCTGTGTTAGCAACTATTTTAGGTAGTGTGATTTTACAATTTATCTCTTACGGTCTTGGATTAGCTGGCCAGCGCGAAGGACTACCAACCAGCTTACTGTCAAAGTGGGCCGGATTTGGTACATTTGGCTCAGCAATCGTTGGGCTTACTTTTGCAATTAGCTTAATAGGCTGGTTTGGAATTCAAAATTCCGTATTTGCTCAAGGGGTAGTTCAAATCCTAAACTCAATCACCCATCATAATATTAATTATCAGTTAATTGCCACAATAACAGGGCTACTAGTCACTTTTTCTGTAATTTTCGGATTTAAAGGTTTGAGCTGGACAACCAATATTTCAATTCCCGCTTTTATCGTTGTTATGGGTTTTGCTACTTATAATATGCTAAAAGGCAATAGCCTTAACCATTTGGTAACAATGGCTGCTCCGGGAGCGGCTATGGGATTAGGAGCTGGCATCACAATGGTTACTGGTAATTTTATTGTAGGTGCAATTATTATGCCAGACATAACGCGAAGAACCAAAAATGGACGCGATGTTTTTTGGGTCTGTGTAATTGGAACACTTGTTGGCGAACTAGGCGTTAACGTAATTGGAGTGTTAATGGCTCATGCAATTGGCTCTAAGGAAATTATGCCTATCATTTATCAGCTCACTGGAGCATTGGGAATCGCTCTTATCGTTTTATCATCGGTAAAAGTTAATGATATGAATCTTTATTCAGCTAGTTTAAATGTAGTTAATTTTTTTAGACAAGTTTTTAAGGTTAATCTAAATCGTTCAGTTATGACCGTTATCACTGGAATTTTAGGCACAATTTTATCAGTGATTGGATTAATTGATAAATTTCAAGGGTTCCTTACCATTTTGGGAGTAGTTTTCCCCCCAATTGCCGCAATTATGTTTGTTGATTATTGGATTCTAAAAACCGATCGCAAAAGTCTAGCCATTAGTCGGACCAAAGGTGAATTACCAAAGACTTCTTCAAAATTACCAGTAATGACTATTGTTGCTTGGATTAGTGGCATTTTAATTGGGCAGTTTGTCACCTGGGGAGTGCAATCGCTCAACGTTTTAATTTCGTCGGGTTTAATTTACTACCTAGGCAACCTAATAATTAGAAAAGCAAGCAAGCAGTTTACTAAAAATAAAGAATTGGAGGATTAATTTTGAGTAAAGAAATAAATATTAGTGATGTTAAGCAAATTGCCATTGGAGCTGCACTGCTTGGCTCTGGAGGTGGTGGTAATCCATTTATTGGAGAATTAATGGCAATTTCTGCCATTAAAGAGCACGGTCCAGTGACCCTACTAGAGCCAAGTGAATTTCCAGAAGACGAACTATTTGTGTCTGCTTCAAATATTGGTGCCCCTGCAGTTTCAATGGAAAAATTCCCAAACGGTAACGAATTTCCAAATGCCTTTAAAATTTTTGAACAATACTATGGCAAAAAAATTTACGGCACATTTCCAGTTGAAGCTGGTGGCATTAATTCAATGATGCCAATCGTGGCCGCTGCTAAGATGAATATACCAATAGCCGATGCTGATGGTATGGGACGAGCTTTCCCAGAATTGCAAATGTCTACATTTGTTTTAGCAGGACACTCGGTAACACCAATGGTATTATCAGATGAACGCGGCAACACTTCACTAATTAATACACCCGATTCTTTTTGGGCTGAAAAAATAGGAAGAAACTTTACTGTCCAAGTTGGTGCAACTTCTTCAAGCGCAAGCGACTCACTCACCGGAAAAGAATTACGAGAAGCTGGGGTTTTAAACATTGTCAATCTCAGCCAAAAAATAGGCCAGTTAATTCAACATGCAAATGATTTTGACGCAATTGACACTGCACTAGCTAAGTTATTGCAACTTACCCATGGTTATAAATTAATGACTGCAAAAATTACTGATATTTCGCATATTACTAAAGGCGGTTTTAACTTCGGTGAAATTACTCTTGATGGCTTAAATGAAAATGAAGGCCAGACTGGTAAAATTTCTTTTCAAAATGAAAACATTATTATGGAACTGAATCAACAAGTTGTAGCAACTGTTCCCGATTTGATTACTATGATTGATTTAGAAACCTTACAACCTATTACTAATGAGGAAGTTCATTACGGTAAAAGAATCATAGTTTTAGGACTACCAGCAAACAAAAAGTGGCGGACCAGTGCCGGAATTAAACTTGTTGGCCCACGGTACTTTAAGTACGATGTTGACTATATCCCAATTGAACAGCGTTTTATGAATTATCAAAAGAAGCAGGAGGAGAAATAAGTGTACAAGTTAGGAATCGACGTGGGTGGAACTAACACTGACGCTGTGGTTTTAGATGATCAATTAAACGTCATTACTTCAACCAAAACCCACACAACTAAAGACGTTGCAACTGGAATCAAAAATGCTATTCACGAAGCCGTTAGCAGCTATAACATTGATCCAGCTCAAATTAGCCAAGCAATGTTAGGAACAACTCAGGCTACCAATGCAATTGTTGAAAGAAAAAATCTTGGTAAAGTTGGCGTTCTTCGGATAGGCTATCCTGCAACCGCATCAATTTTACCGTATACAGAATGGCCAGCAGATATTAGCCAAATTTTATCTAATCGTTACGCCCTAATTCATGGAGGATATGAGTTTAATGGTGACCCCATTGTCCCATTTTCAGAAAAAGAAGTACTTGGTAAATTAGCCGAATGGAAAAACCAAATAGACAGTCTAGCGGTAGTTGGTGTGTTTTCTTCTATTAATGATGATCAGGAAAGACGAGTAGTTGAATTGGCACACGAAGTTCTAGGAGATGATTTTCCGGTTTCTACCTCATCATCAATTGGTTCAATCGGTTTAATTGGGCGTGAAAATGCTACAATTTTAAATGCTGCTCTAAATAAGGTTATCAAAAATGTTACCAATGGTTTTTCAAGTGCGTTAATTGAAGAAAACATCGTTGCTGCCAAAAAATACCTGTGTCAAAACGACGGAACACTGATGTCAATAGAATACGCAGCCAAATACCCTATTCTAACAATTGGTAGTGGGCCAACTAATAGTATACGTGGTGCTGCTTACCTATCAAAGCTAAAAAATGCTCTAACTATTGACATTGGTGGAACCACATCTGATATTGGTGTGCTTAGTAATGGATTCCCACGCGAATCTTCTAAGGCTGTTACGGTTGGCGGAGTGCGAACTAACTTCAGGATGCCTGACGTATTATCTGTCGGCCTAGGTGGTGGGACAATCGTTCGTGTAGCCAATGATGGCAACATAACCATCGGCCCAGACAGTGTGGGCTATGCAATAACTGATAAAGCGATTGTTTTTGGCGGTGATACTTTAACTACGACAGATATTGCTGTTAGATTAGGTCTTTGCCAGATTGGTAATCCTAAACTAGTAGAGAAAATCCCTCTAGAAACTGCCCGCGAAGTAATGAAAAAAATTGCTGGTATTTTAGAAGATGGAATTGATCAAATGAAAACCAGTGCTGAAGATGTCAATGTTATTTTAGTTGGTGGCGGAGCAATCATTGCCCCACCAAAATTAAATGGTGTGAAACGGATAATTAAAAATAAATTCGGTGATGTTGCTAATGCAATTGGTGCAACTATTGCCAACATTGGCGGAGAATATGAAAAAGTTTATCAGTATGCTCAAATTGAGCGTACTGCTGCATTAGCCGATGTTAAAAAGCAGGCTACTAGCCAAGCCATACTTGCTGGCGCAAAAGCAGATTCAATTAAGGTAGTCGAAATTACAGAAGTACCCTTGGCTTACGCTCCGGGTGATACGACTCGGGTTAAGGCAAAGGTCGTTGGTACAATCAACAATACAATTTAAGCAATTAATTTGCCAGTTAAAAAGCGCTCATTTTGCAATGAACGCTTTTTAATTATTTAGTAAAACGATAATAAGAATTGGCGCACTTCCTGCGGTGACTTAGCCTTCAATAGACGATTAATGTTTTCCTGGTTTCTTACAATGTCTACAAGTTGTTCAAGTGCTTTTTCGTGTTCTTTTTCTTTTCCCGGTGAAAGGACAAACATGCATGTTACCCAGGCAGATTCCCCACGTGAACAAATTTCTAATGGCTGATCGAGTAAGATTAATGATAAGCCAACTTTCTTATTGCTATTACTTGGGGCAGCATGGGCCAAAAAAATGTTATTGGCAATTAACATATACGGACCATAACGATTAATCAATTGAACAATTTTTTTAAAATAAAATTGGTCGATGATTTCGTCTTGTTCAAGTAAATTACACCCCCATTTTAAAACCGTCTGCCATTTGAGTTGATCTTTTTTCCGCAAAACTTTAATGTGCTTAGCCGGTAAAAGACAGCTCAGCGTGGGCAAGTCTGCTTTATCATTTTTTTGTAAACCCGGAAAAATAAATTTATCCAGGCTAAGCCGTAAGCCCTTTTCATCTTTTACATCTGCATATTCATTAATAATGGAAACCAAGCTGTTTACTGCGCTAGCATTATGCTCAAGTTTACGTGGTACTTCCTGGCGCAAAAAACTGTCAATAATTGTCTGGTCATGCTTAGTTAAAACGGCTTTGACCTTTACGGCTGGAATGGGATATTTGCCCTTAGGCAAAGTCGTGGTACTAATAATCAGTTTGGCCTGGTAATTATGTTGGAAAATTTTAGCCAAATCGCGAATTTCTAGCGGTAAAGAAAACTTGATTAGCGGATAAGTTTTACTAAGCTCGTGGTATAGCATCGCTGACGTCCCAATCCCGCTCGAGCAAACCACTAAAACTTCGGCGAGCAATGCCCGTTTTAACTTATCACTTTCCGTAAATTCCCGGTATTCCCGATTATTGACCGAACCAAAATAAAGACAAATCAAGGCAACTTCTTCACTAGGTAATTTTTTCTGTAAATAATGCTCTAACGGAGCACAAGCAATTGCCGTAAATTTGATTAACACGGGATACTGCCACTTAATCTCATCAACCTCACTGGAAGAAAACGGGATACCGAATTTTACCCGGAAAAAGGTTGCATAGAGATGATTACACAAAGTCTTAGTAAACACGCGGTACGAAATTTGCTGTTCAGTTAATTGTTCGTAGCGAAAGATTATTTCCTGAGCAATATTATTAATATCGTGGTACAAATTTTTATTAATACAATCAACTTCTGTTGCCTGGGAGCACAAGAAAATTTTACTGAGAAAAACAATTTCTCCTTTAAACTCCTTATTGCCACCAAGTTTAACAAGTAATTTGGTACAGGTAGGCAACACATCTTTAGTATTTTGAGCTATCCACTGCCAGTTTTCACTTCTATCAATAGTTTGATTGTGCGTGATCCGCCACTTAGTAAACAACAACAGGTACGTTAGTTGCTGCAGCGAATTTTCAGAAAAGCTCATGTGCAGTTGTTGCTGCGCCTTGATAACCAATTCCTTGGCTTGAGAAAATGAATAATTTAAGCGATTGATAAAAGCATAAACGAGTTTGTCTTGCCGCAATAATAATTCATAAACTGTCAGCCGAATAGAGTTTTCATCACTAATAATACGGTGTCCTAAACGCGAACTGCCGATTTTTAGTGCCGGAAAATGCCGTTTAAGAGCCTTAAAGTCCTTAATAATGGTATTGCGAGAGCAATGAAACATCTTAGCTAATTGATTAATTGACAGGTAATGCTTTTGATCCAGCAGTAACAAAATTATCTCAGTTTGCCGCTCATGCGCATTTAAAATGGTTTCATGACCCATCTGCGGCGATGACACCTTCGCAATTTTTTGCGTAAGACTTTTCTTAGTCCGGTCAGTTAGTTTATAGCCGTAACGCGGAATATTAACTACTTGATCTAATTTTTGCGCTTGAAGCTGCTGATTAATTGTTTTCAACCAGTTAAAAGCCGTCCGTCGTGAGATTTTAAAAGTGGTTAAGATTTCTTTCAAACTCACAAACCCAGGTGCTTTTGCCAAATAGTTTAATAACTCCCGAGCTCTTGTTAAACTGGCAAAATTGCTTGCCGTCACATTAATCACCCTTTAAATGCAGTAGTATAAGAATTTAACAGCCTTAGATTACAAATCTAACTTATCGATTACTTCATCAATAACTTGGTCAATCCCAATATTGGTTAAAAGCGGCAAACCATTAATGACGGGAATTTTAACCGCATCATTATCATATTGCGTCGTCGTAATAACTAAATCGTAGTCCCCAGCTAATGATTCAATCTGAGCCACAGAAGATTGCCCTAAAGTATATTCATCTTGCGCTATTCCCCTGTTAGCTAGTTCTTCTTGCAGCTTATTCATTGCTGATGTGCTAGTAACAACACCAGCTCCACATGCAACTAAAATCTTTTTCATCTGTTTTCTCCTTTATCACTGTTTATAATTAAAACTATTTCTTGTTTTGGTTAGCAGCTGCTGCCTTTTCTTCTGCAGTAATCTTTTTACGATTCCACCAGCATAAGCCAATAATTAGCACAATCCCAATTGCATATGCCGCAATTTTATAAGGTGCGATTTGAACAATTAACCAAGGATATGGGTTAGAACCGTAATCAATACTTGAAATGAGGGATGAACCTTTTGGAATGGCAAAGTGGGCTGCACGGGCACACTTAGTTATTAATGGTGCCAAATTAGTCCCGATCCAAAGACCAATAATGACATTAATGGCCCCGATAATAAATGATCTAAAGAAATCTCCATGGGTGATTGAAACTATCAGTGGAAACATGAAGACAAAGCCGACCAATCCAATCGTTGGTAGAAACTGGTTGCCTGGCAAAATAAAGGCGAACAACAATGCTACTGGAATCATTAAAGTGGCACAGGCTAAGACGACTGGACTACCAATTCCGACAGCAGTGTCCATTCCAATGTAAATCTTTCTTTTACCGGCAAATTTTTTCTGGGTAAATGACTGAATTGCATCAGATACGGGAACAACCCCTTGCAAAAGCAAGGCAGCCATCTTTGGTGTAATAATCATCACAGCTGACAAAGTAACGCCCATTAACATGATTTTGCCCAACTTAGTTGCAATGGACATCCCTGGAATAAAGCCATAAGCAAGAATGCCAATGATAATACCGATGGCAAAACCAAGCAATGTAGGTTCTCCCCATGAGCCAAATTTCTTATTAAAATCCTTGGCATCCATATGGATTTTATTGATACCCGGAATCTTATCGATTAACCAGTTAAAAACAACTGCAATTGGCACAAACGAACCAGCATAGCCGTGGGGAATGGAAATTCCTGGTAAGCCCAAGTATTTTTCCGATAATGGTGCAGTTCTGTCAGCAGTTACCATGATTACAATCATATTAACACTAGCTAAAAATAGACTGAGTACGATATCTTTGGTTAAGGCATAAACTAACGAGCCACTAAAGGCAAAATGCCAAAAATCCCAGATATCCACGTCAATGGTTGACGTAGTTTTCGTCACCAACATCAGAATGTTAATGGCAATTCCCAAGGGAATCATACTAACACCAACCGCGGTGCCGTATGCAATCGCTGAGGCTGATGGCCAACCGACATCAATTACCTGCAAGTTCAAATGCATTACTTGAATCATGTTCTTAATCGCAGGATTCATGACATCGGTCAAAATTGAAACGGTGGCGTTCAGACCGATAAAGCCAATGCCGACCATCAAACCACCACGTAACGCTTTAGTAAAAGGCACTCGCACGCAAAGTCCAAAGATTAACATAATTATTGGAATTAGGACGGTAGGCCCTAAGCCAACAATATACATAATGAAATCAATTACCGGTTTCATAAATAATTCCTCCCAATCTTCTTACTTAATATATTCAGATACAGCTTCATATAGTTTCTGCTGATCCGTCATTTTCTCTAACCGCTGCAAAAGTTCTTGGTCTTGAAACAATGTCATTAATTTTTGCAGTATTTTAACCTGACTATGCGGATTTTTTAGCGCCAACATAACAATAATCTGAACATTGACCGTTTCGGCAGTAACCGCCATATTATGAAAGGCTACCGGTCTTGCCAGCGTCGCAAATGTAATTGCCGCCTCTTTAACATACTGAACATCAGTATGGGGAATCGCAACTGCAATCTTGCCACTTGGCAGACCTGTTGGATGAATCTGCTCGCGCTTAAGAACTGCTTGCTCGAAATCAGCCTTAACCTTTCCTTGTTTTTTTAGCTGACCCGCCAGAAAATGAAGGGCTTCAGTAGCATTATTTACTTTAAGATGCGCAAAAACTAAATCTGAACTTAAAAGTTCCATTAATTCACCTCCATTCTTTAGGTCATTTCACCGTTAATTTAATCATTACCACTTTTCCGTGATAAGTCTCTGGTGCCAGTAAAATTCGGTGCAACTAATGCACTAGCAAATGTTGGTGATAAGTTACGTGCTTTTTTCTCAGACCATATTTAGAATAAATTTCGCCAAAATTAAAAAATCACATCTAATTGATATGATTTTTTCCTATTATATTTATACTTGTTGCTAACCATCTTTTTGGTAAAGTTGCACTTTTGTATTACAATTAAGCTAACCTAATTTACATAAAGGAGATCGTGATCATGAGGATTATTACAAGCAAAATCGCTAGATAAAATGTCACTAAAAGATTTAAACATAAAAAGAGGACTACATGATCGATAACACACCTCATAAAACCAAAGCTTATATTGCTGGCGTTAACTTAAATGACCCTAATTTTGATTACTATCTGGCTGAACTGGCTAACTTAGCGGAAGCAGCTAATATGGAAGTGGTTGGCCAATCACGGCAAAACCTGGAACATGTTGTTGCTGGCACCTACTTTGGTCTCGGTAAAATAAATGAAATTAAGGATATGGCCCGTGGCTTAAGGGCGAAAGTTCTTATTTTAAATGATGAATTAACTCCCGTCCAAATCCGTAATTTAGAAAAAATGACTAAGTTGCGGATTATTGATCGGACAGAATTAATCTTGGAGATCTTTTCAAGTCGGGCGCGAACCAAACAAGCTAAATTGCAAGTTCAGCTTGCAAGGCTAGAATACGAATTGCCGCGTCTGCATCCATCAGAAAATAACCTTGACCAGCAACGCGGCGGTGGCTTTGCTAACCGTGGTGCCGGTGAATCAAAACTAGAATTAAACCGACGGACAATCGGGAAGCAAATTGCCGTTATTAAAAAAGAGCTGAAGGAAATTGCGGGACAAGAAGAAATTAAGGCCAAAAGACGGAATCAAAACCATATTCCCAAGGTTGCCCTGGTTGGCTATACTAATGCCGGTAAATCAACGACGATGAACGGCTTACTAGCAGAATTTACCAAGGAAAACGGCGAAAAGCAGGTTTTTGTTAAGGACATGCTTTTTGCAACCTTGGACACCAATGTCAGACGGATTGAGCTAAACAATAATTTTAGCTTTATCCTATCCGATACAGTCGGTTTTATTTCTAAATTGCCTCATAATCTGATTGAATCATTTAAGGCCACTTTACAAGAAGTTAAGGATGCTGATCTACTAATTAACGTAGTTGATTCGTCAGATCCAAATATGATTCAAATGATTCGCACTACGCAAAATGTTCTAACTGAGATTGGCGTTAAAAATACTCCGATGATTACGGCTTACAATAAAGCAGATAAGTCTGAACGTCATTATCCGCAAATTGAAGGCAGCGGAATTTTATATTCAGCTATTGATCCAGAATCAATTAAATTGCTGGCCAATTTAATTACTAAACGAGTTTTTGCCAATTACCAACAAGTTAACTTGCTCTTGCCGTTATCGGCTGGCAAGCCGCTGGCTGACTTGCACGAAAATGCTCAAATTATTGCCGAGAATTATCGCGCAGACGGTGTTCATATTACCGCCAGACTAGCACCAGAAAAACAGCAACAGTTTCAAAATTATATAATCTAACTAAAAAAGGCTTTATTCTCAATTACTGCAAACAGTCATAATTAAGAAATAAAGTCTTTTTGTTTTTATATTTAACTAGTTAAAAAAAGACTGCTCATTATCGTCAGTCTTTTTTATTTATTATTGAATTACACGCTTAGCAATGCACGGATAAAAGTAAGAACTAAGCGTTTGTAACACTACTCCCGTATCTGGTGTTGAGGCGTGGATATATTGATTATTGCCAATATAAATGCCAACATGATACGGTGCATCAACTGAGCCCCAGTATAATAGGTCACCTGGCTGTAACTGATCCATGGCAACGGTCGTTCCAACCTTAACTTGATCAGTTGTCACACGTGGTAATTGAACACCTGCAACCTTGTTATAAATTGACTGGACCAGGCCCGAGCAATCATAATTATCAGGGCCATTACCACCCCAGGCATAACCTTTGCCCAATTGTGACTTAGCCAAATTAACAACGGCTTGCGCACGTTGAGCTGCACTACCTGTTACGGCTGGGACTGTTGCAGTTGGCAACTTGCTTGGAGCCGGTTTTGGTGTCTTGTTATTACTGGTGACACTAACTGGCTTAGGCGTTTCCTGCTTATTCAGTTTTGGTTTTGCGGCCTGAGCCTGATTCATTGGTTGCTTCTTTTGCTTTTTAGCCTTCTTGGCCTTTTTCTTTGGCTTTGCGGCTATCTGCTCGGTTGCAGCCTGATTAGCTGATTCTTCATCATCCAAATCCTCGGTATAACGCGCCTCGATCCATTCGTTGTCGCCAATTTTATACCAAAGTTTACCCTTTTTATCGACTGCAGTTTCAGCAACATTCCACTTGCTCTTATTTTTAGCACGGAAATTAATCAGCTGGCCGCCTTGATAATTTGTCCAAATTTTTACCTCTTTACCAGGTAAATAGTTTATTTGAACACGTTTGACCGGAGCTTTTAGTGTTGCCGCATCTACCGTTTTTTGTGGTGCCACCACGGCAACGCCCGTTAACGTGAGAGCAGCCGCAAGACCCATTTTCAAAAAATTACGCTTCATCAAATTCAATCTCCTTTTGGTAGCTAGATGTGGTCATTAATTAGTACTCCACTTTATTTTAGACGCTTAAATTTATTTATCAAGTTACATCCATTAAAATAGTAATAAAAAAACACCTAGATAAATTTCTAAGTGCTTTTGCTTTAGTTATTTAATATTTTCTGCAACTAGTTGAGAACACGTTTGGCAACTGAAGGATAAAAATATGAACTAATACTGTCTTTAACAACACCTTGTGCAGGAGTTGCAGCATGAACATATTGATTATCGCCCACGTAAATGCCTACATGATAAGGAGAAGATGCAGAACCCCAGAACAATAAATCACCTGGTTTTAGGTTCTTAAGGGAAACAGTCTTTCCTTGTTTAATTTGTGAGTAAGTAGTGCGGGAAATTTCCTTACCGGCAGCCTTGCTGAAGACATATTGTGCTAAACCTGAGCAGTCAAATCCATTAGGCGTATTACCACCCCATGCATAAGCCTTGCCGACTTCTGCGTTAGCCAAATTAACAACTTTAGCAGCTTGTTTTGAAGAAGATGTAACATTTTTGCCGACCATACCTGCTTGGCTTGCTTTTTTAGCAACATTGTCATCATTTGCATCTACCGTGTAACGGGCCTGAATCCATTGATTTTCACCAATTTCATACCAAGTTTTGCCCTTAGCATCAATTGCTGAACTGATAACATCAACAACTTCACCATGCTTAATTCTATTTCCTGTGAAGCTAGGATTATTATAATTGTCCCAAATGTTGATACCATAGCCAGGAACATAATTAATTTTAACTTTAGTAGTTGCAGCTGCAACTTGGTGAGCCGTGGAATTTGAATTAGTAGCGTTTGCAACCCCTAAGCCAGTAATGGTTAAAGCAGCTGCAGCAGTAAATTTTACCAAATTACTCTTAATCTTCAAAATCAAATTCCTCCCGTGTTACATCTTCAATAGTATTTACACATTTTTTATCTCATGATCTCTACATCACAAGTTTAATTTTACTCGTGTTATATTACAAAAATGTTACAGAAGTGATACCAGAAAATAAAAAAAAGCCCTTCCAGAACCGGCGTTTCTATATGGGACCTCTTAATGACTGTTTTACATGTAAAAAGAAAATTGGTTGAGTTTAAGTAGAGAATAATTATTCAAGCACGCGCTTAGCGGCTGAAGGATAAAAGTAAGTACTGATTGATTGTTTTAACACACCTTGATCGGGAGTTGCGGCGTGAACATATTGATTACCACCGACATAAATACCAACGTGATATGGAGATGTAGCTGATCCCCAGAAAAGAAGATCACCCTTTTTCAATTTCTTCATTGAAACTCTTTTACCAAGTGTAACTTGTGAAAAAGTAGTACGTGGTAAAACTGTTCCACCCGCTGTTTTATAAACATATTGAACCAAGCCAGAGCAATCAAAAGCCGAAGGACCATTTGCACCATAAACGTAACCTTTGCCTACTTGCTTTTTAGCTAACTTAACAACAGCATTACGCTTCTTGGTTACTGAACTGGCATCAACATCAGTTGTAGTAGCTGCTGTAACTGTGGTTACAGTGGCAGCGCCAGTAAAAAATAATGATATAAATGCAACTAACTTGATTAAACTATGTCTGTGTCTCAAAACTAATCTCTTTCTCCTTATCAATATTTCTTTTTACTTTGACGAGTACAATTTTTTGATTGCACTCAATTTGTACCTGACAATCTATATAGTACTCATCAAATGTTACACATTCATGTCAAATGAGCTACAAAACGTTAAGAATTTTTTTAAAAACACAGTCCAACCAGTAATAATGTTTAAGCGCTTAACAAACTACTTACGATATCATCAAGCTTTTTCTCGGTTTCATTCCAATTATCATTCACTATAATATGTGCATCTGCCTTTAGTTTTTTTGGTAAAGTATTCAATTCGCTACCGCTCAAGCGCTCCGCAATCTTGGCGGGATCATCCCCTCTTTTTATCAGCCGATCCTTAAGCTCTTTTTTCGAACTAGTCGTTACATATAAGAAATATACCTGCTGATTGATGGCTTTTAAATAAGAGGCTGCACCCTTGATATCAACAATTAATGACACTAACTGGTGCTTTTCCCACGCTTCTTCCAGTGCCTCTTTACTTGAGCCATACTGATAAGAACCATATTTAACATGTTCAAAGAAATGCAGCTTGTTAAAACTGGCATCACTTTCAAAATGGTAAGAGGTGTCTGGACTTTCTCCTTGGCGGATTGGTCTAGTAGTATGGGTCAAAACCCGCGGAATGTTGAACTTTTTGGTTAAATATTCAGAAATTGTTGTCTTACCAGCGCCACTGGGGCCAGCAATTAAAATTAATTTTTGCAAAATCCAGGCTTCCTTTACTTGAAAACAGTTTACTTTTATAATAATATCTTTCTATTATAATTAAACACGGGGAAGAGAGGAAGTAAAAAACTAACCATGAAGAAAACTGAAGTAAAAATAGATGACATTCTTAGCGCAAAATCAGAAGAAGAACTTACTAAACCATTTCTAGGTAAAGTAGAAAAAATTTACGAAAATTCTGCCCTGTTGAAGATCATTGACTTTGATGAAGCCGACGAAACAGCTGTTAGCGACTTAAATGAAAAAATTGTTGTTAACTTTAAGAACTTGAAGGCTGCACCTAAACGTAAGATTAAGGAAATTCAAGCTAAGGCTAAAAGTGATGTCAAAGTAGAAAAAATTGCCAAAGCAAAAAAGACCACTGATGACGCTGACAAAGAATCCAAGTAAAAAGATATTTTTTAAAAAGCAGTGAATAAAATTCACCGCTCTTTTTTTTTGCTTGGTTTTTGCCTAAAATTAAACTAATATCAATAATCATTAATGGAGAAAACAAGTGAAAGAAAAAGCAAGAACCATCTTATTCTGGTTTATTTTAATTCAACCTTTTTTAGACTTATATTGGTTTTATCATGGTACCCTGGCAACTATTTTGCCATTTACATTACCAACTATTATTCGCATTTTAGTAGTTGGTGTCCTGATTTGTCTCTTTTTCAGCCAGAAACAGTCCTGGAAAAAATTGACAACCAAAAAATGGCTGCTAGTTTATTTAGTCTTATTAACCATCTATTCAGCGCTACATTTAATTCATGTTCGCAATTTTACGAGTGTTAATCCCACTAACTACGGCTACTCAAGTAGTGGTGAACTCTTTTACTTAATTCGGATGGTTTTACCGTTAATCGTTCTCTTTTTAACTACTGAGCTCGATTTTGGTGAAAAACAGTTGCGCCAGGTAATTGAAGGCGTCTCTGGATTGTTTTCAGGGACAATCGTCGTGTCCAACCTATTTGTAATTTCACTCAAATCTTACGAAACGGGAACAATCAGTGCTAATATTTTTGCTTGGTTTTTTAATTCGAATATTGGCTACTCGCACATGGCTTCCAAGGGCTTTTTCAACTTTACCAATATGATTTCGGCCGTTTTATTCATGCTTGTACCGCTAATGGTCTATTATTTATTCACTAACTTTAACTGGTTAACTATTACTCTTAATGTTGTCCAAGCATTGGCAATGATTGAAATAGGGACAAAAGTTGCCGCAATTGGCCTTTTAGGTGGCATCTTTATTAGTTTAGTACTATTTATTTTCCATAAATACGTAATTAAAGACGTGCAGAAAGGTGGCTGGCCGTTTTTGGTAGCCGGCTTAATTATGCTGGGCTCACTAGCAATTCTACCTTTTGGGCCAGCTATTCAGCGCTATAATTACGAAATTTATTTAGCCAAGCAATCTGATCACGATTTAAGTTCAGAAAAACGGGAGTTAGCAGCGGGACTGAAGAAATATCCTACTGGTAAAAAGCGGGAAGACTTCTTACGTGCTTTTATTAAGCACAACTACCAGGCTTACGCCTTAAATCCCAAATTTGTTTTTCACAGCTACCCATATCAATACGATCCCGAATTTTGGTTAAAAATTATTAATCAGCCCGGGCAAGTCCGCATGGAGAACCGCTATCTTGAAAAGGCAATGCTTAACCAGGTGGTCAAAACTAACGATAATCGGCTGGATAAATATTTCGGCATTTCGTATACACGCGAAAACAATATTTTTAACTTAGAGCGTGATTTCTCGGCACAAATTTATTCACTTGGCTTCATTGGAATGATCTTGTTTGTGGGACCTTATCTTGCCACGATTTTATACGGGGCTTATAAGTGGCTGCGTTTTAAATCTGCCCGAACCTACTTAGTAAGTTCGCTTCTTGCGTCCAGTTGTTTTATCCTATTGGCAGCTTTTTCATCTGGCAATGTCATCGACTTTTTAACTGCAAGCTTGATTCTTGCCTTTATTCAAGGCAACTTATTGATTCAAGTACGAAAACAAAAACAAAAATATCTTTAATACCATAATTAGGCAGATTACAATAATAAGACTTTTGCTATTTTTAACTTTAATTAGTTTTAAACAGCCCGAATGGTCGACTTACCTTATTTCAAACTCAATATTGCGCTTTCAAATTAGATATATTAAATTTAATTTAGCATGTTATTTTTAATTACTGCTACTTCTAATATTTATATAAAGATTTGGAGGAGAAACAAGCTAATATGGAAGATATAACTAAGAGAATGGTCGACAAAAGTATAGAAGCTTTCATTATGGGAATAGAAATATATAATAAACCAACAATTAAATATCGAATTGAAGGGTTTAGCTTTTTCATCTGTAATGCTTGGGAATTAATGCTTAAAGCTAGAATGCTAAAGCAACAGAAAAGTATTTATTATAAAGATAAATCTGATCGCACCCTCAGTCTAAATGAAGTCTTAAAACAAGTTTATCCTGACAAAAATACCAAGATAAGACTAAATCTTGAGAAAATAATCGAATTAAGAAACATTAGCACTCATTACATCACAGAAGATTATGAGGTTAAATATGCTCCTCTTTTTCAGGCTTGCGTTCTAAACTTTATCAAACAAATTATGCGTTTTCACAAAGTTGATATAACTAAATATATTTCCCAGAACTTCTTAACAATCGCTACCAGTTATGAACCATTAACAAATGGTCAAATAAGATTAAAATATCCACCTGAAATTGCAGAGAAATTCATTCAGAAGGGAAATGAAATTGATGTTTTAAGTAAAGAGTATAATTCTGATAAGTTTTCAATTGATGTTAAGCAAAGCCTTCACATTACAAAAAGAAAATCTGAAGCAGATTTCACTATTGCAATTGATAAAAACTCAAAAAATCATGCATCTATCATTAAGGATTTTAAAGATCCGTCAGATACACATAAGTACTCATATAAAAGTGTAATTACTGCAGTACAAGAAAGATTAAAAAAAGAAAAAATAGTATTATCATATGAAAAGGGATTTAATTCCTATGTTTTAAATTTAGTAATTGATTTTTATCATATAAAAATCGATAAGAAATATGCATATCAGCACGTAATCGGAAATCAGCATAGCTACACATACTCAGAACAATTTATCGAATTCATAGTAAACGAGATTAAAAAAGATCCTAAAAATTATGTAGCTAGTCTTAAAAAAGGCAATAAAAAAAGATAACCCCAGGCACATAGGAATGCTCAATGCGCTTTTCGTGCATCTACCCCATTTCGGGACCCAGCGTTCATCCTTCACAAGTTATCTATGTTATGTTTATCCTAAATCTATTTATTGAAAAAGTAAACATTTTTGTAACAGCTTAAACAATTTTAATAAAAAATTATTTCTGATAAACCAAAGAGTATCTTGAATCACAAGATACTCTTTTAATTTAAAACTTTAAATTAAGTTTCGTAAAACTGTTCAGCATTAACAATAAAATTAAGTGTTGCAGACTAGCTATTTATTTTATTTCTTAGAGCTAGATGACCATTTAAACCGTGCAGGTCCAATTGTCGTTCTTTAAGCTTATTTTTCTTTGATGAACGAAGCATCTGGAATTCGAATTAAATAATATTGCGTAGCTGTGTGACCGGCATGCAAGCCAAGCCCGTTTTGCCAAACCTTTTTATACGTCGCCGTATAAGTTGCAACATAAGCACGCTGATATTTACGGTCCATTTTCTTAAGCTGGCTCTTTTGGTATGGTATCCGCGAAGCATTTAAGTCTAACGGACTTTTACCATATGCCACTGTAGCAAAGTCACTCGAAACTTGCGCCTTGCGCCCAGCACGATAATAGGTATAAGTTTGCGTACTAATTTTTTTCTTCTTTGAATTAATCGTCACATAACTTGAATTACCCGAACCCGTATTCATTACTAACGGTTGATACGTAATTTTTGAGCTAATCACGCTTTTATCCTCTAAGTCCGGGTTATCAAGCATTGTCTTATTAAAGAGCCAAATAATGCCGACTAAAAAAACTGCTACTTCGAGCAGATCAATCAAAAAATTAGTCCAGCTAAACTTCTGGTGCTTCTTAATAATCATCGTAATCCGACGCTTACGAATATTTTGAATAATAAAAATGAAATATAAAATGGCAATAACCCACAATAAGATGCCCAGTAGATTCCAGCTAAACATAACTTCCTCCTGTAATAGTCTTCATTATATTGTAAAAAGCCCTGCTTGAATAGTGCAAAAAAGGTTAATTGCTTATTAAAAGTAATGTGCTTACTTTTTTGCTTTAGCTTTAGTCGTCGTCTTTTTGACCGTTTTTTTAGCGGCTACTTTTTTTGTGGTCGGCTTTTTAGCGGCCGGCTTTTTAGTCTTCGCTACAGGTTCAGGCTTCTTGTATTCACGTACCTGGCTTAATTTTGCCATAATTGCTTCTACCAGCTTATCAATTACCTCATCTTCATTTTGAGTAATTTCCTCTTCAGTTGCAATTTGATCAATGCGAAAATTAGAGGCATTCAAAAACTCCGACTGCGTTTCAAAGTAAACAAATACCGAATAGTCCTTTTCTTCCTCAAAGAAATTGGCAATTTTTTTATAATTGCTGTAAGGCAAGTTGATAATATTGTTTTCTAAGACGAACGTGACCGGTCTTTGCCCCGTCACTTCAAGTGCAACGTGGCTTAAGGAATTATGCTTGATCGCTGCCGCAGTTTCTTTAATCATTTTAGTCGCCAGGCTTTTAACCTTGGTCTTGGACTTGCTAATATCTGCGTATTTGACAGTTTCTAAATCCTGTAAGTAGTCCTGTTGTTCAATTTTAGTAGTTAAATCAGTTAAGTTAATCTTCAAAATAAAAAAATCCTTTTATAAATTAGTTATCAGTCTTCTATACGATACTCAAATTCAGCGCCAAAAACAATTTATTTTTATTTCTTTTAAAATTATTTTTAAAGAACATTCGTTTTAAAAAAACAGGTGTTAAGGTAATCCGAATTGTCCGTTTTTACTAAAAGATACTTGTTTTATCGACTTTGTGAAGTGATATAAAATAACAAAAATGCCCCTAAATTTGTCAAAAAGCACGATATTTAATTATCAATACGAAAACATCATTATAGCCACTTTACAAGCGTTTTCACAAAGAATAGAATTACATTGAAACTAAAAAATTTTTTACTAAATTTTTCAAACTGAAAGGTAGACAAATATGTCAGATAAAGTTTACACAGATTATTTCTATAACTCAGATGATTTTGATAAAAATCATGGTATGGGCTATAAAGAACTTCACATCCCTGAAGGCGTTGAAGCTCAACCATTAATTGTTCCACCAGTCTTAGAGCCTGATAAACAAGAATACAACGATGTTTGGTACACCATTGAATCTCAAGAAGGCGACTTCCAATTTTTACCTGGGAAAAAGACTCATACTTGGGGCTACAACTTCCCTGTTTTAGGTAAGACGATGGTCTTGACCAAGGGTCAACATGTTCACGTAACTTTGAAGAACAGCTTGCCTGAATTAACTACTTACCACTGGCATGGTATGGAAGTTTCAGGTCCTGGTAACGATGGTGCTTGTCACTCACCTGTATACCCAGGAGAAGAAAAGCACATTGACTTCACAGTTCATCAACCAGCTGCTCTTACTTGGCTTCATGCTCACCCATGTCCATCAACTGCTGCACAAGTTTGGATGGGACTCGCAATGGGTGTTGTTGTAACTGATGCTAACGAAGCACAATTACCAATTCCTAAGACCTATGGTAAAGATGAATTCCCAATTATTTTGCAAGACCGGATTTTCCACGAAGATAACCAATTTGATTACAAGGCAGATTACAATGCAATGGGTATCTTTGGTGACACACCAGTTATTAACGGTGTTGTTCGTCCTTACGTAGATGTTACTACCCAAAAAGTTCGGTTGATTTTCTTAGGTGGATCTAACCGGCGTGAATGGCGTCTGCACTTCAGCGACGACTTGGTTATGACTCAAATCGGTGGGGATGATTCATTCTTAGAGCATCCAGTTAAGATGACTAAGGTTTTAATCGGACCAGGTGAGCGTCAACAAGTTGTGGTTGACTTCAGTAACTACAAGGAAGGCGACGTTGTTAACCTTTACACTGATGACTTTAAGTTGGTTGAATTCAGAATTCACAAGTATGAAAAAGATGACAGTGTAATTCCTGACACCTTATTTAAACCATATGATCCTGTTGTTAACCCTAATTCACCAGTTCCTCACGTAACGATGGACAACCACAACATGATTAACGGCAAGCTATTCTCCATGCAAAGAATTGACATGAAGCAAGAGTTAATGACCGCTGAATACTGGGATGTAACTAACACTAATGATAAGGTTAACGGTATGCTCCACCCATTCCATATTCACGGTGCACACTTCCTTGTCGTTTCACGTAACGGTAAGGACCCATATCCAAACGAGCAAGGTGTCTACAAAGATACTGTTGAAGTTGCCCCACAAGAAACTGTTCGTTTGAAGGTTTACTTCCAAAACACAGGTGTGTTCATGTACCACTGCCACATTATCGAACACGAAGATGCTGGTATGATGGCGCAAATCCAAATCGTTGATCCTAAGGATCCAGACAAGAAGTATGACTTAATGGACATGGAAACTTTGACTAAGGCATTTGCTGAAGAAAAAGGTATTCCAATGGACGAAGTTTACTGCCCGGGAATGGATGTTGAAGGTATGGACGTTAAGGGTGAAGATCACTCAATGGACGCACTTTCCGGCGCTAGCCACCATTAATTAAAACTTAAACTTAAACAAAGTAAAAAATCGCTCAAGTAAGAGCGGTTTTTTCTTTTACCTGCTTTAGCTTAAGCAAATCACTAAAAATCAGTTAAATTTAGAGACATTGTGAAAAACAGCTTTGCTTTTATTCTATAGCCTATGTTTAAATAGCATTATGAAAAAGAATAGAAGCAAGAACCTAGTGTTCCTGTTGCTCGGCGTATTTCTTTTAGGATTAGCCTTTGCAGTCTTTAACTCAAATGATTTCAAGGACAAATACGACTGGGTAACATTAAAGTCAGCCCAAAAATTGGATGTACCACTAGAAAATCAGTATCCTGAATTGCCTAACGGCTGTGAAGTTACTTCCTTGTCAATGCTGCTGCAATATTACGGCATCAAAGTAACTAAACTTGATCTATCAGAAAATATTAAGCATGTTGCTTCTTTTTCAAGCGATGGACAGTTTCGGGGTAATCCTCATGTGGGATTTGTTGGTTATATGAGCCAAGCAAACGCTGGCTGGTGTGTTTATAACGAGCCACTTGAGCAAGTAGCCCGCAAATACACTAACCGCATTCAGAATTTCTCAGGACACGACTTCATCCAAGTCATGAAATTGGTATCTGATGGTCATCCGGTTTTGATTATCACAACACTCAAGTTCGATCATGTCAACGACATGCAAACTTGGCAGACGAAAGAAGGAGAAGTAAACGTCACTCCTTCATCACATGCCTGCGTAATTACTGGTTACAACAAGAAAAAACACCAAGTTCTCGTTAATGACCCATTTGGTCATAAAAACAAAGTGGTTTCTTGGCACAACCTGGAGAGAAGCTATAATCAGCAAGGTAAACAGGCGCTATATCTTAATTAAGTCAGTTATTTTACAAGATAGCGGCTTTTTTAGTGCACAAAAAAAGCAGATTCACTTAAGAATCTGCTTTTTCCAAATCGAGGCTCGTTAAAAAACAAGTGACTACTTCTGTTCACATCAGGTTGGTCAACAGCCAACACTTCCCGTGTCTGCCAGCTAAGGCGGGCGTCCTCATCCAAATACGCATCTCGCGTTTTTGTCGACTCGTATTACTTATTATACGTACTTTTATTCTGCTTGTAAAATTTTTTTATTCTGAAAAAGATTTCTACAAACATGCTTGATAGTAACATCCCTAAGGCGATTGAGCCTGTAACGATAATCACACGTAAAGCCGAGTCACTTGCCCCGTTAATATTACCGGCGGTTAACTCACGTACAGCCTGGTATGCGGGAACTCCTGGTACTAAAGGGACAATGGCCGGGATATAAAAGACAGTTGCCGGACACTTTTTTATTCGGGCAAAGACAATTCCTAAAATGCCAATCGCAAATGAACCCAGCAGATTAGACAATAGCCGGCCCATTGAGGCCTCCATCGCTAACCAGTAAATAATCCAGCTAATGACCCCACTAATTCCCGCCAGGTTAAGCACGCGGCGCGGAACATTAATAGTTAGGGCAAAGCCTGCTGAGGCAAGATAGGCAAAAATGATGTTAATAATTAATTCTAACCAAAATGGCATTTTATGCTCCTAAAAACTTCAAAATAATTCCAACGCCACCGCCAAGGGCAAAGGCGGTTAGCATTGCTTCACAAATCTTGCCCATTCCTGATAACAAGTCGCCCTTAAACAAGTCACGCAAGGCATTAGTTAATGCTAAGCCTGGAACCAATGGCATCAAAGCCCCGGTAAGAATATTATCAATAATCATTGCGGGAAACAGACGAACTAGCCCTACCGTGACAATCGTCATAATCATTGCTGCCACCAATTCAGCTAAATATTTGACTTTCGTAAAGCGTTTAAAATAATAAAACGAAACAAAGCCGATAGCACCAACTACTGCCGCAGCCGGAAAATCAACCCAATCATAGTTGTCCATAAACATTACCATTAGCGTTGCACTTAAAATGCCGGCGCCAATTGTTTGTAACCATAATGGAAAAACTGGGAATCCACCGTGAGCGATTTTAAATACTTGGCTTTTAACTTGGCGTAAGGTAATTTCACGCGCTGCAAAAGCCCGTGACAGCGAATTAATCCGATCAACCAGCTCTAGGTTAATATTCCGCTCATGAACCAAAATGCTTTGGCAATAGTTGCCGTGATCGATGCTCATAAAGATCCCCGTTGGCATTACAAACACCCGCGGATCCGGCTCGCCAGCGCTTTTAGCAATGCGCACCATCGTGTCTTCGACCCGGTACATCTCACTGCCGCCTTCAATCATTAACTGGCCTGCTGTCAGGCAAGTATCAAGCAATTCTTGGTAAAATAATTTATCTTTCTGTCCAGGCATAATTTCCTCAAAGTTTATTCATTGTCTCAATATCAATTGTTTTATCAACCCAGTCACCTTGGAAAAAGTCGCGCTCGTGGCTAACGATAATTACGCTGCCAGGAAACTTAACAATTGCTTGCCGCAACGCATCTTTTGAATCACGGTCAAGGTGATTGGTTGGCTCATCAAGAAAGAGTAAATTGGCCGGTTCAAACTGCATTTTAGCCAATTTCACTTTTTCCTGTTCGCCCCCGGATAATTTTTTCAAAGGACTCATCGCCTGCTGGGCGGTCACACCCAACCGAGCCAAGGCGCCACGCAGTTCCTTAGGCTTAATGCGTTCAAAGATTTCTTGCAAGTATTGCAGCGGCGTCATATTTTGGTTAGGCCAAGCTAAGTCCTGCTTAAAGTAGGCAATTTTGGCGGTTTCAGATAAAGCAAATGTCCCAAAAATCGGTTCAATCTGTCCTAGCAATGTTTTTAGCAAAGTCGTTTTACCAATGCCGTTAAAACCAGTAATTGCCACTTTTTCATTGCCACCAACCGAGAAATTAAAGGCTTCTTTTACCAAAGCGTGGTCATATCCGATTACCAAGTCTTGCGTCTGCAATAACAAGTTGGCAGCCGTTGCCACATAAGGAAATTCAAAATGCGGTTTGTGATTGCCCTTAGGCGGAGCTAAAACATCCATTCTGGCAAGTTGCCGCTCACGTGACTTAGCACTCTTAGAGCGCGTTCCCGCCTTATTTTTCCGAATATATGCTTCTTCCTTAGCAATCTTGCGTTGCTGATTAGTGTAAGCCTTCAGATAAGTTTCTCGGTTGGCTTCTTTTTGCCGCATTGCCTGCTTAAGAGTTCCAGTATAACGGGTAATTGTGCCAACATCAATATCAATAATGCAGTTCGCTATTTTGCCCAAGAAATCATAGTCATGACTAACTACTATAAAAGCGCCGGTAAAGTCATTTAGGTAGCCGACCAGCCAGTCAATATGGGAAACATCCAAATAGTTAGTTGGCTCATCCAGCAGCAATACATCAGGACTTTGTAATAATAATTTGGCTAAAATAATTTTTGATCTTTGTCCACCGGACAATTGGCTGACGTCATGATCATAACCCAATTCTGCTAGCCCCAGTCCCGAGGCAACCCGTTCAATTTCCGTATCTATGCCGTAAAAGTTATTCTCTTCCAGGTATGTTTGCAGTTTCCCCGCCCTTTCGAGCAGTTCTGCATCGCCCTTTTCCGCATATTGATTGTAAAGGGCGCTTAACTCATGTTCTTTTTGGTATAACGGTGCAAATGCTGTTCGCAGAAATTCACGAATCGTAACACCTGGGGCTAACTTAGCGTATTGATCAAGGTAGCCTACTGTTACCCGATTTTGCCATTTTACTTGACCTTCATCCGGTAACATCTCACCAGTCAAAATCTTAATTAAGGTTGATTTACCAACCCCATTTTGACCAGTGACTCCCATATGATCTTCCTTATTAAGAACAAAATTGCCATTCTCATACAAAGTTTTATCCACGAAACTTTGTCCTAAATTCTTAACTTGCAGTAAACTCATTTTACATCTCCCTCAAATTAATTATCTGTCTGCCAGTATCCAAGCAAGTTGCCTTTTTGCTCATCATCTTAAGTTGCTAATGCGCGCAATCAAAAAGGCGGGCGTTTTGCCCACCTTTTTACTTTCTTTCTTGTTCATATTTTTGCAAGGCTTCCAATATTTTAGGCCAATAACGCTTAGGCAAAATTAATTGCAATTTATCGTGATAAATTGGAAAATCACTTGCTTTCATTCCGGTAATTTCAGCCAAATCTTGATCAGATAACTTATATTCACGCGCAATCCGTTTAATTTCAACAGAAGCGTGCCCCCGAAACCATGAAAGAGCAAAGAAAAATAAGGCAAAAACACTAGCGGCCAAAATAGCGGCCGGTAAAGTCCAGTGAAATGTGCGCAAGCAAATAGCCGACGCGGCAATAAAGGCAACAAGTGCTGAAATTACGCCATAAATGACTGCGAATACTGATTGCCCACGCATATTTTTTTGCCTCCTTTGCTATCAATAACTACTGACCAGTTGAATTGTCATCACTGGTATCCGTTCCAGTTGAATTATTTTCTGATTCATCTGTCACGACTGAATGATAAATTTGGTAATTAGTAAAAGGATTAGGATCCTTCCACTTAATATTATTATTCTGCTCATTTAACTTATTGAGCTTAGTTTCATCATTATCCAATACTTTCTTTTCCAAGTCAAGATTGGTCCGGATTTTGTCAGATACCTTCTGCAGTTCCGCGGTCGAAACGACTTGGATTGATGATCCATTAATCCACGCATCGTGTCCTTGAATATAACCGCTATCGATATTTTGCGAACAGCCGCGATATGTCAATGCCAAAGCCAACATATCATTGAATGTCAGGTTGGTCCGAACATACTTGGTAAAGATTTTTACTAAATTACGGTAATTAGCAATTGAATCAACCGAGATTGCTTTGTGGACAACCGCGTTAATTACTTGCCGCTGACGCATTTGCCGCCCATAATCTCCGCGGGGATCATCGTGACGCATCCGAACATAAGCAACTGCATGCCGACCATTTAAATGCTGCTTTCCCTTATGAAAATCGCACCAGTCATAAGAAAAGTCAAACGGTACGTTAACATCGACACCGCCAACAGCATTAACGAGACTTTTGAGTGCCTTCATATTCACTTCAACATAATAATTAATCGGAACATCCAGTAATGCGGAAACTGTTCGCATCGACGCCTTGCTTCCGCCTATTCCGTAGGCAGAATTGACCCGAAACATGTTGTACTTATCTCCCGGATCGCCTAGAATATTAGCCAAGGTATCACGCGGAATCGAGGTCATTGTTGCCTTATTTTTACCAGGATTAGCGGTAGCCAAAATTAACGTATCTGAATTACCCTTATCATGACGACCCTCAAGTCCTTGATCAACACCAAGAATTAAAATTGAAATTGGTTTTCTCTGGGCAATTAACGCAGAAGTAGCAGAATTGCCACTTTGACCATCAATTGCACTGTGTAAAGCGAAATACATGTGAGCAGCCCATGCCAGGCCGCAGCTTACGCATAAAACGAGTACAATACCGCAAACTCGGGCAAAAAGATTGCCTTTTAGTGCCCCAGTCGGAGCCGCTAAAACATGATTACGGTGAAGATTAAGGGAAGAGCGCTTTTTACGGTAATCTTCTCTCCGTTTTGAATTTGGTTCCATACCTTGATTCAATTCCTTCCATAATTATCCATGTTTATTTGTATCACTTTCAAACTTGAATTAGAATATTAACAAATATAATTAATAATATCTTATTTTTTAGTTTTTAGCATAATTATTATTAAGCATATAAAAATAAAAGGAGAACTGTTAATGGCTATTCCCAAAAGAAATGAAGTCCCTGAAGAACTAAAGTGGGATCTAACCCGGATCTTTAAAACGGATAAAGACTGGGAAATCGCATACAATCAAGTTAAAAAAGATGTTCAGAGTCTAAGTAATTTAAAGGAAAAATTTACTGAATCAGGGCATAAATTATATGAAGGTTTAAACAAGATTTTGACTGTTAGTCGGAATTTAGAAAAGGTTTATGTCTATGCAACCATGTCTAGCGATGTCGACACCAGTAATGCCCACTATCTCGGATATGTGGCCCAAGTGCAGGCACTTACCAGTCAGTTCGAAGCGGCCATTGCTTTCCTCAATCCCGCAATTCTCCAAGTTCCCGAAGAAAAAATGGCACAGTTTAAGAGTGAAGAGCCACGACTGAATGACTACGCCCACATGCTGGAACAGATCACACGTAAAAGGCCGCACACGCTATCAGCCCAGGAAGAACGACTAATTGCCGATGCTGGCGATGCACTGAGTACTTCCGAAAACACCTATAATGTGTTAACCAATTCCGACATGGAATATGGTTATGTACAAAATGAAGATGGCGAAATGGTGCAATTGTCCGACGGCCTCTATTCCCTACTCATTCAGTCCCAAGACCGGGAAGTTCGTCAAAACGCTTTTGATGTTATGTATGCAACTTATGATCAATTTAAAAACTCACTTGCTTCTACCCTTTCTGGTGAAGTTAAGGAACATAACTATAACGCGCGGGTTCACCACTATGATTCGGCTAAAAATGCTGCGTTAGATGAAAATGGTATCCCCACAATTGTGTATGATACTTTAATTACTGAGGTTGACCAACACCTTGATTTACTACACGAATACGTAAATTTGCGAAAGCAAATTTTGGGCTTAAACGACTTACAAATGTGGGACATGTATGTTCCCTTAACCGGTAAGCCATCATTGAGCTATACTTTTGCGGAAGCCAAGGAGGAAGCTAAAAAAGCTTTGCGCCCTCTTGGTGAAGACTATTTGAAGCAAGTCGATTACATCTTTAATAATCGGGTAATTGACGTAGTTGAATCACAGAATAAGGCAACAGGAGCATATTCCGGTGGCTCTTATGATACAGACGCTTATGAGTTACTCAATTGGGAAAATAATGTTGATTCCCTCTATACGCTAGTGCATGAAACTGGTCACTCTGTCCACAGCATGTACACAAGACAGACGCAGCCATACGTTTATGGTGATTACCCAATTTTTGTTGCCGAAATTGCCTCTACAACTAACGAAAACATTTTAACTGAATATTTCTTAGATCATATCACTGACCCCAAGACACGGGCATTTGTCCTTAATTATTACCTTGATTCATTTAAAGGTACGTTATACCGGCAAACGCAGTTTGCAGAATTTGAGCAATTTATTCATGAAATGGATACCAAGGGCGAACCTTTGACAGCTAACCAGTTAGATGACTTTTATGGTGAACTAAATCAGCGCTATTACGGGGACGCGGTAGAACCAGGTGGTGAAATTGCCAAAGAATGGGCACGGATTCCGCACTTCTACTATAACTTCTACGTTTACCAATATGCTACGGGTTTTGCGGCTGCTACTGCTCTTGCCAATAACGTAGTTCACGGCAGCAGCGACCAAAAAGAGGCCTACCTCAATTTCTTAAAATCCGGTTCAAGCGATTACCCGGTCGAAATTATGAAACGGGCGGGCGTTGACATGACTAAGCCTGACTATCTGGAAGAAGCTTTCACAACTTTTGCACAACGCTTAACTGAATTTAAAACAATTGTGACAAAAAATCTTAAATAACCCTTGAAATTTTGCCATGTAAATAATATAACAAATATGGAAATAAAATTTCTCACATCAAAAAACCACTTCTTTGAATAAAAAGTGGTTTTTCTATAGTTAAAATTATTGGTATTCGGTCCAAAAGCGTTTGGCTAAAGCTTGGTATAATTGACATCCCAATAAATAGTCATCTACTGCAACATATTCATTTGGTTGATGATCGGTTGTCCCCGCTGCTGGTCCTAAAATGATGATTGGAAAAGTGCCAGCTTGAATATATTCAGATGAATCCGTTGCACCTGTTCCCGCCGTATACTCGCACGGCAAATTAAATTCTTGGTTAACAACCTGTTTGGCTAATCTTGCCAGTTTCGTATTTTCTTGGTTAGGCAGCGGCACTTCAGGAAAGCTATAGCTAATTTTCAACTGCGCACCCTGCTCATTTAATTGCGCTACAATCTGTTCTAATTCTTGGTATATCTGCTCATTAGGATAAACCGGTGTTGTCCTGATATTGCCTGAAAGCCAAGCATGATCAGGAACCGAGTTAATCTGACTGCCACCTTGAATCTGACTGATTACATGGGTCAAAGATCCTAAGACTGGATCCTTTTTTGTATGACTAGCCATTAAGTCCTGTGCCTTTTGGGCAAAAGCAATCAGCGGCATAATCGCATTTTGACCTTTTTCTGGTGTCGATGAATGGACACAAACTCCCTTTGAAGTCACGTAATAATCGATTACGCCCTTATGAGTTACCCGGATATTAAAGTGCGAGGGTTCACCAACAATTAAGCCAGCTAAATCTTTAGCATAGCCTTCTTTGACTAATTGCGCTGCCCCGTATTCGCCGGTTTCCTCCCCAACAGAAGCTAATAAGCGAATTCGGCCAGGCAGTTCTTGCCCACTGTCTAACAAATCAAGCATTGCAACCACCATTGCCGCAAGGCCGGATTTCATATCGCTTGCGCCCCGACCATAGAGCTTGCCATCTTTAATTGTTGCTTCAAACGGCGGAAACTGCCAATTTGCCAAATCACCAGCTGACACAACATCCTCATGCCCAGAAAAGCCGAGCAATGGACCATGATTTCCCATTATCACAACTAAATTGTCTCGTCCGGGTGCATAAGTGACACGTTCAATGTTAACAGGATAATTTTTAAATAAGTTCGTCAGATAATCAGCAACTAGACTTTCATGATCATTGGCCGAATCAATCGCGATTAAATCGCTCAGAATTCTAAGTGCACGTTTTTTATCCACAATTTTATCCTCTTTTTATGCTTCTAGTACTTTTGCCAAAAATTCCTGCGCCCGCTTGGTCTTTGGTTGGGCAAAAAATTCTTGTGGTGCCGCCTTTTCTTGTACATAACCGTCTGCCATGAACCAAACTTCATCGGCAACGTTTTTGGCAAAGCCCATCTCATGAGTGACCACCACCATGGTCATCCCTTTTTGCGCTAAATCTTGCATTACTTTCAATACTTCGCCGACCATTTCTGGATCAAGAGCCGAAGTTGGTTCATCAAACAGCATCACTTCTGGATCCATAGCTAATGCCCGTGCAATCGCCACTCGCTGCTGCTGACCACCAGATAAGCTTGCTGGAAATGCTTCAGCTTTATCTTCCAGCCCAACTTGTTTGAGCAGTTCAATGCCCTTAGCCGTTGCTTCCTCATCGCTAAGCTTTTTGACTTTCATTGGCGCCAATTTGATATTTTCAATAATATTCATATGTGGAAATAAGTTGAATTGTTGAAAAACCATTCCCATTTTTTCACGTAAAGTATCTAGTTGATCCTCACTTAAAGCGGTTAGTTCCTGCCCGTTAAACAGTACTTTGCCGGAAGTCGGCTCGTCTAAAAGATTAAGACAGCGTAAAAAGGTACTTTTTCCCGCGCCACTTGGACCAACCAAGCAGATCACCTGTCCATCATCAACTTCTGCGTTAATATCCTTTAAAACTTCATTATGACCGAATGTCTTTTTCAAATGTTCTACTTCAATAACTGGGGCCTTGTTAGTCATGATTCATTTTCCTTTCAAATACTTTCATCAAGCTGGACAGGCCAAAGGTGATGATAAAGTACAAAATCATTGTAATTACTAATGGCATGACTCCACGATAAGTATCAGCCTGAACAATTCTTGACTGGTAAATCAGGTCTTTAACACCAATAACAGAAACAATTGAACTTTCCTTAATCAAGGAAACGAACTCGTTTCCCAGAGCAGGCCAAATATTTTTCATAGCCTGCGGCATAATTACATAGCGCATCGTTGCCGAGCGTGACAGTCCTAATGAACGTGAGGCTTCTGTCTGTCCTGTCGCAATTGAATTTATTCCTGACCGAATAACCTCCGCAACGTAAGCCGCCGAGTTCAGTGAAACAGCAATGATTCCTGACAAAAGTGCCGGAATATTGACTACTAAACCTAGGCCAAAATAGATAAAGAGCAGTTGGACCATTAAAGGCGTTCCCCGCACAAATTCAATATATGCCGTTGCAATTGAATGAGCAATTTCATTATGGCTTAACCGCATTAAAGCCAAAATTGTTCCTAGTAAAAAGCCAAAAATGACTGAGATTGCTGAAATAAACAGGGTATAGCCAACACCAGCAATAAAGAAGTCTTTATATGCCCACATTGAGTTCGAAGCCTTAGCCTCTTTTTTAGTTTTTCCACCTGCTAGGTATTTACCGGCTTTTGGTAAATAAACCTTGTTAATCAAATCCTTCTTTTTAATCTCAGCAATCGATTTATTTGCCGCTTTGACTAAACTTGTAGCACCTTTATGAAAAGCTACGGCAGAACCATCAGAAGTTATCTTTAATCCTGAAGGAATCGCCATGATGCCATCCGTATTTTTGGCAAAAGCAGCTGCAGTGGCGGTATCAACTGCCACCGCATCGAACTTATTGGTTTTCAAAGCTAAGATAAGATCACTGTCTTTATCCATCGTTTTCAGTTTGGTCTGTTTTGCTTGCTCCTTAATCAGAGTTGCCTGCAAACTGCCAGTCTGAGCACCGATTGCCTTGCCTTTAAAAGAACGGAAGTCATGGTACTTATCTTTATCAGCCTTTCTAATCAGTAAATCTTGTCCACTTCTATAATAAGCCGTACTAAAATCTACACTCTGAGCCCGCTTAGGTGTTGCGGTCATCCCAGAAATGACCATATCGATCTTGCCAGTTTCCAAGGCGACAAGTAAGGAATCAAAATCCATTGTCCGAACAACTAATTTGACCCCTAAATCGTGAGCAATTTTTTGCCCAACCTCAATGTCCATCCCGACTACCTTAGACTTGCCATTAATATTTTTGAC
Source organism: Lactobacillus sp. B4007 (assembly GCF_026535895.1). NCBI lineage: Bacteria > Bacillati > Bacillota > Bacilli > Lactobacillales > Lactobacillaceae > Lactobacillus > Lactobacillus sp. B4007. Next base: position 322,323 of record NZ_JAFNPA010000001.1, read on the forward strand.
AAATTCATAGGGAGGAAAGTCTGGACTGGTTCCCATAACCAGCTCGCCCTTATTTTTTACTTTTTTCAGGTAAGTATCCGTTATTTTAGTGGTTTGAGTGTCTTTGGCAGCTACTGTTTTTTGCGGCACTAAGGCCAACAACATGAACGCTGTGAGGACTATCTCAAGCCATTTCCACGCCTTTTTCATAACTTTTCCTCCATTATCAGCTTTTACATTATAGCAATTATAATAATATAAATATTAAATTACAACGTCATATTTGACTTTCTTTCTCATTTTTGGTAATCAAAATAAAAAATGTTCTGCTTACTAACCTTGTTAGATCGTAAATGCAGAACATTTTCGTTAATAATATTTAAAATTCTATTCTTGAGAAGCACCAGAAACAGCATCGGTTGCTGAATCTTCTTCTTTTAGCTGATTATCATTAGTTACAGGATACGGGGTAATTCTTGATGGATCAGTATTTGACTTCAAGTTATCAGCAGTATAGTTGAAATGTGTCAACCGGGCATGCTTAATATCTGCAATCGTCTTGCAACCAGTTAATTGCATATCAATTAACAATTCCTGGTTAAGCTGTTCAATCACTGATTGAACGCCCTTTGCACCGCCAAGTGCCAAACCGTATAGATATGGGCGACCAATTCCGACCAAATCAGCACCAAGGGCTAAAGCCTTGAAGACATGCGAACCGCGCCGTACGCCTGAATCAAAGATGATTGGTACACGGTGGTCAACTGCCTTAGCAATTTCTGGCAACATGTCGATTGTTGCTGGACCACAGTCAATTTCACGACCACCATGATTAGTTACGTAAATTCCGTCAGCACCGGCACCCATTGCTAAGAAGGCATCTTCAGCACAAACAACACCTTTAACAAAGACAGGTAAGCCTGACATTTCCTTAATCCGCTTAATATCTTCTGGGCCAATCTTTTGTGCCGAAGAAGCATACATTTGCGCAACAGTTTGACCTTCACCCTTTGCGCCTTGATAGCGGGTAAAGAAATCTAGTGGAACTGGATAAGCAAATTTAGTTCTTAAGTTAGCTTCACGAAAACCGGAAACAAGAGCATCAACGGTTAATAAAATACCAGAATAACCAGCTTTTTTAACTGCATCAAAGACCATCTTATTGAAATCCCAGTCCTTACTTAAGTAAAGTTGGAAAAATCTTGGTGCATTGGGAGCTGCAGCCGCAATATCTTCAACACTCTTGTTTGCATAAGTACTTGATGTAAATAAAGCACCAGCCGCAGCAGCACCCTTTTGTGTAGCAACTTCAGCATCCTTATGTGCAATACCGTGGCAAGCTATTGGTGAAATCATTACTGGCGTTTTAAGCTTCATTCCCATAAATTCGGTATCAAGTTGCGGACTATCCATGTTAGTCAACGCACGAGGCACAATTTGGAAATGATTAAACGCAGCAGTATTATTACGCCATGTCCACTCATTCTCCGAGCCAGAGGCAATATAATAATAAGCTCCTTCTGGCATGACTTCTTTTGCACGCTCCTCAAGTTCATCGAGGTTAATCATGTTTATTGCTTCGTCCCGATCACTTTGAGGAAATCCATTATAATATGATGTCATTGATAAGACTCCTTTGTTTCAAAACTATCTCCTTCTATTATACATGCAAATGCTTACAATAGTTAGTGAATTTCAAAAAAGATTGTTATTTTATTGTGCCTTTCACCCAGCTATTTTTTCACAAACAAAAAAGAAACCTGCTTGCGCAAATTTCTTTTTACTATTTTATAGGCTGCGTCTAATTAAATGTATGAAGTAAGTAACAAGATAAATTACAACCTCAATTACGGCAATGAAAAAGGTAACTGGTAAATTGGTAATAAAACCAAGATATAACCCTAGCCACACACCAACAAGAGCAAAGAAGACAGACCAGGCAATCATTGCGCCAACTGTCTTACCCAGGTAATTAGCCGTAGCTGGTGGCAAAGTCAGTAGAATAAAAACTAATAATGAGCCAACAATTTGTGCACCAATTGATACAGACATTGCTAAGGCAATTAAAAATACCAGACTAACCCAGCCAGTTTTAACCCCATGCGCGAGCGCGCCAATATGATCAAATGAATCAAAATTAAGCTGCTTTTGCATACCAAAAATCATTAATAACACAATGATGGATAAAATAACCAGTTGAACTACGCCACGCTTATCAACACCGATTATGCTGCCAAACAAAATATTAGTAGCATAATTACTATTAGCACCGGAAATGGCCAGGAATAATACCCCTAGCCCCGTGAACAAGGCAGAAATCGCACTAATTGACGATTCTTTTTGCTCACTGTGCAGTGATAATTCACCAACACTGATTGAACCAAGAAGGGTAAATAATAACATGCCCCATAACGGTCCAATCCCGCACCAGACAGCAAAGGCTGCTCCGGCAAAGCCGATTTCTGATAAGGTATGCGCTAAAAAGCTAAAGTTGCGGGCAACCACATAAACCCCTACAGTACCACAGGTAATCGCAATAAAAGTACTAGCCAAGAAGGCATTGCGCATAAAGTCATATGCAAACATTATTCATAGGCCTCCTTGAAATTCGCCATTTCCCCCTGCTCAATTTTTTGGTGGTTCAAATACAGGTAGTCCTGCATATATTTTTCCGCCAACGGGATATCATGCGTTACAAATAAAACCGTTATTTTGTGTTTTTCATTTAAGTGCTTAATCAACCGCATGAGTTCATCCTTAGCCACTGGATCTAAGCTGGCAGTAGCCTCATCCAAAATAATTACATTTGGACTATCAAGAAGCGCTTGGGCTAGATAAGCACGCTGCTTTTGCCCGCCTGAAGCTTCACCCATCCGCGTATTCCTAATATCGTATAAGTTTGTTTCCTGCAGCTGGGCTTTAATAGTTTTCTTTACTTTGCCCGTTTTAATTAAAGGTGCATTTAAACCAATAAAAGCGGCAATTGATAGCGGGTATTCCGCATCAATATTACGAAACTGGGGAACATAGCCTAAGCGAACACCATCCGCAAATTCAAATGAACCGCTTGACGGTACCAGCATTTTCATTAAAACATTGATTAACGTTGTCTTACCAGTACCATTGGGACCTAAGAGCGCAGTCATCGACCCTTTTTTTAGTTTAAAATTCAAATTTTCAAAAATGGTCTTTTTGTCAAACCTCATTGAGAGATTATTAACTGTTAAAATATCAGACAAATTGCACCTCTGAAACTTTTTTATTTAAAATTGCCAACCTTAGCAAATTGCCCATTATCGATAATATAGTACTTGCGTCCATGAATCTTGACGCGCCCGCCATAAGTTCTAACATAATTGCCCCGCAATAACTTATCCGTGCCAATGCGGATACCATCTTCGTCATAGATATAAGCATTATGCTTTAAGAGCCTCAAGCTGCCGTCAACATTAGTTGCGACAACATACTGATTAGTGCCAACTTGTAAGTACTTTCTGCCATTAATAAACTTCGTGCCATAAATCGTTAACTTAATGCCAGCTTTCTTAGTTGCCTGCTTAGTTTTGGCACCGCTTTGATCGTAAATCAAAGCGTTATGCATTAACAATTTAGTTCCAACTGGCTTAGGTAGTGCGGGAGCTGTTGGCTTAGGCTTGGTCGGCTGCGGCGCAACCGGTGTAGGAGCTGGAGTTACGCTACCTGCTGAGCCATTATCATAATAGTACTTGATGAGGTCAAAAAAGTCGTCCATTGAGTAACCCCATTTAGCAAAATAGCCATCGGGATCACCATGGTCAGTTCCACCCAAAAATTGAGAAACTGCACGGTGAGACCAAACAGTTCCCTTGCCATCATGGACGGCATTATCTGGAACCAAGTTATATTTACGCATCACTTGTGCAACGTAAATTGCGTCATTATTAACACTTTTGGCGAAGTCGGAAAGATTATTTTCTTCACATAATTCTACTTGGAAAAAGCGGTTGTTAGCCTGCGGACCAGCGCCCCAAACGCCATAATCAGTTGATGTCATTTGAATAACGCCAGTCTTGTCAACGAAAGCATGAACATACGAATAAATATTCATCCATTCGCGGTTAAAATAAATTGCCTCATTATAGGCTGAAGCACCAGGCGTTGCTGTCTCGTGAATAACAACACCTTCAGGCTTACCATTACGATAATTAATTTTATTTTGGGCTTGAAAATCGTTAAATGGTATTCCCTTTTGCTGCAACATTTGGTTGAGGTAAGTTATGCCTCCGTAACTATTTTGCTTTGCCATATCATTAATTGAACTGGCATGAACTGCTACTGGCTCAGTTGCAACTGCAGTGACAGTTGGAACTGTTATTCCTGCAGCAAAAGCTAAAGCCGCAATTATTTTCCTCATTTTTCTTTCCTCGTAATAACTATTTTTTGGCTACAGCAGCCAATTTTTGATAATTTTCAGTCATCCATTCAAGGTAAGTTGTCTTAGAAGGAATTGTTTCCCGGACATAGAGAACAGGAATATCCTGCTCTTTAGCCAACTTGATAAAACTGTTAACAGTTGAACTAGAAGTCTGTGAATTAGCAACAAAGAAAGCAATCTTGCGCTGCTTAATTCCTTCTGACATTGCCCGGACAGTTGCAGGACTTGGATCCGTATTATTCTGAATTGCTTGTTCAAATTCTTGATCGGCAACTTTTAAGTGAGCGGCTTCTAATGCGTAATCAAACACAGGTTCACTAACATAAACTGGTTTGCTATTTTTACCATCTATTTGAGAAGCCGATTTTTGAATATGAGCTATTTTACGCAAATACTTTTGCCCGTTATCACGGTAATAGCTTGCATGACGTGGATCTTTTTTACTGAGCTTTCTAACTAAGTAATTAACATACTTTGTTGGCATAGTCAAATCAAACCAGATGTGCGGATTAGCGCCCTTTTTCAAATTCATTAGGTCTTCACCCACAAGCACCGGTTCTTTATCAACCGAAGAAGCAAGCTTATTCATCCAACCGTCATAACCTAATCCGTTAGCGACAACAATGTCAGCATTTGATAATGCTTTGGCATCGTTAGTTGTTGGCTCAAAGTCGTGTGGATCAGCATTGGCGTTTTTAATAATTGCCTGTGCCGTACCATATTTTCCCACCACATTTTGAGCAATATCAGCATAAACGTTGGTCGTGGTCATGATCGAAATTTTACTACTCTTTTGCGGTTTCTGCGTGCAAGCACTGAGTAAGAGGAGAGCCAGACCAATTAAAGCAGTACCTGTAAAAATTTTCCTTAATTTAGCAAATGTCATTATTGTTGTCATTCCTTTTCTATTTTATTTTTTTAATAACATAAATTGGACCGTCGCAGCAATAAAAGTTACTTACAATTAATAACCATTATACACTAAACAGAGACCGATATTAAAGTAGTGCATTACAACAATTACGCTACAATTTGATTACTTTTTGAATGCAAAAGCGTCTTTTTGTCCGCCTGGTATTTATATAACGTGAATAGAGCAAACTAAAAAGCGTGCAGAAATTCCTGCACGCCTTTAGTGTAAGTAAACGTATAAACAAATCTTCTAATTCTAAAACTATAATCCAATCATGTGCGAAAAGATTGGAACCAACAAATTATCAACTAAAGCAGTTGCTACAACGGCGACGGCCGCCATTGCTCCCTGAATTGATCCTAGTTGCAAGGCAAAAGCAGAGCCAACCGTATGACCTGCAGTTCCTAGCCCTAAGCCTGTTCCTAACGGATCACTGTTTAGTTTGAACCAGTCCACTAATTGTTTGCCAAGGGCATAAATTACAACTGCATTGATAATACATGCCATGGCGGTTACTGAAGCATTGCCTCCGATTGAAGAAGTGAGCGGCATTGCAACAGCAGTAGTAGCGGATTGGCTGAGCATTGATCTAATACCAACCTTATCAAGTCCAACTGCCTTAGACACTAAAGTGATTAGTACCATTGAAATAAAAGTACCAACGATTAAGCCCAATAAAATGACGAGCCAATTTTTCTTAACAACATCATTACGTTTATACAATGGTACAGCGAAAGCAATTGTGGCCGGTGTAATAAACCAAAAAATGATGTCGCCACCTGGTTTATAGGCTTTAGCATAAACTGTCGCAGTCGTGACATTAAAATACTTGCCCAGAATAACCAAAACGGCAATTCCCAAAACCATGCTGACAAAAAGTGGCTGAAAGAGGAAAAATCCCTTGGATTTTTTGAATAGCCATTGTCCAATCAAGAAAAGGACCAATGATAAGAAAACGCCAAATAATGGGTTTACAATATATTTCATTATTTAACACCTCCCACTTTCTTATGATTAACAATACTAGTTTGGTTGCTAGTAATCTTATGAACAGCCCAGCTAAAAAACCGTGTTGTATAAGCAATGACAACCAGCAGAATAATTGTTGAAGCAATAATTACAATTACTAATTGTACTCCTTGCGTTTCCATTATCTTTAGATTAGCTGCTAGTGAAATCCCTGACGGAACAAACATAAAACCAATCAGCGAAATCAACGCGCTTCCAAACGAATCAACCCATTCGACTTTAATAAGATGAAAAGTTAGCAATAGATAGAGTAAAACTAGCCCGATGACTGGAGTTGGCACTGGAAATGATTTTGGCATTAAATCAGATATTATCTGAGATACAAATAATATTGCGGCATAAATAAACATCTGAATCAAAATCGGCGCTGACTTTGTTTTTTCTGCTTTTCCTTTCTTCATAAGCCATTTCCTTTCTCATTACATCTTTGATTGCCTTCATTAATTACTTTAACGTAAAATCATTCATTTGAAAGCGATTTAGAGGTGAACTGCAAAAAAGGACCTGCGAACTGCACCCAGCAACTTTCACAAGTCCTATTTTTTAATTTTTTCTTATTACATCCCCAGCCGCTCATTCAGATCTTTACGGTAAGAGCGGCCAACTTGGATCCGATCACCATTACTCATGATTAATAGTAAAGTATGATTAAACCAAGGCTGAACTTCCTGAATATCTTCAATATTGACTACAGCACTGCGGTGAACCTGCATAAAACGTGGATCCGTCAGCCGCTTAGCAATCCACGCTAGGGTCTTTTTAGTTTGATATTTTTGCTTATTAGTTGTGATCGTTAAAATACCATTATCGATTCTAGCAGAAATAACATCCAGTTTTTTGATTACGACATTTCGATCTTCAAGTTCAATACTTAAAACCTCGCGGTCAGTTTTAGTTTGAACCGACTTATTTGCCTGCACATTTAAAATATTAACAGCTTTGGCCAATGCCTGGTCAATCCGCTTTTGTTCAAACGGTTTTAAAACATAATCAAGTGCACCAACATCAAAGGCCTTAACTGCATACTCATCATATGCGGTCGCAAAAATGATAATGGGAGAATAGGCAAGCTGCTTTAATTCTTCAGCTAGTTCAAAACCGTTTTCCTCATTGAGCGAAATGTCGAGAAACATTAAGTCGATCTGATGCTTTAACAAGATTCCTTGCGCTTCTTTAATATCTTCAGCCTGATAAAGTTTAATTGTCTGCTCCTTCATAGACAGACTTTTTTTAATTAAATACGCTAGTTCATTTCTTGCTAGCGGTTCATCATCAACAATTAAAATCTTCATCCTAATTTCCCCTTCTTATTAATTTGCTTTTTTGGCTAGCTTTAATGGAATTGTCATCTTAAATGTTGTGCCATTTGCACTAGTTAACACCTTTAACTGACTAGATGTTCCGTATAAATTGATTAAGCGCTTATTTAAATTATAAAGTGCCAGTCCACTCCCTTTTGATTCGCTGATTGGTTCTTGACCTAGCCTACTTAAAATCTGCGGATCAATTCCGCTACCATTGTCACTAACGCTGATTGCGAGATTTGCACTCTTTCTGTTCAGATTGACCGTAATCTGATTACCGGTTTTGCGCCCTTTAAAAGCATGCCGAATCGCATTTTCAATAAAAATTTGGAGACAAAAAGACGGCAACAAAGTTTCATTTGGAACTTCAATCTGGTAATCAACTGTAAATTTATTAGGAAAGCGCAGGCTTTCTATCTTAGTATATGCTTCTACGTGCTGCTTTTCCTGCTCAAGCGTAACCTCTTTAGCCTGGCCGTTCTTTAAACTCGACCGAAAAAATGTACTTAATTCCATTAAAGCATCATGAGCCTGATCAACGTCGACCCGCATTAAGGCAACAATTGTATTAACCGCATTAAAGAAAAAATGAGGATTAATCTGAACTTGTAGCGCCCTAATTTCTGCTTCGTTGAGTAGCGCGGTCTGCTGCTCAGTAATTCCGATCGCCAATTGACCAGAAAAAATCATAGCAAGACCACGCACTAAATTTTCTTCAACTACGGTCATCTCTCTTCCCTCACAAAAATATAGTTTTAAGGCACCAATTGTTTTCTTATTAACTTGAAGAGGACACACAATTGCCGATGTTAACGGACAACCTTTGTGCGGGCAGCCAATTTCTTCTTTAGAATGAGCCAATTTTTCCTTGCCCGTCGCAATTACCGTTTTTGACATATCAGTAATAACAGGTTCGCCAGCAATATGATGGTCCTGGCCAGCACCAACATGAGCTAAAACGTTAACTCTGTCGGTTAAGCCCACGGCATCAAACTTTGTATATTTTTTGATAATGTGACAAACATGAGCGGCCGAATTAAGGTCTAGACCGTGTCTAAAATAGGGCAAAGTTTTATTAGTTAATTCCAGAACATCCTTTGTTTGCACTGCCCGCAATTGTCGTTCATTTGATAAATAAGTTCTTAAAATCTCAATAAACAGGCTGGAACCAATTGTGTTTAACAAAATCATCGGGATAAAGATCAGCTTAACTAAACCAAAGCCATGAAAAGCAAAGATAAAGGCCATCTGAATTAGTTCCGCGAATAATGATAAAACGGCAACCCAAAATGATGACGGATAAAGACTATTCTTTTTTACCCGGTCTCCCAGAACCCCAATAAGATAGCCAATCAAAACTGAACTGGCGATATAAAAATAATCAGAAAAGCCACCAAAGATAACGCGGTGCAGCCCACCAACAAGTCCCACCAACATACCAACATAGGGACCTGCAGTTAAGCTAGCAGTGGTAATAACCAGCATTCGGGTGTTGGCAATCGAATCAGTCTGCGGCAGTCCAGTAATTATTAGCGGCGTAACAATTTCTTTTGAGCTAGAAATTTCTACCCCGGTTAAGTTAGCAATAACGACAAATAAGGAAAAAATTACGAATAACCAAATCTGCGACTTTAGTGTTCTTTTTTCAATTAAGTTCCTGAAAAAGCGCATATTAACCAGCATGAAAGCAAGAATCATAATTATTCCTAGTCTTTCTGCTAACAAAATGAATAAATTAAACATGATATTCTCCATCCCACTAATGCATTGAACTATCCCTTTATTAACACTTTAGTATTACATATAATTCAGTTTATCTCAAAAAAATCTAATTTAATTAAAAAACTAGTAGATCTTTCAGCAACTTATACTTTATAACTTTTACTTACTTAATATTGTTACTCCATGTCCTAAACTTTATTAACAAAAAACGCCACCTATTAAAGTGACGTTTTTAAACGAATTGGTAAATTAATTAATTTTCGGTTTTAATTGCTTTTTTCCATAAGCCCAAGATCACCCCGGCCACAATTGAACCAACAATCGTAGCTACAAAGTAGAGCAAAATGTGGTTAGCAAGTGGTGATACCCAAAGACCACCGTGAGGTGCGGGAACACCGATGCGCCAGAAGCCAACTAAAGCTCCACCAACTGCTGAACCGATGATACATGATGGGATGACGTGACCGGCATCAGCGGCAGCAAATGGAATTGCACCTTCGGTGATGAATGAGAAACCTAGAATCCAGTTAGTAATTCCGGCACGGCGCTCATCTTCAGTGTACTTGTTCTTGAAGAAAGTAGTTGCAATTGCAGTAGCAAATGGTGGTACCATTCCGCCGACCATAACTGCAGCCATCATTACGGCAGCAACCGTTGAATGAGGGTCATTGGCAAACGCACCTGAAGCAAAGACATACGCAGCCTTGTTGAAAGGTCCACCCATATCGATTGACATCATCGCAGCCAAGATGGTGGTCAAAACAACTAAGTTGCCAGTACCCATTTGGTTTAAGAAGTTAGTAATTGCAAAGTTAATTGTACTGAAGATTGGGTTAACAATGTAGTACATAATCAGTGCAATCAGCAGCAAACTCAGAATTGGGTAAATAAGCATTGGCTTCATACCCTCAAGTGATTTTGGCAACTTAGCAAACAATTTCTTCAAGCCAATTACCAAGTAACCGGCAACGAAACCTGATGCAAGACCACCAAGGAACCCAGCTGGAGACTTAGCATTAGTTAAGACATTAGCTACGTAAGCACCACCGTAGGCACCGCTATAGACAGTAGCCATAAAACCACCGACGAAACCTGGCATTAAAGCAGGTAAGTCGCCGATTGATTCAGCAATGTAACCTGAAAGAATTGGCACCATGAAAGCAAAGGCCATATTTCCGGCATTGTTGAGGAAAATGAAGGCAGGTGACTTTGGTCCGCCAGCATAGTTTTCCACAATGAAGGAAATAGCCATTAAAATACCACCACCGATAACAAACGGCAACATGTGAGAAACACCATTCATTAGGTTTTGGTAAATTGAACCCCAGAAGCCCTTCTTAGAGTCATCAGATTCTTGTGCAGCCTGACCTTCGGAATGGTAAACACTAGCCTTTGAATCAAGGATAGTTTCAACTAATTCGTCAGGTTTATTAATACCGTCAACAACAGGACGGCTAATCAATGGCTTACCATCAAAACGGGGCATGTCGACTTTCTTATCAGAGGCAATGATAACACCCTTTGCCCGCTTAATTTCGTCAGCGGTCAACTTGTCCTTAACGCCTTCGGAACCATTCGTTTCAATTCGAACATCAGCACCTTGTGCTTTACCGGCTTTAATAATTGCTTCTTGTGCCATGTAAGTGTGGGCAATCCCATTAATACATGCAGTAACCCCAACAATTAACGGCTTGTCTGCATCACCGGTATTACTTGCACCAGCGGCTTGCTCTTTTTCGGCTTTTTTATCAGCATCGCTTCTTTGTTCAGCGTCTTCAAATAGCTTGATTACTTCTTCAGGTGATTGGGCATTCTTTAATGCTGCAACCAAATCCGGGTTAATCAGTAAGCCTGATAGCTTAGCCAAAGCTTGCAAGTGAGTATTATCAGCACCATCTGGTGCGGTAATCATAAAGAACAAATAAACTGGTTGACCATCAAGTGAATTGTAATCAATTCCTTGTTCACTTTTGGCAAAAAGAACACGGGCCTTATTGATTGCCTTGTTACGAGCGTGTGGCATTGCAATGCCATCACCAATACCAGTTGTTGATTCATTTTCACGTGCCCAAATCGATTTGATGAATTCATCTTCATCATTAACAATCCCGGTCTTGACTTCCAAATCAGCCATTTCCTTGATTGCATCTTCTTTGTTTGTCGCTTTAAGCGACATAATCATCGATTCAGGAGCTAAAATATCTTTAATTTGCATTTGAATTCTCCTTCATTACGAAATTTCTTCCACGTTAATTTGTGGTAAGACCGCTTCTATCTGGCTCATGACCGCAATATCCTTGGTAAAGGCTGTAGCAGCACCACAGGCCATTCCGATCCGGAAACTTTCAACCGGATCCTTAGTTTTAACATAAGTTCCGACAAAGCCCGCGATCATTGAATCACCCGCACCAACGGAATTAACAGCAGTTCCAACTGCACCTTTGGCATGGTAGAAGTGATCTTGAGTAATCAAGTAGCCACCCTTGCCAGCCATTGAAACCATGACATTTTGTGCACCCATGTCGAGTAACTTATGAGCACATTCAAGCATATCTTGATCAGATGAAAAAGTCGTGTCAAACAAGTCGGCAAGTTCATGGTGATTTGGCTTGATTACTAATGGCTTGTAGTTAAGCGTATCAAGTAGAGCCTGACCAGTTGTGTCAATTACAAATTCCGCACCCGCATTTTTAATTTCAGGTAATAATTCTTGGTAAAAATCAACCGAAAGACTAGGTGCCAAAGAACCACTTAAGACAACAATGTCGCCTTTTTGTAAATCACTTAGACGTGACTTAAAAGCCGTAATTTCCTGATCAGTAATGTTAGGTCCTGCAGCATTAATTTCTGTTTCAGCTTGAGCATGTACCTTAACGTTGACCCGCGTATCATCAGAAATGGTGACAAAGTCATTGACAATGCGGCGCTGATTTAATTGCCGTACCAATTCTTTGCCAGTAAAGCCACCAACAAAGCCCCAAGCAGTATTATCAATTTTTAACTGGTTAAGAATTTGCGAGACGTTAATCCCCTTACCTCCAGCTAAAAATGAACAATTATTGCTACGGTTGACACTGCCGCTTTCCACCTTTTCTAATTGGATGACATAATCCAAAGCAGGGTTAACAGTAACCGTATATATCATCTATTTGGCCTCCTTCAAATCTACTTTAGCAGGTAAAGTATTTTTATGTTGCGTGTTTAACACAGTCGTAATCACGGTAATATCTTTTGCATTACCAAAAACGGCAAAATTACGTTCACCGACTTTAGAAGCATCAGTTAGAACATAAGTATGATCTGACCGAGCAATTTCCATTTTCTTGATTGCCGCTTCTTCGGGATCCGGTGTGGTTAGATTGCCTAGACGATCAATCCCATTGGTGCCGATAAAACAAGCCGCAAAATTCATATTCTGCAGCTGCTGAAGTGCGGATTCGCCCACAACTGCGTGAGTGTCCTCCTTGATCTTGCCGCCTAAAAGCATGGTACTAATGCCGTGCCCAACAGCACTTAGAGCTGTTTCAATCCCATTAGTGACAATTGTGACTCCCGGAACTTCCGCAAGAAACGGCACCATTTCATAGCTAGTTGTTCCCGCATCGATAAATAGGTAATCATTTTCGTGCACATAATGTTTGACCGCGTACCGGGCAATGCGAACTTTATCATCGTGATTCATTGTGAAGCGAATATGCTGCGAAACATCGTGAGCAAAATTTTTCACTGATTGTGCCCCGCCATGAACGCGTTTGACTAAACCCTTTTTTTCGAGCTGAATTAAATCTCGACGAATCGTTGATTCTGAGGTCGCTGTCAATTCCGAAAGATCGCAGACCCGACATAATTCATGTTGGTTAATGTAGTTCTCGATTAATTTTCGGCGCTTTTGCGTTAGCATACTTTCCCTTCACCTCCTTGGGTAATTTTATGCGCGTTGCTCGCTAAAAGCAATCATTTTTGCTCAAAAAAATTCATTTTCATGCAAAAATGAGCAATTATGAGTAATTTAGTCGCTTGCAATGAAAAAATGCTGTAGCGGTTTCAACCACTCAGCATTTTTAGCTTAACCATCAGATTCTTTATAATTTACTTATGTTCCTCCTTAGCTGACGGTAAAAAGAATGAACAGCAAAAGCCAATAATGGCAAAAACAAGCATTAAGATAAAGCCTAAATGATAGCCGCTTGCCAGCTGCGCTGCCTTAGTTCCAACCATATTCTTTGCTCCCAAAGTTACAACTAGCATTGCTAAAGCCGTGCCAAGCGATCCCCCAATTTGTCTAATTGTCGAGGAAGCTGCATTGGCATGAGCCGTTAAATCAGCTTGCACTTCATTAATTCCAGCAGTAAAAGTAGTCATCATGGTAAACGATATACCGACCATGCGCATTGCATAACACAAACTAATTAAAAACAGGCTCGTTTGAGCATTGAAGATTAGCATTGGCAACGTACCGCATAATAGCATGACAAAGCCGAATAGAGATAACCGTTTAATTCCGTATTTATCATATAAAGTACCAGAAATCGGATTACAAATTATCATAATTAGTGCCCCGGGCATCATTACTAGTCCCGAAGTTAGCGCGGTTTCCGCACGCGTTGTTTGAAGATAAAGAGGTAAAACCAACTCAATTCCAACCATTGCGATATTACTGATGGTGCTAAGCAAGGTACACAAGTTAAAACGCCGATTTTTAAAAACGCGAATATCAAGCAGTGGCTCTGCCATATGTAATTGCCGGTGACAAAATAGGCAAATAATGACTATCCCAATGACAAACACCAAGATTAACGGCAGCGTAATTTTACCAGTATTACCAATTTCTGATAAAGCATATAGAAGCAGACCAAAACCCAGAATTGATTCTAAAAACGAAATACCATCAGTTGAATCTAAGTGCGCTGTTGTAATGTTTTGTATCGTAAAAAGTCCAAAAACCATCACGGTTGCACTAGTAACACTTAAAATAACAAACAACATTTGCCATTCGGCATATTTTAAAATTAAACCCGAAATTGTCGGTCCCACCGCCGGGCCAAAGCCAACGACAAAGCCGGTGATACCCATCGCTAACCCACGCTTTTCCGGTGGAAACATCAGCAAAATTACGTTTTGAATAAACGGCATTAAGCCTCCGGCAGCTATAGCTTCAATAATTCGTCCGGTCAATAATACATAAAAGTTTGGGGCGAATATACAAATAACCGAACCGATACAAAAGATTCCCATCATGGTTAAGAAATTTTTCTTTAAACTAAAAGACGCAAAAATCCACGCCGAGATTGGAATCATTAATCCGACCACAAGTAAATATGCAGTAGTGAGCCATTGCGCTGTTGCTTGACTTACCCCAAATGAATTCATGATTGATGGCAGGGCATTATTTAAAAAAGTTTCTGCTAATAAAGCAACAAACGCTCCAAAAAGTAGTACTGTCATCATTACTGCTCGTTTATGACCAGAAATGCTTTTTACCTCTTTTTCCATTATTTTCTCCTTTTAAATAGCATGCTACACTTTTTATAAAAATAACAATTAAAAATTACCAATAATTACATTTAAAATATGTTCCAATTGCTTAACGTCTGCATCAGATAAACCAGCAACAATCCGCTTATTGACCTTATCCATAATTTCATGAATTGCAGTAATGTTGTCATCAAGTAAAGCAAAACCTTTAGCACTTAATGTCAAAACAATTTGCCGTTGATCATTTTTTAAGTGGGAAGTAGCAATCAAATTATTGTCTTCAAGACGCTTAACGATTCCACGAATCGTTGGGTGGCTTAAGACAAAAGTATCCGCTATTTCTTTTTGGGTAATCGTCCTACCCTTTGAATCATATAAAAATACCAATAATGAGATTTGCGCACCAGTTAAAGAATATTTTTTAAACATTTCTGCAAACCGATTGTTCAATTCTTTTTCAATTACGGTATTGGCTATTTTAATTTTGGGACCTAGCTGGTTTAAAAAGTGATCAGACATTGTGCCTTTCCTTTCTTAGTTGTTAATTATGTAGTATACTACATAATTTTATAAATAGTAACTTTTTCTTCGATTCTTAGCTCTAAAGACGAATAAAACACGACCCCTTTTTCAAGTATGGTAAAATAGAAACACTGTGTTTTAGATTTCAAAGAGAGGCAATATCACAAATAATGGACGAAAACGAACCACAACATCATATCTCGTCTCATCATCATATGAAAATTCACTGGAAAGAATTTTTCAAGAGTCCAGACGATACCCTAATTGGGGATACTACGCTAGTAGAAAAAGGGTCACTTGTTGGCAGAGTAGGAATAATGCTTTTAGAATGCGGAACTGGGGCCTGGCGCGTACGTGATTCAATGAATACCATAGCGCGGGCGTTAGACATTACTTGTTCTACTGATATTGGTTTATTAACTATCAGTTATACTTGCTTCGATGTCGATAATAAATCTTATTCACAAACTTTATCGCTACCAACTACCGGCGTTAACATGAATAAGTTAAATAAAATGGAAGATTTTGTCCGTCGCTTTGAAACAGAAAATGAATACTGGACAATTGGTGCGGTTCATCAGGAACTTAATCAAATTGAAAAACATACCAAAAGCTACTCGTTAACAATTGGTGCTCTGAGCGCGGGACTCGCCTGTGCCAGCTTTATTTTCTTATTAGGCGGCGGTTTACCAGAAATGATTTGTACCTTTTTTGGTGCTGCCGTCGGGAATTACTTCCGCGGCGTAATGGGCAAGCACAAGATTACTTTGGTAGCCAAAATTGCTGTTGGTGTAGCTATTTCTTGTGCTATTTACTTCTTTTGTTTCCGACTAGGAGAAAAGTTCTTAGGCTGGAATTATCATCATGCATACGGCTATATCGGGTCAATGCTTTACGTTATTCCTGGTTTTCCATTTATTACCTCTGGGCTCGACATGTCAAAATTGGATATGCGGTCAGGACTTGAACGTCTTTCTTATGCGGTTTTAACCATTATGATTGCAACAATGGTTGGTTGGGGCGTGGCAACTACACTAAACTTAAAGCCCGGCTCAATTCCTGAACTCACACTAAATCCAGTAATATTAACAGTCTTACGGTTAATTGCTAGCTTTTGCGGTGTTTATGGCTTTTCAATCATGTTTAATGCCAAGCCATCAATGGCAACAGTAGCAGCACTTATCGGAGCTTTTGCCAATACATTACGATTGAGCTTAGCCGAATTTAACCATGTTCCTGCCCCTCTTGCAGCTTTTATTGGCTCACTGCTAGCTGGCTTAGTTGCCAGCTTTGTTCGTGATAAAGTCGGCTTTCCGCGAATTGCAATCACGGTGCCGGCAATCGTCATTATGGTGCCGGGACTTTACATGTACCGCGCTGTTTTCAATTTCGGTGTAACCAACATTAACATTGGTGCTTACTGGATAATGAACGCGTTGATGATTATTACTGCTTTGCCAATTGGACTTCTAACTGCTCGAATTTTAACTGATCCAAAATGGCGTCATGCAGATTAAACACTACCAAGCGGTACTTATTGCTAGGCAAATTAGTAGAGACTAAATTAAGTACTAAAGCAGTCTGGCATATAGAATGACTTTGTACATTGTGTTTGGTCTCTCGCTATATTTGAAGATTAGTAATTAAATACTAGCAAGACCAAAAGATAATATATACAAAAAACGTTGAACCAGTATGTTCAACGCTTTTTTAATAGTCTAGGAGAAGATGATTTTTCCCAGACTCTTTTGGTAAATTTAATGAAAGTGGTTTTTAGTTTAAACTCTAATTATAGTTTACAAACAAAATTAAAACCTATATCTGTATTAGTCATAAGAAATAGAAAGGTGTTTACCTACAGCTGCGCCCAGCTTGTCCAATGTCTTAAGTGAAGGATTCATATTACCTTTTTCAATTCGCGTGATAGTTGATTTGCTTACACCAGCTTTTTCTGCTAAATCGCGTTGACTAATTCTTGCATTTTTACGCAATTCAGTAACCGCCACAGCAGCTTCTAGCTGGCGACCATACTGATCAGCGTATTCTTTTAATTGAGAATTATTTTTAGTTAATTCTTCAAGCATTTTTTCAGTTTCATTTTTCATTACTATCATCCTTTAAAAATTTAGTTCTAATTGCTTTAGCATGAGTTATTTCTCTCATCGGAGTCTTGTTGCTCTTTTTCTTAAAACCATGAGTAATAATATAATGAATTTCCGTAATGTGAGCGAATTTCAAACAAGTTTGATTCCAGTTTTTTTAATCCACTGTTGTTCTTGTGCTATTAGCAAGCCAAACTTACTAATTTTTTCAATTGTAACCAATAATTTTACAGCTTCTTTATGGGGTAATTTACGCCAAAAGACACGAAACTCATCTTTGTCATAGTATTCAAAAACAACTTTTTTTCATGTACTCCTCCGTCAAGCATTACGGTAGCATATATGCTACCGCGTTACAACTATAATCGCTGCTGCAAAAACACTAATCGTTGAATAGAGTAAGATCTGCCACAATAATGCCTTGAAATTATTCTTATAGTACATATTGACTTTCCATTTACTTATAACTTAGGAATCAAATATGACTAAGACCTAAAGAAAAAGCATTGAATGTATGCATTCAATGCTTTGCTAAATTTAGTAAAAATGGTTTTCTAATTTTTATATAATCAATCAAACTGCTATGCTTTTTACTGCTTATTGGCAATTGCTTTAATCGCATTGCGGCCCGAAAAGATACAGTAACCTGCATGAGTACCAGGGACATTAACGCCGTAGGTATCACCGTACAAAACGGTTGATCCGTCACTACCAATTGCGTAAAGGCCACTAATTGGTCTTCCCTTAGTATCCAAAACTTCATTATTGGTATTTACACGTAAGCCGTCACCAGTTGTATAGGCACCAACGCCTAGTTCAATGGCATAAAATGGGCCATCCCCATCAACTGGAAGCATGTATTTGGCTGGCTTATGAAAATCGGTATCCTCGCCATTAGCGGCCATTTCATTATAGTGCTTCACATAAGCTGGTAAGTTAGGGGTATCAATCTCTTTAGCTAATTCTTCAATTGTTGCAGCTTTATGCAAGTACTTGCGACCATCTTTTTCGGCTTGTTCAATGTCTTCTCGCAGACTTGGGTAACGGTCTTCAGGTACAAATGGTTTCATTGATCTTGGATATGACTTATCGGTGAAGTCATCTAAGATTTTCTGACTGAAAATACAAAAGACACGCTCTTGGCGATTCATCGAATTGCCTTCATTAGCCCAGTTGACGACTGCTGCACTTTCATCAACAAAACGTTCACCGATTTCATTAACCCACATTTGTGGTTGATCACAGACAGAACTCCAAATGGCTGTACCCCATAGTTTAAATGAAGGAACCGAATCATCTTTTAATTGGCCACCAAACATCATTGACATTCCGGTAAAGAATTGTTTAGCGCCAAGATTCCAGGCAAGACATAAACCATCACCGGTACTTTTACCTGAGTTGACAGGAATTACATTATCCGGATTTTGATGAGGAGTGTGTTCCATCAATTCCAAGTTATTCAGATAGCCGCCACTTGCCAAAATGACGTTATTAGCAACTACAATCTCTTCAGTATCATCTTCAACGTTCGTCAAAGTTACGTTATAAGTTTGATCTTCATTTTGCTTAAGATCCGTTACACGCGTTAAAGTAATAATTTCAACGCCCTTAGACTTCGCATATGGCTCGAGACCTGAATGAATTGCATCGTGGCCCTTGCCCTTGAACAAATGCCAGGTTCTTGCCCCTGAACCTAGGCTAGCAACCATCGCAATTTCAGCGCCCCGTTTTTCAAGCCAAGAAACGTTTTTACCCGCATTGGCAATATATTTTTGCCACATTTTGCCATCTGCTTTGTAATGCGAATAAGTTAACTCTTCTTTTAGCAACTCTTCTTGATCAATTTCCGCATGGTCCTTTTTTTGTAATTCAGAATCTGCCGCAAAAACACCTTCAACATAGTTTCCTGTACCACCAGTGGTCTTACCTTTTTCGACAAGTAAGGTCTTTAAGTTATTATCGGCAGCTTCAGCGGCCGCAGCAAAACCGGCAAGACCAGCACCAACAATTACAACATCATACTTCTTCTCAGCCATGATTTTTCTCCTTTGACCAAAAAGGCACATACAAATTTTCAGCAAATCTGTACATGCTTTTTTTAAACTATTTACCCTCTTTAGCAGTTTCAGCTGCATCGATTCCGGCTAGGCGTCCTGAAATGTAAGCAAAACCTAAAGTTCCACCTTCAAAATCAACGTACGCCTTACCATACATTCCGGAAGCATCAGCACCTGCTACATAAAGATTAGGAACAGGCTCGCCACTTGGTGCTAGAGCATGCATCTTTTCATCAATTGTAGCACCACCGAGAGTTCCAAGGTTACGTGCAATATACTTAACTGCGTAAAATGGGCCATTTTCAACAGGAATCATTCGCTTGGTATCGGAGAAGAATAATTCATCTTCACCCTTTTTCTTCGCAGCATTATATTGATCAACGGACTTTTGCAAATTCTCCGGATTGACGCCCATTTTTTCTGCAAGTTCCGCAATTGTGTCACCAATAAAGACAACATCAGTTGAACTTAGCTTGTTTAATAATGAGGTAAAGTCCGTCTTTTCATGTTCGTGCTTGATACTTTCCTCAGTGTCAGTTGGGAAATTGAATTCCATATAGAACTGGCGCTTATTCTTCCACTTGCCATAATGGTCTTCAATTGCAACCATGCCGCCCTCTTTAATCTTATCAAGCATGGCCTGATCAAAGATGACATATTCAGTCTGCTTAGGCTGCTCGGACAGCTCAGCTCCATGAACCGCAAAGTCCAAAGCGTGAGTTTCACTGGCATAACGTTGGCCACGGTTATTGACCCGGAGGTTTGGAAAATCGGCCAAAGCGTTAACTGGCATCCAGTTAGGACCAACTAATTTTGCCATTGCACCAATGTCTTCATTACTGAAAGTTTGCCAGAAATAATGCGTTGAACCATTAATATGGTGCGCAGTACCAGCATCCCAGGCCATGTTTAGACCATCACCGGTGTTTTGTAAAACTTGTCCTTGGGTGCTAACATCACCCAAGTATTCTTTACGCATTTGCGGATTACCGCCGAAACCGCCTGTAGCGATAATCACTTTTTTAGCATTGACATGAAGCTCTTTATCATCACCCTGTGCAATTAAACCGATGACTTTACCATCAGCATCCTGCAAGAGCTTTTGCCCAGCAAAACCAAAATACATTTGCCCGCCAATTGACTTAAACTTCTCAATCAACTTGGTAACAGCCTTAGTTCCGCCTTCTTGATAGCCGTGAAGAGTAGCTGGCATACCAATGTGGTCAAAACTACCACCGGTTCCGGCATCAACCAATTTCATGATTGCGCCGTTTTCATTCAGCCAGTCGACAGTTTTGCCTGATTCATCAATGATGCGACGAACAAGAATTGAATTCATATAGCCTTGTGAAGCGTCCATATATTCATCATAGAGCCACTTCTTTGATACAACTGCATTTTGCTCTTTTTGTTGTTGGCTATCGCCAGCAAACATCCCACCAGCAAAAGTACTGGCACCAAGTGGCGAGATTGTTTTTTCAATTAAAGCAACACGAGCGCCGTGCTGGCGTGCTGCTAAAGCGGCAGCAGCGCCTGCTCCACCAGCACCAACAACTGCAACATCAACGTCAATTACTTCTTGTGTTTCCGTTTGACTTTGCGCACTATTTTCTTTTAAAGCAGCCAAGTCAACTGCTGCCTTATTCAAGGCCTCTTTAACGCCTTCAATAATGCCACGTGAAGTTTCCGAAGCACCGGAAACGACGTCAACGTCGGCTGATTGATGATCAACAATCTTTTGAGCCATCTTGTGAAAAGCATTGTCGGCAAGGCTATCAGGAGCATATTGATCTAATGGCTTAACGCTAACAATCTTGTCCTCATCAACTTCTACTTCAAGGTTGATTTGACTCTCCTTACCCTGACCAGAACCGGTGTATTTCCCCGGCTTATCAGTAATCTTTTTTGCCATGATAAAATTCCTTTCTAATTATCAAGCTAGTTATCTTTGATTATTGCGTTTACGTGCAATATTAGGGTCTGGCAAAATTGCCAAAACAATGACTTGAACCACGAAGACGATTCCTTGAATGATGAAGGTTAAGGCATAGTTTCTACCAGCAATAGCAGAAATAATAAATGGAATAAAGAATGACAAGAGTAGTGAAACTGTTCCAACAAGTCCACCTGCACTACCAGCATTCTTTGGGCCGATTTCAGGGAAAGTAATTGGCATCGCCTGCATAATCGGGCCAGTCATAGCACCGAAGACACCACCGAGAATCAAGGCAATTGTTAATGGCATTCCAAGTGGAATATACCAAGTAACTGCCATCAATAAGCCACCAAGAATCGTAATTAAAATCATTACTGGCTTACCTTTTTTAGCTTTATTGATAATAGATGGACCAAATAGTGAACCGCATAAACTACCAATTGTGGCAACGGCGGCAACCGCACCGGCTTGTGCTGGTGTCATACCTCTTGCGGCAAATGCTTGTGGCAAAATACCGGAGAAGGCTTCACTGGCACCCATTCCAAAACCGACAGCTAAAGCAACATACCAAGTTTTCTTACTTTTTGCTGCAGCTTCAAAGAACTTTAATGACGACTCAGATTTACCTTGCTCAACTTGTGGTTGTGGTATTTCTTCACCTTGAGGGGTGTCTTTAACAAAAATCATCCAGCAAACAGCTAAAATCAAAAGCACTGTTGATGAAAAGATATATGCCTGTTTAACAGATGGAAACAGCGAACTAGTAGCTTGAGAGAGCATAATACCGACGCTAGCTGAGGCAAAGAAAACACCCATCGCCATATTAGTATCTTGCTTAAACCAAGTACCAAAGATTTTCAGCGTATTAGCATTTAGGAGTGCCATATAAACACCGAAAAGCAACAAAGTTATAAACATTGTGAAAAAGTTATTGGCAATTAAGCGGCCGTAAGCACCAATTACAGAAATAACTAATCCAATGGAAACGATTTTCTTAGCACCAAACTTATCTGCAAGTGAACCTGCAGGAATACTCAAGAAAACTGCAATTAGCATTGGTGCCATCAGCAAAATTTGAAACTGAGCTGGCGCAATATGCAAAGCTGGCATAATTTGCACAGCCAAAGCAGAAATCTGAAATTGAATATAACTACTAATGGCATCAAGCAAAGCGGCTATTGCCAGAATTACCCACCGGTAGCTAGAAAGCTTAGGTAATTGTTTTTCTTCCATGATTCTTAATCTCCTTTTATTAAATAAAAACTAATTTTCCGCAGCGTATTGACCTGCTAAACGACCGAAGGTCTGAGCGTGACTGCAAGTTAAACCTGGAACTCTGTCTGGATAGCTGCCCCAGAAGAATCCACCACTTGCATTACCAGCAGCATAAAGATGTGGAATCGGATCACCATTTTTATCAATAACTTCCATTTTGGTATTGATCCGCAGACCATCAAGTGTTGCAAGAAGACGTCCACCCATAATGACACCGTAGTAAGGTGCTTTATCAACTGGGAATAGTCTGAATTTTTCTTTACCAAAGTCGGTATCAACACCGTTTGCACACATTTCGTTATAGCGTTTAACCGTGCTGACCAACTTGTCTGCTGGTAATTGTAATTTTTCAGCCAATTCTTCAAGCGTGTCGGCTTTTTGCACCATACCGTCATCAATTCGACGTTGAATCTCAGCCTTATTTTCTTCAGTATTGTAAATACCTGGCCAATTGAGCCGTGAACAACCTTGAGTTCTAAATTGGTCCAAGTGATCCATTGTGTCTTCTGACCAAATTTGTGCTTCTAAGTAACCTGGTTGTTTAGCCATTGCGTTGATATCAAATTGGTAAGGAACACTTTCATTGCCAAAGCGCTCACCCTTCAGGTTGACTTTAAGCAATGGATAAGCACCCATCCAGAAATAGCCAGGACCCTTAAAGTCAATCTCATAATGATCTTCAGCCTTCGTTCCAACGGGAACGGCACCACGATCAAAAATGATTTCTGCTGGTTCTTCATCCCTTGCTGCCCCAACTTTTAGACCAGCTAGAATACCTGAACCATCATCCCGAGGGCCATCTGAATAAACATTCTTCTTATAACCAAGTGGATCCCACTTCTTCATCAATTCGACGTTAGCACCATAACCACCGGTACAAATGATGACACCTTTATTTGCATGATATTCAGTCTTTGCGCCTGAATCACGGTCACTAGTAATGACACCAGTTACAGCACCACTATCATCGGTAATTAATTCTTCTAGCTTGGTATTATATTTAAGTGTTACGCCAAGTTCCTTAACCTTATCGATCATCCAATCACCATAATGAGCCCAGCCGTTTTCCGGGGTGGCAATTGCTAGTTCAGTATTAAAGGCAGTGTTAACAATTGATTCATAGTAAGCATCTTTTTGTGGTCTTAAAACTCCACCATTTGGCTTTAAGATATTGTCTTCAAGCCAATTAGCTGTTTCATCAGCGTGGTTAGCCCAAGTCCATAAAAGTCGTTCATCAACATTGTCTTGGAAGAATAAAGTTAAGAAGTTCATCAACTTAGCTTTGTCTACTTTGATTCCGGCTCTTCTTTGAGCATTACTATCAAGTGCTGCAAAGAAAGAACGGTAAAGAAACTGTGAGCTTCCTTGCTTATCAATCAAG
Organism: Lactobacillus sp. B4007; assembly: GCF_026535895.1. Classification (NCBI taxonomy): domain Bacteria; kingdom Bacillati; phylum Bacillota; class Bacilli; order Lactobacillales; family Lactobacillaceae; genus Lactobacillus; species Lactobacillus sp. B4007. The sequence continues at coordinate 346,432 of NZ_JAFNPA010000001.1, forward strand.
AGAACTTTAGCTCCTTTTTCAGCAGCTGCACAAGCTGCCATACCACCAGCATTACTTGCGCCAGCGATAATAACATCATAAGTATTTTCCATTTTTTATCCCTCACTTCTTAATGCAAATCCTTTAATCGCTTTCATAATACTATTTATCTAGTGAATTTCTGCACCAATATTAGAATTCAAGATTACTAAATGGAATAGAGAACATTCTTGTTATGCTTTAATAATCAAAAAAATGCTTGTGCAATAAGCGCTTAGGCTTACTATACAAGCATTTTTAAATAACTATCTATATGTGTATTATTTATTATTTTTTTGGGTGTATTCCTTTACGGACTTCTTGAGCGTGTCTAATACTTCATCAAGAACTGACTTATTGGAAAAAGATTCCATGTAGGCAATACCATAAGGCGAAATATCATGATAATCAATTGGCACATAAGTAATGCCAGCAGATTGCGAGTCAGCGATAAAGTTGGGTAAAATGCCGTAGCCCCAGCCACCACGAACATAAATATCCATTGCCAAAAAGTCTTGGACAAACTTGATATGTTCCATACCCAAATTGTTAATTAGCGCCGTCTGAAAATTTAGTTGAACATTCAGGGAGCTATTGGGATCTAGCAAAAAAATGTTTTGATTTCTTAAGTCGGCAACTGCTATCTTGTCTTTTTTAGCAAGCGGCGAATCATCAGGACAGGCGACCACGACTCTACCGGTAATTAGGGGCTCAAACCTGACATCATCAACAACATCAACGTCTTCACGCGCAATTGCACAAATATCTACGTGGTGATTCAATAATTCACCAATTGAGTTATTAAGTACAAAAACAAATTGCACGTTCAGGTTACTGCCTGACTTACGCAATTTGCGCAAGAAAATAGGTAAAATTTTTTGTTCTAAGGGCGTATCACAAACACCAATCCGCAAAAGCGTCTCGGGATTATTCTTTTGGCTTTGTAAATAAGCCACCGTATAGTCCATATCATCAACAACATTTCGGGCCACGCGGTAAAAATATTTACCGGCATTAGTCAATGAAATGCGGTGATGGGCCCGGTTAATCAGGGTAACACCGATTGTATTTTCTAAATCCTTAATGTTTTTAGAAACAGCCGATTGGGAAAAATTCAACCGCTCAGCGGCAATTGTAAAACTGGAGTTGTCAACTGCTTTAATGAAGCAACGTAATTGGGTAAAGTTCATTTTCTTATCCTATTCAATTATCCTCTGTTTTTTTAACTTATCTACCCAAATTATACTACTGATACATATATAAATAGTATTTTTTCCTAAAAACAATTAGACACAAAAAAAGGAACTAGTTTGCGCTAATCCCTTTTTTGTTATTTATTGATCAATCTTATCTAAGGCATCGTTAACCGCAGCTTTTAATCCGCGACAGGTGCTCGATGCGCCCGAGACGGCATCGACATCAACCTTGTTTTCCTTAACCATTTCGGCTGGCATGGTTTTGATTGCCTTTAGACCATAATCTTCTGATTCGGCCTGCTTGAGAACCTCAATGTTTTGTAAATTCTTTTGCTTATCGGCAGTGACCCGAACAACGATTTCGCCACCCATGCCGCCATTGGACCTACCAATGTATTGATCCTTGCCAGTTGGATAGTCTTCATGCTCAAGGTCTGAATTCAAGTGGACATCGTGTGCTGATGCACCACTAGCAGCATCAACCGTCACATCATCTTTAGCTTTGGCCGCATTTTCACCGGCAATTTTACCCCAAATCAAACATTCGGCTAAGTTGTTACCACCTTGATACTGGTTAGCACAAATACCGCCAAATTCACCGGCAGAATATAGGTGAGGAATGGCCTTGTCCTTAGTATCGAGAACTTCGGCTTCCTTATTTCTTCTCGCACCACCTTGCGTGTTTAGCATTGTCTGTTCCATGCGCACGGCATAAAGCGGACCTGCAGTAAATGCCCGCAAAGTCTTTGGGTCCCGGCGAAATTCAGGATCATTGCCTGCTTGACATGCCTGGTTAAAGCGAGTAAGTGTATCTTCCAAGGTGGCTTTTGCAACACCAATCTTTTCTGCTAGCTCGCCAATCGTTGCGGCCTCAATAACATTATCTGGATAAGGCTGATAGTTGCCAATAATTGGATCTTGGTCTAATTCAGCTTTTTTAGCTTTATCAAAAATCAAATAAGGGTGTTCTTGGTTGAGCGGCACTTTCCACTGACCATGGTTCTTAATGTGACCATGACGATTTTCTTCCGCTTCGTTAAAGTATCTGGTACCATCATCACCCACAACAAACGAACTGCCATGAGCTACTACTTCATTTTGCTTACCGAGCATTAGGCGGCCACGCTCACCTTTTGGTACGGCAAATGCCATCCCGTGCAGCAAACCTAAAGATTCATAGTTGTATAAATGCCAGAAATCAGCGCCAACTTGCCGAGCCATCTTGATGCCATCACCCTTATTGTACAAGGTGCCAAGAGGGGCTAGTTTTTTAGCGCCAATAAAATCTTCAATCATTGTTTGATTATTTTCAAAACCGCCGGTACACATTACCACACCGGTCTTGGCTTGCACTTTAAGCAGCTGATGCTTGCGCTCAATCAAGACACCTTCAATCTTGCGACTGACTGGGTCCTGAATTAATTCCTTAGCCGGGGTCTCATACATCACATCAATTTGATCTTGGCGCTTAACGACCTCTTCTTTTAAAATTTTCCAAAGTGCAGCGTCAAACCATGACTCGCGTACGGTAGTAAAATCATATGAAGTCGAACCTGGAAATTCTGGGAATTCCTCAAACGCATAGCGGGCTTCAGGGGCATAATTTTTAGCGCTGCAAGGTTTTACGCCTAAATATTTAGTAACATAATTAGGAATATCCACCATTCCTGCAACATAGGTATCGATCATCTCTTCATCAAGTGACATCGGTGCCGTCAAACTCTGATAATATTTTTTTAATTCATTAAAATCATTACCCGTACCAATTAACTGGGCCGAATAACGAGTATTGCCACCTTCATGACCTTCAGGTGCAACATCGACAAGCAGTACTTTTGCACCATTATCAGCGGCAAAGCGTGCAGCTGTTGCTCCAGCACCGCCAAAACCTAGTACAACAACATCATAATTGGCATCCCACTTGATGTCTTTTTGATAAATCATGATTGATTCCTTCTTTGCTATGTAATCACTTTCATTAAATTAATAAGTTAATTTTATCACAAATATCTTTTTAGCAACCTTACTATTTAAAAAATCGTCCGTTTTTTAAACGAACGATTTTACTCAGTTAAATATTAAAACTAGGAGATCATTACTTGTTAGAAGTTAGCCTTTTTAACAAGTCTATTTTTACCAATAAGATAGAATAATTTGCCATGTCTCTTAACAGCAGCTCCGTAAGTTCGACAAGCTTGGTGCCGCTTTAAGAGTTTAATTTTTTTACCAGCTTGATTAAATACGTAAGCATTATGACGTAATTTACGCACAACGCCATCAATATTAGTAGCCCTAACATATTCATTATTAGCCAGCACATAATACTTACGGTTATTAATAAGCTTCGTTCCATAGGTATTAATCACTGTACCTTGTCCCAGCCATCCAGCTATTCTTTCTTCTTTTTCATTATAAATATATGAATTATGCATAACCGCCTTGCTAACAGGAAGCTTGATTTTAGCATCATTTGAGTCACCGCTGTTGTCTTTGCCAGTGCTTGTGCTTGGAGCCGCAATGATCACTGTTCCGCCGCCTTGACCCCCAGCAGTGCTATTAGCACTGGCATCTTTGGCGTAAACATAAACTACGTCTTGCTTTTGTTTCGTAAAAGTACCTGAGGCATTAGCCGGTGTAGTCTTGAGCTGATAACCATTAATGACCAACGGATAACTCTGATACTGCGTTCCGATAATGCCGCCCAAAATGACATCTGTGGCAACTGGCTTGCCCTTCTCATCTTGATAGTGGACCGTTACGTTAGCAACTGACAGCGGGTTTCTAGTATAGACGTAAATAAGAGTTTGTTCTTTATTAGTAAATTGACCCGTGGGATTTTCTGGTGCAGTTTTTAAACTATAACCTTCAATTGGAATTGCGGTACTGCTATAGGAATCATTAATATAACCCGTTAAGATAATATCGGAGTGAATTGAGTGACCAGCTTCATCTTGATAGCGCACAATCACGTTGCCTGCTTTGACCGGATCTTTGGTATAAATATAAATCACTGTTTGCTCATGATCGGTAAATATCCCGGTAGCATTTTCTGGCGTTGTTTTAAGCGTATAACCATCAATTTTAACAGCTACACTAGTATATGTTGTGCCACCTTCACCTGTCAGGACTACGTCTTGGGCAATTTGTTTTCCTTGGACATCCTGATATTTAACGGTAACCGGTTTAGCGGTAGAGAGATAAATATAGTCAACATTGATATCATCGCCATTATAAGTTCCCTCACTATTGGCTGGTATATTTGTTTCATCTAATTGGTAATAAGGAATGTCTTTGGCCTTAGTGCTGTAATTTGTCCCTACACGACCGTATATTGTGTCTGCTGGTGAAATTTCTTTGCCTGCTTGGTTATGATAGGTAATTTTTAAAGTGGCAAAACGGACATAAGTATCTGCATCCTTAGTACCATCATAATTATTCTGTAAATCTTGCGATGACCAACTCTTATTTCCTTGTGGCAGATCTATCGTCCCATTTTCGCCGACATTGCGCCAAGTACCTGGCAATTCAATATTCGCAGTTACAAGATAATTTTTGGGACCTAGCTTTAGCGTAACTAAGTTGCTTAAGCCAGCTAGCATATTTGCCCGATATCTGCCTTGAGCGTTCATAACCTTACTCATATCAAAATTGCTGATGTCCAAATCTGTTAAACTATAGCAGCTAACAAATACCCCAGAAAAGTCTTGAACGTTTGAAGTATTAAAATTATTCACATTAATTGTTTTCAATTTTTGACAATAACCAAACATATTAGCCATTGTCGTTACCTGGGCAGTATTAAAATGGCTTACGTCAAGTTTGGTTAAACTGTTATCTTGTGAAAACATCATCGACATATCCCTAACTTGGGCGGTATCAAAATGGCTTACGTCAAGTTGGGTTAAACTGTAATCTTGTGAAAACATCATCGACATATTCCTAACTTGGGTGGTATCAAAATGACTCAAATCTAAACTGGTTAAAGATGAACAGGAATCAAACATTGAAGACATCGTGGTTACTTGAGCAGTATTAAAATGACTTAAGTCTAAACTAGTTAAAGCTCGACAATTTTTAAACATTGAAGACATATCACTTACATTAGAAGTATCTATATTGCCAAAAGTAATATTAGTTAGCGACTTACAATTTTCAAACAGCGAAGCCATTGATTTCAGCTGAGAAGTATCTAAATTGCTTAAATCGATACTAGTTGCATTAGTAAAGAAGTTAAATAGGTTCGTAGTATCACCGCTTACCTTCAAGGGAGCGGCTATTTTAATTGTTTTAGTGTTGCTAGAAACAAGGCTAGAAAGATATTCATTTGGATCATAAACAAGTTTGGCTTCTCCACCAAGAATGGTGGCCGTTTTACTATTGTCATCATATTGCCAGGAAAGACCATGCCATTTAAAACTAGTAGCAAATGGTTGCGCACTATCTTGCGGCTTAATCTCGCTATCGTCAGTACTTAAAGGCTGTTTAGCTTCATTAGCGGTAGTACTTTTGTCCTTTACGGCAGTATTTTCGGCCGCAGTCACCGGGACCAGCTTAGCTTTTTTCTGTTTTTTCACTTTATCTTTAGACTGTTTTTGCACTATTACTTTAGGTGAATTTACAGCAGCGTCTACTTTTTCCGGAATAGCAGCAAATAAGCAGAACAAAGCTAGACTTAATAAAATTATTCCTAAGGATGGCGCCTTTTTCCAATCTACAACTTTATCTTTATTATTCATTTTCGGGCTTCCTATATACACGAATAGCATTTTATAAATAGTAATATATTAACTACAATTTCATTTTAGCATGTGCGAAATTTATTTGATTAAATATGCACTAATCATCTTGGTTATCAACTATTTTTACTGTAATCAATTGATTTTATCCATAAAAAATGCACTGCTTGAATCAATAAAGCCAAGCAATGCATTAAAAAGTAGCTATTCTAGTTATGAATAATCGTGTTTTTTTATTCGCCGTAAACGTCTTTAGCCAAATCAAAAGCTGACCAGGCCTTGGGCCAACCACAATAAAAGGCCAAGTGGGTAATTAATTCAACCATTTCTTCTTTGGTTACCCCATTAGTTTTTGCTATTGACATATGTGCCTTTAACTGGGGATACAAACCCTGAGCCATTAAGGCAGCACACGTAATCAAACTCCGGTCACGGGCCGACATTTGCTCCTCGCGTGACCAAACTTCGCCAAATAATACGTCATCATTTAATTCCGCAAATTTAGGAGCAAATTTACCTAAATTGTCACGGCCTGCTGTTTGTTTTTTCATTTTTTAATCCTCCAATTGTTCATAATCTTCATCTGTCACTGGTTCAAGCCATTCTGGTGTTCCCGCAGTTATTGCCAAGTGTGCAAACCAACTATTCTTGGTTGCACCATGCCAATGCTTAACACCATCATGAACAACCACAACATCTCCTGGATGCAATTTGCGGGCCGGCTGGCCTTCTTCTTGATACCAGCCTTCACCAGCCGTAGCTAACAAAATTTGAAAACCGTTATTGTGCTTGTGCCAGTTATTGCGACACCCTGGTTCAAAGCTGACATTAGCTACACCAACATTAAGGTCTGAATCATTCACCAAATTTTGCAAATAGCTTTGACCAATGAAGTATTTTTGAAAGGCTTCATTTTTGTCGCCCAGTGCAAAAAGACCATTTTTAACTTCTTGCTCATGATTATCCATTTTGATTCTTCTCCTTTATTTTTGCTAAATATGCCGCAAAGGTTTCACTTGCGGCAATCTGATGACTTTGCTTGCCCTCGTACCAAGCAATTTTATGCTTTAATACCTTTAAATTATTTTGTAGTTCATTAACCTGCTGTTCGGCATTCTGCTGGACTCTTTTTAATAGAGCTAAACGTTCCGGAATTGTTTGATCTCCCTGAGCGCGCAGCGCAATGTATTTTTTTAATTCGCTAATTGTCATGCCCGTACCTTTGAGGTGCAACAAAAAGAGCAGCCAATCCCGATCAGCCTCGGTATAAAAGCGTTGCCCCTGGCGGTCACGTTGCGGTACCAGCAGGCCCTCACTTTCATAATACCGAAGGGTGGCGGAAGAAAGACCCACCATTTTACTAAATTCACCGATGTGGTACTTTTTTTCATTAGTCATTAATTCATCCATCTTTGGTTAACCATTTGTTAATTACTTCAATACTAAATTTATTTAGGTCGAAGACATTTACATAGAAAATACTAACGCCAAGCAGATATTGCTGTTTGCCAGCTACACTGAAATAGCGACCTTTCTCATAACTGCTATTGGCAGTGCACGCAGTTAAAACAAAATAGCCCTGCAAGCGAGTTAAAAATGATTATTTTTCAATCATTTTTTAGCTCTTAATAATTACAATAAGCCTTAAAGTGCACTTTAAGTCAAGCGTTTTCTTAGCAAATTGTAACTTGCACAAAAGAGAAAACATTTGTAAAATGACCGGTGGTCATTATTGAAAAAAGGAGAATATGATGCATGTCTTAACGCCAGCAGAAAAACTAGCAAAAAAGCAGCTAATTGCGGCATCTGCAAGCAAGCTGTTCCAAAAACATAATTTTAATGCCATTTCAATGGCGCAAATTGCCCGTGAATCTGGTGTTGCCAAGGGCACACTGTTTAACTACTTCAAGACAAAAGAAAATATCTTCATGTACCTGCTTCTTTCAGGCTACCAAGACTATTTACAAGAAGTTCTCAAGCGCTGGCAAGAAAAGCCCGGATTAATTACATGGAACGAGTTAACCACTTTTTTAACAACTGAAAATCACTTGTTGATTCACCAAAAAGCAGATTTATTGCGGCTAAACGCTCTTCGGGGACCAATTTTAGAAGCAGCTGCTGATCGTGAGCAGACCCTGCTTGGCCGCCAAAAATTGTATCAAATTAACCGTGACCTAGGGCGTGCAATTGCATCCCGAATACCCGAATTATCCGTCAAAGATGCTAGTCACCTTTTTGTCATTCAAAGTGCCATCATTAGTGGCTTGATGAACATGATGAACCTCGATGAATTTAATCATGATCAATTACCGGTCGACTTCAAAGTTTTTCAAATTGATCTGGAAACAGAAGCAAATCAGTTATTAAAGTTTTATTTACAGGGATTGCAACAAGAACTGGAGGATTAACTTAAATGAAAACTGCAAATATTAGAAACTTTGCGATTATTGCCCATATTGACCACGGTAAATCTACTTTGGCTGATCGCATTATGGAACAAACAGAAACGGTTAGTGAACGTGAACTTAGTGCGCAGCTTTTGGATAGCATGGAAGTTGAACAGGTACACGGAGTAACCGTTAAATCACGCTCCGTCCGCAATTTTTACCATGGCGATGATGGTCAAGAATATGAATACAACCTAATTGATACGCCAGGACACGTTGATTTTTCCTACGAAGTTTCAAAGAGCTTGGCGGCTACCGATGGTGCAATTTTACTAGTAGATGCAACCCAAGGAGTGCAGGCACAGACGATTGCCAACCTTCGACTGGCTGTTAAACACAAACTCACAATTATTCCCGTCATTAATAAGATCGATAGTGCTTCAGCCGATGTTGCAGCTACCGAAGCACAATTGCGGGCACTTCGACCAGAATTTAAAGATACCGAGATCTTAAAAATTTCTGCTAAAACCGGGCAAAATGTTCACCAAGTTCTTGAGGCTATTTATCAGCGAATTCCTGCACCAGCTGAAGGCAATGACCAAGCGCTAAAAGCTTTAGTTTTTGATTCCCAATACGATCCTTACCAAGGTATTATTGCGGAAATTAGGCTGATTGCGGGTCAGTTGCAAGCGGGACAAAAATTATTGCTGATGAATGAAAATAGCACATTCACTGCCCAGACTGTCGGAATCTATCGTCCTAACATGCAAGCAGTTAAAACCCTAAAAACTGGTGAAGTAGGCTATTTGGTTACTGGACTCAAGGACATCAATGCCATTCAGGTGGGCGAAACCATCACAGACTTTGAGCATCCCACCCAAGAGGCCTTACCTAACTTTCAACCACCACAGTCAATGGTTTATGCGGGGCTTTATCCTAAAGAGGGAACAAGTTATGAAGCATTAAAGCAAGCTATTAGCAAATTAGCTCTTAACGATGCAGCTTTTCATTACACGCCAGAGCAGTCAGAAGCCCTAGATGCGGGATTTCGTTGCGGTTTTTTAGGAATTTTCCATTTACAGATCATCCAAGAACGGTTGCATGATGAATATAACGTTGAGGTCTTGACCACCGCTCCCAACGCTACTTACCACGTTTACCTCAAGGAGCCCGATGCCAGAAAAGAGTATTTAACCATTACTAATCCGGCCAAATTTCCCGACTTTGCGAAAATTGATTACGTCACTGAGTCTTACGTTAAAGCCGTAATAACAACTCCTAATGACTATTTAGGTGCGGTTATGAAATTATGTGAACAACATTTTGGTGAAATGGTGGATTTAGATAATCAACAGGAACTAGTCACACTTACCTATAAGTTGCCTGTTTCCGAAATTGCCTATAACTTTTTCAACAGCCTTAAGTCAATTACGCATGGTTATGCCACCTTGGATACTGAATTTCTTGACTTTGAACTAGTTGACGTAGTCAAAATTCAGATTCAAATTAATTACGCTCCGGTAGATGCATTGGATATCTTAGTCCCACGACAAAATGCTGCCCAAATAGCACATAAACTAGTGGAAAAATTAAAGTACACCGTTCCGCGAAGACTTTACCCGATGCCTGTGCAAGCAATTGTGGAAAACAAAGCAATTGCTAGAGTTGACGTACCGCCTTTACGCAAAAATGCAGCAGTTAACGGTGAAAAGCGCAGCATTTCCAAAAAGCAACAACTTTTGCGCAGACAAAGTTTGAACAAACGACAAGCTGCCCGTAGTGATATTAAACTTCCTCAAAGCGTATTTGACGCAGTGTTAAATTTAGATTCAGAAAATTAAAAAAACGCCAAAATAACTGGCATGTTTTTTTACCAAGCTATGCGTCAGCAAAAATAATTATTGTTACTGTTTTGGCATAATATTTGTTCAAAGTCCTGTTTTTAACAGGGCTTTTTTCGTCTCAAATAAAAAAATGTTTTAAAACAATTTATTTTGCTTGAAAATACTGCAACAAAAAAGCACCAGGCCAAAATGGCCTAGTGCTAGATATCAAGCTCTCTTAGTAATACTTGATATTAAAATTATTTTTACTAATTCGAATTTTTAAAGCGTAATTAGGTTCGATCGCATACAGTATACAGTGATAACGGAGTTTTGAATTAATAAAAGATCATTTGTTGTTTTAGCACTATTAACATCAACAGTTTTAGTATTATCAGCATCACCATTTTTCTCATTATCATGGCTATCCAAAGTTGCTGAGGAAACAGCATCAATCTGGGCAAGTTTCTCTTCCCTATCAGAATCGGTTAGCAACCCGTCATTCTTAATCATATCCTTAGCTGTCTCAACTGTATTATTAATTGAATCAACAGTATATGCTTGTTACTTAGTAAATGGTACTGCATCGTTAAGAGCACTTTGGAAATCAGCTTTTGTCTTGTCAAGATCAGCTTGCATTTTAGCATTTGCAATTACGTCTTTAGCATCTTTTACAGCTTTAGCAATATTATCTGGTGCTGCCGTCTTAGCGTCACCATCACCCATATTGGCAACAGACTTAGAAGCAAAGTCTGACACTTGACTTACTAATTCACTAGAAGATAATTTGTTTCCTTATATACAAAAAATAACATAGTTTTAAAACGATAGCGAATTATAATCAAGATAATATTCTTAAACTAATAACTACTAATCCATTCGGTATTATTGCATCTAACTTACAAGTAATGCATTAATCTAAATTAAAGTAATCACTTAAAAGTATTAAAATACTAGACGCGTAAATATGCTAGTTTTAAATGTTTTTAGAAATAACGAAAAGGCCAAGGACATATGTACCAGTAAAACCAATTCAAGCAAAAAAAGCCATTTTAGAATTTCTTCCAAAATGACTTTTTTATTTTAGTTATTAAACTTTAAATTAATCGTCTAACTTTTCTTTATTAGTTACGTTTAATTTTTCATCGAAAGTGTAAACCACTGGTTCACCAGTCTTCATTTCCAAGTTCATGATGTCAGCATCAGAAATGTTTTCAATGTACTTGGTTAAAGCACGGAGTGAGTTACCGTGAGCAGCAATAATGACATTCTTGCCAGCTAATAAGTCTGGAGCAATGTGATCTTCCCAGAATGGCATAACTCTTTCAAGACAAACCTTAAGGTTTTCTGTCCGTGGAATGATGTTCGGGTCAAGATCTGCGTAACGACGGTCATGTACTTGACTAAATTCTGAATCATCTTCAATTTTTGGTGGCAAAACATCGTATGAACGACGCCAAATGTGAACTTGTTCGTCACCATATTTATCAGCAGTTGCCTTCTTGTTCAAACCTTGCAAACCACCGTAATGACGTTCATTTAATCTCCAAGACTTAGTTTCTGGAACCCAGAGTTGGTCGCTTTCTTCCAAAGCGAAGTGCAAAGTCTTAATCGCACGAGTTAAAACTGAGGTATAAGCTTGGTCAAATTTAAGACCGTGTTCCTTAATTAACTTACCTGCGTTCTTTGCTTCTTCAACACCTTTTTCTGACAAGTCAACATCAATCCAACCAGTGAACTTGTTTTCAAGGTTCCATTCACTTTGTCCGTGACGGATTAAAACTAATTTCGACATGAAATATCTCCTTTGCAAATTAAAAGCTTCACTTACTATTTTACACATTTAGATTTTGTTTTCATAGGGTTTGAGATTAAAAATCATTTTTTTAATCTTTATTTTACGATACAATAGATAATATTATGACTATAAGGAAAGTGAATATCTAACCAAAATGAAATTTAAAAAATTATTGCTAAGTATAGGCGTTGTAGCAGCACTAATTTCCGGTGGTTGCTCTAAACAAAAAAAGCAAGCTGAACCTATTTTAACCAAAATCCAGGTGATTAAAAAAGCTCAGAAAACTTTTAAAAGTGGTCAAGCTAAGCAAGTTGTTAGCCTTAGAACTGACACTTCCAGTCAAGTTGTGGCTTCAAACTTTACTTTTGGTGGTGACCCAACAGTTTTTCATTTAAATTATCAGACTGAAAATAACCAAAGCAAAAAGAATTCCCACAGCATGGATGAGTGGATTAGTAATACGGGAAATCTATATATCAACGGTCAAAGTACTTGGTATAAAGCAGAAGTTGCGAAAACAACCGGTCACACCTATGCCGACTTGCTTGATGCCATTCTTAATAACGAAATGTTAATGGATCCGCCTTCTAAGCTCATTAACGCATATCAAATGAAGCGAAGCGGTAGAACCTACACGTTAACAGCTAAGATTACTGATAAAGAAGTAATGAAAGCAGCCGTTGCCCCTATTTTTCAAACCAATACCCAAAGCCAGCAACAACAGAAAATTTACAATAAATTGGCTAAGGCAGGTAAATTCCAAGACATGACCGTTAAGCTCGTAGTTAAAGGTAATAAACTTGCTACCTTCAAGTACAATGTTAACTTAAAGATTGGTAAGCTAATGAGATTAAGTGCTGGTCAAAGCTATGCTAATATTGGCAGCCGTGATTTTCTCAAGTTACCATCAAACGCTCTAGATGCTAAGCCTTTGCCCAAAGCAAATAAGAAAAAATAATTAAGTACCAAGCATTATTTCACTATGAAATAATGCTTTTTTAGTAAAACTTAAAACAATAAAATTAAATATAGAGTAAAATAGTCCTTAAAATATAATTAAGTAAGATTAAAAAAGGAGTACTCCAATGAAAGCCAAAAAGATGATCTCTTCGATATTACTGACTTTTATCCTATTTGCCGGTGGTCTAAGTCAAGCTCAACCGGTCGCAGCCGCTATGACCAGAAAGCAGGCAGTCGCAATAATTAAAGACAATAATAATAAGCAAGATAGCGGTAAATTGCATTCAACCACGACCACTTTACTTAAAAATGACAAAGCAACAGTAACGATTGACGCCTATTTTAATAATACCAGCCAGCTAGTAAACGAAACTGGAACGATTAAAGATGGTAAGAATAAAGACAAGGTAAGTATCTGGGTCGACGGTAAGAATAACCGCCTTTACAACTTTAATAAAAACAAATGGGAATATGAAACAGTGCCGGATGATTATCAAACGCTGCTTAATGACCTCACGGGGCAAAAACCACTTGTCAAACTAACAAAGTCAATTTTTAAAAATTTAGAGAAGAACGGTAAATTAACACATAAAAAGGGCGTCTACCAATTAACCGGCTCGATTAATGGCCAAAAATATGTCAAGCCAGTTATGCAAGTCATCTTGAAAAACGAAATTAAAAACACAGATATCAAATCGTTCGCTAAGAACGTGAAGATTGGCAAGATCAAGCTAAACTTTACTTTAACCGATCAAAAAGTAGTCAGTGCACAAAGCAAAACCACCGCTAAGCTTAAGAAGGGCCCGACAATCAAGATCAGCGAAACTTTTAGTCACTTTAACGAATACGGTAATTTAGCTTTGCCAGATGATGTTAAAAATGCTGTCCCAGTTAAAACTGACAAGTAGCTTATTATCATATGCAACTAAGTTTTGACCTTAAAAGCAATCTTTAGCAGTTTTTTATAAGGAGAAATAAAATGAAAGTTAAAAAATTTATTACCAGTGTTTTACTAAGCTTTAGTTTATTGGCCGGTGGTCTTACCCAAGCCAAACCTGTTGCGGCAGCCTTAGATAAACAACAGGCCATCGACATCATTAAGCAAAATAACCAGACCAACGGTCAGCTTGATTTTACGGTATCTATCAAGCCCCACCTAAAAAAGGGTAAGAAGATTAACGTTACAGCATTTAGCCTTACAGGTGGCTTCAACCAAAATGTAGCCCACATGAGTGGTTATGCTCCGACTGCTAAAGCTGGCAAGTCGAAAAAGATTGAGGTTTGGGCAGATGGAAAAGAAAACCGCCTCTATACATATCTTGGCGATCAATGGGAATACCAACCCCTCAATAACAGTCAAAATGACCAATTGACAAGTAGCATTGCTAAGACCATCAACGTTGACCAATTACTCCAAAAAGGTAAATTCAGTCAGAAAAATGGTACTTATACTTTAAAAACGGCGCTTAACGGCAAGCAGGCTTACAAAACTGGACTTAAAATAGCTCGCACAGCTAGCGGCGTGAAGTTTAGTAAAAAAGAACTAAGATACTTGAACAAGCATACTAAGTTAGGCACAATTTACGCTACCTATCGCCTGCAAGATGATCATCTGATCGGCTCGAAGTCAAGCGCCAAATATGTCATAATTAAAGTGGCAACAGTCAAAATAACGTTTAAGGTTAGCCATTTGGGTGAATACGCTAATTTGGCCGTACCAGATGACGTTAAGAAAGCAGCTAAACCTGCTGACGTTGACACAAATAAATAATTATTTTTATCATGTGGGAGCTAATATTATGAAACTTGGGATTATCGGCAGTGGCAAAATTGTTCATGACTTTTTAACGACAGCGGATAAGATTGAGAACCTAGAATTAGCAGCAATTTCAACTACTAAACGAAGTCAGGCAATCGCCCGCGATCTAGCTAAGCAATACGGCATCAAGGAAGTTTTTGCGGATAATAATCTTTTATTCCGCGACCCCAATGTCGATACCGTGTACGTAGCTGTGCCTAACTCGCTTCACTACGAAGTGGTTAAGCAAGCAATTGAGAATGGCAAAAATGTCATTTGTGAGAAACCTTACGTGTCAACAGTGGCTGAGGCTAAGGAACTCAAAAAGATTGCTGATGAACACCACGTAATCATTGTCGAAGCAATCACCAATATTCATTTAGGCAACTTCCAGGCGATTAAAAAGGCACTTAAAAAAATTGCCCCAATTCATATTATTGCGTTAAATTATACCCAATATTCCAGCCGCTATGATGACTTCTTAAAAGGCAAAATCGCTCCTGTCTTTGATCCTGCTAAGGATGGTGGGACGTTAATGGATCTGAATATCTACAACATTCATTTAGCCGTTGGCCTTTTTGGCAAACCCCAAGCGGTTCAATATTACCCAGTAATGCAAAAAGGGATTGATACATCCGGTATTCTAGCGATGACGTACAGCGACAAGCAGGCTACCCTAATTGCCTCTAAGGATTGCTACACTAACCCGCGGTCTTTTATTGAAGGTGAAAACGGAACGATCCATTTTGATGGTTCAACTGGTGTACTCGCTAACTTCACCGTTGACAATCGGGGTGGCGATACCGATAAGTTTAACTTTAATCAATACGAGCACCGGATGGCTAGCGAATTTGCGGCTTTTGTAGATATTATCGACCATCATGATGTGACAGAAGCTAATAAGCTGTATAACCACAGCATGGCAGTAATGGATGTTTTAGCCCAAGCTAAAGCATCAGTTAAAAACTAAACACTGACACTAACATGTCCAAGTAAAATAACCACCTTGAAGCGTACAAGCTTTCAAGATGGTTATTTTTGCTTTTTAATTTATTTGCGACCGATTACCTTGCGCACTCGGTCAGCTGCCTGTGATTTGGCCGAAAAAATCAGTTCATCGCCTTCTTCAATAACTGAATAACCATGCGGAACAAGCCATTCTTGCCCGCGGTGAATGCGATCGACCGTGATATCATGTGCCACATCCCAGTCGGCTAATTGCCGTCCCGTATAATGAGTATTGCGCACTACTACTGAATATAGCGCATTCTTGGTATCAGTTAAAACCCGGTAAACAGCAGGTGACTCAATCAATGCACGTAATAAAGCAGCACTGACATTGCCGAGATTAAAAATTTCGATTCCTTTTTCCGCCAATTGCGCCGCTTCCTCATTTGCCATTCGCTTCTGACAAACAATGATTCGCTTAAAGTCGCCTTTTTGCCGTGCTAATTTAGCTAAGCGCAAGTTTTCCTTATCTGACATTAATGCTGCAACAAAAATATTGCCGTTAAATGCACCATTTTGTTCTAGTTTAGCTTCAGTTAGTTCGGGTAATAAATCCAAACTGGGAACACGGCTTTTATACAGATTATAGTCTTCCTCATCACTAGTCATCATCTTGACCGAGTACCATTTATCATGTAAATCAAGTAAAACTGGTACGGTCAGAGCAGTTGCCCCGACAAGCACAACTTTTTCTTTAATCCGGTCTTCAGGCTGCAATTTAAAAATCGCATTGAAGATTACGGGGCAAAAGATGCAGACAATAACCGCTGCCAGAATAAAGACATCAGATTGCAGCGAAGTAATGACACGCAACTTACGTGCTACTGCCAAGGTAGGCAAAACAATCGTAATTGTCGTTGCACTAAGGACACCGCCAGCTAGTCCATTACGATAGCCAAACTTTTTAGCATAAATTAAAACGACCGGTAATTTGGCAATCAACAAGAAGACGACTAAGACGGGCAGTAATGTTAATGACCGGGGATGCGCCAGAAGAGACCGTAAATTGAGCTTAACCCCCGTCATAATAAAGAAAATGGGAATAAAGAAACCATAGCCGATTGAAGTCAGCTTATCTTTAGTCTCATGACTTGGCTCTAGCAATTTCATCACTATTCCCGCCAAGAAGGCACCCAAAATACTTTCCACGCCCACTTTTTCAGCCACCGTCACAAGCGCAAAAATCAGAAAGAATGCCAGTCGAATATCTAGCTGAGTCGTGTTTTTAGTAACATCATTGAACCAAAGGTATAGCCGTTTCGAACGCCAGAGCAAAACAATCGCAGCCATGAACAGTAGAATGATCAGCCACAACTGCTTGGTGTTGCCGCCATTGACAGCAGCATAAATAGTTAAGAGCATCAAAGGAATTACTTCGCCTAAAACTGCTGTTAGCAAAATCGTCTGCCCAATTGGTCGGCGCAAAATATCTTTTTCCTTTAGTGTAGCAATCACAACACCTAAAGCAATGGTCATAAAAATAATTGCCGCCAGTGCAACATCATTAAATAAACCAAACCACTTTAATAACCAACCTAAGAAGACGGCCACCACGCTAATACTTAAAAATGAGCCAACCGCAATCCGCATTGGATTAACTGCTTGCTTATTTTTCTTTTTGCCCTGATGTGGTTTTAATAAGTTAAAATCGATTTCCATGCCGGACAAAAAGATTAACAGAATCACGCCTAGGTTCGATAAAAAGGATAAATCATGTGTCACTCCGACCACATTGAAGCCACTAGCTCCTAAAAGGATCCCCACGATAATTTCCGCAATTGCAGTCGGCACCGCGTTAACCCTTAACTTGGCCATTAACAGCGGCACAATTAACGCAAATAAGATAACGAGAAATAAAGATAACTGAGCCATGCAAAGTTGCCCTCCTTAAATACTGTGAAGATTATACTCGATAACACCTGTAATTAAAAGCACTGCTTCTACCATTATCTTAGACTGATCATTATTTTTTTGCATAAAAAAAGTTCATGATCCAAGATCATGAACTTAATCTATTTTAATTAGAAATTGGCTACTTTAACAAAGCGGGTAGCACTAATTGGGTAATACATGGAGCCGTTGATGTTAACCCGGCCACCATAAGTCCGCACTTTTGCACCGCGCAGCAGCTTGGAATTATCCGCCCGAAGACCGGTAGTGTCATAAATATAAGCATTATGCGACAGTACCCGTTCAGTACCCAGAATGTTACTTGCAACGATATATTGATTTTCACCAATCTGCAAGTACTTTCTGCCGTTAATCACCTTTTCTTGCGCAACGGTCACATCCGTTCCGGCAGTCATTAATTCCGCATTAGTCCGATTGCCTTGTTCATCGTAAACATAAGCATCGTGCATCAAAGTCTTCTTCCCTGTTGGTGCTTGCGAAACATTGTCACCAGCGGTTGAATCGCTAGCTGAAGTATCAGTTGGGGCCTCTGCTGCAGTATCTCCTGCTTGCAAATTATAGTAATACTTCAATAAAGCAAAGAAGTCATTCATTGAATAGCCCCACTTAGCGAAGTAACCATCAGGATCAGTATGATTGGTTCCGCCTAAAAAGCGTGAAACGGCGTGGTGTGACCAAATCGTTCCCTGCCCAGTATTGGAAGCATTAACCGGTGTAATGCCATAGCGGTGAAGCAACTTAGCAGCATAAATAGCATCATTGCTGACACTTTTAGCAAAATTTGCCCGCGTGTTTTCTTCACATAGTTCAATTTGAATAAAACGATTGTTGGCAACAGCACCCGCACCCCAGACACCATAATTTGGCGTCATCATTTGGATAACTTGCTTTTTATCAACAAAAGCGTGGACATACGAATACATATTCATCCATTCACGGTTAAAGTAAATGGCTTCATTGTAAGCAGAAGCATTCGGCGTTGCGGTCTCATGAATCACGATTCCTTCTGGTTTACCCTTTCTGTACCGAATAATGTTGCCGTTAGCATAAAACTTATTGTACCTAATATTGGCTGTTTGCAGCATTTTATACAAGTAGGTTTCGCCAACATAGCTATTTTGCTTGGCAATTGAATTGATTGAAGCCGCCTCAACATCACGCGACTGATTAATATTAACAACAGGAGCAACTAAACCTACTCCGATAGCAATAGTAGTTAGTAGTTTCTTGATCTTCATTGCTAAACGTTCATTCCTCATTTCTATTTGTTAAAAACTATTATTCAACTTTAAAGTTAGCTTTTTTAATGTATTGGTGAATGCCAATGCGGTAATATTTCTTACCATAAATGTTAATCGCAGCACCATAAGTTGCTACTGATTTATTCTTCTTCATGACCTTCTTATTGTCACGGTTGCCATAGTCATTATAAACAAAGGCATTCTTCTTCAAAGTTCTAAAGGTACCATCAATATTGCCACACGCAATATATTGATCTTCGCCAATACGGTAATATTTCTTACCATTGATTGTTTTGGTGCCGTAAGTGGCAATTACCTTTCCTTCATCACCTGACTTAAGGGCCTTCATGCCCTTGACACGCTTGCCTTTATCATTATAGACAAATGAGTTATGCATCAAAGTCTTGTTGACTTTCTCATCGCCCTTAGGAGCCTGTGAAGCTGGTGGCAATGCACTGCCTGCATCTAGTAAAGTGTCGTTAACCCAGCCCTTACCGGAAATGTACATCCGCTTTCTACCGTTATAAAAAGTAATTGTCTTAGTGACAGTGACGGCATTACCCTTGTTAACAGAGTTAGTTTTCGCAGAAACTGAATGATCAGTTGGCCATGCATAAGTTGCGCCTGATTTTTTAACCACATAAGACTTCGAAGCGTTGGAAATCTTCGGGTCATACTGTGTCAAATTGCTAGAGGTTATTCTGCTATTTAAAATCGTATTATAATTATTTGCTGTTGCGTAGGTACCTGTCAGGGCCTTAGTTACATCAGTATAGGAAGCGGCATTCTCAAGCCACGCACCTTGGTATCGGTCAGGTTGCCAAGAAACACCGTTACGCAATTTATTACCATTGTCATCAAAGGACTCTTGGTAATTGTTATACTTTCTGAATTTAGCAACCACGTAGTAACTCTTACCTTTTTTATCTTCTTCACGCGTCTTAGCGGAATAAACAGCGCCTTGCCAACTATCATCGGCTTTCATGCCAAAGAGATTATTAGCATTAACTGCTAAGCCAGATTGACCCCAATTTGATTCAACAATTGCCTGAGCAATCATCACAGATGGGTACAAGCCATACTTCTTAGCGACTTTTTGTGCCTGGCTAACAGCAGTATTTAAAAAAGTTGTCTCACTCACTGTCGCTGCTGAAACCTTCTCAGCTCGCGCTGGCGAAGCGGCAATCAAGTTGTTGGTAACCGGAATAACAGCCGACGCAGCAAGGACTGCAGCTGAAAAACCAGTGATAAGTCTTCTTTTCATAAAAATAATTTCCTCCTTAATCGACATCTTTATTGTAACGAGCAATTGACTGATAAACAATAGATACTGTTTATTTGTAGTCAAAAAGTAATATAGACAGACAATTGTTATAAGTAGTAATTTAACGTTCCAAAATTACCCGCAGATTTTGTAAAAGGCTCTTCTTAACGCGCTGTAATTGAACGCGACTAACCTTCAACTCGCTAGCCAATTGACTAATTGGTTTTTGCAATAATAAATGCTGCACAAAAATCTGCTGTTCTAAAGCTGACATTTTAGTGACTTCTTTTTGTAACGTAATTAAGTTATCCCAATGACTGATTTGACTAAACTGTTGTCTAGTTATGAGACTTGTCTGTTGTTCATTATGTCGCTTATCTTGACGCAATAAGTCAACCGTATGCCAGAGAATTTTCCGAAAGCTAAGGCGATCAACCTCTTTACGCGGTAAATTAGCTTGTTCGGTTAGCATTTGCGCATAAATTAATAGTCCTTCTTGCAGAAAGTCTTCATAGTTAGTATAGTCCTGTCTGACGTGAGCACACTTAATGGCGCCTCTAACTAATTTTTGATTTTCCCATGCTGTAATAAATGCTTGCTGATTGATTTTCATTGTTGTGACCTTTTCTTTTATTGTGAGTGTCACAAGCGCTTGTGCATGCTTGGATTAGCAATTTAGGCGCAAAATAAAAAAGCTAATAAAAGAGAGCATTAGGGTTAATATAATAGCTAACTTATTAAACTAATATAATTATTTTTGCTTAAATGTAAGCGTATTCTTAAGCTGGGTAATGGCTGAAAAAAAGATGAAAAAAAGCCCAAATCAACTTAGATTCGGGCTCTTCTTAATAAAGCGTATCTGGTCTCTGGCTTATTTGTCGAATAATACGGTGAGATTCAACTAATTCAGGAAATTCATAAAAATTAGCCAAATAATGACCATAACGTTGTTGCTTCTTATCTAGTAAATTCGCCAAGATATGTTTCAAGGAAAGGTTAGTCAATGGCTCGTGAGGATGAAAGTATTCTGGCTGATCAATTAACGACTTTCCTTTAGTTGCCGTCACGTGCCAACCCAAAATACGTTCCAAATGAACAGATGAGAGCTGATAAAGAGCATGATTATAAAATAATCCGTTGACAATTTGCTCACGAATATAACGACTGCAACTGTCAAAAGCAAAAATGTAATCAGAATCACCATAGGAAACGGTCTTAAAAGCAACAGCAGACAGGTTAAGTGGTTGAAAAGCTGCCATCTGATGTAAGGCAACCCAATCAATATTGCCTGAATTGTAGCTTCGAGTAGAAAAGTAAGCCAACCGGCCCGTTGCAATCGTATTATGATTTTTTAGGTTAATCTTACGGGCAAACTCGCGCTGAAATTCTAACCCAGCTAATAAACATTCCTTACTAAAAGTAGTGAAAAGTGACCGGGTACTGTTATAACTGAGAATAATACCAGCCTGAATATCAAAGATAACGCTTTTATATTTTCCAAGCAAAGGCTTTTGCTGAAATTCATAAAGTGCCAAAGTTTTTTGGTTGATCGAATAATGCTCATCTTCGACAAGATAATCATTTAAGACTTGATCATGACCCACTTTCTGCCGCAAGATTGCTTTTGACCAGACATGGTATTCTTGTCCCTGCGGGAGGTTATAATGCTCACATTCTTTCATTGCTAGTTTCCTTTTCTATTGGCTTTAATATATATGATTATACCTTAAAAGTTATCGCTTTCATAGAAAAGCAAACAAAAAACGGAAGCGACATAGTCGTTTCCGTTTCCTGTAATTAACTAATGAGAATTAGTTAAAGTTAGCAACCTTAACGTATTGCTTGCTTGGGCCACCAATACGGTAGTAAGCCTTACCATTCTTGAATGTGTAAGGTGAGCCGTAAGTAGTTACCTTAGCACCCTTGCGTAATACACGGCTGTCAGCACGTTTCTTGCTGGTCTTGTATACGTAAGCGTTGTGAGATAATGTACGAACAGTACCATCAATGTTGTCAGCCATTACGTATTGGTTGTCACCAATTTGGTATACCAAGCTACCGTCAGCAAGCTTAGTTGCAGCACCAAGAACATCAACCTTAGTGTAAGCACGTAACATGTTAGTACCAACACGCTTGTGGTCCTTGTCGTAGATGTAAGCATTGTGCATTACAGTCTTAGAAGTCTTGTCAGCAGGCTTAACTGAACCGTCAACATACTTAGTTTCTACGTAAAGGTTTGAGTCAGCACTGTTAATACGAGTGTATGACTTGTCACCGATCTTGATTGGATCACCAAAGACAGCAATTTGATTACCACTCTTGATAGTAGTCTTATTGTCTGTTACAGTGTTACCTTCAATCTTATAGACTGGAATATCACTGCCATCTGCTGATTGAGCAGTCTTATATGTGGCACCCTTAGCACCAACTGTTAGCATAAAAGTAACTTTAGTAGTCTTACCTTCAGCATTAGTTGCACTTACTGTAACTGGATATTTACCAGCTACCTTAGTATCAACCTTACTAATGTCAACCTTTGGAATTAAAGTGGTTTTATCAGCCTTACTTACAGTAGTTTTAAATGCATCTTGAATAGCTTTAGTATCTACAACACCATTAACCGGAACATAATTGAACTTAGCGTCAAGAATTGAATCAATGCTTTGTGTACCTTGATAAGTTGATCCATTAAAGGTCATTTGTGGGAATGTTTCATCACCATTAGCTGCTTGTGTATTAACATAAACACTAAATGTGGCGGTTTTACCATTAGTAGCATATAGATGAGTATTAATGCTAAATGGTGCAGCAGGCTTATCAAAAGTACCATCAGATTTTATAGTTACACCTGCTGCCTTGAGAGCATCACTAACGTCTTGTTCAAGATTTTGGAAACTTGCTTCAGCTGCGTTTGCGTTTTCAGAAACTGAACCAGCTGTAGTAGTTGCAGTATATTTACCTTGCTTACCTCTTGTTGAATCAATTAAGTCTGCCACTGCAGAAACAGTATTTGCTGTACCAAGATCAATTGATCCAGAATCTGCAACTACAGGTTTGCTATTTGCATCATTATAGGTAACGTATGGTGCACCTTGCAAACTAGTGTTAGCAACACTAAATTTCGCACTTTGTAACAAAACATCTGTAGCAATACCGGAACCATTTACATCATAATTCTTATCAACAAGCTGGTTGTTACTTACCGTTATTGTTTTATTAGCAAGATTAGTTAGTCCAGTAATAGAAACCTTAACTTGTACAACATATGTCTTATCTTTTGATAATTTATCAGTAGTTGGAGTGGATGCAACTACTCCCTTAGAATCTACTTCAAAAACTTGTGCTTTAGCAGGTACAACCGTTGCGCCAGACGGTAAGCTTACAGTTGAAATAGAAGCAGCAACCTTAGAAGGTGAATCACCATCAACAAGACTTCCAGCATTCGTAACATTTAAATTCAGTGATGCTTTTGAATCTGGTGTAGCTTGTGCTGTACCTTCAACTGGAACAGTAATACCATCAGCAAATACTGTTGATACACTAGTTGCAGCAACTGGAGCAACGGCTAATAATGCAGCTGCAGCAGCACTAACAATTCTTAAATTTTTCTTCATGTGGTCTTTCCTCCTTGTGTATATACAAAATAGTAATAGGCTATAGGTTCAGTCGGATTGAGCCTACATTGTTACAACATCCTTCAAGCCGAATTCATAAGTTTATAACTCTTATGAGGTAGCTTTCAGGCTGAAGAACGCGCATGCGTACAGGCAATCGAACCTGAAGCATAGCTATTACTTACCACATTTCATATTGTACCTACCTTTGTCTCAAATTGCAAGGCGCGGAGTTATTTTACACACTTTTGTAATAAACGCTTACAGCTTCATGTTAAAAATGTAATTTTTTGCATGGTTGCTAAACGCTAATACATCAATTAATTGGGGGCTTTTGAACTTCAATAAAGTCAAATAACTTGTTTTATACAACAAAAATTTTACAAAATAATAACAAAAAGAAAAAGTCACCTCGCGATGACTTTTCATTAAACTTGCTTATGCTAATTAATTAGTTGCTTAATTTTACTAATGATTCGCTCTAATACTTCCATCAGCTGCAGACTGCTTAGATTCAGCTGCAGAATTATCGAACAAATTAGTAACAACTCGTTCAACATATGAAGCAGACTGAGGAACCTGATAGAGATCCACCCCCTCTTTTGCAAAAGCATCTGCTTGCGCAATTGTCGTCATTGCTGTCTTAACTGTCTCTGAATCAAGGTCATCTGCCGCATTTTGCACGGTTAAGTTAACCTTTTTAGCTTTGCCGTTTAAAAATACTAATTGTAAGGTCTTTGTTCTGGTTACCATCTTAACTATTTTCCTCTTCTTTCCTATATATAGATATCTCTTCGACTGACTTTAGCTACCTTCTTCAATTAATGGAATTGCTTGTTTCTGAATCAGTGTTGCCGCTATTAGGTCATCCCCTTGTAGCATTGCCAGTGCATCCCCTACCTTGGCAAGCCCCGCAGCAGAGGCACCTTTTTTCAGATTGCGAAAAATTCGCGACTTGGTTTTTTCTTTACCATATTTAGGATTGTAAAAACTATATTGGATTGATTGGTCTAGTAATTCGAAACTCATTATCAGTAGCCTTTCTTAGTTAACTCTAAAACTTGCTGTAAGCTATCCGCGCGCTAGATGTCTTACACTATTACTAACGAATTGAAACGCCAAAGTGTAACAAATTTACTAAAAAAGTTGTTTCTAACGCCTTAAAAACGTGCATCAGTAGTCAAAACACCCTAAAGCATCTATAATTAGTATGAATATTAATAAGGAGGACAAATTCCGATTATGAAAAAATCTACGATTTGGACGATTGTTGCAGTAGTAATTATTGCTATTGGTGGTGGCGTCTTTTACGCAACCCAAAAATCCAATAGCAATCAAGTTGATGCTTCATATAACAGTGCAATGCAGCAAGGTAAAGATGCAGTTGCCGATAAGAATTATTCCAAGGCAAGCAGCGCCTTTGATAAAGCACTCGGCATTAAGAAAACTGCCCAGGCTAAAGCCTATAAGAGCCAAGCAGATAATATGCTTTCGGCAATTAGCGCAACTAAAGATGGCAAGTATGATGATGCACTGACTAACGTCAATAATGTAGTTACTGCAAATAATGGCTACGCTACCTTAACTAAACAGGGGCGCAAATTAAAAACTACTATTAAAGACGTGCAAGACAACTACGAAAACGAGATTAAGCCGATTTTTGATAATGCTAAGCAAGCTGAAGATGGTAAGCAATATCTGCAGGCAATTGACCAATACCAAAAGGTGTTAGATTTGCCTTACATCAACGGTCAATACTATGCCAAATACAAGAAGCAGGCTAAAAAGGGCGTTGATAAGAATAAGAAGCTTGCCGACGAAAATGATAATGGTGCTGGTGCTTTAACGAGAAGTTACCGCTCAAGTTCAAACTCAAACTCAGCAAAGCAAAATCAAGATACTGGTAATGCTGGCAAAACTGGTGAAGGTGCTGTGGGCGACCATAAAGTTCACGGTAAGACGGTTACTAACAATCAAATTAGCCAATTGCGTAAAAGAGTAACTAAACTTGGTTATGACGGGATGTCGTTTAGTCCCCAAGATTTGATCGACCTTTACCGCAAATCTGGCCGCAGTAAACCATCTAAGATTACCAAATCTGATGTCGCAGATTACCTTAAACCGTAATCACCAATCATGTAGCTTTCTCAAAAAATTAATAAGTTGTTGCTTTAACTAGCACTTACATAACTTAATTTAAAAATCGTCCGTTGCCATAACTGGCTGGACGATTTTTATTTGAGCAAACCGGCCCTACTTTAATTGGTGCTGCAAAAGATGCTATAATTTTCCTAGCTAAACGAGCAAAAAGATTTACTATTTATGTACAAATCGTTACAATAGTTGCTTTTACAGGCTAAACTCTGTAAAATGACTATTGACTTTCACGTTTCCTATTTTTATTAAAGGAGTGTCTGCTTTGACTGAAAAAGAAAATAATATCAAAGAGCAAGATAATGAACAAGAACAAGAAAATGAAGACCTTAAGGTTGTCATGCCAGATGCTGAATGGACAACTATGCCCGATGAAGAGTTTGACGAACAACCAGACTATTTGAAGGTTTTCACTGACTTCTATATTGCTAAATTTAATCAACGCGACTTGGAAATCATGAACATGTATGACGTCAATTCAAACATGGTTGACATTAACCACTACGTGATTGATAACATTAATTTTGGTCGTAGAGAATTAGTTAAACACGCTCTGCAATACCATGCAAATAACTTCCAGAGTATTGTTGATGAGATTGTTAAGCAGGACAAAGTTGAGCCTGAAAAGATGACCTCATACAAAGACTGGGATAATTGGTATGAAGATCGGCGTGATAATATTTCTACTTCTTTATCATAATTTACTTGTACTATTATTAAAAAAAGAACAAAATAGATACTTAAAAGAGAATGCCAATTGACATTCTTTTTTACTTTAAAATATTAATAAATCTATGGGAGTACGAGATTACTATGAATCAGAAAAAGAAACGGATTTCGGCAGCTGGTCTGCTAATCACGATCGGAATCGTTTACGGAGATATCGGAACTAGTCCACTCTACGTAATGAAGTCAATCGTGAACGGTAATGGCGGAATAGCTAACGTTAACCGTGAATTGATTTTGGGTTCAATTTCTTTAATTTTTTGGACAGTCACATTGCTGACGACTGTCAAGTACGTGCTGATTGCGTTAAGAGCAACCAACCGTGGTGAAGGCGGGATCTTCGCCCTGTATGCTTTAGTTCGTAAACGGGCTAAATGGCTGGTAATGCCGGCATTAATCGGAGGAGCCGCACTGCTGGCTGACGGAACGCTAACCCCAGCCGTGACGGTTACAACCTCAATCGAGGGGTTGAAAAACATGCGTTTTGGTTCTAGCATCCCGGTGCCCAACCAAAATTCCGTCATCATTATTACAATCGCAATTTTGCTGGTACTATTTTCGATTCAGATGCTCGGAACTAGCAGCATTGGGAAAGCTTTTGGACCAATTATGTTTGTCTGGTTCACCTTCTTAGGGATAATCGGCGTCTTGAATATGGCTAATGACTGGTCGATCCTTGAAGCCCTTAACCCAGTTTGGGCAATCAAGATTTTATTTAGCCCAGCTAACAAAGCTGGTATTTTTATCCTTGGTTCTATTTTCCTGGCAACAACTGGTGCTGAAGCCCTATATTCCGATGTTGGTCATGTCGGTAAGGGCAATATTCGTGGCTCATGGCCATATGTTTTTCTTTGCCTGTCATTAAACTATCTTGGCCAAGGCGTATGGATTTTACAAAATCCGCACTACCAAGCTCACGGTACTGAACTCAATCCGTTCTTTGAAGCTGTTCCAACTAGTCTGCGGTTATTCGCGATTATTTTGGCGACGATTGCGGCAATCATTGCATCACAAGCCTTAATCACTGGTTCATTCACGCTTGTTTCCGAAGCAAGTGGACTGAAGTTTTTGCCACGGATGAAAATTAATTATCCAACAACCGAGCACGGTCAGATTTATATTCCATCCGTTAACAAGATGATCTGCGTGGCAACAATTGCTATTGTTATCTTCTTCAGAACCTCAGAACATATGGAAGCGGCCTATGGTCTTTCCATCACGGTCACAATGCTGATGACTACTTTGCTCTTATTCGAGTATCTGGGTTCAAAAAACAAACCACTATTATTACGCCTATGTTTTTTAGTAGTTTTCGGCTTTATTGAAGGCATGTTCCTTATCTCCAGCTTGACCAAGTTCATGCATGGCGGTTATGTTACCGTCTTAATTGCGGGCTTTATCGGTGTTATTATGTTTATCTGGTACTTTGGCAACCGGGTTCGCGATAAGCATGAAGGAGCAAGCACTTATGTCCGGTTAGATGAATATACTGACATGCTGACAGACCTAAGCCACGATGATGATTACCCGACTTATGCAACTAACTTAGTCTACATGGCGAAAGTTAAGTATAATAAGTTCATTAAGCGCGAAATTCTTTACTCAATTTTGGATAAACGGCCAAAACGGGCCGCTGCTTACTGGTTCGTTTCCGTCAACATTACGAACGAGCCATTTACGGCAAGATACGCTGTTAACACTTATGGCACTAAAAACGTCATCAACGTTCAACTTTTCTTAGGTTTTAAAAAGCAAACCAGCGTGAACGTCTACTTAAGACAGATTGTGCAGGATCTGATTAAAGACGGTACAATCGAGGCGCAGCCACAAGAATACACAACCACTCCTGGACGCAAAGTGGGCGATTTCTCATTTGTCATCGTTAATGAAGTTGTTAGTCCGCTCACTAAACTCAAGGGCTTTGAAAAATGGATTTTGAAGGCACGCATTTGGCTGCAAAATCTTTCATCCAACCCTGCCTCATGGTTTGGCCTTGAATTCACCGATACGGTAGTCGAACAAGTACCGTTAATCCTAGGTCGACCAAAGAAAAATCTACATATTAGACGAGTTGCCCCACGCGACTACTCTCATTTAAAAGACCAAGAAATTGATAATAGCTAAATTGAAAAGGACTAGAGATTAACTTCTCTAGTCCTTTTTATGTATCTTCGATAATTTAGGCGTTAATGTCTGAACTTACAAATGCAAGTTTTATTAGTTTAGATATAAAACAACTAGTCTATATCTCCAAAGAACCATTTTCAATAACAGAGCGACAGCGCTTATAAACATGTTTATAATATTCCTTGCCCTTATACATAAAGTTTAATTTTTCAAATTGAGATAAATCACCAATTTTTACATGTGAAGCAAATTCAATAGGATGCTCCAAATATATTCCCCAAAAGCATGCATAGTTCACGTCATTTAAATTTTCAATTATTTTTACCTTTGAACTTATCGATGGAAAGACTTGCTGGTAAACCTTATAATAAACTATATGTTTATAATTGAAACCTAACTCGTAAATCAGTGCTTCATAGTCAAATTTATTCTGACCAAAGTTTTGCTCTTCTTCTGTATTTCTTACTAAATCTTTAAAATAAGTTTGAGCATAAGAGTCATAGGTAAATTTCTCAAAATTAGATCTTTCAATTAATGTCCTAAATATATGTAGTTTGTTACCCGAAGATATTTTTTGCTTTTGCTTTACTTGTATTTCATTAAAAACTTTTTCGAACTGCAAAATGATATATTTGTATTCATCTTCATCAGAATTGCTTTTTTCATCGTAAAGCTGTGCTACTCTTCTTTGTAGCACCTCTCTCAATAAATTATTCGGTCCTCTGTAGGATGAAGAGGCAGTTGATTCAATAGCCGCTTTTGCCATAATCGAATAGTCTTGTAAAAAAGGCTCATTTTTATTATCCTCAAGGAAGTATCCAAATTCTCGAGAAGACTCACTATTTTCATAATTGAAAAGCTTGACCAATTTACTTTCATCCTTTGAAAATTCTTTCAATTCTGCAATATAATGATTAGTTGCTATATCATCAATAAAATAAATGGTTGGAATTTTCTCAAATGACATTCCAGAAAATTCAGATAATTGAGGAGTTATTAAAATTCTCTTTATTAATACATCGATTCTATTGTTTTGAGAAATTATTTCAGGATTGGCAATAATTTCTTTGTAATTGCTTAATAACATATCATATTTTTCACTTTTAAATAGATAAAGATAAATAATGTATAATTCTTGATTAATTATAATCTTATCAAGCTTTTTTCTGGAAATTAATTGATTTTTCACATAACTTAAGTACTTATTTGCATCCCTTGGTGTCTTTTTTTCTTTTTCAAACAACTCAGCTATATCTGTAAAATCAAAGTCCCTAGTATATTTATAACTGGCAAAGGTGATATTCGGATTATCTAGATACTCAATTTTTTCTTTTATTTTATCATTTACCATTTTTGCGATGTTTTCAGATTGTAACTGTATCGGTAACCCAATTTGTCTATCAATTATTTTATTTAGATATCCACTATCATTATTAGCAATTTTATTCCAATCTCCAACGAAGATTATTCTAATTTTGCCTTTAATCTGATTAAAAAACAGATAAAGCTCTTCTTGTGTTTCTATATCTAGTCTATCGAAATCATCAACTATCAAAACACTTGGACGTTTTTTACGTTTTAAAACAGCTTTATCTATCCATAAGAGGAATCTATTTATATCAAAAAATTTATTTTGATAAAATGTGATCAACGTTGTAATAAGCGTGGAAAGAACCAATATTACTGTTATTTTTCTAGAGCTTGCTATTGATGGAGCAATCGTATATGTCGATACAGTAGTTGCTGCTACAACAGCTATGATTATTAAAAAAGCATACACAGCAGTTTTTACCCAATATGAATTAGGAAAAATTGATTCATATAATTTTTGTCCAAAAGAAGCTTTATTTTTTGGTTCCCACAATTTAAAATATACAAATTTCAAGTTTTTTCCTGTTGCTTTTTCCACTTCTTTCAAATACTCCGTTTTACCGCTACCCCATTTTCCTTGAAGAAAATACGTTTTGGGCTCTTCTTTAAGTTCTTTAGCAAAAGCTCTTGCAACATCACTGGTATCTATTTTATCTATTTTCCATTTTTCACCCATATTATCCTCTTTAGTTAACCAAACATATTTTTATATTATGTTTAATTCTACTACATTAGATTTGAATATCTGATTCACATTCTGTAAAAGCTATAAGTAAAAAGCACCTCCCCTTGTCAGAGAAGTGCTTCTTTTTATATAAATTACCAAATATGAACACGTTTATCAGGATCAAGCCACATACCGTCTTCAGGCTTAACGTCAAAGACTTTGTAAAATTCATCCTGACATTGTGATTGTACATTAGCACGTAATGGACCCGGCGCATGTACATCAACAGCAGTTTGACTCTTAATTGCCTCAATCATTTGCTTGTTGGCCCAAATCCGGGCAAAGTTTTCAAACAACTTCTTAAGATCATCATTTTCATTCTTAGCTGCTTCAACTGCGGCGGTTAAGCCACCTTGATCGGCAATATTTTCCGAAACGACCTGCTTACCATTGATAGTAACAGGTCCGTATTGAATGCCATCGAACAAATCGATCTCAGCTTGAGTACGCTTCTTGAATTCAGCGTAATCCTCATCAGTCCACCAATTCTTCATGTTGCCAATCTCATCAAATTTTGCACCATTGTTGTCAAAAGCATGAGATACTTCGTGAGCAATAACAGTACCAATTCCACCAAAGTTAGTAGCACGGTCTTGCTTCAGGTCATAAAATGGTGCCTGCAAGATAGCTGCAGGGAAAGTTAGGTCGTTTCTAGTAGGATCATAACAAGCATTAACCAAATTGCCTGGCATTGCCCAGATTGAGCGGTCAACTTCTTTATGTAACTGTTCAATATTGTACTTTTGCTCTTCCAAGGCAAATGCACGTTCGTTTGAATAAAGGCTGCCACCCTTACTTGCAGGAATAACCTTCAAGCGGTTGTAAATTTCTTCAACCTTATCTGGATAACCAATCTTTAGTTCCAAAGCTTCAACTTTAGTAACGGCTTGTTTCCTAGTTGCTTCAGATAACCAATCATTATTACGTAGACGATCCTTATAAACCGTTAGCATCCGGTCAATCATGTCTTCTACGTCTTTTTTGGCATCCTCACCAAAGTAAGTCTTACCATAGTAAACGCCAACCACTTCACTGAAAGTATCATTAGCAATATGGTATGCCTGCTTTTCACCATTAGTCAGCTTTGGTTGACCTGATAATGCTTGACTAAATGGAAATGCAGCTTCACGGAATTCTTGCGATAATGTTGACGCAACGTCGTTAATAAAGTTGACAATCATCCAGCCTTTAATTTCAGCGAAATTATCTTCATTTACTAATTCAGCAAAGTGATCTAAGTAACGAGGCTCTTGAACAATGATTTGTTCAGGCTCTTCACCAATAATTTCTTTTAGATAATAAGAAATCTGGAATTTACCAAATTTAGCCTTAAAGTCGGCAATACTCATTGGGTTGTAGCAAGCTGGGTAATCTGCCCATTCTTCTGAGGACTTAACTACCTTTGCAAGCTTAGCGTCATATTTAATCGCATTTTCTGCGTATTTTTCTGCCTTCTTGGTAGACATCCCCGCCATTTCCAGCAACTTAACAGACTGCTTTTGCAAAATAGCAAGTAAACGTGCGGCATCATCTGTTTGATAAGTTGTAGTGTCAGGTAGGAAAGTACCAGGACCAGAAAAGTTTAAACCGTTAATTTTCGCATTTTTTAAATCTGGTTCAACATCAAAAACAAATGGCAATGATGCAAAAGTTGAGAGATCCGGTGCATTGAGGTTAAAATCAGAGAAATCCTTGATACTATCAAGCAAAGCTAAGTCAGACTCAATTGGTTCGGCACCATCACTGTTACGCTTATCAAAATCACATGCAAGTTGATAAAGTTTGACTGCTTCATCCAAGTTAGGAACATCTGGTACCTCTTTTTTACCAGAAGCAAAATCAGCAAAATCTTTCATCAAGAGCTTTTCAACGTTCACCTCAATACCGTCAAAAGCTGCCATTCGTGAGCGATCTTCAGGAATTTTAGTTTTTTCAATCCATTCTGAGTTAACGGCTAAGTAAAGGTTGTCTTGTGGTCTTGTACCAGCCTTGGGTTCAATGATGTTGCCGCCACCACCGCGAACTGCAAAAAATTTATTCATCAAAAAAGTCCTTCCTTTTTTACCAAAATTAAAATTAGACTAAATTAATATTATCATTTTAAGTAAACAGCAGGTATTAAAATGCCTTTACAAAATTACTTAAAAAGTTTGATAAATTTACGTAGTTTTGCATGAAGTGGGATTAATAATAGAACCATTAAAAAGATCCCCATAGCAGCAATGATAAAGAATGGAATATACCCAGCTCGATCAATAACCATTCCGCCAAATAACGGACCGAAGGCCTGACCAATCCCACGAGCCACATTGATTTCTCCTTGATACTTACCCTTACTACTAATTGGTGACAAATCGTTGATATAAGCCGGAACAGCCGGAAAAGCAGTTGCTTCGCCTAATGTTAGAATAACCATCGACAAGGCAAAATGGGCAAAATCACGGGCAAAAATAAGTGTTGCAAAGGAGATTGCGAACATTATTGTTCCAAAAATAATTTGTTGGAATAAATTTTTAAACAGATGAGGAAATCTAGCTAGGATAACCTGCACTGTAACAATAATTGCACCGTTTAACGTCCATAACAAACTGTATAAATGGAACGGGATCCCTAATGACACCATATAAACGGAAAGATTTGATTCCCAGTTCATATACATTAACCACGTTACCGCTAACGAAACAAGAAAACCAACCATCAGCATCATATTATGCTTAGGCATTGGCTCCACCTTTTGCTTTTCTCCAACCTCAACTTTTTTAAGTTGACGCTGTTTATGAAAGTTAATAATTGGCCGATAGTGAATTGCCGCATTAACGCAGGCAATTGCAAATAGTGATGCGGCCAGTAAGAATAAAAATTCTATCGAAAAATCATAAAGATACCCAACAAGTAAAGTTCCCGTTACTGTACCGACATTTTGAGCAAAGTAAATTAAGTTGAAAACATATCGACCCGAGTAATTACGCAAACTTGTTGCAATTGAGTTAATCATTGTGCCGTTCCAGCCGCTGACAAAACCCGTGATAATTAGCCAAATCCAATATGCTGGCCAGCCGTGGAAAAAGGCCATAAAAAATAAGACTAGTGCATCAGTCCCCAGACCAGCAACAATCAGTGGATATGGATTACAGCGATCATATAAACGTCCAGCTGTAAAAGAGCCTAGTACGTTGCTTGCACAATTGCAAAATAATACCAGTCCAATTACTGATAGACTGATGTGCAATTGCTTATTTAGATAGACCGAAGTGAGGGGCCAAACAAAGCTCGACCCAATCCATGTTGCTAGCTCTCCTAATAGCAACCAGCGTAACTTAACTTCTGTTTCATTATTTGATCCATGTTTAAGTTTCATTTATTCAGTCCTTTCTATAGTTGAATTCCATTAACCAGTTTAACAAGTTGCACGCCAAAAGAACACCCCGAGTTTACTTTAATACTAACGTGAAAAGCTTAATGACTTTTTTAAGCGCACAAAAAAAGATGATACTCAGTTCAGAGCCAAGATCATCTTTTGCGGTCTGCTTTTAATAAAAATTAACTTTTTCAAAATATGCTTCTAAAACAAGCAGCTTTAAACAATTAAATGCTAGAAGCGCTTTTTTCGGAAAATTAAATAGCCAATGATAAAAAAGATTATGATGTAAATTATTGACCCAAGCAAAATTTGTAGGTTATTCAAATGCGTTGTCAATACATACATACTGTAATTGGCATATTGTCTAGTCAAGTCAATCATGTTAAAGGGATTCCACTTCATCACTCGAATTAGCATATGTCTGTTCATTAAACTGGCAGAAATGCTCTGTCCCATAAATGTAACTAACAAGCTGACTGTAATGACAATTGCATTGTTATTAATTATGCAAGACAGCAGGAAGACAATCGTAATAATTAACATTGTTGAGATTAGGTCAATTGCAGAAGTCGCAAGCATGTTAATCCAGACCGGTTGATGATAGAGATAAATCGTATTCCAATCTACATTGTATCTAAATATTGTGTAACGCAAAACAATGGTATAAAAAATAGCTAGAACATGAAGAAAAATATCGTAAATAAATATTGCAAGATATTTCGATAAATAAACTTCAATCTTATTCGCTGATTTATACAAAAGCGTTAAGATAGCATTATTTTGAAATTCCATCGAAAAGCTAGTTGCACCAACAATGACCAAGATAAACATGATAAAGTCAGAGGAGTCAAAGGTTAGTGTCAATAACAGCTTTTTAACTTCATCACTTAAAGAAAAGCCTGTAAAAATCATCAGAAACAATAACAAGATGGCCGAAATCCAGGTGATTTTACGATGAGTCAATTTATAGAGTTCTTGTTTAATACTATAAGCCATTTTAAAACCTCTTTCCTAAACGCGCCGGTTTTTAAATAAATAATAACCAAGTACTGCAAAGATCAACCCATAAGCGATATTGGCAATAATTAGTTCACTATCTAGCAAGTGCGAAGTTGACATCAAGGACGTCCTTGTCAGTTGCTGTGATATAAAAATCATGCTCAGGGGATTCCATTTGATAATTCTTACTGCACTGGGAAAAGCCTGCATCAGTGCACTTGAAAAACCTGCGCCAAAAAATGCTAAAACGATCCCGATGCAGACTACTACCGCGTTATTTCTGGTTAACATGCACAGCATAAAAGATAAACCGGTAATAAAAAAGGAGTAAATAACTGCCCCCAGCATATTAGTCAAAAGGTCAATAATTAA
The DNA here is from genome assembly GCF_026535895.1 of Lactobacillus sp. B4007. NCBI lineage: Bacteria > Bacillati > Bacillota > Bacilli > Lactobacillales > Lactobacillaceae > Lactobacillus > Lactobacillus sp. B4007. The sequence continues at coordinate 382,023 of NZ_JAFNPA010000001.1, forward strand.
TGTATGCCCGTCAACAGTGGTAATCCAGTCATATTTATGGCCAATAAAAAGAAAACTAAACAAAAAAGTAAGAAGAATTGCCGCTAAAGCAAGAACAATACTGTAAAAGAAAATGACCAAAAACTTAGCTAAGTAAATCTTTAATTTACTTGAGCTTTTATACATCATTATCATAATCGTTCTGTTCTTATATTCCATCGCAAAAAAGGCCGAACCAACTGTAATTATAATTAGCGGGATCCATTCAATTGCATCAAAGCCATAGATTAAGAACCTGCGATCTAAATCCTTACTGGTCAAAATGTTATATAGCATGGCACATAGCAGCACTAACAAACCATAAAGGGAAATTTTTTCATGATTAAACTTATAAACTTCTTCTTTCAAACTTTTACCCATGATGTTTAGCCCCTTTCTTTGTCCAAGATGTTAACAACAATTTGTTCAAAGTTAGCTTCGATTGGGGCCATTTCTTCTAAGTGAATCCGGTGTTCAAACAGCTCATCTTGAATTTGGAAAATATCTTGGCTGTTAACAGTTAAGTAGTCATCTTGCGGAGAATAGGCAATACTATTATTTTGCAGGATGCGCATTGCTGCCTCATTATTTTCGGTAATTACCTTATACTTTCTCCGGCTAATTTCATTAAACTTTTCAATTTCTTGGTTAACAATAATTTTGCCAGAACTAATTAAAACGACTTTAGTCATTACCTTTTGCAGCTCACTTAAAACGTGACTAGAAATCAAAAATGCTGTGCCTTGATCCGCATACTGCTTGATAAGTTTACGCACGCCAATTGTGGCTTCAATATCTAGGCCATTCATTGGTTCATCTAAAATAACTAGTTTAGGATGATTGAGCAATGCGATTGCAATGCCCAGTTTCTGTTTCATACCCAAAGAATAGCCTTTTGACTTGTTATTAATGTATGAGTTCATTCCTAGAACAGATACGATGTTGTCCAAGTCTTCTTTTTCTCTGGCATATAATTCGAGATTTTGGTGACCTGTCAAAAAAGGATAAATTGCTGGGTGTTCAATCAAAGCCCCTACACTACTTAGCGACTGATGGTTATTTTCAGTTACGCTTTTTTCGTCCATTATGATCGCACCGGTAAACTTCATTAGCCCTAAAATGGTTTTCATGAGCGTAGTTTTACCTGCTCCATTAGGACCAATTAGTCCTACAATTTCGCCAGCCCTGATACTAAAGGACGCATCGTGAACGATCTTGGTCTTTCCGATATAAGTATTGACATTTTCAAGATTGAGGATTGTCTTAGATTCTATTTTCATAATCATGGTCACTTTCTAAAAAGAAACTCCAGCTTTTAAATATTAAGTATCAAATAGTGTAATATTTATGTATTACACTATTACATTACCACAAAACAGACTACTGCTGCAAGTACTCTTTTAGTGGCAAAAAGACGTTAAATAAAAAAAGCCATCTGACTTCATTAACACAATTGAAGCCAGATAGCCTATTTTTAAGTTAAACCATAGTTACTAAGTCCTGTAAAAACTTATCTTTTTACATACTTACTTGTTTTTTCACCAGCAATTCGTCCTATCTAGAGAAAAATGGTTAAAGAGATTTCTTTCTTTTTTACCTAGAGGGGAAATTTACGTCTAAAACACTGATATTACTATGCAATATATTGTTATTTAAGTTTTCCTACTTTCCAATAAAAATCAGTTATTCTTAATGACAGATTAATACATGATAGCCTTTAATACGATTTATTTCTTTTGACTTTTAACTATAATTATATATTTATAAATCAACAGAAAGCCAAAAACTAAAAGTAAAATAAAATCTATCCAGCAAGTACTGCTCCATATATCGTTAGCAATCTTTTGTTGCCTAATTTTTTTCTTTGCAAGTTTATTATGTGCTTTAATTTTAGAAATATTTGAAGATGAGTTTGGGATCATGTTATAAATAATACTGTTAAGCGCATTAAAAAAGTTATTTGAAAACTTATCAGAATTATTCATCCAATATAAATTAGCTTCTTTAAGTGCTTTGACTTCATTCCATTTTAAATTTAATGATGGCCTATAAATACTAAATCTTTGATTATAAGTATTAAAGCAGATTATTTTATCCACTGGAACAGCCAATTTTTCATTTATTTTGTCGTATCCATGTTTCATCTCAAACATTAATTCATCACTATTGTCAGCATAAAATTCATATAGATATAAAGCATCAGGACTATTTGTTTGAAAAGTATATGGCCTAAACTTTTTCAACTTTCCTTTAGTCTTAACCGGTTTATTGGGATCAAGATACTCGTAATTATAGTCAGATAACAGTAATTTTGTATTTACAGAAGCATCTACAGCATTGTAATCCTTATTTTTAATCTTTTCATTAAAATCTTCGTCCAAAAAATAATCAACTGAGTTTGAGTCTTTATCAATTATTACGGTTTCGATAGGTTTTGTTTCTAATTTTATCGCTGTCATAAATCCTGTGACAAAAATTATTAGTAAACAAAGTATTCCAATTAAAGCTATTTTCCAAAAGCTCCAACGTTCTATTTCTCTCTTAAGATTTTTCATTTATCAAGTTCTCAAAAAATTAATTTATAAAAGCTGATTTTTTAACATAGTGACCGCCTTTAACAGTATAGTATATTTTTTCCTTTAAGCCTACAAAAGGAATACCATAAGTTGTTAGCCATTTATTCTTTTTAACTTTTTTAAATTTCGAGCCATCCATACCCATTATATAAGTATTCTGTTTAAGTTTCCTTGATTTTCCCTTGACATTTACAGAGGGAATATATTTATTTTTTGCAATTTCAATAAAGCCTCTCCCATTAGAAACAGTAGAATAAAACATATGTACTGTTGATCCCTTTTTTAACAATTTTTTTGAAGGAAAAAAAGCTGCATATTTATCGTTAGGAATATAAACATATGAATTTTTCCTAAGAGTTATTGTGTCATCACCATATTCTGCGATTTCATTCAATTCATAAATCAGTATATCAATTGAATCATCGGCAGATTTAAATGAAGTTAGAACTTGCTCAAAATTTTTAACTATATCGCGATTTTCATTTAGATTACTCATTAGATAGTTATTTACTTCGTTAAATTTTTCAAGATATATCTCTTGATTGTTTTGATTAAGTATACCATCTAATGTATTGACATCAGAGCAATAATTATCAATTGCTGCTAGTAACTTGCTGCCTTTTATATATGCTTTATTTGAAGCATCAAGTCCATTAACACTCAATTGACTAGCCATTCGGTTATAATAAATATCACTAACTTCACTTATATATGGTACGTAATCTTTTACAAGCCCCTGAGCGTTTTCAATAGCTTGTGATGCCTTATCACGTAAGTTCTTAAAATTCTCTTGGCTTGATTTTGGTAGTTTATTAACATAATCAATAGTTTCCTGCGATACTTCAGATGCATATACTGTATGCGCAATACTAGTTAAGCTAACAATAAAAGTTATACCAGTCAATAGTTTGATTAACGTTTTTCTTTTATCCATTTATATTCTCCAAAGTCATTAACTCTCTATATATTAAAGAATTTACTCTTAATAAGTTTGATTATATCGACTAAAACTATTATTGACAAGCTTCTTTCTTTATCACTTTTTGTTAACTAGTCGGATATCTTCTACATTTTGTTGTCAAAAATAGCTTTACTTAATTGTATTTAAAAGTATTAATAGAAACTAAAAGAACTGACTCTGCAAAATAGCAGAAATCAGTTCTTGGTATTAAATAATTAAAATATCATAGATTTAAAATACATTAGATAGCCTAATATTTTTTACGTGAATTACAGTAGTCTAATTTAGTCAAGTTCCAACTTATTTATCAAAAAACTGGCCCTTATTAACTTGGTAGTATTTCTTGTAACGACCATAGTAATTATGAAACATGTATTTCATCAACAGCCAACGCTTAAAGTTGCGGTCTTTGTCATAAAAGACAGTCGTTCCGCATCGACCCTCATGAATCAATTCTTCCGCTAAATTCTTAGCTTCGTTGTCGCGCGCATATTCCTTAAAGACTTTAACCGGAATTCCTAGCCAAAGGACGTGCTTTGACTTTAACTTATTGCCATAGACTGTTTCCTTGTTTTTCAAGTTGTCATAGACATAGTCATCAACATACCACTTAGCCAAATTGTAGCCATTTAGGGTAACGTAGAAACTTGACCGACCTTGACGCAAGTTGATTTCAAAGAACTTGTATTTACCATCCCGTGTATCGTACTTAATATCAAAGTTAGCCATCCCAGTGTAATTCAATTTTTCCAAAAAGGCTTCGACTTGCTCGTAAAGCTTTTCATTGTATTCTGGCAAAATCGCCATGTAGTTCCCGATGGATTGCGGCGTTGGGTCTTCTAAAAGCGGGTGACCCATACACATCATTTTCACATGATGGTCTTTATCAACATAAGCGTTTAAAACGCGCATATTGGAGTCATCACCTGGAATAAAGTCTTGCGCAATTAAATCGGCTTGATAGCCGTTGCCGTAAATTTTACCAACAATATCACTCATCTCAGTTTCATTGTGAATGGTAAATGCCTTTTTCCGGCCCTCAAAATGAACATCTAGCCAAGAAACTGGATCTTCGGGCTTTAATTCGATTGGATAATCAAATGGGAATTCCAAATAATTACCAGCCTTAAAGTCAGCCATCGTAATGATCTTTGTTTTTGGATACGGCAAGCCATATTCTTCCGCAATCTTGTAAAAACCTTCTTTTGAAATCAGTTTTTGCAAAAGATCGTACTTAATATATGGAACAACGAAAACTTGTTTTAGTTCATCTTGGTGCTTTGATAGCAGTTCGGCATAGCCATCCCCACAAGCAATCAAAATTACCGGTTCATCGTGATCTTGGTAAATTTTCATTTGCTCCCGCATTACTTCAATGAAGGTCGGGTCTTCGCTAAAGCCGTGGTGCAGTTCAACGTTAACAATTTTGGAATAACGCGTAGGCGCTAATTGTGTATCAGCCAGTGCCTTAACACTAATGCCGTATGCTTCGTTAAAAGACCTGGCCATGCCATAAACATTGATATCACTGCCAAGTAAGATAGGTGTAAAATCTTGTTTCATTTGAAAAATCTACTCCCAATTAAACTAATTTTCCTTGTTCAATTAAGCTGGCTACTTCCGGCTGAACGTGTTGGTATTTCTTGACCGTTTCTTCGTAATCAACAAAGAATAGTTTATACCAAACAAGGAATGTATAAATGGTCCAAATCTGACGGCGGTGTGAACCATCACCTTGATAGTTATCATCTAGCAACTGCAAAATCTTATCTTGCTCGAAAATGTCCTTAACAAATTCTTCGCTGAATAATTCCCGCACTTGCTTGTAAAAACGTGGTTCTTGCAGCCATTCTTTAATTGGTGTTGGGAAACCAAGTTTTGGTCTTTTAGCCCATTCATCTGGCAAAACTTTTTCTGAAGCTTTACGTAAAGCATATTTAGTATCATGCTTATTAACTAAATAATCCGTTGGAATCGAATTAGCCCGTTCCGCAATCTTCTTATCAAGATACGGGACACGTAATTCCAAAGAATGTGCCATTGAAATCTTGTCGGCCTTTTGCTCAATGTCATTAAGCATAAAGTGATGCAAGTCGATGTATTGCATTTGCCGCACATTATCAAGGTCTTTAACTTTCTTAAAGTCACTTTGGTAAATACCATTTACCGTTAGCTTATTGCGGTATGATGGCTTCAAAATGCTATTGGCATCTTCTGAAGTAAAAATCGTCGGGTAATCCATATCATAAATCACGGATTGACCCACATAGAATTCACTCGGTTCCGCCAAATTAGTGTAGAGGTGAACCTTGCCAGGGAAGTTAGGCATCTTCTTAATCTTGTGCGCTAATTTGACCCGGCTCTTCTTCGGCAACTTCTTACACTGCGAAGTAAAGGCCTTAATAACACTGTTATGCGTGTGCATGCCGTAGTTGACATAGCCGGCAAACAATTCATCCGCACCTTCCCCAGAAAGTGCAACCGTAACATGTTTACGGGCCATTTTACACAGATACCACAGTGGAATAATTGACGGATTGGCGTCAGGCTCATCCATGTGATACTGCATTTCCGCAAAATCATGCATGGCTTCATCGGCTTTTACCTTATCCGAGAAAAATTTCCACCCCTTCATGTCAGCCAGTGCCTTAGCCTTGGAGGCCTCATCGTAGGTGGCATCATCAAAAGAAATTGAAAAAACGTCATCTGGATTCAAGATACTTGTAATGTAACTTGAATCAACCCCTTCAGATAAGAAAGCACCAACAGGAACGTCAGCATTATGATAGAGCTTAACTGTTTCTTGCAAGTCCTCATTGATCTTATTGACGGTTTCTTCAAAGCTAAGCGTATTAGCCTTATATTCCGCATCCCAATACTGGTGCGTCTTCATTTCACCATCTTTATATTCAAACCAATGACCAGCAGGGAAACGGTAAATTCCTTTAAAGAAAGTTTCCGTTAAATCATTATATTGGTTCATTAAGTATGGCTTAACAGCTTCAATGTTAAGGCGTCTCTTAAAGCCTGGAAAAGCGAGAAAGCTCTTGATTTCTGAACCAATCATTAAATGGCCGTTTTCATTGCTATAGTATAGCGGCTTGATCCCAAAGAAATCGCGTGCACCATACAATGTCTGGGTATTATCATCCCAGATGGCAAAAGCAAACATGCCACGAACCCGTTTGAGTAAGCCATCCATGCCCCACTCTTCAAAGCCATGAAGAAGTACTTCTGTATCGGATTTAGTGGTAAAAGTATGACCGGCCGCAATCAATTCTTTTCTTAACGGCTTAAAGTTATAGATTTCACCATTAAAAATAATTGCCCGCGTTTTGTCTTCATTATAAATCGGTTGACTACCGCCACGTAAGTCAATAATTGACAGACGCCGAAAGCCTAAAGCGACTTTATCATTGGTATAGAAACCATCTGAATCAGGACCACGATGCTTAATTGCCGCCATCATCTTGCCGATAGCAGCTTGTTTATCATTTATTTCTGGATTATAAAATGCGACAATTCCGCACATAGCTTATCTTTCCTTAATATTTGTTTATTCGTTTAATTTATGTTTTTAGTTTAACTTTCTTATTATAGGCTAAAAGCCGGGCAAAAACCAAATTGCCCGTCTTTTTTAATTAAATATAAAAAATTCTTCTCTTGCTGGCAGCACCGTAACCAAAGACCTGAATAAAATGTCGATCAGAGTCAATATTGACAATATAACCTGCGAATTCGGTTTGATGATCAATTTGCCGCTTCCAGTTCTTATTGTACTTAGTCGTTAAAACATGGTTAGGACCCATTAACGCCGAGCAATTAAACAAAATATATTGAATACCGTTAATCCTAAACTGGTCTTCAACATGCCGATGACCGCAAAAGTAAGCAATAATGCGGGCATTTTTGACATTAGTAAAGTCAAAGTCATTTGCCAAGCGAAATTCTGGCGGAATACCACGGCTTGAATGCATTTGCCCTTTTTCACCCTGATTAAAGGCAACAAGCAATTCGTGAAGTGAACGCCCATTATACTTCAAAGCATTCGAGCCTTTGCGGTTAATTGGATTACCATGACTCATGAAGACAATGTTTTTGTTGGAAGATTGCTGCAGAATCTCAATGATTTCTTCAATCTGATCTTCCCTGATTGCTAACGTAATCTTTGCATCATACCGCTTTTGACCTTGTGCATTTAAAATATACGGCAAATCCGAAGTATTGACGGAAATAAAGCGAACATTATCTACATCAAAGTAACAGACACCGTGCTGGCGTGAAATATAATGTACGCCCTTTTGACGGTACATTGCTGGCCACATGATTTTTTCAAATTCATTTTCGGGAAAAGATGCCTTTAAATCATGTCGCTCATCGTACTTATCGTTTTCATCATGATTACCCTTAATCATCAAGTAAGGAACCTTATCCGACCTAAATGAGTTGCGCAGTTTGATTAATTCACTTTCGCCTAAAAAGCCGGTGTCGGAGCCATCAATCCAGTCGCCAAGATGGACTTTTAAATCTAACAGGCCTGAATCATCCAAGTAAGAAAATTCATTAACGTGCGTTAAGCCATTCCAGCCATAAAAGTCCGTACTATTGCGGTCTTTATAATGTGTATCGGTGATCACACTAACGTTAACCGAATTTTTTCCGGCCCGAATATGACCTTTGACACGCTTAAGAAATTCGTCCAGGTACTCTTCAACGATATACCGGCGACCGGTTTTACGGCTAACAAAAGCGCGGTAACGCTCAAGTTCAGGGCTGAATTCACGAACATATTCCGGTGCCAAGTTGGCAGTCTTTTCTAAACTGAGTGCTTGGTGCAAAACTTCGTCTTCATCCTTATAGACAGTCAGGTTATACGGTTGATTATTAGGCGTATGCTGCTCGCCATCAACGTGATATTCCCCTACCGTCAAGTAATCCTGCATCGGATCAAGCGGAACATTTTTTTCACTAAATAAGTGGTGCAGCTTAGCCCCACTAGCACGATCAAATAAACCTATTGCATACTTAAAAACACTCATCATCTTGCCTCAACCCAAAGAAAAAAGCTGGGCACCTGCCGCAGCTCCAAAAATTATGCGTTGCTTGCCAATGCGTGGGCTGCTAAACCGATTGACAAAACTGCATCTTTAGACAATACTTCTTGTAACACTTTAGGTGCAATTGCTTGAACCGCACCAATTACCTTTAAACTATAAATTACTACATGTAAATCAACTGACTCATTATAAAAATCATCTTCGTAAGGATCCTCATGATTATATGTCAGATTGATTTGATCCTTATTAGCATAACCATCCACATGATTAGTTAAAATTCGATCGTGTAAGTCAGTCAACTTATCTGACAAGTCAATCAAAGTTAGTTTATGATCACTCTCAGCTTCATAGTACTGATCTTCCGTCATTTCAAAGTAATCTTTAATCGGATTATGCAATACATGCAGGTTATCAATTGCTTGATAAACAGCCTCTGCGTCAAAATCTGTTTCTTTATTTAAAATACTTTCTTGATTTTCGGCCAAGTTATCGGCCAGAGTCACTGTATCTAACTTTTCCATGGTATCCTCCTAAAGTTTAGTCTATATTATACCAAAAAAACTAGTATTGCACTTTTCAGGAACAAAATTTTTATTCTTTTACAGCCGAATTCAGCAACAGATAAAGAAAATTGTCAGCTAAGCAAATATTGCACCATTTTTTAACTAAAAAAAGGAAAAGGACAATTTTTGCGTAATTATTTATAACAAGAAAATTTTTTAATTAAAGGAGAAACCAACATGCAAGAAAAAGAACGTTGTCCTTGGAGCAGCACCACCGATTCCTTAATGGTGCAATATCATGACCATGAATGGGGTAAACTTAATTTAGATGAGTCCTACTTATACGAAATGCTGACATTAGAATTATTTCAATCTGGACTTAATTGGTCAGTCATCCTACATAAACGGGAAAGCTTTCGCCGTGATTTTCATAATTTTATCCCGGCGGAAGTCGCTCAAATGGATGAAAATGACATTAATGATTTAATGCAGGATAATTCTATTGTCCGTAATAGACAAAAGATTACGGCAGCAATTAAGAATGCCCGGGCGATCTTGATCATCGATGCCACGTACGGTAATTTTGCCCATTATCTGCAGACTTTTTGTAAAACACCGATTGTGCACCATCCGCTAACACAAGAAGATGTTCCTAGCACAAATAAAATTGCGCAAAAAATGGCTAAGCAAATGAAAAAAGATGGTTTTTCTTTTGTCGGACCCGTAATTTTATACTCATTCTTACAAGCCGTTGGTCTGATCAATGACCATCTGGAAAATTGCCCGTTTAAATATCACGGATGAATTTTTTCTAACTAAATCGTATATGTTGCACACGTTTCTGAGAAAAACCGATACTGACCTATTAATATCGTTAAAATTAAAAATGATATACATTATGTGTAAACTTTTCACTATTATCTCAGCAAAAATACAAATAAAAAGGACGATAATATTATGAATAATTTTGGTAATACGATTCGTAAACTTAGAATTTCACGTAGAATAACCCAGGAACAGTTAGCAAAGGATCTTTTTAATCGTAGTTCTCTTTCTAAAATTGAACATGAACAATTAGAAACTTCTTATGAAAACCAGATTCAATTAATTAGGCGTTTAGGACTTACACCTAACGAATTTGAATATATTTGTGACAACTACCATGTTAATAACAAAAATCAGCTTTTACATCGCTTTTTCAACTTAGAAGATAGTAGTGAAACAGACAAAGTCGAGGCATTATTAGATGATTGCATTAAATATGAAAACGATAATGATATCTCACGAATTATCAAAGTTCTTCAATCAGTACTACTATTGAATCAGCCTAGAGGTATTAACCAAGCCAAAAAGTTGGTTCAGCCAATTTGGTATGATTACCTTGCGAAAGTCGACCTTCTCACTATTACCGATATTGCTATTTTAAATACGATTTTGTATGCCTTTGACTACCAAACTGCAAAGGATATTATCAAAAGGATTAGCTATGAAATTGATACTCATTACCCATTTAAAAAAGCGTTAAGAGCTAATATTATGCTAAATCTTTCTTCAATTCAAATGCAGCAGCAAAAATTTGAATCAGCTGTAAGTACCTTAATTAATTTAAAACCCACCCTAAAAAAACTCAGACAATATGACAAATTACTTGTAGCAAATATCAGAATTTCAATTTGTGAAGGTAATAAGGCTAAAGCGCTGGAACAAGTGAATTTACTTCACCAAATTGATGCCAATAGATTGGCAACTGCACTAGAACAAGAAATACAGGCATATCTTTAATTTTATTTTCATTAAAGTAAAGCGCGTTTTATAAACTTACTAGCCGTTTTTTATCAATTTGAAACATTACTATGCAGTACAGTACGAGTAACAAAGTCACAATAGCAGTAACTAATAAGCTAACATTTGCAGTTGGAGCAGTTTCATGTAAAAAATCTGCGGGTGCATAGCTAAAAAGATTAGGTAATTTAATAAAGGCATTTAGTAATAACAGGACAATTTGTAAAATTAAGCTTGAACACATTGCCAAAAACCTATTTTTTATCCATAAAGAAGTGACTACACCAAAAATAGCAAAGAGACCGCCCCAAAAGCTGGCAAAGATAATTGATAACAAAGCGTGCAATAACGGATGAGAATAATAAAGTGCGACAAACATCGTATTGATATTAATTACCAAAATATTTTTATTAAGCAAGTTGTCAGGCCTTATGTTAGGTAAAACCATAAACCATGAGCATAAATTAATTAGTAACGGGATAGCAGTAACAATAAAGCCCGTGATAAATGCAATACTGACATATTGGCGTAATACCCGATTGAGCGGTTCATTGAGCTTAAACTTGGATAACAAACCGCTTTGATAATCGTCTTTTAATAAAGTACTTGCAGGTATGCTGGCCAATAGCGGCAACAAAATAAAAAAGGCAATTGGTGCAAAACTAAAGGAATCAATTCCTAACCAGCGTGTGTATGGCGAATCTTCAGGTGGAATTGTTTTAAGCGGGAAAAATTGTAATCCACTAATAATTACTGCCAGCACTAAAGCGAAAAAGAACCAGCGCTTTTCAAGACGTGACCATAAGAATTTCATAGTTTCTCCTTATTCTAAAAGTAATGAATATTTTACAAAGTGATTTTTAACAGGAACCAAAAAGCTAAAACGCAGTTTTTGTTCCCGCAACTCATAAGAACTGCGAGGAATTGTGAAATATATTGTGTAAGGCTGCTTATAAAGTTTCTTAGTAAGAGCCTTACTTGGATCAACTCGGCGCTGATTCTGATCATAAATATCATTACTTTGGTTACTAATCCCATAAGGATTATTCAAGAACATATTTGTTAGAAAATCTTGATTATTTTTCTTCATCCCATAATTAGGCTGGTCATTTTGTTTAATTGAAAGTTGAATTGTTGCCTTGACTTCCCGCCCAGTTTTCTGGATCTCGGCTTTGTGGATAATAAAACTAGTGTGATATGCATGCACCCATTCGTTTTTATGAAAGATAACTTCCTGCTTAACACCGTGCTGTCTTGGGTGGGCATTAACCCGCTGATAACGGTAAAAGCCAGCGCAGCCAACTAATACTGCAACAAGTGTTGCCAAACACCATAATAACTTTTTATTTTTCATTGTTAATGGTTCCTTCTTTAACGTAAAGCTGATGGGTTGCAACTTGACTGATAAAATCGCGGTCGTGTGAAGCGATAACAAAGGTGGAGCCATTTTCGCGATACTGCTTAATTAGCTTGCTCAATTTCGCAATACTTTCAGTATCAAGCGCATTGGTAGGCTCGTCTAAAACTATCAGCGGATAACTACCCAAAAATGCTTGGGCTATTCCCAGCTTCTGTTTCATACCTAGCGAAAATTTCTTAACTTTTTGTTTGGGAAATCTTGCCAGGTCAAAGTAGTCCAACAAATCTTCGATTTGTTTATTTGAAATATTGGGGTCTAGCTTTGCAAGTAATTCTAAATTTTTAGTTGCAGTAAAGTCCTCAATTAAACTAGGATTTTCAATTAAAATGCCTGCTTTAACGGGGTAAGGGTCCTCAGTTCTTACTGGTTGATTATCGACAGTAACTGTTCCTGAGACCTTGATTAAACCTAAAATGGTTTTCAGTACTAAAGTTTTACCAGAGCCATTGATTCCTTCTAGGGTGGTAATACTCTTTTGCTCAATATTAGCATTGACATCATGTAAAAGTGGCCGTTTTTTAACAGTTTTGCTTACTTGTTTTAGCTCGATAAAACTCATTTGTTTTCTCCTTAATCTAAATTGATCCAGTGGTTAGAAAATAAATACAAAATAGTAACTACAATAATGGTACATAGCATTGATATTATGTTCGCGTTACCTACTCGCAAAATCATGAGACTGTTCAGTGGATTCAGCGGCCACGATGTATAAGCAGTAATAATTAACAAAACTAGTGGAATAACAATGCCAAGTGGTGCGTTATAGCGGCTGATAAGTGCCTGGAGGACTAACAATAAAAATGTTCCCCAAAAATTTACGATAAATAATATAAGCAGAGCTTGCAGCCCGTGAAAAGCCCCAATGCTTAGTTTCTGTAAATTAAATATCTTAGTACATAAGATCATTAACAATTCTGCCAATGCCGTGAAAACGACAGCTATTACCCCAATTAATTCAAGATTAACGGTTAGAAAATTAAGCAATGAGTACTGTTGCCCACGTAATTGGACTCCTCTTACGTGCCAAAGCTCCTGAAGGCTGTTTAACACAATTAAAAGTGGCGTAATGAAATAAATAAGCCAGGAAACAGGCAAATATTTAATTAAATAGTCGGTTCCACGAAACCAAGCTAAATAAAGTGAAAAATGTGGGTTAGCCCTAAATAATGCAGATTGAACAATAATCAAAAGACCGATTAGTACTCCCCAAAACAGAAAGCGATACCGAATTATCTGCCATAAATACAAAAGTTGATCCCAAAATAAATGTTTCATAAAATATCCTTTTTAGCTATGACCAAATTTAATATGGCACCTAATAGCAAGATTAGTCCCACTAAAACGATTGAAGATAAAATGATCATAATCCCTAAGTCTGGTTTGACAAAATCATAGAATAGCGATGGCTTACCATTAACGTTTAACAGGAAAGTCAGACTGTTAATACCAAAAATCACAACAAAAGTTATTAATTTTTTGTTTGAAAGCAAATAAGTTGTGGCTGTTAAGTAGCCAAAAGATAGTAAAACCAAACACATGTAAATCATGCGCATTAGCATTCCGGGCCAAGACTTAGCAAAAACAGCTAAATAACCACTGGCGATCATCATCGGAATAATGGCGATTAACCAAATCAGTACCATAATTACGATGGGAATTAAAATACGATAAATAGTTTGCAGGATAAAAACTTTTCGTGTTTGGCAGCATAATGCATCAGCTATGCGGTACTTTAACGTACTTAAAAGCACAATTGTAAAAGTCGGAATTATTCCTAAAAAAATATTATATCTTTGAAAAACGGACTGGATTAATCCGGCCTCAGACGGAACAGTAGATTTTAAAAATGAAAATGCGGCTAGTGCAAGGTCAACAACTATTAAGGCAAAAAGAGAATAGTTTTTTAAAAAAGCACGGTTGAGAATTGTTTGTTGCCTAATGACATTACGCTGCAATTATTTGTCTCCTTTTTAATAAGATTATGAGTCATTGTGATTACAATTAAACAAAATTAATAATTCTTACTATTTCTTCTTATAATACTCCACATTTGTTTTGTAATATGTGCAAAAATTGAACATTTATTTTTAATAACTTTTTATTTTTAGCATTATTTTCACATCAAATATAACTTGTATACTATTTCAAACTATCTAAAAAAGAAGGCGAGAAGGTAAAACAGACTAACCTAGTTATTAGGTTGATTTGTTTACCTTGCTTTGCTAATTTGGCTAAAATAAAAACCCTGAAGTTAACGCAACTTCAGGGTCTGCATTATTTAATTTCCTTATTTATTTTTTAGACCAATTTCTTCCGGATCCAACCTGAAATCCAGTCAATAACGATTACCATGATAATGATTCCCAATAGGATAATTCCTACGCGATTCCATTGACGATACTGCAAAGCAATAATCAATGGGTAACCAATACCACCAGCACCAACTAAACCAAGGATTGAAGCCGAACGAATTGAGACGTCAAAACGATATAAGGTGTTAGAAATTAAGGCAGGCAGCAAGTTAGGCAATGTGGCAAACATTACAATATTAGTCTTTGAGCCTCCAGCTGCAGTTACGGCCTCATTAGGTCCATCGTCAAGATTTTCGATTGCTTCAGAAAAGAGCTTGGCCAGCATCCCCACTGAATGAAAGCCTAAAGCCAGCACTCCGGCCGCAGATCCTGGGCCGACAGCCTTAATAAACATTAAAGCCAAAACAATTTCTGGAAATGAGCGGATAATTGCCAAGACAATCTTGCCAGTTCGCGACACGTACCACTTTTTATGCTTGGTATGTGCTGCCCAAAAGGCAAACGGTAAAGAAATGATGGCTGAAATGAACGTTCCTAAAAAGGCAATACAGACTGTTTCCCACAGCTGTGAAACAAGGTCCTCGCCTGTCCCGTTATAAACATAAGACCAATCAGGGTGAAAAATACCGGCAAAAATAGCACCGGCTATCTGCCCAGCTGTTTCTTTAATTCCGCCAAAGTCAATTCCCGTACATGACCAGATGATTAACACAACGGTAATGATTGCCACGCCCCAGTGCAGCAAACGTTTTTTCATATCAACTGGTTTAGGAGGTAATTTTTTCATTGAAGTATCCATTATTTCATCAACGCCTCCCGCGATTTAGACGAAACGTAATCAATTAAGACAACTACCAAAATAATTACGATAATAATTGTTCCTGTCTTCGGGTAGTCGAAAACCTGCAGAGTTTCTTGCAAGTATAGTCCGATACCGCCGGCACCAATATAACCTAAAACAGTCGAAGCACGAACGTTAATTTCAAAGGCATATAAGCAATATGAAATAAAGTACGTCATTACTTGGGGTAAAACCGCAAAGAAAATAATTTGCAGCTTGTTGGCACCCACAGCCGTCAGCGCTTCAATTGGACCAGGATCAATTGTTTCAATTGCTTCGTAAAAAAGCTTGACCACAATCCCAAAAGTACAAATTGCTAAGGCTAAAATACCGGCAACCGGTCCGATTCCGACAATGGCAACAAAGATTGCACCTAATAACAGATCTGGTACGGTTCTGATAATATTCATGATTATCCGCAAAATCCCGGTAACTGCCTTGTTTTTCACGATATTCCGCGCAATAAGCAAAGAATAGATAAAAGCAATGGCAGAGCCAATAACTGTTCCCAAGATAGCCATTTTAATGGTTTCTAATAACAGTGGAATAACCGCGCCTAAGTACGACCAATTCGGATGCAGCATTTGCAGAAAAATATCTGCGAACTGACTAAAATTGCTAAACAGCGCACCTAAACTGGTTTTAGTAACCTTAGTTGAGACAATCAGACCAACAATAAAGAGCAACAGCCAAAATAAGTTTAAAATTTTGAATTTTTTCTTTGGCAAAGCCATTAAATTATCTTGATCTGCCTTACTCATCTTGATCACCACCGCTGTAAATTTGATCAAACGTTGCTTCAGACGTCTCACTCATCTTGCCATCATAAATGATCTCACCCGCACGTACGCCAATTACTCGCTTACCAAATTCACGTGCTAATTGAACGCTGTGCAAGTTAATTACAACTGTCATGCCGTGTTTTTCGTTTAGCATCTTAAGATCTTGCATTACGCGGCGTGAAGTTTGCGGATCAAGTGAAGCCGTTGGCTCATCGGCTAAGATGATATCTGGGTCCTGAGTCAACACCCGGGCAATTGCAACTCTTTGTTGCTGCCCACCGGATAATTCATCAGCCCGCGAATATACCTTGTCAGCCAAGTCGACCTGTTTAAGTGCATCATAGGCACGCTCTTTATCTTCTTGCGTGAATAGATTCAAGGTACTCTTCCAAGTTGGATAATACCCCACACGACCAGTCAGGACATTCCGCAAAACACTCGAACGCTTAACCAGATTAAAGCTCTGAAAGATCATTCCAATATTGCGGCGGAGCATCCGCAATTCTTTACCTTTGGCTTTGGTAATTGATTCACCGTTAATTAAAATATCACCTGCAGTAATATCAATTAACCGGTTAATTGAGCGCAAAAGTGTTGATTTACCAGCACCTGATAGCCCAACAATAACGACAAATTCACCTTTATTGATAGTTAAATTGACGTCTTTTAAACCAACAACATCTTTGCCATAGACTTTTTTAACGTTTTTTAATTCAATTATTGGCTTAACTGCAGAATCTGCCATTATAAACTTCCTTTACCTTTATTTTTTAGTTGATTCGATAATCTTTTCGTATTTACGAACAACATTAAAGTCGCTGTCCTTGCTGGTAACGTAGCCTTCGTGAGTATAAATACTTTCGATAATCTTTCTACCTTTTTTCGACTTACCAATATCAATAAATGCATTGGCTAACTTCTTACGGAAAGACTTAGACATGCTTGGCACAACAGAAATTGTGTCATTTGGAATTGGCTTAGTGAAGTAAATTGGCACAACTTGGCTCATGATCTTCGGGTTATCCTTCTTAACAATTGTCCGTGCATCTTCGAAAACAAAGGCAGCATCAGTATCACCATTAAGAACATTTAACACAGATTGATCTTGACCAGTAACAGTTACTAACTTGCAGCTCTTCTTAACATCAAGACCCTTTTCCTTCAATTCAGCGATTGGGTAAACATAACCAGCTGAAGAAGTTGGGCTTTGAATGGAGATTGATTTACCCTTTAAGTCTTTCCATGACTTGATGTTAGAGCCTTTTTTAACTAGAATTTCTGCACGATAAGTGTTAACTAAATTCTTGGTTGGACGACCACCTGGCTGCTTAACACCATATCTTTGTGCTTGAAGCAAGACATCGGCAGCACCTTGTTTATGAGCTAAAACATAGCCATTTGGTGGCAGAAAACCAACATCAACTTTCTTTGACTTCATTGCTTCTACAACCGTATTGTAATCAGTTGACATTGAAACATGAACTGGAATACCTAAACGATCGGATAACATCTTTTCAAGTGGCTTAGCACGAGATTCCAGCTCAGTTGCAGCTTGACTAGGCACAAATTGAACATTTAATTCTTTTGGCGTGCCGCTGCTATTTTCGCTTTTGCTTTTACCTGAACAAGCAGTCGCCATAACTGCTACTAATAAAACAGCAGCGCCAGCTAACAATTTTCTAAATTTTTTCATCATGCCCTCCCAGACATAAAAAAAGACTTAATCTAATAACACTAACGTGAAATTATCTTTAAGTCTTTTAATACATTATTAATTAAGAAACGAACAATACCCTCTTTTGCAAGGGAACGAAAAGAGCAACTAACAAAAATACCAATGCACGCTGCGCGCAATTCATACTTTTGCATGTTTTCTCACTCTCCCTTCGCCAGTCCGTAATTATTCTTACAAATAATATCAGAAATGTTTTGTTTAGAAAAGTAATTTGTTGGAAAACTTTCTTTTTTACAAAAAAGAATGACTATTTCTTAACAATTACCGACCAGATTATTTTTTGGTTGATGCAACAATCTTATTGTATTGCCGGATAATATCATAGTCACTGTCCTTAGCGTAGGTATAGCCTTCCTGATTGTAGACACTCTCAATAATCTTTTTACCTTCCTTAGATTTAGCAATTGAAATAAATGCCTTAGCAAGTTTCTTTTGAAAAGCCTTCGGTAAACTAGGAATTACTGAAATAGTATCATTCGGGATTTTTTGTGAGAAGTAAATTGGCACAACTTGACTCATAATCTTAGGTTCATCGCTTTTGACGTTGTTACGGGCATCTTCAAAGACAAAAGCAGCATCCGTATCACCGTTTAGCACGTTCAAGACGCCTTGATCAGCTCCTTTAACGGAGACAATCTTACAACTCTTGGTGACATCAAGCCCCTTCTTCTTCAATTCAGCAACTGGGAACACGTAACCGGAATCTGAAGTAATGTCTTGAACGGAAATTGATTTACTTTTCAAATCTTTCCAACTCTTAATTGATGAGCCCTTTTTAACGACAATTTCACTGCGATAATAATTTACCAGTTTTTTAGTGGCTACACCGCCTGGCTGCTTAATGCCATAACGAACAGATTGCAATAATAAGTCAGCTGCACCCTGCTTATGGGCCATAATATAAGCATCTGATGGTAAGAAACCAACATCGACTTTCTTAGATTTCATCGCTTCAACTAAACCATTGTAGTCAGTCGACATTGAAACGTGAACCGGAATACCGAGGCGTTTTGACAATAATTTTTCCATTGGCTTAGCCCGTGCTTCAAGCTTGTTAGCAGCAACACTGGGCACAAATTGAACATTCAATGACTTGGGCGTGGCATCGGTTTTCGAACTTGTTTTATTACTCGAACAAGCCGTTATACCAAAGGTTAATAATAGCAAGCAAGTTGCTAACAGAAACTTCTTGATTTTGGATATTTTCATTTTTTGACTCCTAAAAAATTTGACCTATTTTTTTGCTACTAAATGTCGCAGATTAGTCCCAAGGTCTTTTACTGGGCAATTAACCTGAACACTAAATAATTGACAGCCACTTATATGTAGTAACTTTAAGATTTCATCTTCTTTCTTAACTGCGACAAAAACTAACCAAAATAAAAGGACAAAATGTAACCAAAATTACATTTTGTCCCAATTAAAATAATTATGAGCAAAACAAACAACTAAAATTCTGCTTACGGACAAAGATGGCTGTAAAAAGTTCCTGGCTATTACTTTTTTAAAGTTCATCATCTTCAACCTTCCTTTAGCAAAATTTACGTTCATTTCATGAAAATAATAGCATAAATATTCGCAATAGTGTAATAAAATACCGGTAATCTTTTCATTAAGCCTTTATTATAATGCTAATCACGAACATAATTAGCAATGATTTGTAACCGACAAAAAAGGCATCTGGCTTAACCCAGATGCCTCTAATTTTATTTTATTGGTTTATTATCAATATCAGTTCTAACGATTAAAACATCAGCTAAAGCATGTTGGTTTACATACTCAGTTACCGATCCCATTAGCATACGTTCAACGGCATTTAAGCCTGTTGCTCCCATAATAATTAGATTATCGTGGTGATCCTTAACAAAATCATAAGAGATAATCGCTTTTGGACTACCATAGCGAATGTGATAGTCGATATCGTCAAAGTTTAAATTATCATGAGCCCAATCTTTGAGACTCTTTAAATATTTTTCTGCATCTTGGGTCATTTGATAAACAGTGTCACCTGTAATCAGTGTGTCCTGCATTTCACCCAAGAATTGCCTCGTATCAATTACATTTAACACATCAACATGAGCATTTTCTGTTATGGCAATTTTAACCGCTTTATCAAAGGATCTTTCAGCTGACTCTGAACCATCAACTGGAACTAAAATCTTGTCTTGTTTCATACTTATGTCCTCACCCTTTAGAAAATACAATTTTCTTCTCAATCCATTTTAACATAATTTTGCAAACAGCTACTTTTTTTCTAATTGTTTGCGCCAGCGTTTATTGCTAAAATGGTATTTAAATGTCACAAGATAAGGGTGGATAATTCAATGACCATAAATTTAGCAAATCAGCTACTTGATATTAAGAACGGCCGCAATTTTCGTGAATTAGGCGGCTACCAAACTAAGGATGGCAAGACTATCAAAAAGCACAAACTGCTTAGAACTGCCAATCTAGCAACACTTAGCGAACAAGACTTGAAGTTTTTACAAGATTACGGTGTCAAGTATATCGTCGACTTCAGGAGTAAAGAAGAAGTAGAAAAAGAACCTGATCGTGTTCCGACCGGTGCTACTTATGACTTCGATCCTGTCTTTAGTGAAGATTTAACCGATTCATCCAAGGGTATCAACGAGATTTTAAGCGAAAAAGAAGAAGATCCTAAAGCAGGCTACAACCACATGTTTCTTGCATATGATGACATGATTAAGAGCGAGTCGGCGCAAAAAGCTTACCGCAATTTCTTTGATATTTTATTGGCAAATGACGAGGAAGGCAGAAACGTAATTTTCCACTGTACTGCCGGCAAAGACCGAACTGGATTCGCTGCACTACTTGCTTTATCTGCTTTAGGTGTCCCACTGGAAACAATTAAGCAAGACTACATGTTTACTAATGAAGCTACGAAAGACTTTGTGCAAGACTTTTTACAAAAAGCCAAGGCAGAAGGCGCTAATGAAACTAGCTTGAGCATTTTACACGATTTACAAACTGTTTATCCCCAATACATCGATCACGTTATTGATACATTAAATAAAAATTATGGTGGCGTAGAAAACTACTTAAGTGATATGATGAAATTGACTGATGACGAGATCAGTAAATTACGTAAAATTTATCTTAGTTAATTAAAGACAAAGGAGAAAATGATGGGAAAAGCGAAAACCGTTTACTTTGGTGCTGGCTGGTTCAACGATAAGCAAAACAAGGCTTACAATGATGCAATGAAAGCATTAGAAGCTAATCCAACCATCGACCTTGAAAACAGTTATGTTCCTTTGGATAATCAATACAAGGGAATTGATGTCGGCAAACATCCAGAATACTTACACGATCGCGAATGGGCAACTGCTACTTACCGGGGCGATTTAACTGGAATCAAAGCTAGCGACATCATGATTGGTGTTTACTTACCAGATGAAGAAGATGTTGGCTTAGGAATGGAATTAGGCTATGCCATGTCACAAGGCAAGTACGTTGTTTTAGTCATCCCTGACGAGGATTACGGTAAGCCAATCAACTTAATGAGCTGGGGCGTTTGCGATAACGCTGTTAAGATGAGTGAATTAAAAGACTTTGACTTCGATAAGGCACGATTCAACTTCTACGATGGTGCTGTTTACTAAATTTAATAATTTAAAAAAGTTCTGCTAATAGTTGCAGAGCTTTTTTTGTCCAATTTTTTGTAATTTCAAATATTAGTCTTTAGCTACCTGCTTTAAAAATGCTTCTAATAATAAGTCATATTATCTAATTATTAGAAGCACTTTTTATAGCTAAATATTTCAGTTGATTTAAAAAGTTGTGGTATTAAATAATAATTATTTTTATCTTGATAATTATTTCTAATGCTATATTATATATAATATAGCATCGAAAGTATTAAATATAGATTTAAAAATAGCAGGAGAAAATCAATGAATAAAAGACATAAGCTTTATATAGTATCTGCCGTAATTGTTGTCTTATTGATTGCCATAGGATGGTGGCAATATAATTCACACAACTATACTACTGGTAATCAAACTAGTATTCAAAAAACCACACGTTCTTCTAAACACGGAAAAGATAACGATAAAGATGAACAAACAAAAACATCTAATGTCAAAGAATTTAATGAAGTTGACTTCCACACATCTGAGCCAGAGATTCAAATATCACAAGGAAAAAAATACCAAGTAACAATTGTTGGTACTGAACCACAAAAAATAAAAGCTAATGTCAAAAACGGAAAATTAACAGTTAGCGATAATGGCGAGCGGACTTACAAGCACGATGACGGTATGTATCAAGTTATTATCTTAGTTCCAAATACAAGTAATATTAAAAAAGTAACTGGTTTTAGCTACATGGGAAGTGTTAAGTTAGATGGTCTCAATATCGATAATATTAAGATGAAATCAGCCTATGGCGATATAAACTTGAATAACATCAAAACAGAGAATGCTGTTCTTAGATTAAAAGAAGGTGATCTCAATCTTTCTAAATCAATTCTTAAAAATGGAAGTTTAACTTCTACTGACTCTGATATAAATATTACAAATAGTCAGTTTAAAGCAAACGGAAAAACAGAGACCGGCAATTTCAAAATTAAAAAGTCCAAAATATTAGGTAATAGTAAGTTAGTTTCAACTTACGGTAACTTTAAAGTAAACAATTTATCGAAAATAAGCTATGATTTAAAAACCGGTCCTACAGCTGACATATCATTCTTTGGCGACCATAAACTATCTCTGTTTTATCATGTTGAAACTGGTGCACCAACATTAAAGATACGTAGTAAATACGGGGATATCAAGATTTTCTAACTTCTGACCGACTTATTTTTTTAAAGATTAGAAAGCAAGCAAAAAACTAGATAGGCACTCATAAAAACCATTCGTACAAATGTTACGGTTCCATAATACTTAATAAAACTTGGCCCTGAAAAAGGTATTAACTTCGCTGCCATTCTAATGGCGCTATTTTGCCCTCAAATTAGAAGTTTAGCCAGAAGATAAAATCTCAAATAGTCCATGATTTATTTATCTCTGTTTTTATATATTCTTTTCCTATTTACCTTCATTTTGTTAGTTATGTCTTCTCCTAAATCACTACCCAGCATTTCTGAGATGCCTAATAAAAAAATGCCCACATCGGCTAACTCTTCATCAATATTTTCTTTATCTTGCTTACGCCAAGCTTCAAAGAGTTCATTAGTTTCACCATACAATCTCAAGAGCTCAAACTCAATATCGGTTGTATTGAAACCATGATTTTTCTTATTTTCAAGAACTTCTTTTTGAAGCTTTTTTGTATCTATTATCATTTTTTATCCCTCTTAAATACCAATATAAAGTTAATATTTATGGACACCAATTTCTTAATTTAAGTCAGTAACTAGTATCCTAGTCTTTAGCTACCCGCTTTAAAAATGCTTCCGCTAATATGCAGCACAAGATTATTAAACCAATAACCAATAAGACGACTAAATTTAGTTTTAACCCATTTAGAGTGCCAAGTTCTTGGCTGGATACCTTAGCTTGCGCCCATCCAAGCAATGATGCTGCCAATGCTGTTCCAATCGCACCAGAATATGACTGTGCCGTCATATAAAGAACATTGCCATCATTAGTTGAAGCAGAACTCAATTGTTCCAAGCTAAGTGTCATTATATTACTGTAGCTCAGCCCTAGTCCCAGCATAAAAATAATATAAATAGCTACTAAGCTTATCACGCTTGGCTTAACCACTTGTGCAACTAAAAAAGTAGCGGTGATAATGCCTACGCCAATTATGATTGGTAAACGCGGATTGGCCTTGTCGTAAATAACACCGGCAATTGCTGAAACAAGGGCATCGACAATTGCAGCTGGCAAAATCAATAACCCCGCAGTTGCAGTTGACTGTTTAAAGGTCATCTGTAAAACATTAGGAATTAAAAATGACATGCTTAACGACAACAATTGCAATAAGAAAAAGGCCGTTAAAAATAAGTCAAAATGTTTTCTCTTAAATAGCGTCATGTCTAAAAGCGCATGAGGCTTTTTTCTTTCAAGATAAACAAACAGACTGCCGCTGCTAAGTGCCAAAAGTGCCAAGATCGGCTGAAGTAAAATTTTATTATGACTGGTAAAACCTAAAATTAAAAATAAGGTAGAAACCAAAAAGATTGCTAAAGTTACCGCCCCCTGATAATCAAAGGGAATCTTTTGCGACTTAACAGTCTGGCTGATGCTAGTTTCACCCAGCAACCAAGTAGCAATAATTACCGGAATAATAAAGGCAAACAGTGCTTGCCACGGCAAATAGTTGACTACAATCCCACCGTAAACTGGACCAACGGCTGGCGCAAAAGCAATTACCAATGTTCCGATACCCATGAAAGTACCGACTTTTTTCTTGGAGGCTTGTTCCAAAATAATTGAAAACATTAGGGGCAAACTAATCCCATTAGCTACACCTTGCAATAGTCGGCCGTACAAAAGCAGCGTGAAGTTATTAGCTACTGCAGCACAAATTGTTCCTAGAAGAAAGCTGAATACTGCAGCACGAAAAAGACCAACAGCACGGAATCTTTTTCGTAAATATGAACCAAAAGGAACAATCACCGTTGAAACAAGCATATACCCTGTCGTTAACCACTGAATTGTTGCTGGTCCCAGATGAAATTCCATCATTAGCTGGGGAAATGCAATGTTTAGTGCTGTTTCAATGACAATTCCTAAGAAGCTAAGAATGCCAATCGCAAAAATTGATCTAATAAGTCTGTGATTCTGATTCATTGAATTCTCCTTCAGCTTTTGCAATAATATGGACCATTTTTTAGTATCATAGCATAAAGCGTCCAGTTAATTTATCAATCAAGAACGCACCATCTGATTCAAATTGCTCAATAAGCTGGCTTTCTTATTAGATTTTAATCGCAAGATAAGTGATTTTTTGAGAAATTAACGAGCTATAATTAAGACAAAGGGATGAGAGGGGTGAGTTGCATAATGAATAAAAAAATAATTAGTCACTTATTAATTGCTGCTTTCGTGATTGGCGCAACCACTATTTTCAATGGGCAGATTAATATAGATCATGCTGCTAGCAATCATTTCGTTACTAAAACAATTATGCATACAGCACAAATTTATACAAAAAACGGCCAAAAAACGGCGCAAAAATATTATCCCTATAGCAAAGTTAAGGTCAGTGAAATATCAGTAAAACTCAGTCCCCAAAAACGCACTCCATATTATAAAGTAAAAAACAAGAATCAATATCTTAAGGCAAGTAACATTGATGGTGTCATCCGCCAAGTTTGCAAGAATACATTTGTCTATGCCACTAGCTCAAAAAAGGTAAAAACTAGTCCAATTAAAAAAGGCACAGAAGTGCTCACTTACGGCAATCCATTCAAGTTCAAAAATGGTCAATTATATTACCGCATCGGCGGCCCTGCTAAACAGTACATTAAAGCTAGTGCTTTAGGCCAAACAACTGGTTCCAGTTCAGCCGCAGTAAACGCTAACGGAAGAAAAGGTTCTAAATGAAGATCTATTTTTTACAAAAGCCCCACACTGCGAGGCTTCTAAACGGCAATATTTAAAGCTATCTAACGTAAGCTAAGCGAATTGATAATCATTTTTAATTAAAATGTTAAGTTCTCATTTCGATATTATAGCAAGATATAACCTTTATATCTCAAAAAGCAGATGATTAGTCTATGCTATGTTTGCTTTGAACATCTATACTAAGCAAATAATAAGGTTCTATAATTAATGTGAAAATCTTATTTCTATTTCCGAGGTGATTATATGAATTTAAATAAAAAAATTATTTTTGGTTCAATTGCAAGTTTTCTTGCCCTTAGTCCAATTGTGCCTGCGGTACTAACCCCTAGCCAAACTGTACAGGCAGCCAAAGCTACGACTTTTAAGCTTAATCATAATTCTTATGTGTATAATGCACAGGGCAAACGCACATATTACCAAGGCCAGAAAACTTTAAGACTTACTACATATTTTCGGCACATGTATGGCGCACTCTTAGACCAAGCTTTAATTACTATGTCCTACTAACGTCCTCAAGCTGATACAGCAGTAAGGACTAAATTTCAAATCCTATATAGTTAATACTGTACAATTATGTTTATTGATTAGGTCATATCAAAAAATCTATCAAATTAAAATATACATTTTCAATTAAATATTGGAATTGTGTAATGGTCTTTGCGTAATGACAAGATTGTCTAACTTTTTAGTTGTACTCCATTTTCTTGAAAGCTTTTAATTAAATCGTGTAAAAATTAATTTAAAGTCAAAATTATTTATTTGTATATAAATTATAACTATTAAAACATATTTTATGACTATAAAAATACATTAATCTATAAAATTATTCAGAATATATATTTACTTATATGCGTATATATGATAAATTAATTAAGCGCATACATAATAGTATGAGCGCTAAACAATAATTATTATTTTTTTATTATAGAAATGAATGGAATTAGCCGTAAGAATATTATTAATTTTATCGGAAGCATCACTGTGGTTTTCCTTAGTCTATTTTTTACTACTATCGTAATGGCAGAAACAAAATCTTTTGGAACAATACACAGAGGTGTATGGTCTACTGAGGCAGCACAAATATATTATAGTGGTGGTGTTTACTTCAAACCACACTATGCTACTCATACTCATCAAGGATTTGCCAAATATACTAGGGGAAGAAAAACCTTAGATTATAATTCTGCCGGGTATGTTTACAAGCCTAGTAAAAAACATTCTAAATCTGAAAAGCATGAAGCAAAGGTCAATTGTTGGGATTCTCTTAATTGGGGTGCACCTAAAACAACTTTTCACTATTCATTTACGTAATATTATATAAGTAAGGTATTGGTTTTATTAGTGACTAAAAACATTTTAAGGTTAACTGATTTTATTTTTAGCTTTTTGATAGAATTACTAAATAACATTGTGATTATATTGTATATCTCAAACAATCTTGTTCCTAAAGTAATCCCTGGTACTTTGCAGATGTTTTTTGATAACAACATATTTGTTTTGTTTGTTCCTATTTTTGCCAACTCTATTACTCTTCTTTATGTGTATCATTTAAATGAACGTACAAAAAAAGAGATAAGGTTGAGAATTATAGCAGGATCAACAACACGTCGAATGAATTATCAAATTCCAACACTATTAGTAATCGATAATTCTGTTGCTGTAATTTGTATTTGTATCGCAATGCTATTCAGCTATTCATTTTTATACAAATGTTACTTGATTTTTATAGTAACTAGTATGCTTAGATTAGGCATACTAATTATTATTACTTTTATTAAACATTAATTGGTAAATGGAGAATTCAAATAAGTGTATAGTGAATTTATTAGAAATATATTTTTAAAGCGTGTAGTCTTGATACTCTTAACCTTGGTTACCATGGTATCCTTTACTTTCATGTCTTATTCTCTTATTCGATCTAATTTACTTGTCTTACAAGGGGAAAAAGATTTACAGCAATTGATTAAAAGAGATGTGTTCATGGGAAATAATCAAATGACCAACAGTCAATTTCATTATAATTTTGACGAAAAACATATTAAACGAGCAAACGTAAAAGCCCAAAAATTATTCAATTATATTGATCATAATTACTATTACTCATCTAGATGGTCATTTAATACGGAATTATCTGATGGCTCTATACCAGTATCTATAGATACAATTAGCAAAAATTTTTTTAAATTTTATCCACTCAAAATAAAAAAAGGTAGAATTTTTTTGAGCTCGGAATATAGTAATCATACTAAGGAAATTCCAGTTCTTGTAGGTCCAGGATTGAATAAAAAAGCAAAACTTGGAACAACCTTTAGGCTGTTTAATCCTGCAAATGAAAAAACTGAAAAGTATAAAGTTATTGGTATTTTAAAAGAAAATCAAAAACTAACATCAGTTTATATGATGGACGGTGGACATATACTCAATAAAACTGTATTTAGGCCATTAACTAAAAAAGACAAGAAACATATTAATGCAACTCAATTATTTTCGGCATTTCAAGATTTGTTGATTTATAATACTTCTAAAAGCAGTATGGCAAAATTATCTAAAATTATTAAAAAAGATAATCATGCTACAGTTAAATTTATTTCAGTAAAAGAAAATATTAAAGCCTTCTATGCGGAATATAAACCAAGAGTTTTATTGATGATATTTGCATCTATAATCATGCTGATTATTTTCTTAGTTCTATTTGTATGGAATATTTGGAAAAGTCTATCAGAATCTAGACAAGAAATTGCAATTAGAGTTTCACTGGGGTTAAGAAAATATCAACTGTATATTGCAACTTTTCTATATCAGTTATTACTTACTATATTTTCATTTATACCAGTTACTATCTATGCAGTTAGAAATTCATACTTATCAGCATCAAATAGAGCTGGTTCAGCAGCACAAATAATTTTATCATCTCCTCTTCCTAAGATCGAATCAACCAGTTTAATTCTTAGCTTTTTAATATTATTGGTCATAGGTACCATTTCTTCCATGTTGACTATTTATAAATTTAATAAGACACCTTTAACTTTAAGGATGGAGACTGATGCATGAGTAAAGTAGTAAATATTAATCATTTAAGTAAGAGCTTTGGAAAAAATAAGCCTATTTTAAAAAATATAAATTTTTCACTTGAAAAAGGCTCTATGACTGCGTTGATTGGTGCCTCTGGCGAAGGCAAGACAACTTTCTTGAATTTGATCGGTTCACTAGATAATTCATACAGTGGTCAAATTATTGTTGCAGGCCAAGATTTATCACTTTGCAACGATAAAAAATTATCACAATTACGCAATACAAAGATTGGATTTGTATTACAAGAACCAATTTTAATTCAAAGACTTTCAGTAGAACAGAACATTTTATTACCCACGGTTTATTTGCCTTTAAAATCAAAAAATAAAGCAAAAATTATTAATAGGATGCATAAATTAACTCATTATTTAAACATTGACTCTCTACTTCCAAGAAACCCAAATACATTGTCAGGTGGACAAAAGCAACGAGTTGTTGCAGTAAGAGCTCTAATCAATGATCCAGAAATTGTATTAGCAGATGAGCCTACTGGGTCACTGGATGAAAAAAACGCTAAAACTATTATAAGGCTGTTTAAAAAGATAAAAGATGAAGGTAAAGCGATTTTGACAGTAACACATGATAAAGAAATTGCCGCACTACATGACAATGTATTTAAGCTTGGTAATGGAAAAATCACGAAGGTAAATTAAAGAAAGTGTGATTACTATGGGATTTTGGATAATGGTTATATCTTTTATATTAGGATTGATATTAATGATTTTTAGTCTAAAGAAGAACTTTGCTAAAGGAATTAGGTTAAGCTTATTATTAGTAGGGCTTATACTTTTAGTAATTGCAGTATATTTAGCTTTATAGAACATAAAAGTTTTATTTATTCATTTTGTAGTATACATAATGTTTAACTTTGATTGATTTTCTATTCTATAAAATATAATTATGATATAATTTTTCTTTATGCTAATAAAAATGCAACCCAAAAAATTAATTCAATTTTAGGGGTTGCATTTTTTTATATCCAAATTACTAAAACAGGATAAAAATAAAATCTTTAACCTATGGTAAAACTATTCTAGACTGCTCGCATATAATCAATTCAGCTGACTTTAATTTAAAGTACATGCTAAAACAGGCCTGGTACAAGCAGCCGGCTTTGAATGGTCTAATCTTTCATCCTCGATTTTCCAAGCTTGGCTAAACCATTAGCCAATATCCGTAAAGAAAGTTCCTAGATGACGATCTAATAGAAGACTTCTTATAATTTGGCTAACCGTCTTAAAAATAATTACCTGAAGCATAGAATTGCGATCTTAGTATACTGTAAACCACCAGCTTTAAGCTAAATAATCCAAAATACTGAACATTGCTGTTTCATTTACATATGGGATTGGCGTAGAAATAATTTGTTGAGCTGTTTGCTTAAACGCCGAGCCTGAAATATATTGGGCATCATTGACTACAATTTCTTTCAAGTTATCTTCTTCGGGCTCCAAGTGAAATTGTAGACCTACTGCCTGATTACCAAGAACAAAACCCTGATTTTGTAAATTATCATTAGAAAACAAAATCTTGGCTTCCTGCGGAATCTCAAACATTTCTTCATGCCAGTGTAAAACCTTCAGTTCATGTGGCAAACCTTTAATAATATTAGTTTGCACCGTAACTGGCCCCCAGCCTACTTCTTTAACTGGGGCCTTTTTAACTTGATAACCTAAAGTTTTGACAATTTGCTGTGCTCCATAACAGATACCCAAAATGGGAACGTTTTTGGCCAACAACTTTTTAATTAATTGCCGCTCTTGCTTAATCCACGGCAAGTCATCATTAGGGCTCATTGGTCCGCCTAAAATTACCAGAAAATCTGTTTCTTCTACCGTGGGCAAAATTCCAAACTGGTAGGGATGATAAATATAAAATTCATGGTGATGCAAATGAGCCCACTTCTGAATCGATCCCGGGCCTTCATTTGGTGTGTGCTGCAATACATTAACAATCATTATAACCTCCCCATAATTTTTAAAAGATTACTTTATACTTTACCGCTATTTACAACTTTTTGCATCAATTGCTTAACATACCCTGTAAATTTTTAGTTAAACGATTATTTTGGAGAATATTGTCATACTTGTTTAGCTTTTTTAGGCCATAACAGATTAAGAATCGCTAAAACCGCAATTGCAATTACTAAAACCTGACAGCCTGAGGCAAAATTAAAGTACAGATCACGTAGCGTGAGTCCGAAAAGATCGGTTAAAGAAAGAATATGCGTCGTTGGTAAGTAGCATAGATTAGAATCATTAATCTAACTGGGTTTTATTAAATATGCGATTGGATAACCTTGTTGCCATTGATAATAAGAGTTTAACTTTTGTCCTTTGGATAATTTAGCTATAAAAAATAGTCCTGATTGTTGTCTATCTTTCAGGACTATTTTCGTCTTTTAATCAATTTAAGTTGTTATATAGCTATTATTAGCAAACTAGCTATTATATAGTTGCTTCAATTGAGAAAAAGTATTTTGTATTGATAATTTAAGTTGTGGGAAATTTAAATAGTCTAATATTGGAAAAAAAGATTCTTTAATTCTTGAGTCATCTTTTGTTCTTATAAATAAAAATACTTCATCAAGAAATTTTAATCGGATTTTTTCGTAGGCAAAATTATCACTTAGCTTTAAAGCTTTCAATTCGAAATGTAGTTTTCTCGCATAATAGAAATCGGTATAAAGTAAAGAAAAAGCGGCATTAATTAGAGTCGCTACAGCAGCGTGTTGCCACTGATAATCATTATCATTTTTCTGATATTTGACTAAAAGTGTATACACTAATCCGAAAACACGTTTCCCTGGTAAAAGGAAAAGTGTATTGCCAAAGTTAAACAAATCTTCGTAATACCAGTTTTTAATTTCTGAAAGTAATTCCTCTAACCTACTTAAATCTCTAGGCGTGAACAAATTAATTTCTGTATCAGCTTTTAATAAATTACAAGCAATTGCTGCTCTTAATAGTTGTGTTCGATCATAAGGATTTTGTTGACTGCTTTTTAAATATACAGTCGCCAATTCTCTAAGTCGTTGATCATTATCATGATAATATGCGAAAGATATTTCTTTAAAATCAAGGTTGTCGCTTAAACTGTCCGTGACAAACTCAGACGGCTTAATACGCATACGGTCAAGCATTGCAATCACTTTTTCAAAAGACATATTAGCCTGCCCTTTTTCCCAATAATATAAAGAAGACTTAGAAGTAATATCACGAGAAGCTGTGTCTAAACTTAGCCCCTTTTGTTTTCTTATTTCTTTAAATTTTTCGCCAAATTTATTATTCATATGATCCTTTCAATGAAAAATTGAATAAGACTTAAATATTGTAAAGCTACAAATTGAGAAGTACTAAGAGTTTAATATGATTCTTAAATTTAGCCCTATTATTTAATTATTTTAAAGTATTGATCATTTCATTTTTTATATTGTGTGATCCAATATTTATTGGAGCTTACTCCATTTGGCAGGCTACTTTACTACCAGCCTTAGACTAGTCTATAAATACTGTTGCAATGTTGTTTTTGTATTATGTTCATAGCTTTTTGAATTCAATCAATTTTAATATAACCATTTTTATTAGTAACTTTAAGTAGGGGCTTATTCTTCAAAATCTTGGAGTAATGCTTCGGATATGACCGATTATTTACTTTGATTTTCCTCTTTAATTTTGTTGACAACTTATAACTCATCTTATGCGCATTGGTCATACTAAAATCGCCATTAATCAGACTAAATGAGCTGTCACCAATCATTACTGAGTTGCTAATCTTGACATCACCATATTTACAATTTCCTTTTTTACCTAATGCCGCATTAATCATGAATTGACTATTAGTTATAATAACATCACCAACATCCAAGCTAACCGTACCATTTTCTACTAAAGAATTATTTATTTTTAAATCACCATATTTTTGGTTTAAATGAACATTCTTAGAATCTACGTGGTTCATAACAACATCACCGTATTGTGCCTTGAGATCAATAGATGGGATGGCTAAGTCATTAAAACTAAGGTCGCTCAAGTTACATGTTCCTGAAATCTTTTCGATGGTATTTCTATCAGGTACAGTTACTGTAACTAAGTAGCCACCATAATTATGATGCTTAACTGGCTTATCATAGATAGTTAGTTGATTATTATCAACTGTAACTTTAGTATCTGTAATACGAGATTTAAGCTTCCCACTAACTGTGACATGAAAATCTTCGCCTACAATAAATTTTAGACTTGAGCGATCAGTATCAAGTTTAACTTGGTTGAATGCTGCCGTTTTAAAGGTTTTACTAACTTTTTGGCTAGCAGGTGCCTTTTGTGACACTGCTTTAGCATTAGTATTTTGAAAATTCAAGGCTCTTGTAACTGGAATGCCACTAATTAATATTAAAATAATTCCTATTAAAGATATTATTTGAGATCTTTTCTTCATAATTATTTCTCCTATCTATTCACATTAACTATTTTTTTGAAAGCCTGCTATCTAATCGAAGATATGGATGTCGCCTTTCCTAGCCTTAACAGTAAGCATTGGCTTATTATTGATGGTTCGCTCAAAATGAGTTGAGTGCGACTTGCCAAAGAATTTAATTTTATTTTTCTTGCTGCATGATAGGTTATAACCAATCTTTGGTGAATCATACATAGTAAGGTCACCCTCGTGAAGAGCGAATGAACTATTCCCCAGCACCTTCGATCCTTCAATATCAACATCATATACATCCGAATACTTTGCATTCATTTGAAATTTGCAAGTATCAATTACCGTATTACCAGTATCTGAAGTTAAAGTTGAGTTATTAATAGTTGAATCAGTAGCAGAAAAATTACCCGACACTTGACGTAGTTTAAGCTCGTTAGTTTTAATTTTATACAGTCTAACGTCACCATAAATAGCTGCTAGCTTGATATTATTAAGGTTTAATTTATGAAGTTTAATGTCACTGCCATAGCTGTAACCTGTAATGCTTTGCAAAGTATCGCTATTAGGTACCGTTACACTGACATTGTATCTGCCTTTACGGATTGAGTGTGAGCTAGAAATAGTGAGACTTTTATTGTTAACAGTAGCTTTTATTTTCTTTGCATCTGGTCCGGTAGCCTTAACCTGAAAACTCTTTCCTGTTGTAACTTTAAGGTTGATAAATCTTTTATCTAGACGAGCTTTATTAATATTAACGTTAATTTTTTCAAAGGCAGGAACGTCAAAAACTTTCGCAGTTTTACCTTTCTTTTTTACGTAGGTAATTTTAGTCTGATCAGCTTTAACATTTTGCTTATTACTTACTTTTATACCAATAAATAGTAAAGCAACTATGACGAAAAGCGAAATATACAATTTACTTATTTTTTTCATCTTTATCTCCCTACTTTCAACATTCCTCTTATTATGAATAATAAATAAAATCATAATTGAAAAATCAGAAGTTGTATATTGAACAAATTTCCTGTTATTTTTTCAACTTAATAAATCAGTTATTCACACTTAAAAGCTAGATAGTTCCTTTTTAGAAAATAATTCAACTATTAATTTATCAATACGATCTTTCAAAACCGCAAATTCGCCCTTCCGCGTCTTATTGGCCTGAATAATAATCATGGTCTTCGCCGTCTTCGTGCTGCGCATGAAGGTGTAGTAGCCTTCTCCTGCCCCATTAGCCGTCTTTAGCCCTAAACTGGCGTCGTTATAAAAACCACCATTATAATAATATGGCGGACGCGCCCGGTAGAGTTCTCGCCGGCTCTTTTTACTGAGCAGGCTGCCGGCTAGGATATAATTCATTACCTTGGCTAAATCATGATTTGACATCACGACTGACCCGGCACCCAATTCATCATGCGCGGCTTGCAGCGCTTTTTTGTGCTTGACCACATCATAGCGGCCGCCGCGGTAAATCTTGCCCGGTACCAAGCGGCTGGCAATAATCTTGCCCGGCTTGGACCATAAAAACTCCGTCTGTTTTAACTGCAGCGGCTCAACGTAGGTTGCCCGGAAAAGCTGCTCATAGCTTTGACCGGTTACCTGCGTCATTATGCCGCACAAGTATACATAATTAAGCGAGCTGTAATACCATTTGCCCAACATCTTCGGCTTAAACACCGTCTTTTTCACATCGCAGGCTAGATTATCCTGGTCAGAGACAAAGTGCCGCCGGCCTAACCGCGCTCCTGGTTTTAACTGCAGCCCAGCCGTCATTGCCAATAAATTTTCAATCGTAATCTTTTTCGCACCCGGTATTGCCGGATAGAACCGCGCTAAGCGCTCATGCAAGCTCAGCTTGCCCTCCTGCACTAGCTTCATGACCATGGCGGCGGTCATTGACTTTTGGACGGAATTAATTAAATAACTAGTGTCAGTAGTATTATTGCTAGCATAATCAAGCAAAACTTTGCCTTTGCTAATAACTAAAACTGAACCCTTGATCCCTAAGGCATCAATTCGCTGGCGCACTATTTTACTTTTAAACGATTGTTTTGCGGCTTTTGCTTAGCTGCGACTTCATAGCGGGCTTTTTGCCACTTCTTGGTATAGAAGTAGTTATGGATGTTGTAGTTGTAGCGGTTATCGGGCTGCGCCATGAACGGCTTAACCGCCTGGTCGACTGCCACCCAGCCGCGCCAGCCCAAGTGAATCGTATCTTCCATGAAGTACTGCTCGCCGCCCCGCTTTGACAAGTCGGTAACCTGGTCAAAGCCTTGGCTGCGCAGCTGGTACTTAATTTTAGCGACTGCCTGCTGGTACATCGTCTGCGATAAGCCGGTATAGTCCGCCCACTTTTGGTTAATTGGCGGAATGATGAACAAGACATTAGTGTGCTGTTTGGCAAACTGGTGCAACATCAGCTCAAAATCGCTGTATTCGACCGACTTGGTATAATCAAAGTTTTTCTGACTGTCCTTTAATTTAGCCAGATTGCGCTTATTCAGCCGCATCTTAAAGAAGCGGTTGTTAATCCCAAACTCATTGGAATTAGTATGAATTGCCGCTTGCTGGCTGGCAACTCGGTCCAGTGCCTTGGCCGAGTCAGTTGCTGGCAGCAGCTTGGCCTGACCATTTATTTTGGGCAGGCGGTCGCGCAATTGGAAGGTACTGAAAAACTTGTCCTCATTATTAAGCATGCGCCGCTGATTTTCGAGGTAGAAACGCTGCACGCTTGACAAGGGCTGGCCGCTGGCTGCTTTTTTCATGCCGGCTTTGACCATGCCCTTGACTTCCGGCATTGCCAAGAAGCGCTGGGCAGCGTAGCGGCTGGCGCGGCTGCTTTTCTTGAGGTCTAACAAGAAGTTGCAGGCCTGCAGCGGTGAATAATACAGCGCAAACGCCTCCGGGTTTTGCCCCATTTTCGTAAACCATTGCGGTGACACAATCACGACGGCTTTTTTGTTTTTTAGCTGCTTGGCCGTTCCCTGCATGCCCAAAAATTGGGCTAGCGACTGGCTGCCCGGCCCGCCTAGTAAAAACGGCCGGTAATTGCGGTGATATTTTTGAGCCAACACGCTGGGGTGCAGCGGATCAAGCCGGGACAGTTCACTAGAGCCGTAAAAGGGCACATAGTCGTCCTTAAAGGCATCCTGCTTCATCAAGGAACCCTTAAAAACCGTGGTCGTCTGCGAATTGGCCGCCTGATAAATAGCGTCCTGCGAAAAGGTCCGCTCCCAAGGCAACAAAAAAATCACCAGCAATAAGATAAAAGTGCAAAGAACTGGGCCAAAGATTTGCCACAGCCGGCGTTTGTTACTCATTTTTTAAACTTTCCACCTTTGCCACAATCTTGCTGGGTGTATTCCATTCGTTCCGGTCAAATTCGGAAACCGGCACATCGATCGCAAATTTTTCCTGCAGGTTCAGTAACATCTGCACGCTGGCCATGGAGTCCATTAGCCCGTTGGCAAAAATATCTTCATCCATCTTGCCGGCTAAGTCTTCTCCGGTTAAATCTTGTAAAATTGCTAAAACTTCTTCTTTAATATCCATGATTAAACCTCTTAAATAATTCTATTGCCTGTTTAAGCTACTTCCAGCCAAACCAGAGCTGGCTGAGAAAACCTGAAAAAATCAGGAAACTGAAACAAACGACGTTAAAGGTGACGAAAATTGCCAGCCACTTGGTGTACTTGTTAGCCGGCAGCTTATCCTTATGCTTCTTTTTAAACCTGAGCCAGCAGTCATTAATAATGATGGCGCAGGCATGGAACAAGCCGTAAACAATGTAATACCAGCTTAGCCCGTGCCAAAAGCCCATCACTAAAAACAAGAGCAGGTAGGCCGCCTGCGATAGGCGCACCGGGTTTTTAAACAGCTTTTTCTTCATTGCGAAGAAGGTAAACCGCATGTAGATGTAATCCCTAAACCAAAACGACAGCGTCATGTGCCACCGGTTCCAGAATTCCTTGATATTCTGCGAAATAAACGGCTTGTTAAAGTTCATTGGCGTGTGAATACCCATGAAGTAGGAAATTGCCACGGCAAACAATGAATAGCCCGCAAAATCAAAGAACAGGTACATGCTGTAACAGTACATGTAAGCCAGCAGCCACCACGATAATTTCAGGCCGCCGTTAGCGGTACCGGCAATTAAGGCTGCCCGCTCAATTTTAGGCAGCCAGTAAGTGCCAAAGAACCAGCCCAAGATAAATTTATACAAAAAGCCTTGGAACAGGTAACGCGTGGCTAAGCCTAAATCCGTCAGATAAGCTGTCCGTTTAGGGGCGGCGTCGCATTCTTTGGCAAAGCGCCGGTAACGGTCGATGGGCCCCGAAGAAATCGTCGGGAAAAACAGCAGGAAGCGTAAGTAAGTAACCAAGTCAATTTCCTTAATCGCCCCGTCGCGGACTTCCATGATGACCTGCACGGTTTTGAAAGTGATGTACGAAATCCCCAGAAAGGCCAAGACTCCCGGTATTTTAGCCTGGGGAAAGGCCGTTTGGACTTTTACCAAAATCAGGGGCACAATCGCTAGGAAAACCGCTAGGTAAAAGACCCACGTTTTGTTGGCCCGGTTTTTACGATAATACAGGTAACAATAAGTCAGCAGCAGCTCAAGCAATAAGTATATTAGCAGGCTGACGCCCTGCTGCCACTTATCCCCGTCAAAAATTAGGAAGAGAAAGACCAGCGAAAAAGCTATTTCATATAACTTAAAGCGGTGGCCATAATACAGACCCAAAATGATTGGTATTAAGCCAATCATTAGGAAAACAAAGTAGTGTGGATTCCCATAAGGCTGCAGATTAATCAAATTAAAATGCACTACTCGTTAACCTCCTTAATAACGGCCCTGATGTCAACCTTGCCGTTTTGCGAAATCGGTAATTGGTCCCGGTAGACAAACCGCTGCGGAATCATGTACGGCATCAGGTTCTGGGCCAGATCAGCCCGAATCAGCTGCGTAATTTCGTCTTCGCTATAGCGCTTTTTGACGCCGTCTTTTAGTTCAATTTCCGCCACAATTTGCTTGACCGTGTGGTCGCTGCCATATTTAGGCGCAGCCACGCCGTGGGCAACAAACTTATTTTTACCTAAATAATAGTTGATTTCTTCTAATTCGATCCGGTAGCCGTTGAATTTGATTTGGAAATCAATCCGGCCCCGGTAAAAGAGCAAGTCGCCAGCAAAGAACCCCTCATCGCCGGAGCGATGGCTCGGGTACTGCTCGGACGGCGCTTGGAAGAAAGCCTTCGCCGTTTTTTCCGGGTTATTAAGGTAGCCCTTAGAAGTGCTCGGCCCGGTAATGATAATCTCGCCTTGCCCTGGCTGATCGCCCTTAGTTTTGTCAATCGTGATTTGGGTATCTTCTTTTACCCGCCCGATTGGCAGGCGGTCATAGTTAGCTAAGACTTCCGGCGTAATTTCCACCTGCGTCACCGCCACCGTGGTTTCGGTGGGGCCATAGGTGTTGAAAATCTTGGCCTGCGGGAACTTCTTTTGGAGCAGCTCCGCCTCATTATGCGGCAATTCCTCGCCGCAAAAGAGAAAGTGCGTCAGGTCCGGATGATGCTCGCCCGTAAAGGTCTTGTCCAAAAAGCACATCTGGGCAAATGACGGCGTCGACACCCAAACGTTAAACTGCAATTGCGGCAGCGTTTGGAAAAGCTGCGCAAAGTTTTCCGTCACGTCATGCGGCAGAACAACCAGCTTGCCTGCTCCCACTAAAGCCGGGTACAAGCTCATGACCGACAGGTCAAACGAATACGGCGCTTGGGCCAGAAAACTAGGGTGTGCTGGCAAAGCAAAGTCGCTCATCTCCCAGTTGACAAAACTCAAGAGGTTGTTGTGACTGATCTGCACGCCCTTGGGCTTGCCGCTGGTGCCCGAAGTAAAGATAATGTAGAAATTATCATCGCCCTGAACAAAATTGGCCGGATCAACCGCGCTGGTCTCATTACCCACCTCTTCGGGGCGGATAACCTGCAAGTCAGGTAAAGCAATTGCTGGCAGCTCTTCAATCGCAATGATTGCTTCGGCTGCAGCTACTTCTTGGATCAGCACAATTCTTTCGGCATTCGAATAGCTGGCAATCGGGATATAGGCGTGACCGGCTTTAACACAGCCAAGAAAGCTGGCAATCATGTCAAAAGTCTGCCCGCCCCAGATCATAATCGGGCTGCCCGGACTGAGATTAAGGCCCATAATGTAGCCAGCCCAAGCATCGGAACGCTTTTTCAAGTCGCCGTAAGTGTTAGTTTGGCCCAGAAAGTCATAGGCAATCCGGTCTGGCTCAGCCAGCGCAATCTGATCAATTTTCTTGATAATATTTTTAATCATTGTTGTACCACCTTAAAATTCATTGTAAATAAAGTGAACCGAGGTTAGGCCGCTATATTGATACAAATAGATTAATGCTATTAAAATAGCGCAATAAATAATTGTCGTGAGAATAAACTTGCCAACACGTTTAGCACGTGAAGTAGTTTGATCTTTTTTAACCATATTCTTCATATCTCTTTCAACTTTTCTTTATTATATGATATATAGCATACATGATTAATTATATTATATAAAATATAATATGCAACAATTTTTTAAAAGATAGGAACATTAGAGATGAAATTTAATAACAGTAATCTAAGCTTTCCAGATTGCAACTCCTAAGCTAAAATCAAAAAATCTATCACTTTTAGTAGAATATCATTTATAGAAAAAAAGCCTGACTTTATTCTGTATAGTGAACAAAATCAGACTTTTATTTTTGTTATATTAATACTAACCTATCTGTACCAGATAAGCTTACAATCCTTTATTTGGAACTAAGAATGGCTAATGGAATAAATAAGATATTCTTCTAGATATAGTACATCAATTGTATATGGCTTTTAACTGTAGAAATGATTTTTCCAAAGATGAACGTAATTTATTTAACCCTAAATAGCTTAATGTGGGAAAAAATATTTTATTAATATTTTGGTCATCTTTGGTTTGTGTATACAAAATACATTCGTTACCAAATTCTAGACGAATTTTTTCATAAGCCAAATCATCATCTATTTTTATATTATTAAGTTCAGTAATTAATTTCTTTGCATATACCGAATTTTTAAATAGTAATACTAGTGCTGCATTGTTTAACGTTGTTACAGTTTCATGCCTCCAACTAATATTATGAACAATATCATCTGTATTTTTTTGATATTTTTGTATAAGCATCTGTGCCAAACCAATGATTCGTTTTCCAGGTAAAAGAAAAAGTGTATTACCAAAATTAAATAAGTCTTCATAGCGCCAGTCTTTAATTTCTGATAATAGCTCTTCTAAACGCTTAGTATCTCGCGGCATAAATAAATTTTGTCCCGTATCAGACTTTAAAAAGCTACAGGCAACTGCAGCTCTCAATAGCAAAGTTCGATTATAAGGCTTCTTTTGACTTGCTTTTAAATATA
Organism: Lactobacillus sp. B4007; assembly: GCF_026535895.1. Taxonomy (NCBI): domain Bacteria; kingdom Bacillati; phylum Bacillota; class Bacilli; order Lactobacillales; family Lactobacillaceae; genus Lactobacillus; species Lactobacillus sp. B4007. Next base: position 422,502 of record NZ_JAFNPA010000001.1, read on the forward strand.
TTGAAGCTAAGCTCTGAAGTTTTTTGTCGTTATCAGTTAAATAAGCCGAAACAATCTTTTGATAGTCAATGTTATCGTTTAAACTATCGGTAACAAATTCAGATGGCTTAATACGCATGCGTTCAAGCATTGCAATCACTTTTTCAAAAGACATATTAGCCTGTCCTTTTTCCCAATAATATAAAGAAGACTTAGAAGTAATGTCACGAGAAGCTATATCTAAACTCATCCCTTTTTGTTTTCTTATTTGTTTAAATTTTTCGCCAAACTTAATATTCATAAAATCTCCTAATTTAAAGCATAAATTAAATAATACTTATTTACTTAACGGTGATTTTATCTGCAACAAAAAGATATTGCCTTAACAATTCCGCAAAATGCTTTACTAATCTACACGTAACGACTGTTTCAATAAGTTCATAATCAATTTATCTACTCTCTTATATTATATATAGCCAAACCAAATATTTTGGCAAGATGAAATTGTGCTTTTGCAGTAAAAAATAATCGGAAATTTGTTCTGTATACAGAAATTTTCATTTTTGTAATTAAGATTTTATATATTATTCATAATAAGAGGCATGCTGAAAGTAAGGAGATAAAGATGAAAAAAATCAGCAAATTGTGTATTTCGCTATTCGTCATAATTGCTTTACTATTTATTGGTATAAAAGTAAGTAATAATAGGCAAAATGCTAAAGCAGATCAAACTAAAATTACCTACGTAAAAAAGAAGGGCAGGACTATTAAAGTCTTTAATGTTCCTGCCTTTGAAAAAATTAACGTTAATATTAATAAAGCTCGTCTAGATAAAAGATTTATCAACCTAAAAGTTTCAACTGGAAAAAATTTTCAGGTCAAGGCTACCGGACCAGATGCCAAAAAAATAAAAGCTACCGTTAACAACAAAAGTCTCACTATTTCTAGCTCACACTCAATCCGTAAAGGCAGATACAAAGTCAGTGTAACGGTACCTAATAGCGATGCTTTGCAAAGCATTACTGGTTATAGCTATGGTAGTAATGTTAGTCTTCACAAATTGAACCTTACTGACATTCAACTAGCCGCAATCTATGGTGATGTTACATTAGACAAGATTAAAACTAATGAGCTTAAACTACGTCAAGTTTACGGAGATTTTACAGCAAGCAATTCAACTATAAACAAGGCAAACTTAACTACAGATACCGGTGATACGGTAATTAGTAGTTGTAAATTCCAAATGAATGCAAAGTATTCTGGTGTATGTGATGTTGAAGTTGAGGATGATTCCAAGATACTCGGCAACAGTTCGTTTAGTCTACATGAAGGAGACTTCATCATGTATGATTCACCAAAGATTGGTTATAACCTATCATGCAGCAAAAAAAATAAAATTAAATTCTTTGGTAAGTCGCACTCAACTCATTTTGAGCGAACCATCAATAATAAGCCAATGCTTACTGTTAAGGATAGGAAAGGTTATATCAGTATCAAAGATTAGAAAATAACAAGCATGTATTTCAAACAAAAGCGTTTATTTTTTACACTTTATTGTTTAATAGCTAGAAGGTAAAATACGATGAATAAAAAAATTAAATTATGTTCAATTATAATAATTCTAGGTCTAGCTGTTTTTTGCGGTGGCAAAGCAATATCCAACCAGCAAAATGTTACAGCAGCTAATCCCTCAGCCACTCAATCAGGTGATACGAGTCGAGTAATAAAAGTTGATCAGTTCAACAGTATTAAGTTCGCAGCTTATCGACCTGACATAAAAATTTCTTCAGGAAATAATTTTCAAGTTACTGTAAGTGGGAGCCAAGGAGCAGATATCAATAAAATCAAGGCTGAAGTTAAAAACAAGCAATTAGTAATCTCAGATCAACCCGAAAAATCATATCGGGATGGAAACTACTATATAAATGTTACTGTTCCTAATACAACAACAATTAAAAAACTAACTGGTTTCTGTGATTCCGGCGATTTCAGCTTGAACCAACTAAATGTTCCTCAAGTTAACATGTCATTCCACGTTGGTGACGTTAAAATTAACCATCTTAAAGCAAAAAATATTCGTCTTAAGCTAAAAAGCGGTGACCTTAAAGTTACTAGTTCGAACTTTAACAAGGCTTCATTCGCCTTAGACGAAGGTGATTTTTCTATCAGCAAAAGTAAGTTTAAAGCCAATGTAACAATGGGCGAAATGGGCTATGCCAAAGTCAAAAGTTCAAAATTGCTTGGTAACAGCTCTTTTAAATTAGCTGAGGGCAACTTCCAAATGTCCAATGCGCCAAAACTTAGTTATAAGCTTGCTACCAAACATTCAGGCATAGTTAAAGTTCATAATAAGTCTCATCATCATAATTTTTCTAAAACTTTATCACATCGACCACTTCTTAAAGTCACTAGTAAAAGCGGTGATATTAATATTAAGTAATCTTAAACAGCAACTGGGAGCTTATTAAAGTCGAAACTTTAGCAAATCCAAGATTCCACAAAATTAATGTGTTTTTTTACATTTATAGATGTAATATAGTCGTAGCCTAATCATATTAGTAACCGTTAATTCACTTCAATTAAAAAATTTAGGCTGATATTTTTATTCTAGCGTGGTAACTAAATGATTGGCTATTAATCAAATGTTTTTAAAAATAATTCTAAGTATGTTAAGCGGCTTAGTCTAATTTCACTTACCATATTCTAGAAAAATAATTTATATTGAGGTGATTTTATGAATCTAAATAAAAAAATAGTGTTCGGTTCAGTCGCAAGTATTTTAGCGCTGGGCTTACCGATAATTCAAAATTCAAATCTATCAACTGTATCTGCTAAATCAGCAACTATTACTTTAAATCATAATTCCTACATTTACAGCTCTAATGGTAAACGTACTAATTTCAATGGTAAAAAGACCTTAAAAACAGGTACGGTTGTAAATTCAAATGGAAAGATTTCAACTATTAATGGTAAGAATTATTATTCCATTACTAACAATGCTTATATTAAAGCCAGCAATGTAGGGATGATTGATGATCAAGTCCAAAAAGGCAATTTGCAGTTAAATTATAATTCATTTGTCTACGACAAAAACGGCAAGCGCTTATCTACATACCGTGGGAGTAAATCTAATACCCATATCAAAAAAGGCACTCCTTTAAAATATGCCACTTCTATTGAGCCTGTTGATCGAAATAGTAAACATTTTTATCTTTTAAATGACGATGGTTACAATCAATCTTGGCTACCATATGAAAAAATCGGTAATAAATATTACTACAATATTGGTGCTGGAGGCTATATCAATGCTTCGAATGTAGATAAAATTGACAATAAGCCCCTATACACTACTGAAACTTCTGTTACAATTGAAAACTCAAATATTAAGCAGCCATTTACGATTGGTACTGGCAAAGACAAAACAGAAATACAGAATGGTAAGACTTACAACGTTGACAGGATTACAGGTGTAACCGCTGATCCATCTAGTCTTACAGAATATCGTATCAGCGGTACTACCGATGCCTTTATTAGTTCTAACCTTGTCAAAACTAGGCCTCGTCAAAGATTAGAAATATATACGTATGCCACATATGTAAGTTTTAATAAATCTACAAGTACATATGACGCACACGGAAAGGCCCTACATATTGAAGGTACCCATTCTACTTTTAATAAAAATGATAAATATCCGGTTGAGGATTTAACATACATTTGGATTCCTGAAGAAAATAAGGCTGAACTATTTTACTTACTACAATATTCCTGGACTAAAAATGGTATCAAAAATAGTATACCGGGTAACTTTGTGAATGAGAGTTATCAAGGACTTATCTACGTTAAAGCATCTGATGTAAATTACTGTTCTGGACCTTATCTGAAACCAGATAATTCTCCTGAGCAGGCAAAAGCAGATGCTAACGTGGCCAAGGAAGCTGATAAAAAAGAGCTTCAAAACTTAATTAGTCAAGAAAATACGATAGTTGCCTATAAGAAGAATAATGTTATCAGATTTTGTGACGTATATTATAGCTATGCCTTAAAATTTGCTAAGAGCATAAATGACTCAAATACTGCAACTATAGCAGAAGTTAAAAAAGCCACTTCATTATTATCTACAGCTCAAAAAGCAGTAATTAATAGTACTCCTGAACAAGACCAAATAGATAATATTTTGATAAACACTAATCCCTATCTTTATATAAAATAGAATAGCAATAATCAAAGCTAATACAGTTTAAAGCTTCATTTCGATATTTAATCGGAATGAAGCTTTTTATTTATTATTGGATTAAAACATAATTAAGACTAGTACGCTTGAAGGTTTGTTTAATCGACATTTATAACCTCGTTAGCATGTAGTCTTTTGTAGCTTTAATATACATGTTTTTACTAATTAGCGACATGTAACAAATCGCAAGCAGTGACTAGTATTTATTAATAGTCACTGCTTTTTTGTGTAACTTACTTGCCAAAATTTTTTCAACCTTAAAGCACTAGTTAATCAAGTTAAATTACAGTTTTATCAATGCCAATAATTATTCTTCTATCAATAATTTAGCCATAATAAAAACCTCGAAGTTGTCTTAACTTCGGGGTTCATATCAAATATCTACTCACTCTTCTTTTAATTTGCTAATAGGTCACCTGGATACTTACCAATTAGAAGTATCGGTGTTTCTGATATATCTTTATGCTTTAAATAACGCTTTAATTGTTTAATTGAAGTATCAGCTATTTGCTTATTCTTACCAGTTAATTCGCTAGCTACCGTTTGCGCTTGCTCTAATAAAGCCGAAGTAGGTTCATTATTATCTTTAGCATCCATTACTTTTAGTTCAGCATTAATTAGTGGTTGTAAGTCCTTATTAAATAGATTTTTGTTATAAATACCATTCACGTAGTTCGTATAACCTTTATATTTACCATCCTTAGAAATCAAATCAACGGAAATGCTGTTTTTAATGGTTGTCAGCTTTCTGACCTTAAATAGTGTATGGTTTTTAACAAGCTTCTTTAATATCTTTCGGCTATATGATTTACCACCCTTGGCTGCTGTATTCTTATATAACACACCTTTAGCAGCATTAGGTAATACAAAAACATACCCAGCTTTAGCTAACTTCTTAGTCCAAGCTTTATTAGTTACAAGCTTAGGTTTTTCAATTTGTGCGGCTTGGACTGTAGTATTACTTGTGGTAGCCAACAGTTGTCCCGCCGATACTATCGTTAAAACAATTAAAACTTTAACTATTTTTTTCATATGCTTTCCTCACTAGTACCAATGATGTGCTTGCCAAAATGGTTTAGCTTTTACCCATGAACCATACCGATTTTTGACATATCTATCTGCAGTTTTTTCTTGATTTACTTTACTGTAATCTCCATTAAGGTAAGACTTAGTTAATTGAAAATGCCCATAGTACAGACCATTAGTTGCCGTATACCTATAGGTGGATTCATTATAAGCAATATAAGCAATCCATACTTTTGCCGATCTATTTGCACTGCTTAAATTATCATAATACTTACGTTTTATACTTGCTGGAATATTAGCATACGGGTTACCAGTAGAATTATAACCATAAGCTCTTAAAAGATCATTGTCAAAATTTAAAATGGTATTGCCGTTAACCGTGCCTTCACTATAATCATCAGCATTTTCAACATTTTGTGGTAAGTAAATTGGTGTTCCACTAAGGATCGGTGTATCAGGATCAAGATTATTATTAAGTTGCTCAACTACTGATAACTCAAGATTATTATTAAGTTGCTCAACTACTGATAACTCAAGATTATTGTTTTTAGCAATTTGTCTTAGTGATTGATCAGCTTTATTAGCAACCGGAGCCATATCATTCTTAGAAATCGAAGACAGTGCTGTCGACTTCGCTGATACAGTGCTAGTGGTCAGCATCATGGATGCTGGCACTGTTGCTAACATAATTGCAGAAGAACCTACTTCCAAAATTTTTTTAAATTACATTTTTACGCCTCGTTTATAAAAAGGTAATTATAAATTACATATTATCTTTAAAGCAATTATAACATAAATTTTATTTTTTATGTTTATTTAAATATCTACTAATCTAGCTTTACTTAATGTGCATTACGCGGATAGGCGGCCATATTTTCTGCATAGCAAATTTAGAAAAAATAAAATCCTAATTTCTTCATTATTGATAACAGACTTAGAAATATACATATAGGTATCAAAAAGTCTCAAAAGCTTTTTAACTCTTGAGACTTACTACAAAAATATAATTTAACAAACAGTAATGTCGTGAAATACATGTCCCTCAAATATTTTGTGGTTAACTTACAACCCATTTCTTATAAATTAATTTCCCAAAAGGCTAACGTCGCGTACTCTAATTTTAAAAATTGGCTTTATATCATAATTTACAACACAATGCTTATGATTAATTATTCCGTCATATTCAAGTATATTACCAGTACTTTGATTCTCACTAGTTATCTTAAAATGCCTGTCTTTACTTTGTTTCAATACATCATATGTTTTCTGATCATATGAATAATACCTAAGACTGCTTTCACTTTTAAAAGCGTTATAGGCTATTGTTTCTAAAGAAAAATGATATAAGTTGATACCCATATTTAGGATAAAATAAAATACAATAGCAGCTACAATAAATTTTTCAATCCGCTTAAAGAAATCCACGATTATTTCCTCATAATGCCATAATAATATTGATTATAACTATATTCTACATCAGTTAAATCTTTATCCAAATCTTCCTGTACTTGCTTTCTATGCTTTATCTATAATATTTTTAACAATAGTAAAACCCTCTAAATTTCTTTTTGTTTTCAATCTAGGGGGCTTACATTATAAATTTATAGTCAATTAAGAAACTGTAAATGCTTCTTGTAAAGACAATGTGCAGATTTTCGCTTTATGGAGGAAAAGTAGCGAACGATAATATTAAAACTAGATATTTTGAAAAATTGAAGGATCTAACAAACTAAAATACACGGCTCCAATTAAATATCGAAGTCGTGCGTTAGTTCTTGCTTAATAATAAAGTGTCTATTTTTTAGTTGCAATTAAATTTCAGGGTTTTAGTTTAGGCTAAGCAATATTTTGACAAAATTAACGCTTATCTAAAATTTGATATGCTCTAGATAGTAAGTTATCCAAATCTTTGTCACTAACATGGCCAACAATTCTACCATGTCGACCGAAAAAATCATAATTAGGCATGAAAAAAGTAATTACACTATCAGATACTCCACTATTAATGTCAGCAAAATGATAGTATAGCTCACCCTTATCTTTATTAAGGCCATGCGTGAGAGGCATACAGATAACTAATCCCGTTTTTTGATTATATGCATTATTTGATATAACTATTGCTGGTCTCTGAATATTGCCAGATTGAAAACTATGCCCACCTTCTTCTCGTCCTGCATGAGGTTCAGCATCTATCCAAATAATATCTCCTTGTTTGGGCGCTACCACGGTATGTTCTCCTTACCAATCTGCATCGTATCAGGATTGCCTACTTTTTTAATTTCTTTTTTAAAGTCAATATCGTCATATTCACCATTAAACCACGGATTAGAGTCAATAGCCTTATAGATTAAAGTGCCATTATTTTCTTGAGTCAATTCAAATCGTTGACCAAGTTTAACACCTGCCTTACTAGGAACCGTGAGAGCAGTAGAATTACCAACTTTTCTAACAACAAAGTTACCTAATTTCTTTTCCATTAATATTAACTCCCTAATTAACGTTAGTACAAGTATACACAATTTCTAAAAAAAATTGCAATTATATCTTTACAAAATCTAAGCAATATAGTCATAACATTTATTTAACATAATTTAATAAAGGCTATAGTCATTTTACACAAGATTATTTAAACCCCTATCTAATTTAACTATGATATTATAAACTGAGTATTATATTTTTCAGTTTTTATAATTATTATTTCGAAAGTTATTATGATTGATTATAGACAAAAAATAATAGACAAATTACAAACTCAATCTAAACTAAGTTTATCGACTTGTGAGTTTCAAGAAATTAATGATCTCAATCTAGATCAGTTTAATGCCATTGGATACATGGGTAATAAATTTTCTTATGTTTACTCCACTTATGATGGCAAGCTACTACATAAGATGTCAGTAATGGGAGATAAAAATCTGAGCCATGTAGAAAAAATTTTTAAAGACATAGAACAAACGTATCAAATAGCAAATTCGAAAGTTCTTATTTATATTAAAGAAGATGTTATGTTATATATGATCTGAGAAATCCTAATTTTATGTCTAAGTTCACTGCTCTCAACAGCATGGAAAATAATGGCTGTAAAATTATTAAATCAGCACAATATCATTGTAGATTCGGATTCAAAATACCTACCAATCTTGTTTTAAAAGATTCCGATAGAAAAAGCATATATAATTTATATAAGCATAGATGTGTATATTGTAATAAAAAATTACGTAAAGATGATTTTCAAATAGATCACATTGTTCCTAAGAATGAAGGCGGCAATAACTATTACAAAAATTGGGCTTTGACATGTGAAGAGTGCAATGAAGATAAAAATAATTTGATTTTTTCCTGGGATAGAAACAGTTTGGCTTTTAAAGGTAAAATGTATCTAATAAAGCTAACAAATAACTATCATTTTTATAAAATAAAAATTGGTAATGACTATAGACTAGTTAGAAAGCCAAAAAATTTTGATTTTAAAGTATACTTTACGATATACAAAAAAGTGAATAATAATATATATGTCAACAGAGATAATATAGACAGTGGTTATCAATTTATCATAAATATTACTAACTCAATTGACCTTGAGGAAATTACTGAAAATGGGAAAAAGATTGATAATAAAACAATTGAAAATATATTAGTCACCCGAAGAATAAATAAATGTAGTACAAATAAAATTGATGATTGGCTTAAGTAGTAGAAACTATTGCTATTAACCTATCTAAGAATTGGTAGTTTTTTAAAGCTAAACACAAATAAAGTCTGGCAAAGGCTATTTAAACCTTTGTCAGACCTTTACTGTACTTTGATTAATCTCCTTTTAAATTTAAATCTAAAAAGTGCAATGGTTGAAGTTAACTCTAGACTCTTTAGACTTTATTATTTTTTTATCGACTAATTTGTTTTATCTTGGTGGGCTTGTTTTTCTGCATCTTGGGCAGTGTTGCTTGGCTTTAACTTAATCCCGTAAACGAACTTTACTTCGCTACTTTTAACATAAGCATCGCCAACATCAATTTTTGAGCAGATTTTTAATTCTTTATATTAAATAACCAGTTGTTTTCAATACTATGTTTTAGTGGTTTTATCTTTTATTACTGTTTACTTCAAACGCATAGCCTACTTTAGGAATTGCTACTTTAGCAGACTGGCTGATTTTTTTACCAGTTTGGTCTTGACGAATAGTAAAATGCCCTGTTTTGCCTTTGAGCAGGCCAGCAGGAAAAACTACTTGCGTTTTTTCTGAATCAGCCGTAACAGCATACATTTTGTGGTTATTGTAGTAAAAATTCAGTGTACAGCCCTTGTTTGTTGCTATTTCATAAGTAACACTTTCTTTTGTTCGATTGCCTTTAACAGCGCACGGCACAGGTGCAGCATAATCTTTACTGGTGAGTTTTACCTTGGTAGTTGCTTTCTTGTTAGCTTTATTTATACCATACAGAGTGAAATTCTTGTAACCTTTAAATTTAAGGTTAGCGGCAAAATTGCCTGATTTATTAACTTTAGCTGTTTTAACATTTTGCTTATTATAAAATATTTTTACTTTCTTTAGTCCGTTAGCTTCACCAGTTAACTTTACTTGATTTTTATTATTATCATAAAGTGCATGAATATTTCTTAATTTGGGAACAGCTTTAACATAGGTAGTAACTGTTATAATGTCGTTTGTATCGTTAATTTCTTCCGCGCTGAATAAGGCTGGTGTAGAATATATCGCATTCATACCTCTAATATCGCAAGATTGAATACTATAAAATCGATTTGATGGATTCATCACTGATATACTATCAGAGGCATTGTGATCCAACCCCAATGCGTGTCCTAGTTCATGTTCCGCTACATTAACTCGTTCACTCTTTGAATAATTATAATATGAAAGAGCAGCTCTATTTAATAGAACCTCATTACTAACAATTTGACCAGTACTAGTATTATATGAAGTATGAGTAACACCTGTTATTTCCAATTCATTTGATCCATCATAGCTACTTACAGTAGTTTTAGAATTATTTGCAGCTTTTTTCCAATAAAATCCATTATTGCTCCATGCGTTAGTAGCTGCATTCCAAACATCTTTATAATAACTTGATGTTGATAAATCATAATAATATGCATTGGAATATTTATATCGCCAAGGATTAGCAGGGGTAGTATAAATGGTTGCTGCATTAACTTGAGATATTTCAACAACACTACTACTAATAATTCCTAGTCCTATTATTGCTATACAAAAAGATGATAATATATTTATTTTTATTTTCATTTTCATAAGACTCATCTCTTTCTAATCAATTTATCAAACCAAACTATACCTTTTATTATAAAGAAATCGCTTTCGAAAATTATTATAGTAAATTTACTAAAAAATTCAAACCGAAAATTTTATAGCTGTATCAACCAATGGTAGTATCATTAATAATAGAGAATATGCTAAATTAGGTAGATTTCTAATGGTAATAGCATGAACTGTCAGCAACATGAAATCGATCAAAATTGTAATTGCTGCAGTTATGAATGCCAATATTCTCCACCCTTTGTTTAACCACAACGTATTTTTAGTATTAAAAATTATTTTGTGATTTTCCATTTATATTATTTTTAAAGTTTGCCCTAAGCAAATCTGCCTTTGCTTATGCTGTATCCATCTTATTCGCATAACTATTATGACTTTAAAGCACTACTTTATCTCGGTTAACTTATTATTTTCTAGTACCCAATGCCGAAAGCCCAAGTCTTTTGCCCGCTGGTAATTAATGTGATGTGAAATCATAATGACCGTTTTATTAATGCTTGCAAGCATTTTTTCCACCTGTAAAGCATTTGCCGGGTCAAGGTTAGCGTCTATTTCATCGGCTAAAATTATTTGTCGGTTAAACACTAATGCACGAGCAATTTCCAGTCGCTCGCACTGTCCGCCAGATAAGTTGCAACCATTGCCTTGGCAAACATACTCTAAAGGCTGACCACCAAGCTCTTGATCAAGGCCCACTTCCCTTAAGCAGGTTATTAACAGTTCATCAGGGAACATTAAACCTAAACTTAAATTGAAGCGTATTGTTTCATTAAAAATATAGGGGCTTTGCTGAATTAAAGCAAAGTACGCGGGATTAATCTCAGGTTGAGCTTGACCATCGACGCGATAAGCCAGCTTCCCTTCAGCTGGGTGCAAAGTTCCCATAATTAAGTTAAAAATAGTGCTTTTGCCAGCTCCCGAAGCGCCAGTTAACAAAATCTTATCACCCTGATTGATTATAAACTGGGCATGATCAAGAATCGTTTTCTTTCCAAAAGAAAACGTTATTCCTTCTCCTGCTATTTTATTTATCGTCGCCTTATCACTTGTAATTTGTGGCTTTTCCTCAACAACTCGTTTAGAAAGAACATTATTAATTGATTTTCTGAGCGCAATTGTTGTTTTGATCGTTGCAAAATCGTTAATTGCTTCTCTTAATGGCTGCATGACCTGCCCACTAGCCAAGTAAATAGATAAAATAATTGAAGAAGTCACACTTTGCTGGTCGATCATTAAATAAAAGCCAAAGCCAACTGGTAAAAACAAAGCAATTAGAGAGCAAAGCCAGGAAATTATTTGCACGTTCATTCTGCCATTATTCAAAGATTGGTAGGAACGTTCAGTTGTAGCCAACTGGTCGTTGATTTTTTGATCAATTGGCTCAAAGGCGCCATAACGCAAGATTGTCTCCCTACCGCCCAATAAATCACGCATCTTTTCAACAAATTTACCATTATTTTTCGACCAAACGGCTGAGCGCACTGATAGCAGTGGTTGAAAAAGCCTTGGTACAAATAATTGGGGCAGTGCAAAAACAATAAAGACAATACCTAAAGTCACATTAAGCCGCAAAATAAAAATTGTTGAAAAAAGTGACATACATAGATCAGCAACCACCTCAACTAATAAATTAAAATAATTTGTTTCAATTAACTTAAAGTCGTTAATTAAAGTTGAAAGTTCCGTATTAGTATCAATTCGTTCAAAAGTGGCCTTTTTGATATAGTCAGATTTCAGTTGTGTATTGAGCAAATAAATGATTCGGTTCTGAATTCGAGTGTGTAACCAAATGGCAACGTAAACCACAGAATAAGCTAGAACTGAAATACAAATGAACTGAATAAATTTCTCAACTGAACTATTTTGAGTGAAATTCGGTAAGTAACCAATAACAGCTGAATTCACTACACCTTCAAAAGAACTTACTAATAAGGTAATAAATAGGATGATAAGCAAGCTTTTGGGAATAATTGCGATCATTTTTTTAATTCCCATTATTGATTTCCTCCAGCAATATATATAAAATTTTCTTTCATTATATTTTAATTTTTTATCAATATAATTTACTTTTATATAAAAGTCAAACAATACTGTAAAATATTTTTTTCTTACAAAGTGTATCTTAATATAATATATTATTATATAAGCAATATACAATCATGCTATATTAGATAAATTTTTAAATAAAAATAGTCTAGCTTTTTCTCTAGACTATTTAGACTTTATTATTTTTTTATTGACTAATTTGTTTTATCTTGGTGGGCTTGCTTTTCTGCATCTTGGGCAGTGTTGCTTGGCTTTAACTTAATCCCGTAAACGAACTTTACTTCGCTACTTTTAACATAAGCGTCGCCAACATCAATTTTTTCGTTAACATCTGGCTGAGTAGCATAGAATTGATGACCTTTAAGGTGATAGAATAATTCTGCCTTATTTTCAGCAGGCACCCAAAGATATAGCAGCTTATCTACTTTAATGAATCCACCCTGTTTTCTGATTCTTTGACCGTGATGGTCTTGCATAGTGCCGTCTGCATTATAAACATCTACGTCTTTAGTAAACTTGATGTACGAAAAAGTCTCATTATCATAGTCATGAACAGGTAATTTCTTGGCCGCCTTAACATCTACTCCCCAAAGCCAATCATGGGTGCCTTTAATACGATAAATTGTCCCATTTGGCACAGCCGTGCTGATTGCATCAGCACGGCTACCTTCTTCACAACGATCGACTTTGAATTTTGTTCCCTTTTTAGCGTGCTTTATAACTCTAATCATACCGTTATCTTCATAAATTGGCGTACCTAGAGTAAAGGTGACCGTTACTGTGGTTTCTTCAGTACTTGAGCCAGTTATCGCTCCTAAATTTTGCGCTTTGATATATTGCTTTTTTGGACCACCGATGCGGTAATATAATAGACCATTTTTAAATTGATAGGCACCGCCATAGGTAGTTACCGTACTGCCAGCTTTGATGACTTTTGGTTCAGCTTTACGCGTGCTAGAAGCATAAACATACGAATTATGGTTTACTTTACGCTTTACACCGTCAATATTATTAGCTTTTAGGTATTGCTTTTTATTTTTTACTTTATAGTAAGGAGCATGCGGCTCAGTTCCAATAATTATCGGCTGATCATCAAGAATAACTTTGGAATAAGCATGGTATTTCCCTTTAACTTTTTTGCCTTCCTTAGAATAGGCCTGAGCATCATGCATAATTGTCTTGGAAATAGAATGACTTGCAGCATGAACTGAATTTAGTTGGCTGCTTGGACCAAAAGAAATGGCGCACAGTGCTGCAACTATCAAATATTTAACTTTTTGCTTCATAATTAGTTGCCCCTTTTTACTCAACTTTAATAGTACATTTTTATTATATGTAGTTTTTGAGTTGATTAAAATGGAAAAAGAATAATATTGATAAAATAGATAACGATTTTAACGTAATGAGCTTCTCGAAGCCGATTTGATTATTAACAAATCGCTCGGCAGAGTGAGAAGTTCACTAATTTTGCCAACCAAATTAATTGCACTATTGACATTAAAATATACCAATCATTTTTCTGCTTTTATTTCTATTATTGCCCCATTTAAATTAATTGAAATTTTGCTGTGTAACTACTATTACATAGCATATTTATGGCATGCTTAATGCGTCCAAATACTTCTTTAGATATTTTTTTCGATCTTTCGGGTTATATTGTGTAATAAAGCGTGGATGCTCCAAAGGGATTATTTTTCTAAAGAACTGAAAATTATTATTAATCTTTTTCAATTCTTTATAATTATCTCCACAACCGATGCAATAACAAATTGAGGTATCTATACCAAAATTTATTTGAAGTTGAATTGATTTAATAATAAATGGCATTAGTAATTGTTCAACTTGCTTGTTTTCATAGTAATTACAATTAACCTCATTACCTCTTGAATTAATTTTGCTCAATCCTAAAGGAAAAACAAAGCCTAAATAAAAGTGTTTATAAAATTGTTCAGTTCCACCATAATTATCTATAACTTCATGTAAAAAATCCGAAGAGGCCTTGCTAACATGATAATTTTTAATATAATATCCAGTCAACTCTTGTAAACGATTCATATCCTCAAATGGAATACCAGTAATTGCAGTTCCTCTCCTTGCTGGAGAGCTTCCTAATATTAAGCGACGCTTAATATTATCATCGAAATATATTTTGTAAAAAGAATTAGATATTTTACGGACTAAATTTCCTTCTTTTCCTTTGTATGGGTTAATCAATTTAAAAGGGCTAGGTAATTCAATAGACAATTTCCCTAATTTTTCGTTAAATTTAATTATTTTTGTATAATAAGGTTGGTTCATAGTTTTTCTATTATCAATATTGATTTGTTTGATTGCTGTATAAGTTGGAATTTCTTAAAGTATTACTTTTATCAAGTTTGCTTAAATATTATAAAAAGTTATTGACAAAGCTTTTTCGGTTACTGATTTTTTAGAATTCTATATTACACGTTTTTAATACCATTCTTATATACTCTTTTTTTATTTATTTCCATTTTTTTAACTATGTCTTCCCCTAAGTCACTATCAAGAATCTCTGAAATTCCCAATAAAAAGATTGCTACATCTGCTAATTCTTCATTTATATTTTCTTTATCCTCCTTATGCCATGCTTCAAAAAGTTCATTAGCCTCGCCATATAATCTAAGTAGTTCATATTCAACATCAGTTGTATTAAAACCATGTTTCTTTTTGTTTTCAATAATAGCCTTTTGTATTTTTCTTGTATCAATTATCATATTACATCCCTCCAAGACAAAAACATTACCTACATTCAAGGCAGCGAAACCACTGCCCTTTGTCTGGTTAATAAAATTAGATATAGTATTGGTCATGCTCTAAAGCAGTTTCATCAAAATTAACTATTTTAAATACATAGTTCTCAAAAGAGTACATCCAATTATTATCATAGTCTTCAAAGTCTTTATAGGTTTTCGACCTTTTGATTGTTTCACTATCATCATCTTCGTCTATGTCTGATTCTGCTATAAACGGTTTTGAAGAAATGTTAAAATTCGCATGTATAGCTCCCAAAAGATTTAGTAAATTCAAAAAATCTTTTCCTGAGTTTACACAAACGGTTAAAGATTTGAAAGAATTATTATTTTCCCCAAGATAAGCTCTTGCTCTATTATAATCTTCAACAGACTCTGCCTTGTAATTGTCTATACTAGTTATATTTTCTTTAACAGTAACTGTCGGAGCTTGCTTTTTAAAAAAATCCATTAACACTCTTAATTTCGAAAATTTCTTATCATTCATTTTTTAATCATACCATTTAAAAGGACGTGTATGGAAACATGATTTTCCCTAAGAAGCAATCAATATTACCGCTTAAAACTGCATAACCATGTCGCCCACGCGTATAGGAGTGAGAATGCTGCCACCAAGCTTGGTATCGACCTATACCTCAGCTGATCTTAAGATGCTTACAGGATCGCGCCAATCCCAGTGGTTTTCAGGGGCAATTTCATCAGCATTAGCACGCCTACTCCTTTTAATTTTTGGTCGTTCACTTGCAGCTATTGAGCTATACAAAGTTGATTTCCCAGCTCCATTAACTCCTGCAAACATATAAAGGTCTATGCTCATCTGATAAAATCTTTACGATTAATTATCTGTTTCTGTCTTAATTGTAGCGCGCGGTCACGGATTGCTAGCCAAAAGTTGGTATCAACTTGATTATTCGAGTTGTCAATCATTTTGTTAATCTGATCATAGTCCACATTCTTAATGTCTTCTTCTAATTGCTTTGGACTAACCATTATTTTTACTCCTCTCTTATGGCCTGGACTTTACTAGTTACGACAATTATATCATTTAAAAGTATGTGTTCTAATATAATGTCTTGTTATACCGATTAACTTAACCATAGATTCAGCATATTTCTTATCTGAGTTGGTTATCAATCTTAATTAAAAACTCTATAATCGTAAACAACTATCTTTAAGTAAATAATCAACATAGTGAGCCCTACCATATTATTCACAAAACAATTAACAGTCATTTTATATCAACTGCTTTAAAAATTTGAGGATCTATCTCCTCATTTCTATGTGATACTACTATGACAGTTTCGACATGGCTAAGTAAATTATTCAAAATATCTTTAGCTGATTTAAGATCAATATTTGAAAAGCTTTCATCTAATAAGATTAGTTTACCTTTAGGATCAAGTATACGCGCTAAGGCAACTCTTTGCTGTTCTCCACCGGATAATGAATCTGGGTTCCAGCTATTATCAACTTTGTAGTTGTTCTTGACCTTTTCTAGTAATTTACCACTAATATTACGTCCTAATTTAATATTATAATCTATTGATTGTGGAAATATCGTAACGGTCTGCGGTACATAAACAATAATATTATTAATTACAGTTTGAGGTATCGTTTTAATATCAACCCCATTTAGAAGCACCTTACCTTTTTGAGGCTGTAATTGATTAGTTGCAAGTTTTAAAAGTGTACTTTTTCCACGACCTGATTTTCCATTTAGCTTATAAAAGTTATTTTTATTAAAAGTAAAAGAAAAATCGGTTAGTATCTGATTTTTTGAACCAGGGTAAGAAAAGGAAACATTTTCAAATGACAGGGATACAAACTCCTTGGGGAAGTCCATAGTAGCAAAACTTTGAGTATTACGCATGAGCTTCCTAGAAGGAACTAATTTAGCAAATTTTTCAAACAAACTAGTGGTTGATAATAACTGAGAAAAGTATTGATCAACAATATTAGTAGAATCAAAAACCTTTGTTGCTAATTCTGCAGTAGCCAATATGGCCCCTGCTGTTAACAAACCCTTGAAATGGAGATAGCCCGTAATACCAATAATTATTAATTGGCTTCCAATATTTATTACTCCAGTAACTATACCTATTATTGACCGCCTAACAGTATTTTTAACATTTGCTTGTTTTAGTAAGTTTGAACCTCTGCTAACTAATTTTTTTAATTCTCCTAAGACATTAAATGCATATAGAGTTTCATATCCATGTAATCCACTACTTGTAATTTTTAAAAATTGTTCATTCGCTTCTGAAACACCCTTAATTCCATTTGATAAATAATTTTTACAAATCTTGGGGACTATAATCATAATAATCACCAAAACAATAGCAGCAATAAAAAGCCAAATATTATAAGTATATAAAGCAAATAGGGAGAAAATTGCATTCCCAGAAAAACGGATAATCAGAAAAAAGGTATCAATGCCTTCTTTTTGTATCATGTTGGTATCGTTCTGTAAATAAGATTCATAATAATCAACAGGTTTGCTCTTAAATTCAGACTGTGTTAATTCAACAATATTATTGGTAACTTCTGCTCGAATATCATTTAACATATTTTGGGTTACGGTTTCTTGAACATAACTTTCAAGTAAAGAGATAATAAAGCTTGTAAACCACAAGGCGAAAATAATAAGGAGTGTTTTGCCGAAATATAATAGTTGCTTTCCAATTAAATAGTTAGCAAGTTGCGCCATTTTAGTAGCAGCATACACCTGTAATACTGAATTACATAATAAAAGAAAACATGTTAATAAAACTGCACCAAAATGTTTTTTAAAATATACCTTCATTGTCATTTCCTCGTCATTTTCTCGTGAGTCTTTATCAATTAGTGATTTGGCATTTTTTAAATGATGTACAGTCCCCCAACATGTAGTAATCTTGAAAACATCCTTTTTAAGTCATCAATACTAGCTACTTTCTTTTATCTCAATTTATCAATAAAATTATCTTATCGTTTTATTTTTTATTAGCTAATAGTGTTCTCAGCTAAATCGTTAATACATAAATAAAAATATTACATGTATTTTAATTTATTTAGTTCGTTGTCTATAAACCAATTGTTTTTATAATATTAAAACTTTCATCATTATGAAGCAATATATTATTTTGGTATCATGTATGCAATTTTGCCTGTAGTAAATTTTTAGTAAAAAAGGACTAATTCCAAACTTAATTAGGTAATTTCACAATTAGTAACTAATCATGAGTTATCTACTTTAAGAAACGGAATTTAGTCCCATTAATTATTTAAATGAATTAAATTACTTTTTTGCCTGATAGCGTGACTTACCATTCAAGTAAGTTTCGCTCAATGTCATATCAGGGTTCAAGACGATAAAGTCAGCAGGTTTATCAGGAGCAATTGAACCACATTTATCTAAGATATTTGCGCTTTTAGCTGGTACATATGACGCCATCATAATTGCTTCTTCTGGGGTGGCGGCATTCCAGTCAACCACATTCTTAATAGCGACATTTAACTGCAAGATACTACCAGCAAGGTTATCGCCGTCCTTAAGACGGGCCATGCCATCTTTGACGTAAACTGGCAATTCACCAAGCATATAGTCACCATCTGGCATCATTCCCGCTTCCATACAGTCAGTGATTAAACAAATATGTTCTGCACCCTTAATCTTAATTAATGACCGAACCAATTCTTTTTTCACGTGGTGCCCATCACAAATCAATTCATCAGTAACATTATGCAAGTCCATTGCCGCATTTGAAATTGATGAGTCATGGTGTGACGGATCAGGCATGCCATTGAAAGTGTGCGTAAACATGGTTGCACCAGCTTCAACACCAGCTTTAGCTTGTGCGTAAGTTGCACTTGAATGGCCCAAGGAAACGACAACGCCCTCTTTAACAACAGTACGAATGAATTCCTTCGCACCCTTTCTTTCAGGTGCAAGGGAAATTTTGTTAAGTAAGCCTTCTGATTGATCACGCCAGTCATTAAATTGCTTAATGCTTGGATCTAGCAAGTACTTCGGGTTCTCAGCACCAGCATGTTCTGCGGTAAAGTATGGGCCTTCAAAGTGCAGCCCCTGAATCTTAGCACCAGTTTCTTCACCCTTACGGGCACCGAACATTTGACAAATTCTAGTTAAAGTATTTTCGTCCGCAGTATAAGTAGTAGGCAACCAGCTAGTAACGCCTGAGCGCAAGAAGCCTTCAGACAAACGGTTAATGCCATCCCATTCGCTTACCATTACATCTTCTTTTAAAGAACCGTGAACATGCGTATCAACCAATCCGGGTGCAATCCATTTACCAGGATAATCAACAATCTTACCTGTTGGGGTTTCGTTTTCAGGGTAGTAAAAACCAAACTTACCATCATCTTGAACTTCAAGGTAACCGCCATCTTCAGTTACATTTTCAAGAAAAAACTTGTCAGCATGAATATAATACGTCATAATTTTTGCCTTTCACTTAAAAACTCGAACTTTGTCTTTATAAGTCCATTTTAGCTTAATGCACTGGTCATTACCAGTTGAATTACAAATAGTACGGAAAGTTTTGTTTTTTTAGTTATAATAGGTATAGGTAGACTATATAGGAAGCAAAATCATGATACAAGACACGCAAATAAATAGACATCAATTAGGGGCATTGACCGGTGCAAGTAAGTGCGATAACTATTATGAGTTGCACTTTGCAACTGGTGAAGTGGCACACTTCTACATTTTGGCCGATGGAATTTTTCGTCTAATCCTTGATCCCGAACAAAATTTCACTGAACAGCCAGCTTCATTTATTCAGCTAGCTAAATTTGATAACAATGCTTTTGAGCGTTCACA
This sequence comes from Lactobacillus sp. B4007, assembly GCF_026535895.1. Classification (NCBI taxonomy): domain Bacteria; kingdom Bacillati; phylum Bacillota; class Bacilli; order Lactobacillales; family Lactobacillaceae; genus Lactobacillus; species Lactobacillus sp. B4007. The sequence continues at coordinate 442,670 of NZ_JAFNPA010000001.1, forward strand.
GGTACGGGCAACTAACGACTCATTAATTATTCACTCGGGTAATTACCAAGTTATTTTTTGGCAAAAGCCGGCTATTATGAGTATCTTCGATGAAACTTTGCACCGAACGAGAATGTCGCAATCTAGCCCATTAGAATTTGGTGCTGAGCAAACTAGCGAATTTTTAGTCCAAAATAAAAACGAATTTTACTTTGGTGGCGGTTTGCAAAACGGTTATTTTAGTCATAAAGGTCGGAAAATTCAAATTAAGCATGACCAGATCACAGGCGAAGGCGGGGTTGTCACGCAAGTCCCATTCTTCTGGTCCAACGCAGGCTATGGTGAATTACGTAATACTGTTCAAAGCGGTACATATGATTTTGGGCAGAAAAATCACAGCGTCACTACGTTGACACACCAAGATCAACTTTTTGACAATTTTTACCTGGTAGGCAACACCCCGCAGGAACTTCTTGCTAAATTTTATCAGCTAACCGGAAAACCTATCCTATTGCCTAAATATATGCTTGGCTTAGGACATCTAGGCAATTTTTGTACCACTCTTTGGCAGCCTAGTGCAGCATCAGTTCGCAACGCAACAAAAATTAACAATAATTTTTATCTGCGGACGAGCGATGAAAATTCTGCCTCGGGAAAAGCATCACTTAACGGTGAAGAAAATTATCACTTTTCAGCAAGGGCAATGATTGACCGTTATAAAGCCATGCACATCCCATTAAGCTGGTTTGTACCCAATTACGGCGTTCAAGCAACTAATGAGCAAGCTCTCGCCTTTTTTAACGACTATGCGTTAAATCAAGGCGTTCATCCCGGCTTATGGCATGAAGAAGACGCAACTTTACCAGCAAAAACCGCCTTTACTTACAGTAATAACCCCAACTTAACTGCTTCGGATACTGAGAAACTGAAAACAGAACTACAACGCAAGCGGCCACTGGTCTTAAGTAACTCCGGCTTTGCCGGTATACAAAAAGACGCCGCCATAATCTATGGTGATGTTGGGGGTAATTGGGAGAGTATCACCACTCAAGTTGCCGGTTTATTAGGCTCTAATTTGTCAGGACAACCACTTGCTGGAGCGGCAGTTGACGGCCTTTTAGGCGGTGGCAATGCGCAAATTAATGTTCGCGACTTCGAATGGAAAGCATTCACACCCCTTCTTTTCAACATTGATGACCAAGGTGACTTTAGCAAAACACCGTTTGCTTACAATCGGAAAATTACGGAAATTAACCGCGCCTATTTGCAGTTGCACAGCCGCCTGAAAAATTATTTATACACTCTTAATGCACATGCACGCGAAGGCAATCTTATCTTGCAGCCACTATTTATTGCTTTTCCAGATGAGCGGACTAATTACACCGAACAATTCGGTACCGAGTTCATGCTAGGTAACAATTTGCTAATTGCACCTATTACTAACGGCCGCGAAGATGAAGAGGGCAATTCCCGCAAGGACAATTTATACCTGCCGGGTAAGCACACAATGTGGATTGATCTTTTTACCGGCGAAAAATATGCTGGTGGTCGTGTTTACAATAACTTAACCTACCCAACCTGGCATTTGCCAGTCTTTGTCCGTGGTGGCAGTATCTTTGATTTTGGCAAGCGTGACTATGTCATTTATCCACAAGGAAACAGCCAGGCAGAAATTTACGACGATGATGGCTTAACCGATTTTGAACATAACTATTGCAAGACTCAGATTACCAGCAAGCTTGATGAGGAAAAGCTGACAGTTACTATTAATCCGGTTAAAGGCAAATACCCTGATCTGGAAGCAGAGCAAGGAACCAATTTAACTTTATTATGCGATTCTTATCCCGATAATGTTATTATTAAAATAAATGACCAAATTGTTCCGCTCCAGGTCTACGGCTCGCTTGATGCCTTTAACTTAGCGCACGAAGGAATTTTTTATAACACTAACTATTCCTTAGCTGAATTTGATCAATATCATGACCAAAAGCAAAAGGCTCTCCAAATTAAGCTTGCTAGCCGTGAAATTGCAACTACCAAAATTGAAGTGACGGTGCGTAACTTTACTTACAGCAGCAAAGTCATGGTTCATTCAATTACCAGTGGGATTATTCCCTCACCGAAACTTCCTTCAGTTGATTCCAGCAAAATCACAGCTCATTCATTTGAACTCGCTTGGTCACAAGCTGACGAAGTTCAAGTTGAAATTAACAATATCCTGTACGAAGGAATTAAGGGTAATAGTTTTACGTTCCATGAACTGACGCCTAATACCCGCTATATCATCCGAATGCGCTATGTTGTGGGCAATCGCGTATCAGAATGGTCTGATCTTTTCGGCGTAATTACTAAGCACGCAGCCGAGGACTATGCAATTCAGGAGATTACCGTTTCCAGCAACTGCGATAGCAAGCCGCACCATCCGCTCGCATACTTGACCGACCTCAAGATGGCCAGTGAATGGCAAACTGAGCAGAGTATTGCGCCGGATAAGCCTCTGGAATTAACTTTTACCTTTAATGATATTGAAAAGTTAAGTCGGATGACTTTTGTTCCCCGTAACATTGATCACGAAGGCGACCCAACAGATATCAGTGTTGCTGTTTCAACTGATGGTGAAAATTACAACTTGTATGCCGAGCACCTAAAATGGCGAGCCGACAGTAAAAATAAAGTAGTTGGCTTACGCGATGTGCGGGCAAAGGCCGTTCGTCTCACCATTTATCAAAGCTCCGGACCTTTGGTTGCCGCACGTGAAATCATTTTTTTCAGAGCTAAACGATAACTAAATAGCAGTAAAACAAAAAGAAGAGTCTGAGTAGAAACTAGCTCTTTGAATAAAGAAACAGGCAAAACACTGAAAAAAGTGTTTTGCCTGTTTTTACTTATAGATAATTTATTTAAACAATTCACTATGCGTACCTATTCCAGCTAGAAAAACTGTTTTTTGTGTAGGCACGTAAACTAATAAATGATCACCACTATGGCCATCAAAATGAAGCTCCAGAACAATTATTGTTGCTTGGGCATCATTTAGCTGCTTTTTGATTTGCTTTTTTATGTTATTTAAGCCTTCTAAAGCATGTGGGTGAAAATAATCGGGTATTTTATGATCTTCAATTAAACAACGAATAATGAATTCCCACGGACTCCGTTCTTGTTTATCAAGTTCATAAGGAAGTGTCCCATTAAATACTGAATGCCATTTTGAGTCCTGTCTTCGTTTCTTTAGCTGTTTTTTAAATACCTTAGTATATTTGATTGCTTTCATCATTTATTTCTCAAGCTCCAGCTATTCATCTGAGTTGAGCATTTCTTCTAATTCTTCAAAACTATGAGCCTCTGGCAGCTTCTTTTTTCCAGTTAAATCATCGGTCACTTCTTGTAAAGAGTTGCTTAACTCTTGGTTAGGAAAAGAATAGTATTTAGGTAACCCATTGTTTGCTACAGTAGTAACTGTCATTCGAACAAATTCAGAAATAGTCAAACCATGATTAGCAAGTACTGCTTTTGCCTTATTTTTAGTTGCTGAATCAATTCTAGCTTCAATTCTATCCATATTTACCACCTCATTGTCATTGTACGCCAAAAGTCGTACAAAAGCCATTATATAGTTTTAATCAATGATATTAAGAAGCGCCACTTTTCTAATTTAGCAGTTCTAGAGAACTAATTTCTACTTATGAGATACTTAGTCATTCAACATATTTATTACAAAAAAACTCACATGGATCAAGGTAGAAGAATTAAAAGCTGTAATCAAGAAAAAGCAGAAAAAACACTAAAAAATGTTTTTTCCGCTTTATTTTAGTTTAAAGAGCTAGTTTCTTGCCAAACTCTTCTTTTTTGTCTCTAAAAACTTAGTAAGCTTAAAACCAGGTAGTCGAAGATAAAGCAATATCTTCATTTTTATCTGGCTGATTTAACTTAGTAAGCAAGTCAATGCCCTCCTTAGATAGCGTCATGCTTCGAGCAAGCTCACTTAATTTGATTAATAGCCTGCTTCGTACCTGATACTCATTTTCATGTTGCTTTAATTGCGAAATTGCGGCAGTAATTAAAGCTTGTTCATTTTTCTTGGGTAAGTTCTGCTTTTCTAATAACTTCAGTAAATCCATTTTTACTACCATCTTTTCGGTAACTAATAACATAGTATTTTAGGACTAGTTCGCCCTAATCATAGTAATTTTAATTTTAATATATAACCAAAATTCTATCATGATTTCAAGCTAATGATTCATCAAAAAATTAACTCTTGAACTTAATCGTTTGAATTTCTTGTCCGTGTTCAACTTTACCGGGTGAAATTGATGAAACAGAATCAATAATATCCATATTAGTATAAACAATAATCACCGTATCATCATAATTTGCTCCGGTAATTACCACTGTGTCCATCTCAGCCAGCGGGGCACCTTGTTTAACTGAATCACCCTCTTGGACAAAGACATTAAAAGGTTTTCCCTTTAATTCAACCGTATCAATCCCCAAATGAACCAATATTTCCAAATTATTTTTTGCCGTGATTCCGATAGCATGCTTGGTGGGAAAAACGGTAGTAATTTTACCTGCAATTGGAGCATAAATTTTCCCATCTGTTGGCTTAATCGCAAAGCCGTCTCCTAACATTTTAGTCGAAAACACTTCATCCTTGACTTCTGTGAGTGGCAACAATTCGCCGTCTGCCGCCGCACTTACCGTAAAATCTTTCTTTTTAAATAAATTAAACATTTGTTATCACCTTTTACTTCTTACTACTTAACCAAATGGTCAAAATTAAACACAAGCCAAATATAAGCAGAAAAATTACTGAAGCTCCCCGAATCAGTTTATTATTACTCTGCTCTTTCTGGTTTATACCATTTGTGCGAACAAGTCCACCCATAGCCAATAATACGCAAATAAAATTACCCGCCATGATTTGACCAATTGCCTGGCACAGCATAAAAAAGCGGTAAGTAGGTAAATCGGCTAAAATTTTTTCCTTATTTAGCCACAAATAATAACCAAAGATAAAGTTGATAATCATCATAATCATGTCAACCGCAATTATCGGAGTTGCCGTTAAGATCGCGGCTAAACTTTGTGCAGTTAAACTGGCTTCATAAGCAACAAAGCCGGCAAAAAATAGCGGTATGATAATTAAAGCAGCAATATAAGTGTTTAAAATTTTGCTGGTATCTAAATGTGCTCTATCTAAAAGTTTAATAACAAAATTGTTCGTTTTACTTATCATTTTGTTCACTTTTTTCTTTCCGCCAAATATCAAACTTATTTACCAAAAAATCAACTAATGAATAAGCCATAATAAATGAGGCATTTTTGGTAGTAGTAAATTTAATTGTAGGATAGTAAAAATTATAATCAGAAAGCGAAGCAAGTTCGTTCTGCTTTAAGTCCGTGAAAGAAACGTAACGTAACTTATTATTAACTAATTCAAACTTCGTTAGTTCGTCATTAATTTCTTTATTATCGCCTGTGTATGAAATAATAAACAGCATATCCCCTTTTTGCGCAATTTTACCCACCATTTCCAACTCGCTAATCGCGGCAGGCAGTACAATCGAAGAAATACCAAAAAGTAACAATTCATGCGATAAATAATTGGATAACATTTGCTGAATCCAGCCTGTTGAATAAATATAAACGTTACTAGCATTGCTTAGCTCAGTATAAAATCTGGCCAAGTCAAGCGAGTCAAAATATTTACGTAAATTCTCAGTTTCTTTTTCCAGATCTGCTCCAAAGTTATTGGCAAAGTTCATTTTATTGTTATTCTGCTCATTTTCTAAGCAAACCTCATTTAAATAAAATTTTAATTCGGTATAGCCACTTAAACCAAGATGCTTACACAAACGAAAAATTGCCGATCTCGAAACATACAATTTTTCTGCTAATTCGGAAAGACTCAATTTCTTACACAATTTAGCATTGTCTAGAACAAATTGAATGATCCGTATTTCAGAATCATTCAACTTGCTACTATTTTGATAAATTAGGGATTTTAATTTTGACATTAATACGCTCCATATAAAATAGTTACTAATTCATTATACTTAACTTTTAATTATAACTTTTAATTATAAAAGCGCTTTAAAGTCATTGAGCTTTGTTCTAATTAAGATCGTTTTTTATTAATTCTTGCATAGCTTCAAGAACTTGAGCAACATCTAGCCCCACAATAACCTGGATGGCTTTGCCATGATGCACAACGTTAATTGCTTTAGCTTCTTTAAACTGGGCATCCGAGCCCATTTTAGCGGGATCCTTGACAGATACTCGCAAGCGGGTCGCACATGAACTTAATTCAGTAATGTTTGTGGAACCACCTAGCAAGTCGAGAAAGGCCGTAGCCCTAGTAATGTAGGGATCACTTTCCGCCGAGCTACCTGAAGTTTGAGCCTGCTGCTTGGCCTTTTTGACTTGATATTCTTTCTTATTTAACAAATGAACATCTTCGTTGTCTGCTTCTCGGCCGGGAGTCGCATAATCAAATTTTTCGATCATAAACTTAAAGATAAAGAAGGTAATTGCCGCAAAAATCAAGCCAATTGCAAATTGAACTAAATAGGTCTGCCAGTGGTTTGCCCACAAAGGAATCCAGTTTTCAGCTGCCATATCGATACTTCCAAAAATAAAGTTACCAACTACACCAAAACAAAACATTACAGTATTCATAGTAGCAGCTAAAACAGAATAAATGATCCATAAAACAGGAGCTGCAAATAAGTAAGTAAAGTCGATTGGCTCTGTAATGCCAGCAAAAAAGGAAGTTAACGCAGCCGGAATCAATAAGGCTGAAGTCTGTTTTTTCTTGTCCTTTTTAGCAGTAACATAAAAGGCTAGACAAATTACTGGAGCCAAGAAAATTTTTTCGTTGCCCCATAATTGAAAGCCCATTGCCGGGGCTAATTGCTTTAAAGGCTTTGTACTTAAGGCAAACTGGGTTAGATGCTTTAACCACCAAGGTTGCAAACCTCCAGCTACTACTGCTGGACCATATTGAAATGGAATATAAACCAAGTGATGCAAACCCGTAGGAATTAAGACTCGATTCAAAAAATTATAAATCCAAACGCCAATTACGCCACTATTAAGGATAAAATGTTGCATTCCACTAATTCCCAGCTGAACTTTTGGCCAGCCCCAGCAAGTGATGAAGGCAAGAGGAATCATGACAAAAAAGCCAAGAATATAAACATATGTTGAACCCTGAAAGGTTCCTAGCCATTCAGGCAGCTTTTTGTCAAAATAATGGTTATGTAACCAAATTACTATTCCTGCAACTACCAATGCGCCAATCATACTGGTATCAAGTGTCTTAATACCAGCTATTTCCGTCAAGCCATGGTTGGTTGAGTTTTCTATTAGTTGAATTTTAGTAAAGTTAGGTATACCGAAGCTTGCACCCCAATGTGTTAAAATTGCACCAATAAAATAATTATATGTCATATAAGTAATTAATGACTCCATTGCGGCCCTTCCCTTAGCCTTATTAGCTAGGCCAATTGGTAAACCGACCACAAAAAGCAATGCTTCCTGTTTAAAAACCGTCCAGCCACCGGCTGTAACTGTATCCCAGATAGAGTTCCAAGTCGTACCTTGATTGGCAAGCGAACCAAAAACAGCTTGATTAGTAAACAGACTACCAATTGCTACTACAATTCCCGCAAACGAGAACAAAAGTACAGGTACGAACATTGCCGCTCCAAACTTTTGGAATTTCTGCATCATAAGCAATCAGCTCCTAACTAGTTAAGTTCTGGCCAGTATGGCTTATTTACTAGAATCATATCGTCAAGAATCTTTTTGGCAACCAGAGCATCTGGAACAGTTTTATTAAGTGCAAACGCCTGCCACATTTTGGTATAAGAATGGTGTTCATATGCATCAACCACAAGTTTCTCACAAGTTTGTTGTTCTATTATCATCGCACGTTCAAATTCGCCGGATCTGCCAGTTGCCATTGGCTGAACACCGTCAGCACCAAACCAGCACGGTACTTCAACCACCGAATCAGGATCAATATTAGCAATTGCCCCATTATTAGGAATGTTAGCAAAGAATTTTTCGTGCGTATTATAGGCAATTGCATGACAAATATCGACAATATAATTTGAATGTTCCACGTTTGCTTCCCAGATATTACCTTTTGCGGTTCCTGCGTCCACAATGCGCGCACATTCATCAAAGACAATCTTTTGTCGATATTCCCGGATCTCATCGGTTCTAGTGTGTTGTGGGTCAGCATTTGCGACTTCATATTGCGGATAATAATAATATTGCAAGTAAGTATTAGGCAAAGTCTCTGGATCTAGTACATAACAATCCTTAGCTTTCTTAAATGTTTCCGCCCAGCTTTTTTCGGTTTCCTGATCAAATTTGCCTCCAATCCAGTAACCATTTTGAGCAATATAATCTTTAAGTTGTGGCATTAAATCCTTACCAGTTTTTTTGTCACGAACTTCCTTCCACCAGCCAAAGTGGTTAAGGCCATAATAATTAACATCCAGGTCATGGTAATCATTTAAGCCACAAATCTGAGCCATTCTAGTCATGATTTCAACCGGCATGTCACAAATATTGATTACTTTTGCATGCGGCCGCAAGCGTCGGCATGCTTCTGCAACAATGGCAATGGTATTAGAATAATTAATCATCCAAGCATTTGGTGAATATTTCTCCATCCAGTCGATAATTTCGATAATGGCTGGAATTGAGCGCAGGCCATAAGCCATCCCGCCGGGTCCGGTAGTTTCTTGCCCATTAACCCCATATCTTAAAGGAATTTTTTCATCATAACTGCGCATTTTATATTTGCCGACCCGAATTGATCCCATTACGAAATCAACATCAGTAAATGCTTCTTTAGGATCAGTGGTATACGAAAATTCTATTTGGGGTGCACGTTCTTTTATGATAATTGCGCAGGCATCACCAATTTTCTTTTGTCTTTCTTCATCGTTATCATAAAATTTCAGCTTTCTGAGTGGAAAACGATCCTCATTAGCAATTAAGCTTAAGACAAAGCCGGGTGTAAAAGTGCTACCCCCACCGGCAATTACGACAGAATAACGTTTATCAGTTGCAGACATTGTTTTCTCCTTTTTTAATCAAATTGCCCAATTTGAGCTGTCTTCATAAGCTAGCTTATTTATATTTATATCAGATTTTGCTCATTTTGTATCCGCTTTCTGAAAAAGCGAATAAGTATTTCATAACTTGAAATAAGCGTTTCGCGCGCTGAAATATATTTCAAAAAGAATTATCCCAAGATCTAGTTGTACTAAAAAAGCACTGTAGTTACTCACCTACAGTGCTTTTAAAATGATTTTTAAAGTTAAAAATGACTAAATCCTGGTCATTCAAACCGGTCTTTCTTAATTACACGATAAATGGAAATGACCAAAACTAAGATTGCACAGAGTATGGCAACGTATGCCATAGGACCAACACTAATTGCAGCTTGTGCTTGCTGACTAGCCATTCGGTTTTCCACCGCGTATTCCACAATCCATTTACGCAATAACCGTGGAGTCAAAATAAAAGTTATGGTAGCAATGACTGACGCGACTAGTGCCGTATTTCGTGAATAAGGCTCACGGAAAAACTGTGCCATGACGCAGAATGCTGGTGCTATCATCAACACAAGAACCCAAATAATAATCAGCCTGCCGGCGCTGCTATTCATCATTTGCGCACTATTAGTCGCATAGCGGTACTTGCCCCAAAGTTGTCCCCCAGTAAAAGTATTGAGCAAGCTAAGAATATATGAGCCTTGTTGCCCATAAATCCCGCCACGATTCGATAAAATGCCTTGGATAACTTGTAAGCCGTCGGTTGAGCCTGCTTCCGGAAAATTAACAGTGACAACTTTCTTCATGTAAGTTGCTAAAAACATGAGAATAGAGCCACCAAATTGCAGTGCGCGCAGCATATTAAGCTTTCTGGAAGCCTTCATTTTAAATTCCAGGCTGAGAACACGATCTGGGTGATGGCTATGACCGATGATGAAAATGCCGACAGCCACTATTATTGCTAATAGCAATAATAACCACCATAATTTAGCCATCACAAAAAAGATGGCCAATACAACAATCGCCACTGCGACATAAGGCCGATCAGAAAAGATTTCCCAAAAGTTTAGTTTAAGGTGACGGTAATCAGCTCGTGGTGATTCAGCCGGATTCTCTTTAGCGGGCCTTTTGGTAGCAGCAGAATTAACCGTTTCAGCATTCTCATTCGCATACTTTTTGCGATATTCACGTCTAGTCATATGTGAATCCTGACTCATACAGCACCCTTCCTTTCAGAGACAATATCTTATCACGTTTTGGGGCTAAGTTTACCCTTTTTTGCAAATTCTTAGCAATTTTATTGTGCTAGAATAAAAAAGATAATGTTTTTGTTAAAAATTCAAACGGAAAGATGAGGATACTTTGAAAAGTTCAGATAAGTTGCCAGCTGGATGGCACAAAGCCTTTTATACCCTGTGGCTAGGTTGTTTCATTACAGGAATGGGTTACTCGATGACAATGCCCTTTATTTCACTTTTTATTGCCGACCTTGGTCATTATAGTCAATTACAAATCAGTCTTTACTCAGGCTTGGCTTTTGCAATGACATTTATTGCCCAGGCAATAGTTTCACCATATTGGGGCAATTTAGCTGACCGTAAGGGCCGCAAATTGATGTGTATGCGTGCTTCAGGCGTAATGGCTCTGACTATCACAGCTACCGGATTTGCTCCCAATGCAATTTACATCATTGTCATGCGGTTTATTCAGGGAGCTTTTTCTGGCTACATTAATAATGCTACCGCATTGATTGCTGGTGAAACTCCTCATCAAAAAAGCGGCTGGGTTATGAGCCAAATGATGACCGCAGGAACTGCTGGAAACCTAGTTGGACCTTTACTTGGCGGGGTTTTGTCTAATTTCTTTGGTAACTGGCTTGGTGGAGCTTGGGGATACCGGATTCCTTTCTTCATCACTGGGTTCTTAATGGTGTTAGTCTTCTTTGGCTCAACTTTCTTAGTTCACGAAAAATTCACCCCAGTTTCGCGTGAAGAAATGAAACCAATGAAAGAAATTATGCATACTTTGCCTAATGTTAAGTTAATTATTGCAATGTTTGCAACAACGCTATTAGTTCAAGCCGCCAACATGTCAATTGACCCGATTGTTTCACTTTACGTCAAATCAATGATGCCCAACAGTAAAAATATTGCCTTTGTTGCTGGTGTCGTTGCTGCAACACCGGGGCTTGGTACGTTGATTGCCGCTTCCAAAATCGGCCACAAAATGGACGAAATTGGTCCGCTAAAGATTCTTCGCGTTGGACTAATTGTTGGCGCCATCCTCTTTGTTCCAATGGCACTCACACATTCACCGTGGGTATTAGCTGGATTGCGCTTTTTGCTGGGAATTGCCAGTGCCGCAATGCTGCCGGCAGCGCAGACGGTTTTAACTCTTAACACGCCACCAGAAAGCTTTGGTCGCATTTTCAGTTACAACCAGTCCTTTCAGGCGGTCGGATCAGTCTTTGGTTCACTAATGGGGTCAACCATATCCGGAGTATTTAATTATGCAACTGTCTTTTGGACTACTGGCTTAACTTTATTGATAAACTTTATTTTGATTATCTTCTTTAGTTTTCACCAACCCAAACGGCAGTAGACAATAACTATTAAAAAAGCAAATAAAAACTAAAGGACTAGTTCGAGCTATTAGCTTAGAACTAGTCCTTTTAGCTTGTTCTTAAATTCAGTAAAAAAACGGACTTAATTTTCTTTGGTTTTAATCATAACGACAACTGTAATACTGAAAACTATAATACTGGTAATCAGCATCCCTATCAGCGCAATATTAGCATTTGATGCCGCTGAAATACTGGTAAACAGGATTGTCATTAATGGTGTAATCACTAACAAAATTGTATTTAACAGGCCAACTGATGATGACAAAATCTTGCGGTCAACCGTTGCAACCAGCCACTGCGTTAACTTCGGACTAGCTGTTCCTACAAAAAAGCCTAATAAGGCATAAGTAACTAAACAAAAAATTATTTGTTTACTCATCGTGGACACAAGAACGCAGGCTGCAGAGAATAAAGCCAGTAAGACGATCACATAGACCGAAACCTTTTTGAAAATCATTGTTCCAACAATACTACCTAAAGCGGAGCCCACCGCTGCTGCCGCACCAATAACTGCAATTGTGAAAGTATAGGTGCCAATGACCATTATGCTTTTATTGCCAGCAACGACAATCGATAATATTGGCTCAATTGTACTCAAAATACCATTCATTAAGGCAATAACCATCACGGTAGTTAACAGACCACTCGCCTTTTTAACCTGGCGAAAAGACAAGGCAAGCGTACTTAAAAAGCTCTGCTCATCAACATCTTGATTAATTGCTGCATCCTTATTTTTACGGGCAATCGACAAATAAATTAGGCCAGCAGCAATAAAAGTTAAGCCGTTAATAACTGCTAGAGTTGAATAAGACATGAACAATAACAGGCCTGAGCCGACAAACTGGGCAATGGTCGTAATCACTTGGGAAACGCCGCTTGTAAAACCCGTTGCCTTGGCAACTTGGTCTTCTTCCACTAAATCAACTATTAAAGGTGTGGACAGACCGCTTGAATACGTTCCGGCTGTATCAGAAATGAAGTTAATGACGATAACCATCATTACCAGATTCCAACCGGCAATATTTTGACTAAAAAGAAAACCAACTAATAAATAGAGTGCCCCCCTAATCATTGCAAGCCAAACAATCTTTTCGTATTTGTTATGCGTCCGATCGGCAAGATAGCCCCCGACACTTGAAAGTAGTCTAGGTACCGACTCGGAAATGGCAATCAGTGAAAGAGCTAATGAGTAATTTTTCAACTTACTAGCATAAGTCATCAAGGCTAAGTAAAAAAGAATATCGCCAGCACTTGATAGAATACTAGCGATTGAAAATCGGCGATAATATTTATTTTTGAAAAATATGTCCATGAATTAATTTACTTCCTCTATTTATTTACTGATAACATAATTATATTTGTGTTAAAATTTTAAATAGTGAAAGTGTCATATATGAAACTAATTTTTCGGAGAAATTTTAATGACTATTGGAAGCTTACTACGGCAATATCGACAAGAAGCAGGTAAGACGCAGCGGGCATGGATCGGTGATATTGTTAGCCCCTCATTTTATTCTAAAATTGAGAAGAATACTACTAGGATTTCTGCTCAGGATTTGATTGAAATACTGCGCTATAACCATATTGATCTTGCTAGTTTTTTTAGCAAATTAGACTACCGGTCAAAATCTGAAGATGAACTCAAGAAAAACGTAATTTCAAAATCAATTGATGCCTATTATAAGTTCGATATCGACCAGCTCTCCGCTATTAAAGATGCTATCGCCAAAAGTGCTGTGCATAACAAAGAAGACTTGATTCTTAAGCTCAACACTTTAATTTATACTGCAAACAGTTCACCTGAAAAACTCAGTTTAAAAGAAAAGCAGCAGTTGAAAAATAAGTTCTACAATGAAGATAATTTGGACCAAGAATCCCTAAAAAATTTCTGCAATTACATGTATTTTTTTGACTTTACCAGTAATTTAACGATTACAAAAAAGATTTTCAAAAAATTCAGTAGAAGCAATGATGAAAAGATTCAATTTTTAGTTCTCGGTATTTTAATTAACATGATTGGTATCAGCATTAAGCATCAATCTTATGAAAATGCCACACAAATGATCAAAATGTCGAAGAAAGTGCCTACTAAGCCCAGTACATGTTTCAGTAAAATGGTGCTCTTCTTACTGGAAAATTTAATTAGTTATCACTATGAGCCACTACAAGTTTATCTTGATAATTGTGAAATGCAGGTTAAGCAGCTTTCCTTAATCGGAATGGAAAAATTTAGTCAGCACTGTCAAAAACTGATCGATGAAAATACCAACTAACCGCTAATTTGGGGTTAAAAAAAGCGTGATTTAAAATCACGCTTTTTCTAATATTAGCTAAACTCTATTTTTGGCCAGCATTGTAATACTTCAAACTGCCGATTTCGCCGACTAAGTTAAATTTACCCTTTTGGTAAACTAATTTAGTAACTGAGTCATTCGCAAGGCCAGTCCCTTGAAAAGCAGGGTAGTTTTGCGTCGACAAGAAGAGATTAATTGCCATCCCAGAGCTCACAACTAAGACGTTGCCGCCTTTGTGTTGACTTTTTGCAATTTTCGTCAATACCGCCGTCATTCGCTTTTGAACAGCTTCAGTACTTTCCGCACGATATTGTGCTGGTAAGCTGGTATTTAACTTATTTTCCTGGTCTAAGGCATAATAACCGTCTTGCATCTTATTTTGAAATAATTTGCCAGTCTTAGCCTGAAAATCAGCAATACTATCATAACCAAAGTATTGGGCAATTTCTGGTACATTCTGCGCTACATCAGGGCGGCCTTCATAACTACCGTAGTTACATTCACGCAAACGCCAATCAATTTTTAGTTTAACTTTTTTATTGCCAGAATACTTTAAAGCACCCTGTGCAGTCTTTTCCTGTCTTGTTAAGTCACCGGAATAAGCTGCTTTAAACTTAATTCCCTTCAGACCTTTACCAAGATACTCAGCACCCTTGACACCATTATCAGTTAGAGTATAATCACTCCAGCCTTGAGCAAGGTGCATCACGTTAGCAGTAGTTTCGCCATGACGGGTCAAATAAATCGTCACCGGTTTATTATTACTTTTTGCCTCAGCTTGATTAGTGCCAATTGTGACTGCTCCGATAAGACTTGCTAACGCTAGTAAAAATTTTGTCACACGCCGTTTCATTTTCTCGCTCACTCCAAACTATTACTTGAGTTTAGGCTAAATCGCCACCATTAGTTTCAATAACTTTCTTGTACCAATCAAATGACTTCTTTTTGTAACGGTTGAAGGTACCCTTACCTTCATCGTTTTCATCAACGTAGATAAAGCCATAGCGTTTTGACATTTCTCCCGTAGAAGCACTGACTAAGTCAATACAGCCCCATGGCGTATAACCCATCACGTCTGCACCATCATTAATGGCTTCTGAAATAGCTTCAATGTGTTCACGCAAGTAATCAATACGGTAATCATCAGCAACATAGTGATTTTCATCGGGTTGATCAATGGCACCCAAACCATTTTCAACAATGAATAATGGCTTTTCATAACGATCAGATAATTCGTTAAGTGCAATTCTTAAGCCAGTTGGGTCAATTTGCCAACCCCAGTCACTTGATTTCAAGAATGGATTCTTAACACCACCCATCAAGTTACCGTTAGTCGTTTCTTGGTTTTCGTGAGTAACATCAACAACAGATGACATGTAGTAGCTAAAGCCAATGTAATCAACCGGGTATTTAGCTAGCAAGTCAAGTTCTTCATCGCTGTAGTCAATGTCGCTTAACTTAACGCCTTGACGAGCTAATAAGCTCTTCGTGTATGCTGGGTAATGGCCCCGAACTTGTACATCAGCACAGAAGAAATTGTTTGCTTGATTTTCTTGCAGCGTAGCAATTTGATTCTTTGGATCTGAATCATAGCTATAAGTTGTTGCATAAAGAATCATGCAGCCAATCTTCATATCAGGATTTAATTCATGACCGATTTTAACAGCTTTAGCACTGGCAACGAATTGGTTGTGCCAGGATTGGTAAACATTCTTCTTGTCAAGAGCGCCGTTACTTACAGTCAAGCCTTGGCTCATGATTGGGAAGTGAGCAGCACTGTTAATTTCGTTGAAAGTCATCCAGTACTTAACTTTGTCCTTGTAGCGAGTTAATACGGTTCTAGCAAAACGTTCATAGAAGTCGATCAACTTCTTGTTCTTCCAGCTACCGTATTCAGTAATCAAGTGCAAAGGAAGTTCATAGTGTGAAATCGTAATTACAGGTTCAATATTGTGCTTTAAGCACTCATCAATTACCCCATCGTAGAACTTAAGTCCTTCTTCATTTGGCTCTTCTTCGTCACCGTTAGGAAAAATACGTGACCAAGCGATTGAGAAACGGTAGCATTTGAAGCCCATTTCCGCAAATAATTCAATATCTTCCCTATAGTGGTGATAGTGATCGATTCCAATGTGGTTAGGATAAACATATTTAGGATCGATTTTGAAATCAAAATCTGGTGAAGCAATAATCTTCATCCGCTCTTTACCACCAGGCAAAACATCAGGAAGAGACAAGCCCTTGCCTCCTTCTTGATACGCACCTTCGAGTTGGTTAGCCGCTGTGGCGCCACCCCATAAAAAGCCTTTAGGGAAATTGTTTGTATTCATGTGTATACTCCTCTTTCTCGCCCGATTATTCTAAGTCTAGCAGCTGATCACCGATTGATACTTCGCCACTAGCAACAACATTAACTTCGTGGTAATTGTTAGTATTTGTTACAATTACCGGAGTTGTAACTTCATAACCAGCCTTCTTAATAGCTGCCAAGTCAAACTCAATGAGTGGATCGCCCGCTTTAACAGATTGATCCTTCTCAACTAATATTTTAAAGCCTTCACCATCTAATTCAACCGTATCCATACCAATATGGATCATTACTTCAGCACCCTTAGCTGATCTTAAACCAATTGCATGGCCTGTTGGGAAAGTCATGGCAACTTCACAGTCAAATGGTGCACATACTTTACCTTCTTTTGGTTCAATTGCAACACCTTGACCCATTGAGCCGCTGGAGAAAACTTCATCTTTAACATCTTTTAACGCAACGATTGTTCCGTTTAATGGCGCAACTAATTTTTCAGGTTCATTGTAAGTAACTTCAGCTGGTTTAGCAGTAGTTGAAGTTTCTGCAGTAGCATCTGCGGAATCTGCACCTTCTGCGGCATTCGCATTAGCCAAAGCAACTTGTTCATCAAGTGTTTCATCAACCGATTTACCACCAAAGATCATTTGTAATGCAAAACCTAGGATAGTAGCAACAACCATAGCAATAATTAAGCCGTAAACAGTACTGTCAACGCCGTTTTTACCAATGGCACCAGGAATTGAGAAGATTCCCATTCCGGCCATAATATAAAGCTTAGTCTTGAAGAACCCGATTAAGCCACCACCGATTGCGGAAGCAATACAACTGATGATAAATGGTTTTTTACGTGGTAATGTCACACCATAGATTGCTGGTTCAGTAACACCAAAGATTCCGGAAACGAATGCAGGAATTGCAATACTACGGGTCTTTTCATTCTTAGTTTGGAAAATAATAGCTAAAACAACACCGGTTTGAGCAAATGATGCAGCAAGTGATAAACCAACAATTGGGTCAAAGCCCATAGCAGCAATATTGGTCATCATAACGGCAACAAAGCCCCAGTGAACGCCGAAGATAACAAATACTTGCCAGAAAGCACCCATTAAGATACCGGCCAAGACTGGGCTGAAGTTGTAAATTGCACTAACAATTTGAGCAATTGCATTACCTACCCAAGTGGCAATTGGCCCGATAACTAAGAAAGTAATCGGAACAGTAATCAATAAGACAACAAAAGGTACTAAAAAGGTCTTGACCACATCAGGAATAACTTTTTTCGCAACCTTTTGGACTTTCGAAGCAAACCAAACTGCAATAATAATTGGAATAACCGAAGTTGTATAGTTCATTGAGATAACTGGGATACCCAAGAAAGTCATATGAACTGGTGCTTGTAGGAATGTTCCCTTAAACACTGTAAATAAAGCGGTTTTGCTACCAGCCATTGCTACAATTGATGGGTAGCAAAGTGCGGCACCAATGGTTGCCCCTAAGTAGAGGTTAATACCAAACTTTTTAGCTGATGAAATTCCTAAAATGATTGGCATGAAGTAAAACAAACTATCACCAATTGCATTTAGGATAATGTAGGTTCCGTTATTAGCAGTAACCCAACCAAATGCCAAGAACATGGCGTTGAAACCTTTGATCATTCCGGCAGCACACATTGGCCCTAAAATTGGGTTGAAGATACCGGAAATTAGGTCAATAAATTTATCTGTCAAGCTCATGTTGCTTGTGTCCACATAATCATCAGGAACTGAGCCACCATCACCGAAACCACCAATTTTAATTAGGGTATCGTAAACATCAGCAACGTTATTACCAATAACAACTTGGTATTGACCACCAGACTTAACTAATGACAAGACACCATCAATTGCCTTCATTTTTTCATCGTTTGCCTTTGAAGCATCCTTTAACTTAAAGCGCAAACGTGTTGTACAATGCACCACGCTGGCTACATTATCTTTACCACCAACGTTGGCGATAATTTCACGACTTAATTCTTCGTAAGCCATCTTTTCCTCCAAAAATCACAAAACCCGGGGACTTAAAGAAGACCTCTTGCAAACATTCAATTAAGGATGAAACAAGGAAGTTTTCTTTATGTTCTCGGGTTAATGCCTGTAAAACAGTAACACACCGTTTAAACAAATTATTTTTCATCGGCTGGAATTTGCTTTGCTTCCGAATCAGTACCATCTTTTTGTCTATGCGTTACCCGCCAGACATGGAGCGTCAGATAGACCTCATCATCAGGTTGCAATTTCCAACCAGCCTGTTTAGATAAATAAGTGCCGATTTTTAAAACCGTCTCGTATGCTTTCTTATACTTGACCTTCATTAATTCGAGCAATGAATTATCAAGCTCGCTGCCGCTATCTTCATCACCAATTTCATACAGGTGCCGCACCATGAACGAACGTAAATGCGTCATAAACCGATTGAAATTAAATGATTCCGGATCAAGCTGCATCCCGTACTGATATTCAATGATTTCAATTACACCATGAATTAACTTGGTGATTTTGATTGTATCTTGAAGCTTAGTTTGATCAGAACTAGCATTGATAAAGTGATAGGTCAGATAAACAACTTCTGAATTGGGAAAGGTTAGCTTAGTTTTTTCCTGAAGCAGCTTCAGCGCATCCTTCGCAGCTGAATATTCTTTAGGAAATAACTTCTTTAATTCCCATCCCACAGTACCTTGGCCTAATTCAAAGCCTTCATCGGTTCTTTTAAGCATAAAATCGATGTGATCAGCTAAAACCAAGTACTGATAATCAGTAAAATTAACGCTTAGTCTCTTTGAAACAAGATTGATTACATCAGTTGTCAGAGACAAAGTACGTTTATCAATATCCCTAACACTGTCAATCATCTTGATATTCTTTTCGACAGCAACAAAACGACGAGTAATTTTTGTTTCATCAATTGGATCATTGGGCTTGTTCCCAAAACCAATTCCGTTTCCAATTACTACCCAATCAACACCAGATTCATCCGACACTAAAGCAGCATTGTTGTTAAAATTTTTAATAAATTTCACTCAGCAAACTCCTCTTTTCAATAAAAAAGCCTATGAGCAACACTAAAGCCTTGTTGTTCATAGGTTAATGCCTGATCGAATCAGTAACACACTCATTTACTCTTAAGATTATAAAACAGTGTTAAAGCGATTTCAATAGTTATTTGAAGATTTTTTATCAGTGTTTCTAGTTATTTCTCAAATAATTAGGCATTTTACCGATTTATCATTAAAATTAAGAGGTAATTTGAATAACTTTCGCAAAATCAGAGGACAAATAGCAATGGCAACTAAAAAGCAAAATTTAACCACCAAGCAAAAAATCTGGTCTACAATCCAGGTTCTATTTATAGGTATACTTTTTTACTTAGGGGTAACACTTATTTTCTTCGGTTCTGGTTTCGGTGACTCCTACCTTGTCCAGCAAAACGCAGAGCAAGCTTCTTCAGGATTAACACCTAAAAAAGCAGATCAAAATAAGCACCGGAAAACAACTTATGACGCTAGTAAGACCAAGTCAATTAGTACAACGCGAATTTTACGGTCAAAGAAAATTAAGGCTTATGCTATTGGGCGAATTTCGCTTCCAGCCGTTAACATTCACAATCCGCTGTTTGCCGGATATGGCAGTGAAAACCAAAACTTGGAATACGGCGTTGTTACTTGCCTCCCAGATCGTGTAATGGGCGGAGCTAATAACTATGTTCTAGCAGGACATTATATGGGCGCATATGGCCCTGCTGTATTAGACAATTTACACTTGGCAAAACGGGGTGACTTAATCTATGTAACCGATCTTCATCACATTTATGCCTATGAAGTTAAAAGAATTTCTTTTGCAATTAAACCAACACAAGTTGAAGTCGAAAACAACATAAAGGATAGAAGTATGATTACCTTGATTACATGCTCAGACTTTAACACTTCGAAGTACGGGTATGGGCAGCACCGCACAGTTGTGCAGGGTGATTTAATCAGCAAAATTAAGGCAACCAACAAGAATTTATCTGCGACTGAATTAACTGCTAATTTTTCTACAAAAAAAGACCAGAAAAAGGTCGCTTTACCAACCAAAAAGGGACGGCATACTATTAAAAAGAGCCAACAAATTCGCGCGAAAGCTCAGCCTAAGTTTTTCCAAAACATGACTTTGATTAAAGCTGCCATTATTATTTTTAACGTTATCTTCTTCCTAATTATTGTCTGGCGTCTAGTTAGAATTTGGCACTCATAACTAGAGCGTAACACTAATTTGATTCGCTCATTATTAAGTCGTAATTGGCACTATTTTTGCTAGTTACGGCTTTTTTGCTTAGGTTTGCTTTTTATTAGTGACATTATGATTTATTTCAAAACTTGTGGGTCTGGTTATAACATTTCTAGAAAATAGACACTTGCCACTTACAATAACATTTCAAAATAATATTGCCATTAGAGCCTGATTTTTAGCAAATATTTTTGCAGTTAGATGTTAGACTATAGTTAATATCAGCGGCTATATGTTCATATATGTAAAAAATAACTTATATACATAAATAGGCTTTATGTATACTAATTCTAAAGATCTTATATTTAACCATCAGTATGTAGCTATCGATTCGCAAGTTATAAATTATTTTGAAATTAGATTGGATTTTTTTGCTAATAAAATTATTAGCTTATAGTATTATTTTGAATTTATTATTAGATTTATTGGTTTTAATTAATGTATCCGAATACAATAAAGATATTAGAGACAACAAAGGAGGATATTATGAATCATCATATTAAAAATAACATTTACCAAAAAGGAGAAAGAATATTACTTTGTGGTATGACATTGGCGGCAGTAGGTTTGACAGCAAGTCAAGCTCACTCTGTTAAGGCTGATGAAGTCGCTCCTACTAGTCAAGTGACTAATAGCGCCAAAAAAGAGAGCACTACACCAGAAGAAGGCGTTAGAACAGCTGAATGGAACGGTTTAACAGTTACCTTTAATGATAAAACACAAACACTTACTATTCCTCAAGGCGAAATTTCTTCAGATACACCTACACCACTTGGTGACATTGCCAAAATAAGCTCGGAAAACATTTTTCATATTAAAATTGCCGGTAGTTTAAAAATTACCGGATCCGCTTCAGGTTTATTTGCTAATCTGCCTTACTTATCAAGTATTGAGGGACTTACTAATGTCGATACCAGTGAGGTTACAGACATGAGTACCATGTTTGCCGGCTCATTTGCAAAGGGAGCTGATACTCAAAATCTAGATTTATCATCATTCAATACTAGTAACGTTGAGAATATGGGAGGCATGTTCTACGGCTGCGAAAAATTAACTGACTTAAATTTAAGTAAATTTGATACAGCAAAAGTTACTAACATGATTAGTATGTTTAATGACTGTTCCAGTTTAACAAACATTACATTTAGCAATAATTTTGTAACTAGCATAGTCGATAATATGGATTACATGTTCACTGGTGACAAATCACTAACAGATTTGAACCTTAGCGGTTTTAAATTTTCAAATTCAGGCAAAGCTATTGAAAGTAAGAATATGTTAGAAGGTCTAGATCAATTACAGCGCTTAACCCTTCCGCAAAACGCTAATTTGCAAGATACAGGCTTTAATACCCCAGCTATTTGGCAAAACGCTAATCAAAACGATGATCCTAAATTAACCTCAAGCCAATTAGTAGCCAAATACGACGGTACAAGCAAGGATTCTAGTTCTATTCAATATCATCGTATCGCTGAGGCACCAAACACTCCAAGTGCACCAAGCACTCCAAGTGTACCAAGCACATCAAATAGCGTAACTGTTCCTCCAACCTCAAATGAAAAGCTCGAAGAACAAAAACCTGCTACTCACGACAAACAAGCAGTTAAGAAAGTCATAATGCACAACTCCTATCTTTATGACCAAAACGGTAACCGGAAAGATGGTAAATATCTAGCTGGTCAAAGCATTCAGACATACGGCACTAAAATTATTAATGGTAAGAAGTACTATCAATTAGACGATACAACTTATGTCAAAGCTAATAATATTACTGGTGTCAAACGGGAACTGACTCACAACGCTTATATTTACAATGCTAAGGGCAAGCGTGTTACTCGTAAAGTACTCAAAAAGAATCATAAAGTTGTAACCTACGGTGGTACTGTCAAAATAAATGGTAAGAGATTTTACATTATTGCCACTAACCGATTCGTTAAGAAAGCTAACTTTTAAAACTAAGTAATCAAAAGACCGCTTTAAGTTACATATGATAAAAACCTCGAAGTGAATACAACTTCGAGGTTTTATTATGACCAACTTTTTAAACCCACTACTATTTATATTAGGTCAAGCCAGGCATATTGTTATTTAGCAAAAAATCGTCTTTAGTTTGTAGCATAACAAATAAACTACATGATTATTAAAATCAACAATGCTAAATAAGTTATAATTCATTTTTAAATATCAGCAAATACATCAATTAAATTAAGAAAGTCAACTTGAGGCGATAGCAAAAGTATACGTTATTAAATTATTAACAGCAAAATTTAAATATTTACTCATAAAAGTTATAATATATAAAATTATTGAAGCTATAAAAGTATTTTATGTTATATTATAATTATATATTTTTTAAAATTATAAACATGGAGGGGTTATAATGAAGAGATTTATCAGTAAGCTGCTTTTTACTGAAGAAATTTTGTTTAGTCTAATTACAATGACTTGCTTAGCTTATTATGCAAGTATAAATACTGTTAATGCTATTACTTTATCAACTACAAGTAATTTGTTAACTAAGGATATGACCAGACAATCTTCAAACAATACTACCAGTGTATATTCTCCAAGAAAAACTATTTTTAATACTGACTCATTGCAAATTCAGAAAGTATTTGATCAAACTATTCAAAATAGTAAAATAATAATTCACTATGTTAATGAAGAAGGTATTGCGATTGCTCCAGATGAAGTTATTAATGGTTATATAGGAGAAAAGTACTCTACTTCACCGAAAGAGTTTACTGATTATGTTTTAGATTACTATTCTAAAAATACATCAGGTACTTTTAACAATAATACGCAAAGCATTACTTATATTTATCATAAAATAAGCCCTGCCGAAGCTGCTGAACAAGCAAAACATTTTCCCGGAGATGGAAATGATGTAATTGGGATCGGAATTGATGAAAAAGGAGCAGGAGTAGAAGTTAACGATACTTTTACTAAAAATCTATCTCATAAAAAAGTCCATAAAAAAAATCAAGTATCAAGTGGAATCAGGACTAAAATTAAAGCAAATAATTTAAAACAAACTATTAGAGTAAATCGAAAACTTTTTACTCAACACAAGTTCTCAAAAGAATTACCACGGACAGGCATTAACGCTTGCTTCAATGCAGTAGTAATTGGATTAGGTTCTATTGCAATAATCGGAAGTCTTGCTGGAAGTTGGTATATCTACAAGAAATTATAATAAAACTATTAAATAATATTTTTAGCGCGTATATTCAAGAACATAATGAATATGCGCTTTTTTATCCTATTTTATTTCAAATAGAAATACTTTAACAAAATTATAGCATATTCTAAATAATATCTTAGTAATTTACAAAAACGCTTATTCTTAAATTAAAGCTACTAAAAAATATGTTATTTATATAAAAAATAAATAACATATTTTTTAATAAAGTTAAATATTTCACAAATATTAAGTAATAAAAAATATATTTTCTTATTTATTAGGCGTTATCAAAAATAACGTAAATCATATTTTCACTTGCAGAATAAGATAAATAAATTTTATAATGATTTAATTTTATAAAAAAACGTTTCAGATAAATAAGAAGTGGTATATACTTCTACAGTTGTATATTGCTAAGGGTTTTAATAACAATAGCTACTTACAGTAAATAAATAATTATAATTTTATGGTAATTAATACTATACTTTCATTAATTAAAATGCTAGAATAAATTTACCATAAAGTTGCTTTATGTGGTGAAAGTTTCCTGTTTATTTTGGAGAGATAAATTTGTAAGATACTCGGAATGAATAACAAACTTTTCAAGTATAAGTCATCTGCGGAATTTATGTTT
This sequence comes from Lactobacillus sp. B4007, assembly GCF_026535895.1. Classification (NCBI taxonomy): domain Bacteria; kingdom Bacillati; phylum Bacillota; class Bacilli; order Lactobacillales; family Lactobacillaceae; genus Lactobacillus; species Lactobacillus sp. B4007. Next base: position 467,070 of record NZ_JAFNPA010000001.1, read on the forward strand.
AATACTAATATTAAGGGCATGATCCATTTAAAAGTTAGCAAATTTATCATTGCAGATGTATTCAACTGTCTTCTCTATTCTTAGTAATAGTAATGTGCAAAGTATCAGCACTATTGGCACTTAATTGATTTAAAAGACATAGTAGGTGCCAACATGCTATCTCTAACCAAAACTTTGCAGGCTATATTCTAACTTTCAAGTAATTAATGAGTCTGGCATTTTTACAAATTAACTACAAGATGTAACTTACATTTATATGGCATTGAGCAGTAATGTCATTGGCAGTGAACTTGCTGAAACTGATACAGACAGACAACAATTTTTCTGGAAATTGTTGAACTTGAGATTATCTATCAATATTTGGAGGATTGATAGATATACAGTTTGGTCGAAAGGGAAAAGCTGAGAGTTAGCTAGTATATTTTATATTAATTTGATGGTGTAAAAAGAAAATGGAACTGTTTAATTTTCTTTTTACAGAGTTTTCTTAATTGCAAGAAGAAAGATTTATTTCACATTCTGTTATATTAGGATAATTTTTCCCATTAATTAATCAAGTAGCGATCCATTATTAATATGGATCGCTACTTTGAATTGTATAACTATTTTATAAATATTATTATCAAAACTGTAATAGCTTTTGATAATTGAATAATAAGTACCAAAAATATGACACAGATATCACTTAACCTACTGTTTGCCAGAAAATATTGTAGGAGACTATGAAAATGTAATCCAATACTAAAATTAGTAACATGCTAAAAGGTTACGTACTCAGTTTAAATATAGAATACAAACCAGTATAGTTAAATTTAAAAAATATAATGATTTAATTCATAAACTTAGCCTTCCTGTTTTGACTTTTGAAGCATTTTATATTTAAGCTTAAAATAAGGTTTCAATTACAATTTATACATTAAAGGAGATACCATGGGACTTAACAAACCACTTTTATTTGCGCTTAGTGACGCACCGACCGGACAGCGAAATCTAATTACCGATGTGGCTGGCGTGACCGTTGGCCATAAAACAATTGTTACTGATCGTTTGCAAACAGGTGTAACCGTCATCAAGCCTTGCCAGGATAATATTTTTCGTGAAAAAATGCCGGCAGCTGCGCATGTTATCAACGGCTTTGGTAAAAGCACTGGTTTAGTTCAGATAGAAGAACTGGGTACAATTGAAACACCGCTAGTCTTAACTAATACTCTAAGTGTCGGAACCGCCACTACTGCTTTAGTGAAAAGAATGCTCGCTGAAAATCCAGAAATCGGCCTGTCAACGGGTAGTGTTAATCCGATAGTAATGGAATGCAATGACAGTAGTATTAATCATATTCGCGATTTAGGCGTTACTGAAGAAGACGTTAACGAGGCCTTTGCGGCTGCTTCGTCTGAATTTGCTGAAGGTGGCGTAGGCGCTGGTACTGGAATGCGCTGCTATGAGCTTAAAGGCGGCATCGGTTCTGCTTCACGCAAAATTAAAATTGATGACCAAACTTTCACAATGGGCGCTTTAGTCATGTCTAATTTTGGCCTCAGCACCGACTTAAATATTTACGGTCGGGCAATTGGCAAAAAGATTGTTGATAATAAAGATAGTAAAGAAAAAGGTAGTATTATCACGATTATTGCAACGGATATTCCATTTAATTCGCGTCAATTAAAAAGAATCGCTAAACGTTCTAGTATCGGCATTACTCGCAGCGGTTCATTTAGTGGTAATGGCAGTGGCGAAATTACACTGGCCTTTTCAACTACAAACCGGGTTAGTCATTTCCCTGAACATGAATTAAGTTCGATTCAAGCAATTACTGATGATAAGATTGACCGCTACTTCAGAATTACTGTCGATATTGTTAATGAAGCTATCCTAAGTTCACTAGCTCATGGCAAAACCACGCCAGACCGTGATGGTAAACCGCTATTAGGCTTAAAAGATGCACTTGCTCAATTAGGTAACGATCAAGATGCGCTAGCTTTACGCAATGAACTAGGGATTTAATTAGATACCGGTAACAAAATCTACTGAAGCTGCACCATGTTATAATTTGACTAGCATCTCAAGTTAACGCTTACAAATGGGAGGAAAAATATGACACCTTGGTGGAAAAATGCAGTTATCTATCAAATTTACCCTAAATCATTCCAAGACAGCATTGGTGACGGTATTGGAGACCTAAACGGGATTATTAACCGCCTAGATTATTTACAAAAATTGGGAATTGATGCCATCTGGCTCTCACCCATTTATCAGTCACCTGGCGTTGATAACGGTTATGATATTTCTGATTATCAGGCCATTGACCCGCAATATGGGACCATGGCGGATTTAGACAGGCTGATTGCAGAAGCCAAAAAAAGAAATATCCGCATTATTATGGATCTCGTGGTTAACCATACCTCTGATCAACACCAATGGTTTATCGAAGCACGGAAAAGTAAAAATAATCCTAAGCGTGATTTTTACATTTGGCGTGATCCTATCAATGGGCACGAGCCTAATGACTTAACTTCTAATTTCTCTGGTTCTGCGTGGCAATATGATCAGACAACTGGCCAATACTACCTCCACTTTTTTGCTCCTGAGCAGCCTGACTTAAATTGGCAAAATCCTGAATTACGACAAAAAATTTATGAGATGATGACTTTTTGGCTTGATAAGGGCATTGGCGGTTTTCGCATGGATGTAATTGAGCTAATTGGTAAAGAGCCTGATCGCAAGATTGGCGCAAACGGACCAAAATTGCATCCCTACTTGCAAGAAATGAACCAGAAAGTATTAGCCAATCGTGATATCATGACCGTTGGCGAAACATGGAGCGCCGATTTAGAAACAGTTACTAAGTATTCAGATCCAGCACGGCATGAGCTTTCAATGGTCTTTCAGTTTGAGAATCAGCAAGTTGACCAGCAGCTAGGCAAAGAAAAGTGGGATCTTGCCCCCTATCGACCAGCTGCTCTTAAAAAGATTTTGCTTAAATGGCAAACGCAACTAGACTACCGCCATGCTTGGAATAGTCTTTTTTGGGAAAATCATGATCTTCCCCGTGTCATCTCGCGCTGGGGCAGCGACACTACTTACCGCGTGCAATCAGCGAAGATGTTCGCAATTGCCCTCCATTTAATGCGCGGCACACCTTATATTTATAATGGTGAAGAAATTGGGATGACCAATTATCCGGTTAAAGATATCGCTGAAGTTGCAGACCTTGAAAGCATCAATATGTATCATGACCGACTTCAAAAGGGCTATTCTAAACAAGAGCTCCTTAAGGCAATTAATGCCAAAGGTCGCGATAACGCTCGGCGGCCAATGCAATGGTCGGATCGGCTGCAAGCCGGTTTTACCAGTGGTAAACCTTGGCTTAAAGTTAATCCCAATTACAAGCAAATTAATGTTCAAGCCGCTTTAGCTGATCCTAATTCTATTTTTTACACTTACCAAAAACTAATTCGTTTGCGCCATGAAAATGAAATTGTTGTTACGGGCTCATTTAAGCCACTAACAACTTCTGCTGATGTTTTAGCATATTACCGCGAATTAGGCGATCAGCGCTGGCTAATTGTCGCTAATCTTAGTGAAAATAAAGCGCAATTTACTGCACCAGATCAGCTTAAACAGGTTTTACTCAGTAACTATTGCGCTCCGCAAACTTTACAGGCACTTACCTTAAAACCATATGAAGCCTTTGCTGCAATTGTTAACTAAGTTAAATAAAAACTCGTGAACTTGATAAAAACCGTCTACTAGTTAGCGGACTGATGATCATTCACGAGTTTTTTTATTTGGCTAGTTCTTTTTGATAAAGCTGAAATGTTGCGTTGTCAAAAGCACACATCGTAACTTCCATCTTAGCTGAAGGATTTTGCTTTAACCAGTCTTTTACTGTTGCAAATGCAATTTCAGCCGCCCCTTTTGCAGGAAAACCGTAAGCACCAGTTGAAATAGCCGGAAAGGCAATACTGTGTAAGTTATTCTGCTTGGCTAAAGATAGCGAATTAAGGTAACAAGCGCGTAAAAGCTGGCTATCGGTAGATGAACCTGAATAAACCGGGCCAACTGTATGAATCACATGCTTAGCAGGCAGGCGATAGCCCTGGGTAATTTTTGCTTGACCGGTCTCACAACCGTGAAGTCCGCGACACTCCTGAAGTAAGTCGGGACCAGCTGCTTGATGAATTGCGCCATCAACACCAAGACCGCCAAGAAGCGAATTATTGGCGGCATTAACAATTGCATCTACGGCTAATTGGGTAATATCTCCCTGAATAATTTTAATCATTAGCTCACCTTCTTTTTTAGTTATATTTTACCGCAATTAAACATCTTGGACGTAAGCTAAAAGAGTTAATAAAATTTGCTTTCTGATTTAATAAAGAAGAAGTCTACACATTGAAAAATTATTTTATCTTCTTTTTAATTGTTGATATTAGTTTAATTTGACAATATGTTTTTTGTTTTTATTTAAAGAGCTATCAAATATAGTTATCTAATTACTAGTTTCTTATCAAAAGCCTAAATGTTTAATGGCTTTCATTAAAACCTTGGAACTTAAATAATAGTTTAATTGGTTTATTTGCGTTAATTTGGTATTGTGAATGAACTGGTGCACCCCAAGAATCATCTCCGCCAACACCCATTTGTTTGGCCAAAATTCGTACTCTGGTGCAGTAAGGACTGGGTAATTCATAATAATGATGAGCGTTTTGAATTTCATATTCACTATAAGGAAGAACACTTTGCTCAAACGACTTATTGAGTGCAGTAAATTTTAACCCTTGTCCATTGTTGTCAGTTACTGTGAGCCAACGTGTTTCACCATGATTTCCTGCCTCTTGTGGTACTAAATATGGAGTGAAATTGTCTTGAGCACTACCTTTAAAAATTCCGAGTTTAACACCGTTATTACGATCACTATAATTCTCGTCTAGTCCTAAACCGTAAAACTCATAGTTGTTAAATTGTAATGGCAACTTAAAATCCATCCCGATAGCAGGAATATTAGGTAAATGTTTATGTCCTGGATAAGAAAGAGTAATTGTTACAGCTCCATCTTGAGTTATCGTGTAGGTGATAATGTTATACACTTTTTCGGGCAGAGCTAATTGATACTTAAAACTCATCGTAACTGTTGTCTCAGTTTGAGAAATATTACTATCAATTAATTTTTGATATTTACCAGCAATTAACCACATACCAAGCTTAAAGCCGCCATTGTAACCATCGTCATTATTGGTTAATGCACGCCAATAGCTAGACTTAGGAATTTCGGAAATATATTCTTGTCCGTCGTATTTATATGAACTTAAGCCGCCTTTGGCCTTTGATAGTTCTAGGCTAAAGTGTTCCCCACTGACACCAATGTTGGTACTGCCAATAACAACGTTAATTTTATCTTTTTGAACTATTGATTTGTCAATGTGCTTGATTAGCTTTTGGGCAAAGCAGATTTCATAATTTTTCTGAGCCCATAGAGTATTATTTTTAAGTTTAGCCGAAACTTCTGCAACATACTCCCCTGACTTTGTATCGGTTGACCAATCCAAAGATTGATGAAAGCTTTTACCAGGTTTAACAACTAGGTTAAAGTCTTGGTGCTTCAAAAGCTTGCCATCTTTTAACATTTTAGCAGTAAAAACTAAATTAGAAGTGTTAACAAACAAATTTTTATTTTCAATGGCAAAACCTTCCTGATCAATTTTTATTTTAATATTAGAATAGTCTTGCTTAACTTCAACTGCTTTAGGAGAAGGAGTACGATCAGATAACAGAATACCGTCACCACAAAATTCATAGTCACTTGGTCGATCTGTCCAATCACCGCCATACGAAATACATTTATGTCCGCGTGGGTCGTTTGCTAAAAGGCCTTGATCAATAAAGTCCCAAATAAATGCCCCTTGATAGTTAGGATACATGTCCTCAAGGTCAGTATCTAATTTCATGCCGCCAGTTGAATTACCCATTGAATGCATATATTCGCATTGAATAAAAGGCCTGTCGGTGTGTTTTTCCAATTGATTAATAATATCTTGAGGTTTCCAGTACATATGTGTATCCATGTCAGAATATTCCTGATTTGCACCACCCCTAAAGAATCCTTCATAATGAACTAATCTTGATTGGTCATGTTGATGAAACCAATTGGCACTTGCGACTAAATCTTCGCCGGTATATGATTCATTTCCTAAAGACCAAATTAAGATTGCTGGATGATTTTTGTCTCTTTGAAAAATAGAATTGTCACGGTCAATAATAGCGGGGAGCCATTCAGGATGATCACCAGGAATATTCCAAGATTTTCCTAAAGAATCAATTTGTAACCAGCATCCATGAGTTTCTAAGTTAACTTCATCAATCATATAGATACCATATTGATCACAAAGCTTATACCACAAAGGATGATTGGGATAGTGAGATGTTCTTACGGCATTAATGTTATACCGTTTCATAAATTTTATGTCGAATATCATATCTTCTTTAGTGACACTGTGTCCAAAACGATAATCAAACTCGTGACGGTCAATGCCCTTAAAGACAATTCTTTTTCCGTTTAGCAACATAATGCCGTTCTTTTTTTCGAATTTTCTAAAGCCAATTTGAGTAGACGTGATTTCAATAAGATTTTTTTGATTAATAATACTAAGAACAGCTTTGTATAAATTAGGTTCTTCTGCACTCCACAACTTAGGTTGAGTTATCTTAAATACTGCCTGGGATAATTCTTTATAAGGTAAAGTTCGCTCTAACACTTTGTTATTGCATGGATCGAATAATTCAAAGCAAAACTTGGTTTGATCATTCTTATTTTCCACTTCAGCAGTAATGCTAACTTTTCCTTCTGAAAAGTCGGTGTTAAGAACAGGCTGATAATGCAGGTCTTTGATATAAATAGAGGGTACAGCATAAAGATAGACATCACGGAATATCCCAGACAATCTAATCATATCTTGATCTTCCAGCCAACTGGCACTGGAGTATTTGAATACTTCCACTGCCAAACGATTGATACCAGGTAGTAAATAATCACTGATATCAAATTCACTAGGAGTAAATGAATCTTCACTATATCCTATAAAACAACCATTTAACCAAACATAAAAAGCCGTTTGTACGCCTTGAAAAGAAAGAAAAACTTTTTTGTTTTTAAAATTATCATTAACTTTAAACCTCTTAACATAACTTGCTACTGGATTAAATTTTTGCGGAATAGCGGGAGGCATCAACTGTTCATGTCCATCCCACGGATATTGCGTATTAACATATTTAGGGCAATTAAATCCTTGTAATTCTAATTGGCCGGGGACTTTAACGTATGAAAAACTATTATCATTAAAATCATTTTTGTAAAAATTTAATGGTGCAGTAGACAGATTTTGAGCAACATGCACTTTCCACATACCGTTTAAACTTTGCTTTAAACTGGTTTTTTTATTCTTAAATTCTACTTGATTTTGATAAAAATCAAAATCCGCATGTGCCGGTATACGATTAACTTGAAAAACTTCCGGATCACTTAACCAATTTAGTACAGGATTCTTAATTTTTACCATTACTTTATAACACTTTCTTTATTCTATAAAAAATAAGAGACGGAAATATTTTTCCGATCTCTTAAGCAATTAAATCTAGTTATTTGAGTTTTTAGCTTCTGGCCATACATTATCGTAATCAACGCCGATAATTTCTTTTGTGGTACGTCTTACTTCATCAGTAGCATCAGCTTTAGAGCCGCCGGCACGAAGTCTGGCAATTTCATTAATTATTATTGTATGATTCTTCTTGTTTAATTTATAACCTAATGAAATGAGTAGTGCTAAGAAAATCAATATACCAGAGCCAAATAAAATAACATTTAAAATTGCATTTTGGGTTGCAATTGGTTGAGTCGGTGCATTTTTTACAAAGCCATTGTTATCAAGATACATACCAACGAAAATGCCAGATAGTCCAGAAGTTAAACCACGGACAAAACTGACAACTGCTTGGAAAGTACCAGCTTTATTTTCGCCAGTGAGAAGTTCGCCCAAGTCTGGCATAAATGGGTACATGTTCCATGGCAGGAACCAGTCAATAGCCCTCGAAATTATAAAGAGCATCATGATAATAAATAATAATACAAATGTGTTCTTGGGTTGCAATTTGCCTAGAGCATAAAGAATAATAAATGTAGCCAAATCAATTGTTAAAGTTACACCATAAATTTTTCTAGGTCCAAATTTAACAACTGCCCAGCCACCAATTAAAGTACCAATAAAGCCGAAACCAGCGAATGACATGATATACCCAGCAGTAGAAGCAGTGCCATGTAGACAAAAAATAACATAATATGTCCATACCATACTCATAACATCAAAGCCGGTAAATGACAGTAGATAAATTAAAATTTGTTGTGTATATGATTTTACCCGGAATACGCGAAGATAATCCAATAACTGTCTTCCCAATATTTTCCAGAAAGAACCGTGAACTTTTTGGTTCTTTTTTTGGTTATTTTCTTTCGCTTCTTTGTCAGCAACATTTTCAACTTGGTCAACAGGCATTTCCCAAGTATTAAAGGCTGTCAGCCAAAGACCAAGTAAATATACTATACCAAAGAACACGGCATTAAGCGTTAGCGCCATAGCACTGTGTTGTCCGAACACCTTAAAAAGTTGTGCTGGAATAAAATTGGCAAAAAAGTTAGAAAACGCAGCAAATACTAACCTAGTAGTAGAAAGTAGCGTACGTTCATTAAAATCAGTAGTCATTTCGTTAGGTAATGTTGAATACGGCACCGTAATCATCTGCTGAATTAGCAAAAATGCTAAATAAACAAAGAAGTAGTACCAGTAGTTTAAACCACCAAACCACAGACAAATGTAGGAAAGAATTAATGGGGAACCAAAAATTAAAAAGAAATGACGCCTACCAAATATTTTTCCTAGTTTAGTATGGTAAAAGTTGTCGGTAATACCACCAGCAACCAAACCAAAAACTGCAGTTACCCAACTGCCGATAGCAATAATTGAAGTACCTTGTGTAGCCGACAAATTACAAAATGATGTAAAGAAGTAGAGCATCCACGCTGATTGCACAGCTTGCGCCCCACCACTACTGAAATCAGTTAAACCATAACATATAGCAGTCCAGAGAGTGACTTTTCGCTTAGTATAAATCCTTTTTGAAAGTTTATTCATTTTAAATTATTACCCCCCTAAGTATAAATTAAATCTAATCCTTTTATCCTCTAGAAAGCGGTTCCAATGAAAATTGTATACATATTTCATCAAAAAAACCAGTTTTTTTTAAAAGTTGTTTTAGTTAAATTACTATGCTAAATTAAAAACATGGAAGCGGTCACAAAAAATAAAAAGTTAGGAGAAATATTTAAATGGATTCTAAGAAATTTACTGCTTCACAAAATGAATCTTTAACTAATTTTTTGCTTTCACCAATTACCTACGAACGACAGACTACAGTTCCACCACGAAAATTTCGTAGTGGACTTCGTCCTAGTCCATATGAGTATGAGATGAACGGCATTGATAATGAGTATCCGGGAAGAGCTTATTTTTTAACTCATAAAGTAATTGATCATCAAGATTTAGATAAGAATATTAAATATACCAAAGTGTATTCTGGATTTGAAGATGATTTTATTACTTTATCTACTGAGGTTCCGGTGCCTACAATCTTAAGATGTTGGGCTAAAACTTATATTGATTTGGATGAAGATGCTAAAATTCCATTCCAAATTTCAACACCTGGTGGCATGAAGATATGGGTTAATGATGAGTTGGAAGTAACTTATAAAAATTATACGCGGAATACAACTAAGGCTAAAAATTGCGAATTGTTTTTAGCAAAAGGTACTAATGAAATAGTTGTTTATTTTGATGACTTAGCAGAAAGAGACGCCGATTTTATCTTTTCTATGGTCAATTTAAGCACTAAAAAGCTCTATGGCCACATTCCAGTTAAAGATGTTTCTGCTCTTGACAATGCGCAACATTTATTGGCTTCCATTCATTTCCTGAAAGATTATTATGCTCAAGGTGACATAAAGTTTTTTGCAGATTCAACAATAGATACTGTTTTAAGAATTAGATTTAATCCACCTACCGATGATCCATATAGTGATATGCAGAACGGAAATATTACCGAATTTAAACAGGATGAGCGCAAAATAACAATTAACACAGGTGCTCATGAATATGTAATGGGCAATACATATGATTTCCAATTTGCTTCTTTAACCAATGTTGAATTTGGGGTAAAATTGCCAGACGATTCATGGGTTACAAGAATTATTACGCTAACAATTTATAATACTAAAAATTATGAAAATGTAATTACTGGAAAAACATTGGCAGAGCGCAAAAAACAGGCTTTAGAATATTATGCTCAGCAAAATCTTGATGATATTAATGTTGCTATGGCAAAGATGTATCTGAATAAGCCTCTTACTTATAAAAAAGGACACAAGCTGCCTTTTGAATTAGAAAGTGCTCTTAATTTAGTTAATAACCATGGGGATTGTTCAGACTTTATTTTGGCACCTTTGTTAAGCTTTATGATTAAATATCCGGACAAGATGCCCCTAGAAATCAAGCAGACGCTTAAAGAAACTTCACTAAAATTTAGATATTGGATAGATGAGCCGGGTAATGATGTTATGTGGTATTTCAGTGAGAATCACGCATTTTTATTTCATATTGCACGTTACTTTGCTGGTCATCTTTATCCTAATGAACTATTTGCTGTAAGTGGTCATAAAGGCAGAGAACAATATGAACTGGGTAAAAAGCAAATTGAAGACTGGTTTGATGAGTTTTTTAAGTATGGTCTAGCTGAATGGAATTCATTAACTTACATGCCAATTGATTTAATTGGTCTATTTAGTTTATACAATGCAGCACCAGATGAAAGTATTAGGAATCTAGCGAAAAAAGGACTAGATTTTTGTTTTCAAATTATTGCTATTAATTCATTTGGTAAAAATTATGCTTCAACTTATGGGCGCGTTTATGAACATAATTTGAAAAATATCTCTTTAAGTGAAATTGCAAGTTTATCTAAAGTGGCGTTTAATATTGGCTGTTTTAATGATGCCTTAAGGGATGTTGCCATATTTTCACTCTCTGATTATGTACCGCAAAGTAAGCTCAAAAAATACTTTATACCGACTGAACCATATAAATTTGAATATCTTCAAGGGATTAATCAGGCTCATTCATATATCTATAAAGCCCCTAAATACGCAATGGCCAGTGTAATTAACTACCAAGTTGGTCAGCATGGAGTCCAGCAACATAATATGAATATTACTTTGAAAGATATGATTACTAATGTATGGATTACTAATCCAGGTGAGCGTAAGTATAGCGGTGATCATAAGCCGAGTTACTGGGCAGGTAATAATAGAGAACCTCAAATTAATCAGTATAAAAATTATATGTTTATGACATATAATTTAACTAAAGATGACTTACCCTTTATTCATATGTATTATCCATTCTGGGAGTTTGATGAAGAATTAAGTGGTAAAAATTGGTTAGCCTTTCGTAAAGGTAATGCTGCTTGCTTTATTCATTTTTCAAATTCAATTGTAAAAACTAAGTTTGGTCCCGAAACGAACCGTGAATTTATCAGTAACGGTACTAATCACTTTATTTTTATTACCTGTTTTACAGTAAATGGTAAGTTACCCTCTCGTACTAATTTACTCCAACGCTTTAAAATAGATGATGTAAAAAGAGAAGTAGTAGCTGACGGACGAAACTTCAAAGTAAGACCTGAAAAATTAACTATTAATAATAAAGAAGTATCGGCTAATACTGCCAACTATTTAAAAATTGATGATTTAACAAATTAAAATTTTAGTAAATAACGGGCGATAAATATGGAAAATGTTGTAATTGGTATTGATTTTGGAGGAACAACAATTAAATTTGGCTTGGTTACTGAAACTGGATACATAAAAAGGCAATGGTCTCTTGCCACTCCCACAAAAACTGCACCAGAAACCGTTATGGCAGAAATTATTCGGGAAATAAAACGGCAAGTAAGTAATACAGAGCTGCTTTTAGGAGTTGGTCTAGGTATGCCGGGATCAGTAAGACCCGAGACTTTGGCTGTTTATGACTGTAATAATTTATGTTGGAATAATGATACAGATATCATAGCGCTGCTTAAAAAAAGCTTGGATATTCCAATTGTGATAGAAAATGATGCAAATGCTGCTACTATCGGTGAGAAATGGCAAGATAGTAGCAGTAAAGACAATTTAATGTACGTTACGTTAGGAACTGGTGTAGGAGCCGGAATTGTATTAAATAGTGAGTTGGTTCACGGTTTTGCTGGTGCTGCCGGTGAACTAGGACATGTTATTGTTGACCCAAAGGGATTCAAATGTACATGTGGCAATCGCGGTTGTCTTGAAACGGTATCATCAGCCACTGGAATAGTACATCTTTATCAAAAAGAGAGTGGACAAGATGAAGTCTCAATCACAGCAAAAGAAATTTTTGATAAGGCAAAGCAAAATTCTCCATTAGCTTTGTGCGTTGTGGATCAAGCTTGTGATTATTTAGGATTGGCTTTAGCAAATGTCTCTAATGTTCTTAATCTAGAAGAAATTATTATCGGTGGCGGTGTAGCAAATGCTGGCGAATTTTTAAGAGCAAAAGTTGAACGTGCTATGAATAAATATCTTTATTTTAGCGATCAGAACCAAATTAATATTAAATTAGCAAGTTTAGGCAATAATGCCGGAATTTTAGGCATGGCAAAATTGGTTTTGCAAAAAGTAAATAAATAGTGTGCACATTTGGGGTATAGCAACTACACTTGTAGTAGATAATGCGATATGCTGATCATTTGATTTAAAGACGAGGTAGAGCTTGTGCTTTGTCTGGTCTTTTTTAAAAAGGTAAATTAAAAATGAAATCAAGTCTATGGTTTAAAATTAATGGCAAAAATTCACGCGCAGTTTTAATTGATAATGGTAAATTGCAAGTATATTTTGATGAGCAAGGCAAAGTAAGGCATTTACGCTATCAGGGCTTGGAATTACTTACCAACCTTGCTGGCGAACCGAATGATCCCGATAAAAGTCATAGTTTTTATTGTGACTATCATATGGCTGGAAAAACTGTTAACTTACAGCCTTCTTCCCTAAAAATTATTGAAAAATCTGCATTAAGACTACATATTGCATATATTGATGATACAAAAGAATTAGGTATTGAATATCATATTATTGTAAATAATAACGATCCCGCAATTTATTCTTATGTTAAAGCTTGGAATAACGTGCACCACAGCTTTAAAATTAATGAATTACGCACGGTTTACCGATTAAATCGCTCTTTATTTCCTATTAGCTATAATGGCGAGCGCACTGGATTACAACCTTCTTCCGCGCACATGATGCAAGGGAAAAAATTACAAGATGAAACCTACCTCATGCCGGATGGTTCACTTTATGACAGTAGTATGATTTATTCAAAATATGATTATGCTGGCTATTTGGGAAAGACAGATTTGTGGGGACAATTTAGTGCTAAATTAGGATTTTGGCTAATTTTACCAGATAAAAGTGCGTATGGTTGTGGTCCTCTTAATCAGGATCTAATGGTGCACTATGATGCGATTATCCTAAATTACATGGTTAGTGAGCACTTCGGCAAAGGCCTGTTTGAAGTTAAGCCTAATTTTAATAAAATTTTTGGTCCATGGTGCATTTATTTAAATAATGGTGATTTAGCCGATGCCAAAAAAAAAGCGGATCATGAAAAAGCTTCTTGGCCTTATAAATGGGTTAAAGACCCTGATTATGTCCAAACTCTTTTTCAAGTAAAAGGTAAAATTTATTCAGAATATCATAATAAAAACTGTACAGTCATTCTAACTGATACTGATGCTGATCAAGTTCCGCTTAACCAGCAAAAAGCTGGTTTTATGTACTATACGGATACGAATACTGAAGGCGAATTTAACATCAATAACATCAGACCAGACAAATATTTTTTATATGTTTATGAAAATTATGCGGATGATTTGACAACGCATTTTTTAAAACATGTAACAGTTACCAATCACAATTTAAATCTTGGTTTACTAAAAATTAAACGGTCAACAAGAACTATTTGGCAAATTGGACTGTGTACCCATACTACAGCTGGAATGAAATTAAACGATCAACTAAGAAATTATAGTTGGATTAATTTGGTTCCTACAAACTTGGATTACTACATTGGTAAAGATACAGAATGGTATTATTTGCAAAATGATTGTGGACAGTGGTCAATCCACTTTAGTAAAAAATCATTACAATTCGATGGCCAAGACTATGTGCTGCAACTATCCTTTGCCGGCACATCTCAAAAAAATATGACAAATGATAATGGCTGCACGATAAAAATCATTTTAAATGGTAATACATTAGCGACTAAAACTTTCCCAAATGATCGTGCCGCTTACCGCTCAGCCATGAAAAGTGGTGGCTATCACCTATGGCAGATAAAATTACCTGCCGCAAAAATTTTAAGCAATAATATTATTAGTATTTCAACTGATGGGTACTTAATGTGCGATACTATAAGTTTAGTTAAATCAATAATTGATTAGTGCTTTTCTGTATGAGGAGGCCAATTATGAGCAAAGAAAAGAAAAACACCCAGTATCTTTCTACAGGTGGAGAAGGAGTTAAAATTCCTTTATGGCGAAAAATCGGCTTTTCGGCTTTTCAATTGTCCAATGTAATGATCACACTGGTAACTACATGGTTGATGTATTATTACACAACTTTTCTCAAAATTCCGATTGTGGTCGTTACTTTAATGTTCACATCTGCTAAGATTATTGGTGCTGTTTTAACCCCAATTTATGGCTACATCTCAGACCGGTTGTATCAAACAAAATTTGGTCGCAAACATGGGCGTAGAAAATCAATGTTTCTAATAGGAATTCCGCTAAAATCCCTGACCTATATTTTTATGTGGATTCCAGGAATGCCACAACCATCATATTTTATTTTCTTTTTGCTATATTTTCTTATTACGCCGATGCTATCAACTTCTCAGTTAACTTTGACATCAGAAATGTCAGAAGATTCTGATCAAAGGGCACAATTAGTAGGTTTCAATCAGGCTGGAGCAGCTACTTCCGGAATATTTGCTTCTTTATTTATTGCTTGGATATTCAAACTTTGTGGTCAAAATAATGTTAATAGTTTTGTAATCGCCGCCATAGTCTATGATATTATGGGTACGTTGATGTTGATTCTTTTTTATAATTCGGTTTATGAAAGACCTGTTGATGAGTCGACAGTTCTTGAGCAAAATAAAATTAGTTTGTGGAAACGTTTAGTTAATATTTTTTGGAATTTTATTAGTGCTATCAGAATAAAATCTTATTGGACATATTTATTAATGTGGCAGTGTGAAGAATTGTTTCGTACTATTCGGGGAGATATTAATACGTACTTCATTATCTTTGTCTTACTATTAAGTCCCACAGAAGTTGCTGTTTCTACGAGTGTAGGCTACTTTTTTGGTATTATCTTTTTAGTGTTCTTCATGTGGTTACAGACTAAAACAAATGGTATGTTTTCATACCGTGTGGGTGCTTGGGGAGCGATCGTTGTCTTTATTGGCATTTTCATACTAGCCGTTTTAAAACCAGATCATTTAAATATTTGGTGGATTATTGCAATGGTAGCGCTAAATTTTGGTATTACTGGAGTCGTTAATTCTTCACAATATATATTTACTTTTTTACCAGATGTCGATGAAATTGTCACTACCAAAAGGCGAGAAGGAGAATATGCTGGTGTAAACACTACCATTGATACTATTCTTGATTCGCTTTTTACCCTAATCATCGGTATTATTTTACAAACGACCGGATTTAAGGCTGGTACAAAAGTACAATCTCCAACCACGATCAATGCTCTATTAATTTTATATTGTATAGTACCGATCGTTCTATTGCTTTTAGGTATAGCCTTTTCTTACATTTGTAAATTGAATGTAGAAAATCATAAGATTATTCTGCGGGAAATAAAGCGGCTTAGAAATGGTGGTTCAAAAAAGGACGTCACTCCTACTACTAAGGCGGTTGTCGAAAATTTAACTGGACTACCGTATGAAAGAGTTTGGGGAAATAACAAAGTTATGGATATTACGCGAAGTATAAAAAGTAGTGTATAAAATGAAAGACATTGTACTTGATTTTCAAAAGAATAATTTTACCAATACTCCCAAATATTATTTTTGTGAGTACCCTAAATCTGCTGTAGGATGGCAAGAAAAGGTTTATTATCCAAGATCTGCCCAAATTACTAGTAATTACTCTGTAAAGACTGATTTAGACGGCTTAAAAATGATCAATAAATCATGGGATGAAACTGGCGTAGCAATAAATGATGATACTAAAACTTGTCCACATTATACCTACGCTGAAACATTACATTTAGTACTTGAAGTTGCTAATGCCAACTATCAACTTTCCTTAACAGTTGCTAATCCTGAAAAAGTTGATCAAAAAGTTGATATTATTATTAATAGAATTAACGAAAAAACAATATTAATTCCAGCTACAGGGCAGTTAAAACTAAAATTGGAAATTGCCTTATCGCAGACATCATTTGATTTATCTTTAATTACTCATAATCGACCTGATAATGCTAAAACAGCACGTGTTGCAGCAATTTATTTGAAATATTTGAAGCTAGAACGGCAGGCGTTAAAGCCACCTAGCACAAAAATAGGCATCTATATTGCCTCTGATTCTACAGCACAAACGTATTCTTTAACAGAATATCCGCAATCAGGTTGGGGAGAAGAATTATATCATCAATTAAAAGGAAAAACGGTAAAAATAAGGCGATCATCTTTTTATCCGCAAGCAACAATCTATGAATGGGAGAATATATTTATTGATAATCGCTCAATAGGAGCAAGATCATCTAAGTCTTTTATCTTAGAAGCAAGACTTGAAGCAATTTTAAAAGATATTTCTCCGGGAAATTATTTACTCATCCAATTCGGTGATAATGATGCAACAATGTATCGTCCTAATCGTTATGTTGAACCCAAAAAATTCACAAAATATTTAGAACAATTTATAGATAGCGCATTGGTAAGAAAAGCTATTCCGATTTTAGTTTCTCCGCCAGCACAGTTTAAATATAATAGCAGAATAAAACGGTTTAGTGTATGTTTTAATGATTACCGCAAAGTTATGCTGCAGCTTAGTCACCAAAAAAATATCCTGTTAATTGATTTAGGCAAAGAATCAACGGAGTTACTAAATACTTTAGGTTGGGATGCAGCACACATGCTTTATTTACAAACGAGTAAAGCAGATTATCCTAATCTTAGTGAAAACAAGCATGATATAACCCATTTTTGCTCGTTCGGTGCTTTTACTTTAGCTAAAATTATTGCACAACATTTAAGCAATGTTATTGGTGAAAAATATATTGAGTTAAAAAACTTTAATCAAGATTTTAGACCAGTTATTGATCAGCGAATTGGTATGATTCATTTAACTTGGCCAAAAATTAAAGGCGCAGAATTTTATGTAATAAAAGAATATGGCCAAGTAAAGCATTATCTTGCTGTTACTTATAAAACAAATATTTATGTTAAATATAACAAACAAAAGCAATTGATAATAACTCCATATTGTAGCAATAAACCAATGGCAAAAGAGTTAATAATTGAAATCTAGAAAGGTTTAAAAAGTTATCGATTAATTATGGATATGAATACTAAGCAAAAATTAGAGTCAAATTACAAAGTTTTTTCCAAGAAAACAATTACCATTACTCTAATTGTAATCCTAATATTATTTGTTATTGGCACTATTTGGGATCAACCACTTTCTAAATTAGTAGGAAATCAAAATGTATGGTGGGCAGCTATAATGCAAGATATAGGCGCATTTCCAAATGTAATTCTATGTTTTTTAGGAGCAGAAGTCATTTTTCAAAAAGGGACTAGACTGCAAAATCGTTTATTTAAATATATAACAATGATTTTTAGTTTTTTATTTGGTTTAACTAAGACTTGGGACTTTTTTATTGAAGCTAGAAGCCAAATGGGACAAGCTTTTGCAAATATTAATAAAAATCTACCTGTTGGTGCTGTTAGCAACTACACATTCATAATTACAAACAAAGATCTAAATATTATTTTAATATATATAATTTCTTTTTATATAATTCACGAAATTATACAATTAAGTTGGTTACAAAAAGTTAGTGACCGTGATCTTGCAAGATTGGTAATCGTCGGTTTAGCTGGAATTGTAATTGACACGGCAACTGGAGAAATTCTTAATCAAATTAAAAATATTGTTAGCAGACCACGTCCTTTTATGAATTTAACTAAAAAAAAGTTATTTAAATCATGGTATATAATCAATGGTATGTTAGGTTCTGATAATTTTGCATCATTTCCATCAGGTCACACAAGATGTTTTAGTATGGCACTTTTTTTTCCTATGTTTGTTAATAACAATAATGAAAAACTGAAAAAATTTTTGAAATATATTGGTTTTATCTATTTAATCATTGGTGGTTTTTCAAGAATGATTATGGAAAAACATTATCTTTCTGATGTAGCTATGGCTGCTTTTATTGGTTTTTTGGGAATCATTGCTTTAGTAAAACTACTTCATCTAGAAGAAGACAAGTTTGATTTTTAAACTAATGCAAGAAAAGTAAGCTATAACTTAGTTCAATGATTAATAATAATTGGTCATAAGCTAAGTTATACCTAAAAATTAGTACCTTGATTCCCTTTTGTTGCTTATTTTAATTGAGCTGAGTAAGCTGTAAAAATACTACAATCAGGAAACTTTAGTTTGAAGTCATTGGTTGCGGCTTTATAATCGCTAATTTAATAAATTGCAAAATACTTTTTTGGTTTAGTCTGAAAAATCGCTTTTTCCTCAAATCGAAATTCATGCATAAACCAAACAAGGTGCGGATCAGATCGATTTTTCAAACTATAAATTCAAACTAAATATTAACGTACGTAATCCCAATAAGAGCAAGAAAACTAGTACATTCTGTTTAACCACTGACAAGCGATATGTCATAACAAACACTAATACTAACCAGACTATTATCATTACCAACAATATTAATAGTGAACTAATAAGATTACTTATATCAAAAGCAGTTAAGTGGACTATGACAAATAAAAGTAAATACGAATATTCTTTAGGAGCTAAGCCCCTTATTAAAGCCTGCAACTTGGGTTTACGCACAATTATAAAAGATTCGATTGAATTTCTTTCCATTCGGGGTAAGATAATCGTGACATAATCAAAGACAAAATTATTAGCGCTTATTAACGCTAATTTCATTGGACTTCTAATCCAGCCAAAACTTGCCTGCACCAATTGAGGTAACTTTAAATATACCGTATTCCAATTTTGCCTAGCCAGCAAAATGATTAACGCAGAAATAACGGCATAAATAGTGAAAGAATATTTTTTATTCATTAAGCAAAATTCCATTTTGTAGTGTTAAGTCCTGATCATAGTTAATCTCGTCAATTTGATCATGACTAGCAATTATTACTGTTTTATTTTCCTGTTTCAGTCGATTTAGGAGGGTCAAAAATTGCCCAATACTTTCTTGGTCAATACCGCGTGTGGGCTCATCAAGTAATATTATGTTTTGCTCCTCCATTACTGCTTGAATAATACCTACCTTTTGACGCATACCTACCGAATATTTAGCGATAGCTTGGGAATCATCAGGATCAAGCTCAAATTGTTGTAATAAGCTTCTTACCCGCTTTTCATTAAAACGATGATTGAGGTTAGCTAGAAAATGCAAGTTTGTCATGGCAGATTCATATTCCAAAAAACTAGGATTTTCAATTAGTGCCCCTATGACATCACCATGATCTAGCTCTACTTTTCCACTATCCGCTTCTAACAGACCAGTAACAATTTTAAAAATCGTCGATTTACCTGAACCATTAATTCCCGAGATATGAATTAGTTGGCCCGGATTAGCAATCATAGATACGTTTTTTAAAACCGATTTACGACCAAATGATTTTTTAATTCCTGTAATTTTTAACATTTTGATCCTTCCTTAAAAGCCGCCATATATATGGTGTATAGCACGATAAAGCTCATCATACATGGGACTATAATTTATTAAAAGTTTCTTCTCAATATAGTAGTGATTTACCAAATCTAGGATAATCACTAAAATCAAGAATAAATATGGATGGCGTGAATTATAAGCTCCCACCAATAGCCAAAACAAAAATAATAGGACTGCTATATGGAGCACTATCAGTGCTGTGCCCAATAACGGATTGCCATACTTAAATAAAGGATAATCTGAAAAGAAATACGGTACAAACAAGGCTACTAAAAATAGCACGCAATAAATGGTAGCCAAACTTAACAAGCGAGTAATCATAAGATTAGTCTTTTGCCGCACACCAACAAGTAAATTAATTCGGCGAAAAGTGAGCACTTGACTATAGAACAGCGCCAAAATAGCTGGTTGCAAATATAAAGAAATTAAGTGTGCGTTAAGAAAAGCATTAGGCAATTCCATAGTATTGGGATCATTTCTTAGTAACAGTTCAAAACTTCCTGCTAGTCCGAGTAGAATCATTATGAGCCCAATTAATATGATACGACGGTGTATTCGTTTATATTGCAAAGTCAACCCTGCTTTCTTTTTCTTCTATACCATATTTTGATTAAGCTCGCAGCAATTACTAAATAGATAATGGCCGCAATGAAAAAAGCTACCAGAGAATTTATTGGTGGTAGTTGCCCAGCAAAAGTATATTGTCCCGGCGCAGTTAAGGTATAAAAAAACCAGGAAAATGCGAAGGTGCGCCAGATTAGGCTATTCATATTTCCTAAAACGGCTAATAGTACCAAAGCTAGTCCCAAAGCTGGTCCAAGAATCAGATAAAGCGCATTCTTACGAACAAAAAGTCCCACACTAAAAACTAACACTGCAAAGACTCCCCAACCAATAGCCGCTAAAATAATGTATAAAATTAAATCAAATAATTCATTAGGCGAAAAATACCCTGGTCTATATCCCTGAGCTAATTTTCTAGGGATAGTTTTAAAGACGAAAGGATAGTAAAACCAATTAATTAATCCTATTTGATATAGATTAGTTATTAGAGAAACGCTCATAGCGCCGAAAAAAGTGGTAACAACACCTTTTTTCAAAAAGGATTTATAACCAATTCTTTGTTGAACAGCACTAAACATATTATTATTTTTTAAGTAAATGAAAAGACCCGAGCCTAAAGTTGGGGCTAATGCCATCATAATAACAGCTGCAATAATATTTTCATCAACTCCTTTGGGTTGTAATGCAAAGAAGAGATTTATAGAAACATCAGATACTCTGTTACCTGATGGAAGAATTCCTTGGTAGTCTCTAATACCAGCAAAAGCTCCCCAAGTAATCAGTGATAAATAAAATATCATAGTCACAACAGAAAAAATTTTTGTTCGTTTTAACATTGTTATACCTTTTAATATACATTGCTTTAATTTAGTATTTATTAAAGCAATACATTCCAATAAAATTAAAAAAAGGGGGAAATAACCCCCTTTCTAGATTCAATTATCTCTAAGATAATATTACGCAATTACTTTGTATCAGCACTAAAGTGAAGTTTAGGTGCAGCTTCACCATTAAATGGAGCATAATTACCATTTCTTTTTTAAAATCGGACTTAGTATCTATGCTCCAAGTGCAGCCGCCATATACTTTCACATTGTCAGTGTTAGTAGTTGCTTCTGTATCATTATCTATTCCTGTAGCAGCGGTTACTACCCCCAAAAATATTTTTAATCCATGCCACTTGATAATCTTAGTTTACAACAGGAAAAATTGATTTTTTCCTACTTTTCCCAAATTTGAGAATCAAATTCTATATTTTTATAGAGTTTTGTTAATATCATTATATTGTTTTCTAAATGATATTTGAGGTCTTTCATTTCCAGATAATCTAACACATTGTACAGGGCTTTTAATTCTGCTGTCTCATCTTCCTCAATAAATTTGATTGCAGAATCTAAAAAACTAATTTCAATTTTTTCTAGTGAGTCATAATCAGAAAAAATCAGTGATTTTACCTCAAATAAGATTTTTTTGGCATAGATAATATTTTTTCTTATTAATGCATTTGTCGCTTCAAGCAGTGCTTGTAATACTATATGGCGAAAACCGCTCTGTTCAAGATTTTCTTGTTTTGCATAGTCAAGTAAATCATAAGCAAACTTATAAGCTTCTTTCCCCTTTAAAAGCATTACGACATTTTTAAAGAAGAAAATATTTTTATAGTTCCAATAATCATTTTCAGCAATGATATTAGAAAAATACAATCTGAGTTTTACTTGTACACGCTTTGGACAAATGCTTTTATTTGTGTGTTTTTTATAGAGGTCACATGCAACTGCCGCCTCAAAGAAAGCTTTTTCATTTAACGGATCTAATTTACAAGATTTCAAAGTATCAAGTACATATTTCTTTAAAAGCGAAGTTTGACCACGAACAAAAGCACTCTGAATCTTTTTAATATTTACTCCTAAATAAGAAATCTCACTATTTTCTATAAATTCATCCGGGTATATGTTGTTTTGATCAAGTAGTTTTAGAACATTTCCCCAAGATAGATTATCGTAGCCTAATTCCCAGCGTGCTAGGCTTGATTTTGAAATTACTCCAGTAGAAGCTTTAACCAAGCTTAAGCGTTTAAGCTTTCTGATGCGTCTGAACTTCTTTCCATAAGTCTCATCTCTCATCAATGTACCTCACTGTTAGTTCATATTTAACGAATTGCTTTATAAGATATATATTAGCGTATATGCAAAATCATTGCCATCATTTATAACAATTTTGTAATTTTCTAATAATTTTATACTGAATAAAAAATAGCTAAAAGTATTAATGCACCTTTAGCTACTTTATTTTTTAATTTTTACCTCGTTGACTGCCTGCGAATCAACTTAGGCTTAAGCATTGCCTCCCCTTGGGGTGAGCCGTCTTGCTCAATTTTTTGTAACAGCATCTTAGCCAATAATTCACCCATCGCAAAAATTGGTTGCTTGACCGTTGTTAATTTTAAATTTGAAACCTGATCTAAAAAGACCCCATCATAGCCGATTACGCCAAAATCTTCGGGTACCTTGGCCCCTTCGTTCAGTAGTTGGCGTACAACACCAATTGCAATCCGATCGCTAGCACAAACAAAGCAAGTATCGTGTTGGAACTTACCTAAATTATTCTTGATTATTTTCTGGGCCGCATGACTATGATTAGGTATCCTGTATATTTGCGGAATCAATTTATTTTGCTGTAATGTGTTAACATAGCCTGTTTCACGTGAAACTTCAAACGGCTCCCTGACATCGATACCAATAAAGATAACATTGCGATATAAACGCGATAAGGCATATTTAGTAGCAATTTCGCCACCGAGCTGATTATTGTTATCAACAAAATCAAAACCGCGATGATTTTCACCAAAAAGAACGAACGGCTTAGCTAGTTCGTCAAACAAACTATAATCAGATGACCGTGCACCAGTAATTAAGTAACCGTCAAAATTACCTTCTTTGATTTGCTTGCGATCAGTGACTAGCTGGATAGCATATTGCTTTTTAGATAAACCTTGAGCAATACCGAAAAGCAGGTTCATGTAATAGGGCTCAGTTGTATCAATATCTTCAAGCGTAACGAACTTAACGACATTAGTCCGGTTATTTACTAGGGCTTGTGCAACATAATTCGGTTGGTAATTTAATTCCTGCATGGCCCTTCACGTAATTCATCTGTCACTTGTTCGGGGTGATTAATGACTCGCGAAACCGTCATCTTTGAAACGTTGGCCTTTTTAGCGACATCAAGCAAAGTTACCACTGATTTATGCCCCTATTCTAAATACATTTGCCTTAATCTTGCCAAATCGGCATCATTAAAGCCCAATTCTTTTTTAAAAAAGGTATCAAAGTCGCCCCAGCCACCACGGACAGTCTCGGTAATGCCGCGAATAGCGATCCCTTCGCCTTTGGTTACATTCATTTTGGCAACCATCTGTGAAATTTCGTCATTGCTTGGCAATTGGCGTGAAACGGCGAAGTCATATAATTTGTTAGTTAATAAATAGTCACGGGCAATTGTATCGTCATCAACACCTAGTGCCATTAAAATCAAAGCAGAAACCATTCCCGTTCTGTCCTTACCGGCACTGCAATGATAAACAAGAGCTTCGTTAGCAGGCATTGCTAGTAATTCACTAAAAATGCGGGCAAACATCTTACGACTATGCTCACTAAGCAAAGTCTGTTGGTAAATTTGACCAATAAAATTATTGCTTAAATCCGGAATATGATGAAGAAAACGATAAATTTTGTGACCATTGGGTCGGTCCTCAGGGTTTTCTGAATAAACCGGTAAATCAAGATAATGAACATTTGGCCACGCTTTGTCCGGTGAAGAATGTTTTTCGTATTGTGAACGTAAATCACAATCAATTGTGACATGCAATTCCGTCAGTTTTTCTTGATCAGCTTCCGTTAGGGTACTAAGTGAATCGGAGCGATAAATTTTATTCCACTTTATCTTTTGACCATTTTGATTTTGGTAGCCACCAACATCCCTAAAATTTAACGGACCATCTAATTTAACAATTCGATCATGTGCCAATTTTCTCACCTCACACTACTGTATTCGCACTTTTATTCGCCGTGAGCAAATACTTGGGTTGCCTTGACCGCACGCTTCCAGCCTTGATACAAATGCTCACGTTCTTTTTGTCCCATTTTGCTCTCAAAAGTCTTGCCTACAACAAAAATATCTTTCAGTTCGTCAACATCTTTCCAATAGCCTACTGCCAGGCCTGCTAAAAATGCAGCTCCCATTGAAGTCGTTTCAAGCGTCTTTGATCGTTCAATTTTAGTACCCAATATATCAGCTTGGAATTGCAATAAGTAATCATTATTTGATGCCCCACCATCCACACGTAACGTTGGGATCTGTATTCCAGAATCAATTTGCATCGTGTCAACTACATCACGAGTCTGGTAAGCAAGTGACTGCAAAGTTGCCTTGATTAAATCATTGTTACTTGTTCCACGTGTAACGCCAAAAACTGCACCCCTAGCTTCGGAATCCCAGTAAGGCGCGCCTAGTCCCGTGAAGGCAGGTACAACGTAAACCTCATTTTCTGATTTGGACGCACGTGCCGCCTTTTCGGATTCTGCCGCCGTTTTGATCATCTTCATTGAGTCACGCAACCACTGGATTGCACTGCCAGAAACAAAGATTGAGCCTTCTAAAGCATAGTTAATTTTGCCATCAATCCCATAAGCAATCGTTGTTAACAGGTTGTTATCAGACTCTGTGGGTTCTTCTCCTGTATTCATAACAATAAATGAACCCGTGCCGTAGGTATTTTTAACCATCCCTTTTTTCAGGGCCAATTGACCAACAAGGGCGGCCTGCTGGTCACCAGCAATCCCACAGATGGGTACCTTGCCGCCGAAAAAGGTGTAAGACTTAGTGTAGCCGTAGATTTCTGAATTCGATCTTACTTCAGGCAACATCTTTTTCGGAATATTAAGTAACTCAAGGATGTCATCATCCCATTTTAGGTCATGGATATTATAAAGCATGGTTCTTGAGGCATTCGTGTAATCGGTAACGTGAACTTCGCCATCAGTTAATTTCCACAAAAGCCAAGTATCAATGGTGCCAAAGAGCAAATCACCCTTTTCGGCTTTTTCTTGCGCACCTTCAACATGATCTAAAATCCAGCGAATTTTAGTTGCACTAAAATAAGGGTCAATAATTAAGCCCGTTTTCTTATGGATCATTGAACTATAACCGTCAGCTTTAAGTTTTTCAGCTAATTCAGTAGTTTGTCGCGATTGCCAAACAATTGCATTGTAAATCGGTTTACCAGTTTTTTTATCCCAGATTACCGTGGTTTCACGTTGATTAGTAATGCCAATGCCCTTGATTTGCTCCGGACGAATACCTGAATTAATAATTGCATTAGCAATTGTGGTTTGAACAGCATGCCAAATTTCCTCAGCCTTGTGTTCAACCCAGCCAGGCTGGGGAAAATATTGGGGAAACTCTTTTTGCGAGGACGAAACTTTATGCCCCTCGTGATCAAAAATCATTGCGCGTGTTGATGTGGTACCTTCATCAATTGCCATAATGTAATTTTTTAACATAATGTATCCTTCCTTAAGAAAGCGGTTCACTATAATTTTACTATTTGACCCTATTTTTACAAGAAATAATTATAGCATTACCCTTATTTTAAGTTATACTGTGAACATAAAGTTTCGATTAAAATGAGGATCCATAATAATGAAAAAAGAAATTATCACTTTAACTATCGCTGGCAATGATAGCGATGGCAGCGCTGGAATGACAGCCGACCTGCATTCGTTTTATGCCAGACAGGTGTACGGTATGGGGCTCTTAACGGCTGCTGTTGCTGGCAACACTACCGGTATTTACGCACAAGAAGTAATGCCAGTGTCATTTATTCAAAAGCAATTTGACGTCCTAAATGACGACTTTAAAATTGCCGCTTTAAAGACGGGAATGCTAGCTAATAAAGAAGTCATCGCCTGTGTAGCTGCCAATTTGCGCAAATACGATATGGGCAAAATTGTGCTTGATCCCGTGATTATGACCAAGCACGGGGACACGCTCTTGGATGATGATGCTTACCAAGCTTTTTTAGACGACTTAATGCCGCTTGCTGATATTATTACGCCCAACTTTTATGAACAACAAAAGTTAACGGGCATGCAACTAGATACTAAGGAAGAAATTCACCGCGGCGCCGAAAAATTGCAGAAGATGGGTGCTAAAAACGTCTTGATGAAGGGCCGACACGATAATGCTGCTCAAAGCGAAGTAACTGATATTCTCTTGGCTGAAGATGGTCAATTCTACGAATTTACTAAGCCATTTATCAACACAGAAAGAATTAACGGAACTGGTGACACTTTATCCGCAGTTATTGCCGCCGAACTGGCTAAAGGCAGGTCAATTATTGCCAGTGTCCAAACGGCCAAAGACTTCACCTACGAAGCAATTGCCCACCCAATTGAAGTTGGCTCTAAGTATGGCCCGATTAATCACTTTGCGGCGCAGGAAGATACGAAATAATTACATAATTTCGGCAATTACATTACTAATTAGTACAAAATTGTTCTGCTTTATTTTGACAATTCACACGGTCAGAATTTTAGTGGAACAATTTTTTCTTAAACAATTAATCTTTTAACGTGTTTGCTTATTTTATGTAAGTTTTTTTAAAAACGAGAAAAATAATTATCTTTTGCCCCTACTGCGCCTTTAAGATATACTTTAACAAGATAGTAGGAGCTGATGCACAATGGCAAGCAAGACAATTAAAATTGCATACTTATATGAAGATTTAATGAATACCTATGGTGATTCTGGTGATGTCAAAATCATTCGGTTTTTACTTAAAAAACAGGGCTATTCTACTCAAATAGACAATATTTCCTTAGGTGATAAGTTCGATGCTTTTGACTATGACTTTGTCTTTTTTGGTGGTGGACAAGACTTCGAACAAACCGTTATTGCCAAAGACCTTCCACGTCATAAAGAAACTTTGACAAAGTATATTAATGACGGCAAACCAATGCTGGGCGTTTGTGGTGGCTATCAACTGGTTGGAACGTATTATAAGACCAACTCAGGCGTTACCATCAAAGGACTAGATATCTTGCCTTTCCATACCGTATTTAAAGCTGATAAACGGATGATTGGCGATACCCGCTACATGAGTGAGTGGGGTGAAGTCAGAGCCTTTGAAAATCACTCGGGACAAACTTATTTTGACGATCCCGATAAATTGCATCCTTTGGGCACAATGATTGAAGGCTACGGTAACAACCCACAAGATCACGTTGAAGGTCTGCGCTACCGCAATTTTATCGGAACCTACTCTCATGGCCCAATTTTAAAAAATCTTAATGTGGCAAATGCTATCGTTAAGATGATTTTAGAATGGCACGATGAGCGCATGAAAAAAACAGCGACTGATAAGGCGGTATAATCGTTTTTAACGCTCATTAATTTAAGAAAATTCAGGCAGGTGATATTTGTGGCAACGGCAAAAGATGTCGCGGCACTAGCTGGTGTGTCAATTGGTTCAGTTTCGAATTATCTCAATGGCAGGCATCAAAGAAAAGCAACAGCTGAAAAAATCAAAACAGCGATGACGCAATTGGATTATCATCAAAACATTATTGCCAGTGGACTGAAGAAAAACAAAACCATGTCAATTGGGATTGTTATCAATCAGTTAACTGACTTTTTTTCTATGTCAATTGTTTCCGCTATCGAAGCTTATGTTGAAAAGTTCGGCTACAGCATCATTGTGTGCGATTATCATGATGATAAAAAGCGCTTGGAACAAAAGATTGATTTTCTACTAAAACGATCAATTGACGCAATTATTGTTTTTCACCAAGATCAATCAACGCCAATGCTTGAAAAAATTGCTAACAGCAACATCCCGATTGTTGCTATCGATGCCCCCATTAATGGTCTTAAGACTGATGTTGTAGTCGTCAATAATTACGACTCTTCTAAAGCAGGCGTAAATTATTTGCTTAAGAAGGGCTACCGCCATATTGGCATTATCACCGGCTCATCTGAAAACTACATTGCCCAAAAAAGGCAGCAAGGTTATGAAGATGCCTTAAAAGAAAATGGTCTCACTGTAAAAAATAGTTATATTTGGTCGGGCGATTATACCATCAAGTCCGGATATGAAGGCTTTAACAGGCTGATTAAGCAAAATCCAGATCTCGATGCCATTTTTATCATTAATTACTACATGTCTTTAGGTGCCATTAAGGCCTACCGGGAAAAAGATCACCAGCCAAACATTGAGTTTCTTGTCTATGATCATTTCTTCGTGAATGATCTTTTCTTTCCAGAAATCAGTTCAATTGAACAGCCTGTAAAACAGATTGGAACCACTGCTGGCAAACTGGTAATTGCCAAGCTAACCAACCCTGCCGAAACAAGTTGTCAAACAGTTTACTGCCGTAACATTTTCCACCAGATGTAGAAAGCGCTTGCTTTTTTATCAACATGAGAATATAATTTAGCGTGAATTTGAAATGATTCATTTTTTAAAGAAGTACAGACTGCTTACTTTAAAAAGGCGGACTTTTTAGATTTTTTATTTTTTAGCTAAACTTGAACCGATTCAAGTTAAGGAGGAAAGATTATGAATATTTTATTAGCCTGTGGTGGCGGTATGAGCTCATCTATTTTGGCAACTGCTTTAACTAAAGAAGCCAGCAAAATTGGCACGTTCACGAAACCAGCATTGACAAGGTAGCTGATGACCTGAACGAAGGCGACTACCAATTGATTTTGCTAGCACCCCAAGTTTCTTTTAAAAAGAAGGACTTTGAAGAAGAAGCCGAGCAAAAGCATGCCAAATTTATTTTAATTCCAATGACGATGTACAACCCAGCTAAAGTAGATAAATTGTATGAACTAATTATCAAGGAGACAAAATAATGAACTTCGATACAGTTTCTGCAAAAATGGGCCAAATAGCTAACAATCGCTATTTAACCGCTATTAGAGACGGAATGTCGGTTATTATTCCGGTATCAATTATTGGCTCATTTTTCACTATTTTACTGAACTTGCCAATTGTTGCTTGGAAGAATTTTATTCAGCCATATGCCGCAATGTTATCCGTACCAATGTATTATTCCATCAACTTGATGGCAATTTACTGTGTATTCTCGATAACTTCACATTTAGCTAAATACTATAAGATTGACCCAATCTCAACTAGTGTCTTAGCTGAAATGTCTTTTTTTATTCTAGCAATTGAACCAATTGTACTAGATAAGGCTAAAGCTGGCATGGCTCCTGGCACTTACATGTCAATTAGCAATATGGGGGCTCAAGGACTGTTTACTGCCATTTTATGTGCTATTTTCACCGTTGAAATTGTGCGCTTTTTCACCGAGCACAACTTGGTAATTAAAATGCCTGACGGTGTGCCTGCAGCAGTTGGTAAATCTTTCAGTGCCCTGCTACCAGGAATCTTAATTATTGTGATTTCGTTTGTGCTAAAAGAACTCTGCAACTTAGACATCAATAAGATTTTGATCTGGATTTTCTCACCGATTGGCTACTTTGGTCGTGACACATTCTTATCAGCAATCGTGCCCGTTCTTTTAATTACCATTATCTGGTTGTTCGGGGTTCACGGAATGGTTATTGCTACACCAATTCTCTACCCTTACTGGTATGCCAACTTAAATGCCAATGTTACCGCTGTTGCTCATGGTCACGCTCCAGTTCACTTCATGACCGAACAATTTTTCCAATGGTTTGTTTGGGTTGGTGGTGCTGGTGCTACTCTTTCACTGGCAATCCTGTTATTAGTTTTAGGAAAATCTAAATTTAGTAAAACAATGGGTGCTGTCACTATCGTGCCCGCTATTTTCAATATCAATGAACCCCTGATTTTTGGTATTCCAATCATCATGAACCCGTATTTTGCCATTCCATTTGTCTTAGCGCCAACCGCAATGGCAGCTGTAACCTACGTAGCAATGAAGCTGCACTTAGTGGCTTATACAACAGCCGTTGCGCCTTGGACACTGCCCGGACCAATCGGTGCTTGGATGGCAACCGGCTTTGACTGGCGCGCAATCGTTTTATGTCTTGTTAACATTCTGATTTCTCTCATTATCTATTACCCATTCTTCAAAATGTTTGACAACAACCAAGTAAAATTAGAGAAAGAGGCTCAGAAAAATGAAGGGGATCTCAGTTTATCCGAACAAAACTAAAGTCGATGAGTGTCTTGAATACATTGATCGTGCTGCTCAACTTGGTTACCAAAGGCTTTTTACAAGCTTATTAGAGCTAAATGATGACAAAGAAACGGTCTTACAAAAGTTTAAAACCGTTTTAAGCTATGCCCATGAAAAAGGGATGTGGGTCAGCTTAGATGTTAATCCGGGCCTTTTTACAAACTTAAACATTAGTTACAATGACCTGTCTTTTTTTAAAAAACTAGGTGCCGACATCGTACGATTAGATTCAAATTTCGATGGTATGCCAGAGTCAATTATGACTTATAATTCCGAGAACTTAACGATTGAGGTCAATATTAGTAATGATACTGGCAATATTGCGAATATTCTCACTTACCGACCGCTTAAGGACAAAATTATCGGTTGTCATAATTTTTATCCGCAACGATACACGGGACTAGATACAGATTATTTTTTAAAGACTACGCGGAAATATCATGACCTAGGTTTGCGGACAGCCGCTTTTATCTCATCAAACCATGGTGCAATTGGACCGCATCCCTATAATGCTGGTTTACCAACGTTAGAAATCCACCGCGGTTTACCCCTTGAAAAACAGGCGCAGTATTTAATTAATACCCAGCTAATTGATGACATTATTATTGGGAATGCGTTTGCCAGTGATGACGAATTAGTTAAAGTGGCCAACTTGGAGGCAAAAATACCACAGTTTTTTGTCAAGTTTGCCTCTAACGCAACCGCTTTGGAAAAAGAAATTGTCTTAGCTAATTTGCACTTTAACCGGGGAGATATCAATAGCTATGCGATTCGTTCAACCTTCGTTAAGCTGAAATATAATAAACGCGACATACCGGTCAACAACCCTGTTAACACTTTGACCCGGGGAATGATTACAATTGGCAATAATGACTTTGACCAGTACAAGGGCGAACTTAACATTGTCAAGCAGGAAATGGACAACCATGACCACCGCAAAAATGTTGTTGCGCAAATTGTCCCTAGTGATTTGCAGTTTATTGCTTTCATTCAGCCATGGGACAAATTTAAGTTTATTGATGTAGATAATTATTAAAGAAAGGCCGCTATGGAAGGTTTAGAAGAAATTAGTTTTGAAATTATTAGTCACTCGGGGCAAGCAAAAGCAGAAATTATGGAGGCAGTTACCTGCTCTAAGTCTGACGCTAAAGACCCTGAGCCATTGCTGAAAGACGCCAAAGAAGAACTAAAGCAGGCGCAAAACTTACACTTAAAGGTTTTAGCTGATTTTGCTAAAACTGGTAATAACAAAATTGACCCGTTATATATGCATGCTGAAGATCAAATGATTACAGCAGAAAGTTTTTTAGACTTTGCCACCGAGTTGATTAAGACCAACCAAGAATTGGTCAAATTGCGGCAAGAAGTAGCTAAAAAACAGTAATTTTTCGTTTAAAGTTAGTAGCAATTGACCAGATGATAATATAAGCAATTGAAAGTATACAGATAATGAAGATAGAAACAAAAATTAGCAATTTTGAAAAAATGGGGATTGGCCTTTTCGTCCATTGGGGACTCTACTCTAAATTTGCCAAGGGCGAATGGTCACAGAACATCTTAAATATTTCGACCTATCAGGCGGCGTTTAATGAATTCAACCCAAAAGAAGAAAATATTCGCAGCTTAGTTAGACTAGCTAAGAAGTGCGGCTTTAAGTATATTGTTCTTACTGCCAAACATCATGATGGCTTTTACCTCTTTGATACCAAGAATATTAATAACTTTGACAGCGTCCATACCCCATTTCACAAAGATGTTATCAAGATTTTTACCGATGAATGCCACCGGCAAAAGATTGCTCCCTTTATCTATTACGCTACTTATGATTGGAATAACGTTAAGTACCGCGACGACTTTAACGGCTATTTAGCCGAAATGCGTCAACTAATTAAACTTTTATGCACTAATTACGGCGAAATTGGTGGTTTCTGGTTCGATGGTAATTGGGATAAGCCACATGCAGATTGGCAAGAAGATTTGCTTTACCAAGAAATTCGGCAATTACAACCTAATGCCATTATTACCAATAATACCGGACTAGAAAAACAAGGCGTAACGGAAGGTCGAGAAGTTGACGTATTAACATTTGAGCGTGGCAATCCAACTGCAATTAAGCATGTTCAAAACCAACGCTATTTAGCCGCTGAAACTTCGCTAACACTCAATAAACACTGGGGCAATGCCCAAAATGACCTTAATTATCTTTCTGGGCACCAGTTAATTGAGCAAATTTGCCGGACGCGCAAGGTCGGCGCTAACTTATTAATTAATGTTGGACCAGAATTTGATGGTTCACTGAATATCCACTGTCGTTCACTAATCGAACTAGTTGGTCAATGGATGGCTATCAACCATGAAGCAATTTACCATACCAATAATTATGAGCATTCAACCTACTCCACTATTTCTAATGACCATGATTTTATTAAAGGTAATTACTTATTTGTTGATGACCTAGGAAATATTGGCAACAGCAACGTCGTTCTAGGTGGCGAACAGGCACGTGAATTAGTTTTCACTAATTTTGCAAAACAAAAAATTGACCATATCGCTTGGCTAGACAACCAAGAGCCATTAGCATTTAAACAAGATCAAACAGCTAACACACTTAAAATTGCTGCCGATGGCTTTGAATATGGCACTAATTTAGTCGAGCGCGTGGCCAAAATCTATTATTAAGAACTCTCTTACTATATTTTTCGTTCAAATCAAGCGCTAATTATTATGCGCTCTCCAAGCTTAGCTTTGCTATTTGTAGTGAAGCTAGGCTTTTTTAATTAAAAAAATTCTTTAAGGCAGAAAACTATTGCCACTGCTCTTGCTCATACGCCATTTGCCAAAACCGGCATTCATAATAGCTGCTGCGCACAAAGGCTTTCTGCATCTGCCCACGCTCTCGTTCTGAAGCTTGCGCAGCTAAGTCATTGGTCAACTTTAACATGCGACTAACATTGACGTCATACCAGTCGCTATCATAGGTCTCGATCCATTTCTGGTAAAGTGCAACCGGTGAACCCGTTTGCGCCAATGCTTGACCAATTTCCTGGTAAAGCCAGTAGCAAGGCAAAATGGCACAGACACAAGGTACAAGGCCATCTTTTTCAAGCGTTTTAAACAGATGATTGACATAGGCATACGCCGTTGGCGCTGCGTCAGTTTCTTTAATCTCATTGGATGTGACTTTTAATTCCGCTAAAAAATGTTGCTGCATCGTTATTTCACATTCTTGCAAATCTTGGGCACCTGCCAGCAAGAATCGTTGCACTTCTTGACTAGTAGTTTTCTTTGCCATTAGCCGGTGAATTTTGCTAAATTCAGCTAAATAGTACCTGTCTTGCAATAAGTAAAACCGAAAAGTAGCCAATGGCAATTGGCCACTTTGCAGCTCTTTAACAAAGGGCTGCTCCATGCTTTTTTTCCACAGATCCTTTGCCGCATAACGCAATTGTGCCGTAAATTCAGTCATTATTATCTCCCTCGCCCAATTAATAGTTGCGTGTTTTTTAGTAGTTAGTTTACCTTAGTCGAGTCACTGCAGCAATTCGGTTAAATTAGTTATTGTCTTGCCCAGCAAAAGTAGCTATAATTGAAACCGATAACACGAGGGGTGCCTTTTTGAAGGCTGAGATGGCGGATAGCCAGACCCTTTGAACCTGTAAGCTAATTCTTGCGTAGGAACGTGTCAAAATCCACTTATGCTTTGACACAAATATGTCAAAGCTTTTTTATTGACCTGAAATCGGCGCAGGAGATTTTTAAAGGAGAGATTATGAAACTAGATCTGTTAGCTAAATTACGTGAAACTAATCCAATTGTCCTTAATGCCGCCAATTTTGTGACCGTTCAAGATGTCGCTAACGGCTTAAATGCGCTGGGTGCCTCGCCTATCATGAGTAAGGAAATTGCTGAGGTCGAAGAAATGGTTCAGATGGCATCAAGCATTGCCATCAACCTCGGGACTTTGACTAAATTGCAAATTATGCAAATGAAAGAAATGGGGCTACTTGCCGCGCAAGCTCAAAAACCGGTTGTCCTTGATCCCGTTGCCGTTGGCGCAGTCAATTACCGCCTGCAAACCGCACAAAAATTGCTAGAAGCTTTCCCAGCTACAATCATTCGTGGTAACGCTGGTGAAATTGCCGCTTTAGGTGGTTTTGCCTGGAATGCCAAAGGTATTGATGCGGGTTCAGGCAGTGGCGATCTTGACGAAATTACGCGTAAAACTGCGCAAAAATTGCATTGTACAATTATTGCCAGTGGCGTAACAGACACAATTAGCGATGGCCAAAATATCGCTCATGTTTACAATGGTACCCCGCTATTTCAGGCACACGTTGGTTCAGGTGACATGCTCTCAAGCATTGTTGCCGCCTTTGCGGCCGTCTGCGATAATTCTTTTGAAGCTGCGCAAACAGCTTGCCTAGTTTTTGCAGCTACTGGAGAATTGCTCGTTAATGATCATCCTGAAGTAGGCCCTGGAACATTTAGCATGTATTTGATGGATTATTTAGCTAAAGTCAAAGAAACCGAGATTACAGCTATTGCTAAATTTGATTAAGGAGGTTAGCAATAATGACAGAAGAACTAAATTCATTTCCCCAAGTTTTGACCATTGCTGGGACTGATTCCGGTGGTGGAGCCGGAATTATGGCGGATCTAAAAACTTTTCAGATGCAACATGTTTTTGGGACAGCGGTGGTTGTAGCTGTGACTGCCCAAAATACGCTCGGAGTCCAAGACTCGTTTTTATTACCACTTGAAATGGTCGATGCCCAATTTGCGTCATTAGCCTCAGACTTTAAGATTAAGGCTTGTAAAACGGGTATGTTGGGAGATGCAGCGCACGTCCATCAAGTAGCTCTTAATCTGCAAAAATATGACTTTGGTCCGGTAACCATCGACCCAGTTATGGTGGCTAAAGGCGGAGCACCTCTTCTTAGCCAAGATGCTATTGCCACCGTTAAAAATGAACTATTGCCGCTAGCTAACCTCATTACGCCTAACTTGCCTGAAGCAGAAGCTCTTACCGGAATTAAGGCTACTAGTGAACAAGAATATCCCCAATTAGCACGAAGCTTGCAAAAAATGGGTGTAAAAAACGTGCTTATTAAAGGCGGACATTCTAACGCTGAAGTTGTGCGCGATTACGCTTTATTAGCAGATGGTACCGACTTTTGGGTTAGCAGTCCACGGACGCACACTAACAGGACTCACGGTACTGGTGATACTCTTGCAGCCGCCATTACTGCTCAATTAGCTCTGGGCCATACTCTCAGTGAAGCAATTAAAATCGGCAAACAGTATGTCACCAAGGCGATTGAACAAACGATTCAGGTTGGTCACGGTCATGGACCACTTAATCATTGGGTTAAGGTAGATTAGGAGGAGATTATGGCTCAATTTAACGCAACACAATTAACCGCATATTTCGTCTGCGGGACACAAGACTTGCCAGCCGGAAAGACTTTACCTGAATTAGTCGAAGAAGCTTTAAAAGCAGGTATCACTGCTTATCAGTTTCGTGATAAAGGGCCAAAGTCAACGTTAAACGAAGATGACCGCTTACCAATGGCAAAAGAACTTCATGAACTTTGCCAAAAATTCCATGTTCCTTTCTTCGTTGATGATGATGTTAAACTTGCCCAGAAGGTTGGTGCCGAAGGAATTCATGTTGGACAAGACGATGAAGATATTTCCCGGGTAATAAAAGATGTGCAAGGAAAAATGATTGTCGGTTATTCTTGTTCAACAAGTGCTGAAATAAGTCTTGCGGATCATATTAGCGGAATTGATTATTACGGTAGTGGTCCCATCTTTGCTACTCAGTCTAAAGATGATGCTGATCCAGAAATTGGAATTGCTGGACTGACAAAATTGGTCCAACAAACTGACCGTCCAATTGTTGCAATTGGGGGTATTACAGAAAAAGATTTACCCCAAATTGCAAGCACTAAAGCTGCCGGCGCCGCTGTTATTTCAATGATTGCACAAAGCGATAATATTGCAGAAACTGTGGCCGCAATGCTAAACACTAATTGGCAGCATTAAAACTGCCCGCTATTTTAAGCACACAAAAACTCCGTTTATTAGCGGAGTTTTTTATTGATTTAATTTTAAATAATTAACTACTGTCTCATATTACTTTAGCCCTAATATTCTTATTTACACATTTTTTAAATAAGTTTCATAGACCGGACACAGTTCAAAGGCATAATTACGGTAAGTTCTAGTTGCCAACTTATCTGTTGAGTCAAATTCACCAGTTAAAGTCTGATATTTTGCTTGCGCCCAGCTTAATTGCCGTTGTTGTAAAAAATCTAGTAGTTCTGGTTTTACTGCTCCCATCCAGCCCCACGTTAATTCATGCGGATGATCTTCAAAGGTAAAAGAGTAGGCAGCAAGCTGATTTTTTACTCTTAAAACTAGTGGCGCATCTAGCAACTGATCGGCATAAATAACTTCTTGCCACCTTTCTAAAGAAAGATCAGCCACTGGGTTAGCCCGGTGATTTTCTTGGTAATCGGCATAACTTTGTCGCGCTAATTCCGCTAATTGTTCTGGACATTTTTTCAAAGCGGTCAGACTTAAGAGCTCAAAATCACTTGCAATTTTAATAGCTTTGGTCTGCTCTAAAGCTGAAGATAAAGGCATCTTGGGCATAACTGTGGTTCTAATTAAGTGAAAGCCATTGTCCTTGGCCAGAGTATTAAAGACTAGTTGCGGAGCATAATCATAAGTAATTAGGGCTTTCTTTTGCTTCTTGCGAGCAACTTGCTCTAGTTCTTCGATCATTTGCTGAAAGAGCCGTTCTTGTTCAGCTAAGGTTATTTTAGGTGAAAGATAAGCAGCAAAATTAAGAGCAGTTGGATGAAAGTCGTTAATCCAATAGGTGCTGGTCCCAATCGTTTTTCCCGCTAAAAAGTAATTTTGTTGATGTTGGGAAAATTTACCCACCATTTCTTTAATCATACGATCAGCGGCCACGTTTTTAAGTAGGTCTTTGCTCATCTCATTAAACATAATTAATCGTCACTTCACCAAATTTGCTTGATCCCTGCAAAAGCACTTTAGGACCACCGCCGGTAGAAGTACCATTGATTTCAACTTCACCAAAAACAGCTGCTAAATGATCTTCTATTCGCCAAGATAATGGCAGATAAATTACTACTTCACTCATTGAAGCATTCAGATTAATGACCACCGTATCACCAGCGACCTTAGCAGAATCAAGGTAAACATTAGTTTCACCTAAAGTAGAATTAATCGTCACACTTTCTAAATTTTGTGAATGAACGTAACGTGAGACCTCAGATAAACGCTGATTAATGACAATAT
Source organism: Lactobacillus sp. B4007 (assembly GCF_026535895.1). Lineage (NCBI taxonomy): Bacteria > Bacillati > Bacillota > Bacilli > Lactobacillales > Lactobacillaceae > Lactobacillus > Lactobacillus sp. B4007. The sequence continues at coordinate 505,329 of NZ_JAFNPA010000001.1, forward strand.
TGCGGTCATTTTCATCTCTACTTCTAGAAGAAAAGTTATTACCTGTCGTTTTAAACTCACCATCTTCCCAGATTTGGTCATATTTATTCTGGTGATGATTAATGCGAAATAGCGTATCACGACGCCAACCTTTAGCAAAAATCAGGCATAAGCCAACATATACCAAACATGCAGCCAGTAATAAGGTCCACGGGACAATTTTAGTAATATGAAGCGGCCCAGCATAAACAATTAGTAAAAATGTTACTGAAAAAACCATTCCAAAAATGCTTTTACCTGCAATGCTATTAATCAGTAAAATGCCAAAAACGGCTGTCCAAAAAATTGTTCCTAAGCCTAAATGAAATGATAAAAGGTGCATTTGGTTCATAACAATATAGACTGCTGCAGCAACTAACCCAATGCCCCAAAGTATTTCCTTAATTTTTTGTTTTCTCATTATGATGACCTTCTCTCGTTTAATCGATCACTTAAACTGTGATAATAGCGGCGCGATACATAGACGGTTTTATATGAATCCCGAAAGTGAACCTGACAATTTGAAATTGACCTTGTTAACGCATAGATCTGTTTTAAATTTAAAATTGTTGATTTTGAAATCCTCATAAATTGGCTGCTCAACAAATTTTCTAATTCATAAAGTTTGTAATTGACAGTAAAAGCTTCCGTTTTCGTATGCGCGATTACCTGCCGCCCCTCAGTTTCAAAAAACAAAATATCCGCTAGATTTACATAATAGGTTAATTCATCTTTATGACACTCAAGCTGATCAGGTCGTCCATCCAATTCTTGCAATTGACGATAAATTTGTTCCACTTCGGGGGACAATTCCCGTGCATGAATGGTCACTGACGGTTCTTCTTGTTCTGGGTCAAGCTCAATTTTCACCTTCAAGATTCTCACCTGCCTTTCATCTGATATTTTTATTAAACGCTAATTAATTTTTAAAAGCCAGTTTATTTTCTCAAGTGGTCACTTTTTTTGCTTAAGTGGTTAAACAAAAAGAGTTAAACTGCCGGACGCAAAAAGCACTCATACTGCTAGTAAGAGCTAACACGATGAGTGCAAAGATTTAACCTACTTTATTCTAAACCGACATTTTTAAAAATATCATCAACGTGACGCAAGTGATAGTGGTAATCAAAAGCATCCGCAACATCATCTACTGAAAGATAATTCATAATTTTACTGTTCTCAACTAATTTTCTAAATGAAATTCCTTCATTCCAAGATTTAGTTGTCAGCTTTTGCACCATATCATATGCGTCTTCACGAGAAAGCCCTGCTTCATCGATTAGTTTAAGCAGCAGTCTTTGTGAATAAATTAAGCCATAAGTTTTATCCATATTCTTGAGCATGGTTTCGGGGAAAACATCAAGATTGGTCAAAATTCGGTTAAACCGATTTAACATATAATCAATGCCAATCGTGGTATCAGGCAAAATAATTCGTTCGGCACTTGAATGCGAAATATCACGTTCGTGCCAAAGAGTGACATCCTCATACGCCGTTACAATGTGCCCACGCAAAACCCGCGCCATTCCGCACAGATTTTCTGAGCCAATTGGATTGCGTTTATGCGGCATCGCGGATGAACCCTTTTGTCCCGCACGGAAATGCTCTTCAACTTCATGAATTTCCGACCGTTGCAAGCTGCGAATCTCTGTTGCCCAATTTTCAATGCTAGTGGCAATTAAGGCTAGTGTAGCAATGTATTCTGCGTGCAAATCGCGGGGTAAAATTTGACTTGTAATCGGCTGTTGAGTCAGCCCAAGCTGTTGAAGCACACTAGTTTCAATTTCTGGTGGCACATTCGCAAAAGTACCAACCGCACCAGAAATTTTACCGGATTCTACGCCTTTAGCAGCATGTTCAAAGCGATCAATATCGCGGTTGATTTCTGCATACCAGCGAGCCAGTTTTAAACCAAAAGTAGTAGGTTCAGCTTGCACACCATGCGTGCGACCCATTTCAACGGTATTTTTGTATTTACGCGCTTTTTCTGCAATCGTCTTTTTCAATTCCTGCAAGTCTTGTCTAATGATTTCATCGGCTTGCTTGAGAATATAACCTTGGGCAGTATCAACAACATCAGTTGAAGTCAGGCCAAAGTGAACCCACTTTTTCTCCGGGCCAAGGCTTTCAGAAACCGTTCTAGTAAATGCGACAACATCATGATGCGTTACTTGTTCGAGCTCAGCCACTCTTTCGGGTGTAAAACGAGCATTTTGCGCAATTTTGGCAGCATCTTCTCGTGGCACTTCGCCGATTTCGCTCCAAGCATTTGTCGCAGCAATCTCAACTTTTAGCCAAGCCGCATATTTATTTTCATCTGACCATATTTTGCCCATTTCAGGGCGAGTGTATCGTTCTAACATCAATTACATTTCCCAAGGATTACGTAAAACAATTGTTTGTTCACGTTCTGGTCCAACCGAAACGGTTACCAGCGGAACGCCAACTAACTCAGCAACACGGTTTAAGAATTTTTGCGCATTTTCAGGCAAATCTTCCCAGGTTTTGGCATTAGTAATATCTTCTTGCCATGCAGGTAATTCTTCGTAAACCGGCTTGCAGCGCTCCAATTCTTTTAGACTAGCTGGATAGTAATCGATTTCTTGACCATCTAGTTCATATGCGGTCGCAATCTTAATTGTGTCAAAACCACTGAAGATATCAAGCAAGTTCAAGCTTAAGCCGTTAATGCCAGCAACTCGTTTAGCATGACGCAATGCAACGGAGTCAAACCAGCCAACCCGCCGTGGTCGACCGGTAACTGTGCCGTATTCATGAGCAGTTTCACGAATGCGGTCGCCAGTCTCATCAAGAAGTTCTGTTGGAAATGGACCAGCACCAACACGAGTAGTGTATGCCTTGCAAACACCGATTACAGTGTTTAGTCGGTTAGCGCCAATCCCAATTCCGCTGGCAATTCCACCCGAAATTGTATTTGATGAAGTTACAAATGGGTATGTTCCTTCATCTAAGTCGAGCATAATTCCCTGTGCACCTTCAAACAGTACTTTTTCATCGTTATCTAGCGCATCATTAACTAATACAGAAGTATCAGTTACGTATTTTTTCATTTTTTGGCCGTATTCATAGTACTTGTTGAAGATTTCGTCATAATCAAGTTCAGGCTTACCATAAATTTTAGTAAATAATTCGTTTTTAGCAGCTAAATTAGCGCGTAATTTTTCTGCAAATGTATCTTTTTCAAGTAAATCACAAACTCTGATACCAATTCTTGAAGCCTTATCCATATAAGTTGGTCCAATACCATTTTTGGTTGTGCCAATTTTATTTGCACCTTTTGCTTCTTCTTGATACTCGTCTTGCTTAATATGATAAGGCATGATGACATGAGCACGGTTGGAAATTCGTAATTTGCTAGTATCAATCCCATTTTTTTCAAGGTTTTCGAGTTCACCTAATAAAACCTCTGGGTTAATTACTACACCATTACCGATAACTGCTCCTTTAGCAGATGCGAAAATACCGGATGGAATTAAGCGCATCTTAAAAGTTTGATTATCGATTTCAATTGTGTGCCCAGCATTATTACCACCATTGGAACGAACGGAGTAAGCTGCTTCCTTACTCAAAAAATCGGTTATTTTACCTTTTCCTTCGTCGCCCCATTGGCTACCAACAACTGTAACTGCTGTCATTTTCCTTCACCTCATTAAAAATCTACAAATATCACGTAAATAGTCTAGCAATTTAAGCTATCATAGTCAAATTTAAATGCGAATTATTCCGACTAATTTATTTTAGATAGTTCGATTTTTATATTGACAAAAATATGCTTTTTGATTATAGTAACTTGGTTTGGAAAAGAGATATTTAAATAGGAGCCGATTTACTTATGAGTAATTATTTTAGTGTAGAAGCCTTTGATTACGATGATATTCAACTTGTTCCTAACAAAGGAATCATCAAAAGCCGTCATGATGCGGATACTAGTGTTAAGTTTGGAAACCGAACATTTAAAATCCCGGTTGTTCCAGCTAACATGGAGAGCGTCATTAATGACGAGTTGGCTATTTGGCTTGCGCAAAACGGCTATTACTATGTAATGCACCGCTTTCAACCTGAAAAGCGGCTTGATTTCATCAAAATGATGCATGAAAAAGGCCTTTTTGCTTCAATTTCTGTCGGTATTAAAAAGGACGAATATAACTTTATTGATCAATTAGCAGCTGAAAAAATCGTTCCCGAATACATTACGATTGATGTTGCACACGGCCATTCCGTCTATGTCATTGACATGATTAAATACATTAAAGAAAAATTACCAGATACTTTCTTAACCGCGGGAAACATTGCCACGCCAGAAGCTGTTCGTGAACTAGAAAACGCTGGTGCTGATGCTACCAAAGTTGGTGTTGGTCCTGGACGTGCATGTATTACCAAACTTAAAACCGGTTTTGGTACTGGTGGCTGGCAGCTAGCTGCTCTTAGAATGTGCAGTAAAGTTGCCAGCAAACCACTAATCGCTGATGGCGGTATCCGTTATAACGGCGATATAGCAAAATCTGTTCGCTTTGGTGCAACAATGGTCATGATTGGTTCAATGCTAGCTGGCCACGAAGAATCCCCAGGTAACGTTATTAAGATTGACGGTAAAACCTACAAGCAATATTGGGGCTCCGCATCTGAAGTTCAAAAAGGAGCCTATCGCAACGTTGAGGGTAAACAAATGCTTGTACCATATCGGGGCTCAATTGCTGATACTTTGACCGAAATGCAGGAAGACTTGCAATCTTCTATCTCTTATGCCGGTGGTAAAACGCTTAGTTCAATTAAGCTTGTTGATTATGTTATCGTTAAAAACACCATTATGAGCGGTGATAAATAATTGCTAATTTATCCAGATAAGTAATTTGTTATAGCATTAATTAACTATTTCCGTTAAAATAATAAATATCCCAGTGCGGTTAGGTAGCAGCACTGGGATTTTTTGTTTTAGCTAATAATTAAACCTTAAAAAATCACTATTTGAGCCATAATCTAGCAGATCTTTGATTGTCATAACAATAACTAAACAATAATATATTTTAAAATTTTTCTTGAAAATCATTTTAATTGCCCTTACGATTGGTTTTGTCAAAGCTTGATAAGATATTTTGATGTAGGAGGTTCAAAGCATTGATGAAAGAAAAATTTAGCGGTATTGAAGAATTTAAAGATATTGAAATCGCATATATGCGGAGAACGGGTGCTTATGGCCCGGGAAATAATCAATTAATGGATGATTTCAAAGCACACTTAAAAGAGCATAACTTACTCACAGACGATAGCACCATACTTGGGATAGCAATGGATGATCCAATCCAAACGCCACCAGAAAAGCAAAGATATGATGTAGGCATTATTATCACTGATGGTGAAAAAAAGATTGATTTACCTACTCGTAAGATTCCTGACGGACGTTACGCAATCTTTGAAATTGCTCATACCGTTGAGGGAGTATCACATTTTTGGGAAAATATTCAAAATTTAACGAGTGATTTACCGGTAGATAACACTAAACCAATAATTGAGCGGTATGCTTCTTCAAAAGTTTCAGCACACTTATGCGAATTTTGTGTTCCTGTGAGATAAATTAATGAAAAAGGTAAGTTATTAATGGAAAAACAATCATGGGTATTATGTCCTACTTGCAATAGCAAGACCCGAATTAAGGTACGTGAAGATACGGAGCTATTAAGGTTTCCACTATTCTGTCCCAAGTGTAGACACGAAAATCTAATTAATCTAAAACATGGAATTATTACAGTTATTAAAGAGCCAGACGCGAAGACGCAGAGCCAATAATTTGTAGGAATTACTCTTACAGATTATTGGCTCTTTAATTTTTGAATGTGATACTTAATGTTTATCATGAGGTCCAATTTTTAGTACATTAAATAATTTCACTAATTCAGCAATAACATCATAAGTGTAACAATTTCTATTATGGCTTCATTTATAAATCTTTTCGATTATTTACTTGATACATTGTTTTTATCTCATATTTATTTAAAGAATAGTAATTAAACAATAGTAAGATCAAACAAGATATACGAAATGGCATTGAACCTGCAAGCTCAACGCTTTTTGTTAATAACTAATTTTTCAACTAAGTCAATCATTTATTTATAGATGACTTGGCTTATTCTTATATGTTTGACGGAGTTTTTAATTATACACTGACAATACATTATTAACCTTAACGTAAGTATCATGACCAACATTAGGGGTACAATATTACTAGTTGCATAAAAAGTACCCAAAAATTAGAGAATGCTCTAATGTTTGCTTACTAGGAAACCAGATATATAAAAGTTTATTAACTCTGATGTTTCCCATTTGCTGAATTATTTATACTCAGTTTAGATCTTTTATAACTTCCACTTTTTTAATAATTAGTTATACAGACTAGATTACTATAAATATAAGTATTAATAGTAATTATTCTTATTACACTATCAATATTTGATACTTTTAAATATTAATTTTTACCTTAAGCCTAGTTAATATTAACTAAAAACAATAGTTAGTAAGACAGTCACAGAAATAAGGATGAATTTTTTACTAAATTTCATAAACATATTCTTCATTTGATATAACTACAATAATTATATGGGTTCCAAGTTTAGAATAACTTAGAGGCTTTTATTATGACCAAAATAAGATATTTAATTTTTTAACAATTATTATATTAGTAAAAAACGGTGAGAAAAAATTCTCACCGTTTTTAATTACCCTATTTTTGGTTTAACCAGAATTATTAATCTTGGGGCACCCGAACCAAATTATCCCGCACCAAGCACTCAGCAATTTCCACTGTGTTGCTGGCAGCGCCACGTAACAAGTTATCGGCCACTACCCACATGTGGAACGCTCCGGCGTTTTCTTCATCGGCACGGATTCGGCCCACAAAGGTTTCACGCTTGCCCGCTGCTTGTAGTGGCTGCGGATAAAGCTGCTTTGACGGGTCATCTTGTAAAACTAAGCCCGCTGTTTGCGCAATTGTTTGCTGAATTGCCTTAACGCTTGCAGCATGATCTTTCACAACAAAGTAGACAGTTTCACCATGACCAATTTCAACCGGAACCCTGACACAAGTTGCGGTAACTTTAATTTGACTGGAGTCCTGGTCATTAAACAAAATTTTCTTGGTTTCATGAATCATTTTCCATTCTTCGTGAGTGTAGCCGTCATTTTCAAAGACATCAATCTGGGGTAGCAAATTAAAAGCCAAGGGATAGTGCTTGCGATCAGCCCCGGTTGGTAAAATTTGGGCTTGGGGCTGTTGCCCATTCAATAAGTCTTGAGCCTGCTGCAACATTTCATCCCAAGCAGCTTTTCCAGCACCGGACACCGCCTGATAAGTTGAAACAATTATCTGGCTTAAGCCAAAACGCTGAAAAATAGGATACAATGCAACTACCATTTGAATAGTTGAACAATTGGGATTGGCAATGATGCCATGATGATGGGCTAATTGCTCATCGTTTACTCCAGGAATAATTAGTGGTACGTCATCGTCCATCCTGAATGCACTTGTATTATCGACGCAAACCGCACCGCGCTTAACTGCTTCTGGCAATAATTTTTGAGAAACTGCGCCACCGGCTGAAGACAAAACCAAATCAACCCCGGTAAATGATTCAGGCGTAGCCTCTTCGACGGTGATTTCACGTCCCTTGAACTGCAATTTTTTTCCGGCGGAACGCTTTGAAGCCAGTAGTTTAACTTGTTTAACCGGAATATTCGACTGTTCAAGCTCACTAATTAAACGCTGACCAACCGCACCGGTTGCTCCTAGTATTGCAACGACGTATTCTCTCATTTGTTATCATCCTTTGTTACTAAAAAATTCTTAATTCTGTTTACGGCTTCATGTAAGTCTGCATCACTAGCAGCATAAGAAAAGCGGACATGTCCCTCTCCTCCGGGACCAAATGCACTGCCAGGGGTACCGCCGACTTTAGCTTGTCGCGCTAAGTCAAGTGCAAATTTTTCATCGTCTGTCCCGTATTCAGCTGGAATTTGTGTAAAAACATAAAATGCCCCCTCGCTGGTCATCGTCTTTAAGCCCAAATCATTAAGAGCTTTAACCAAGTAGTCCCGCCTTTTTTGATAAATTGGGCGCGCCTGTGCTGGATCATCATCGCCATGTTCTAGCGCTTCTGCAGCCGCTGCCTGGGCCGGATTAGACGGAGCTGTCACTAAAAAAGCATGCATTTTAGCAATTGGACTGATCAAATTAGCCGGACCCGCAATATAGCCGATGCGGTAGCCTGTCATCGCGTGTGACTTAGATAGGCCATTAATTAAGAGGGTACGGTCGGGCAAATAACGGGCAATGGAAGTATGCTTAATGCCATAAGTCAGTTCACCATAAATCTCATCGGAAATTACATATAAGTGATTTTCTGCAATAATCGGGGCCAGCTGAGCCAAAACGCTGCTAGAACATTCGCGACCGGTAGGATTGGTCGGATAATTGAGCAAAATTGCTTTGGCATGAGGATGCTGCCGTAATGTGTCTTTCAAGGCTTCCGGCGTCAGAACAAAATCGGTTTTGGCGGTATTAATTGGCACCAATTTTGCTTTAGTAAATTGAATTAGCGGAAAATATAAGGCATAAGATGGGGTCGGCACAATAATTTCATCCCCTGGCTGAAACAACGCCAGCATCGCGCAAGCAATCGCTTCTGTCGCACCAACCGTAACAATGACTTCAGTTTCGGGATCATAAGACAAATTTTGTTTGAGTTTTAAATAGGCGCTTATTGCTCGACGCAATTTTGGAGTACCCTTTTGGGCCGAATAATGGGAATCATTATTTAAAATGCTTTGAACAGCTGCTTGTTTAACGTGTTCAGGTGTATTTAAATCTGGTTCTCCTAAAGTTAATTTAATTAAACCCGGAATATCATCAACTTTTTGGGCAAACGCACGAATCCCTGAAGGTGGTATTTCGGCCAAGGGCGTGGCAGTTATTGCAGTTAAATCAGCAGCTAAATGAGGCATTTTAATTACTCCTTTTCTTTATAAGATTTTGTCTAAACCAACAATTAATTCATCCAGATCCATGATTTTAGCTAATGCTACTTTTACTCCTTGCATGAACGAAGAACGGTCAAAAGAATCTTGCCTAATGGTCAGGGCTTCACCAGGTCCACCAAATAAAACTTGTTCATGAGCAACATAGCCCGGTAAACGAACCGCATGAACGGGAACGCCAGCACAATTGGCACCACGTGCTGGATTATCGTCGCAGCTATCAGCTTGGGGCTGTTTTTTACGGCTTTGGGCAATTAATTTAGCAGTGGCGCTTGCTGTACCGGATGGTGCATCAAGTTTATCGGCATGATGCATCTCAATAACTTCTGCATCCGGAAAATACTGAGCTGCTTCTTGAGCAAATTTCATTAATAAAACGGCCGATAGTCCAAAGTTAGGAACAATAATTCCACCCATTTTTTGTTTACGAGCAATTTCTTGTAATTGTTTTATTTGTTCATCAGTTAATCCGCTAGTACCAATGATTGGGCGCATATGATGCTCTAAGGCAAACTTCGTATTAGCGTAAACGGCACTTGGAGTAGTAAAGTCAATCCAAACATCCGCACTAAGATTAATATCTGCTAGTTGCGTAAAGCGAGCTACTGAAGCACTCACTTCACCACTAGTCGTTGCATCTGGTGCCAAAACGCCAACCAATTCACAGTCAGGTAGTTGTGCAATTAAGTGGGCAACCTTTTTTCCCATTGAACCTGTTGCACCAGCAAGTAAAATTTTTTTCATGATTAATTCACTCCTAATTCTTTAGGCAAGCGGTTAAACAAAGCCGTTTCATTTAAGCCAAGATGACGGGCTAACTGTTGTTTTTCTTCCTTATTTAAAGTAACGATTGGCAACCGGCATCCCCCGGCAGCTAATCCTTGTGCATTCAAGACCGCCTTTACCGGTGACGGTGACGGATACATAAATAAAGCCTGCATTTTAGGCACTAATTGTCGTTGTAGCTTACCGGCGAGAGCAATATTGCCCCGAGCTAATTCATCATACATTTGCCGCATAACTTGGCCGTAAATGTGGGAGGCAACTGAAATTACGCCATGTGCCCCAAGCGTCTTGGCAGCTAAAGCCTGCACATCCTCACCCGTATAAACTAAAAAGTCATCTGCAGTGTGCTCGATAATATACTCTAAATCTTCCAGTTCCGTGCATTGCTTGACACCAGCAATTTGCGGATTTTGTGCTAATTCCACAATTGTTTCTTTTGCAATCGTAATTCCTGTTCTGCCGGGAATGTTATAAATCATTAGCGGAATTTGCGCTTTTTTGGCTACAGCCTCAAAATGGGCCTTAATGCCACGCTGGTTAGGCTTGTTGTAATAAGGTGCAACCACTAAAGCTAAATCAATTCCAGGAATTTGACTGACCTCTGCAGTAAATTCCGCGGTTTGTGCCGTGTTATTGCTACCCGTGCCAGCGATGACTGGCACACGGTTATTAACTATCTGTGCAAATTTGGTGTAAAGCTGAATTTTTTCATCATGGGTCATTGTGGCTGTCTCACCAGTTGTGCCGCCAATGACAAATCCCCGGCTGCCCGTTTTGAGCAAATGCTCGGTTAATTCTTCTAAGCCAGGATAATCAACCTCACCTTGTTTATTAAATGGCGTAATGATTGCTGTCATTAAGTCTGCTTGCGTAAAATCCGTCATCTTGTTCTTCCTTTCAATAGAGTTACATGTGCTGCTTAAAGAAACCGACAATTGCATCAATTCCGACTTTAATAGCTTCTTCTTGCGGACTAAAAGTTGCCGAATGAAGCTGTGACTCATCCTGCACGCCTAGCCAAAACATGCTACCCGGAATTTTAGCTAGTAAATAGCCGAAATCTTCTCCCGTCATTGCTGGCTCCGTTTCTTGATAATTAACAGCAGAATCGTTTTTTAAATAGGTAATCAACTGAGCAGTTATCTCTGGATCATTTTCAACTGGCCAATAGCCACCCTGATTAATCTCCAATTTAACTTTTGCTTGAAAACTTTGACCAATACCGGCAGTTACTTCGCGTAAACGTTGTTCAATGCGTTCAATCATCGTTTGCGTTAATCCGCGAATTGTTCCTTCTAAACGTGCATGTCCAGCGATTGCGTTTCTAATCGTCCCCGCCTGGATCTTGCCAATCGTGATCACCCCACCGGCAATTGGATCGATGCTGCGGGAAATAACGGTTTGCACTTGCTCAATTAGAGCTGCCGCAGCCACAACCATGTCATTTGCCCGCTGAGGATAAGCTGCATGCCCATCTTGCCCGTATAAATCGATGTTAACTTCTGCTGCTCCGGCAAATAAAGTGCCATTGCGGCAGCCAATTGTTCCAGTAGGCAAGTCAGGGGTAACGTGAAGGGCAAAAAATTCATCAGGACGCCACTGACCAGTGAAGACCCCTTGCTCGTACGCAAGTTTGCCCCCATTTTTGCTTTCTTCTGCTGGTTGAAAAAAGAACAGCACATTATCTTTTGGCTGGTGCTCACTAAAATAGTTAAGAACACCCAAGGCTACGGTCATATGGATGTCATGACCACAGGCATGCATTTGACCATCATGTTTTGAAGAAAAAGGCAACCCCGTTTTTTCTGTTACCGGTAAGCCGTCAATGTCAGCACGATAGCCAATGGTTTTAGTGGGATTGCTTCCCTTGACTCTGACTAAAATAGCAGTTGGCAATTCAGGCACAGTCTTAATTTCCAAATAGTCTTGCCGAAATTGGTGGATAACCTGTAATAAGTACTTTTGCGTCTGTTTTTCTTCTAGGGCTAATTCCGGTATTTGATGTAAATCACGGCGGATTTGGATTAATTGCTCATTTGTTAGCATTGGCTTACAGCTTTCTTAAATCTTGTTCAATCTTGGTCTTACTTGTGGTTTTTTCATCCCGCTGCTTAATAATTTTAGCTGGGACACCGGCTACCACCGCATTTGCTGGCACATCAGCAGTAACAACTGCTCCGGCAGCAATAACTGCGTTATCACCAACTTGAACTCCTTCTAGGACAACGGCATTGGCGCCAACTAAAACGTTTTGGCCGATTCTAACTGGTTTAGCAGAAGCCGGTTCAACTACACCAGCAATAACCGCTCCCGCACCAACATGAGTATTGGCGCCAATAATTGCGCGCCCACCAAGGACAGCATTCATGTCAATCATGGCATTTTCACCAATTTCCGCTCCAATATTGATTACGGCTCCCATCATAATTACCGCATTAGCACCAATACTTACTTGTTGGCGAATCAATGCACCAGGTTCGATCCGGGCCGAAACATTTTTTAAATCCAATAAGGGAACGGCCGAATTGCGGCTACAATTTTCTACTTGATAATCATTGATCTTAGCTGCATTGGTTCTTAAAAACGGCACTAAATCCGCCCAGTCACCGAAAACCACCCCAACATGATCATTTACAAAGGGTCTTACTTCTACTGGCCAGTCTAATTTTGCCAGGTCACCTTTTACATAAACCTTAACTGGCGTTTTCTTGGGTGCATTGGCAATAAAATCAATTATTTCTGTCGCTGACATATTTTTCATTTGAATTCCTCACTATTCTTGATAAAAACGATCATGACTGACTAAATCTTCATTGGTTTCACGTGTAACAACTTCTTGTGCGTGACCATTTTCTGCAAACACAACAGCTGGCCGAGGCACCCGGTTATAGTTCGATGCCATGCTGTAACCATAAGCACCAGTTGCTAGCATTGCAATTACATCACCTGCTTTGGTCGCTGGCAGCGGAAGTTTTTTGATTAACAAGTCCCCTGATTCACAATAGCGCCCAGCCAAGTGGACTGTTTCGCTAGGTTGAGCAGCGGGATCACGGGCAAGAAGTGCTTCATAATCAGCTTGGTAAAGAGCCGGCCTAATATTGTCACCCATACCGCCATCTACTGCTACATAGGGCATTAATCCGGGAACATCTTTACGTGCGCCAATCGTATACAAACTGTAGCCCGCGGTACCGACGATTGAGCGACCAGGTTCAACCCAAACAGCTGGAACTTTCAGTTGATATTCTTCAGCTAACTGGCGAAGAGTTGTCACAATCTGTTCAACAAAAGTTCCTAAAGCCAATACTTGGTCTTGGGCGGTATAACGAATACCAAAGCCGCCCCCAAGATTTAAGATTTGGGGCTGATAATCATATTTTTTGGCCCATTCACGGACAAGTTGCATTAGTTTTTTAACTTCAAGCTTAAAGCCAGTCGTTTCTAAAATCTGTGAACCAATATGTGCATGAAGACCAATTAAAGTCATCTGTTCACTAGCCTGTACTTGTAAAAAAGCCTGCTCGGCTTGCCCAGATTTGACGTCAAAGCCAAACTTACTGTCTTCTTGACCGGTCTGATCATATTCATGAGTATGTGCCGTAACGCCGGGGGTAATTCTTAACATGACCTGAATATGACTTTTAGTATCAGCAAGAACTTCCTCAAGAAGTTTAATTTCATGAAAGTTATCCAGAATAATTACGCCAACATGATTTTGCACCGCCATTAAAAGTTCTGCCCTAGTTTTGTTATTCCCGTGAAAACTGATTTTGCTACTTGGAAAGCCAGCTTTAAGGGCGGTAAACAATTCACCGCCTGAAACGACATCAATATGGCCGTGTTCTTGATTGACCACCTGATACATCGCAATGGTGGCAAAAGCTTTACTAGCGTAACTGATTGCATAATCGATGTGCTGTTTGGTAAAGGCTTGCTGCAAAGCCCGAAACTGTTGCCGAATTTGAGTAACATCGTAAACTACAACCGGCGTGCCGTATTCACGGGCTAAATCTAGTGCATCAACTCCACCGATCGTTAAGTGTCCTTGATCATTAGTCTCGTAATAATCATCTGCTGGCATCTGGTAACCCTCCGTTTTCTTGAATAAAAAAGGACTCTTTTGTGTGCGCTTAGCATACAAAAGAGTCCTTCAAAAAATTAAAATTAATTATTATCTGGTTCAATTTTGACGAGCGCTCCGCAAATTATTAACTTGCGACAGTCCGTAATCTATTAAATTACGTCCCAGCCAATTAATTACCGCAATAATTAACGCTTCGGCAACCGCCCCTTTCACTGGTTTCTTAGTTTTTGCAGAAACTCCACCAGCTACTCTTGTTGGTCGCGACCTCTTCGATTAATAAAAATCTTATTATTAATCATAGCCGATGTCAACATTTTTTCATAAATAATTCACTTGCCCAATTTAAGTACGCGCTAAATCGCCTTTTCGGTTGCAGATTAAAATTAAAATGTTAAAATGCGTTACTATCAAACTTAAAATAATTTAATCAAGCAGGTGATCGAGAATGAAAGTTGTTAAATTTGGTGGTAGTTCTCTGGCAAACGGAGAACAGTTTCAAAAAGTGCTTAATATTATAAATGCTGATCCAACCAGAAAAGTAATTGTTACTTCAGCACCTGGAAAAAGATTTGAGCAGGATACCAAGGTGACTGACTTATTAATTGACTATGCTAAAAAAACGATCAAGCACCAAGACTGTGCCGCAATCGTTCAACAAATTTGGGCTAGATATAGCGAAATTGCACAATTTTTTGCCTTAAATCCGGACACAATTGCACCTTTACACCAGGAATTGTGCGACTTACCCACAATTTCGTATCCAGACAATGATTTTCTCATGGCTGCATTTAAAGCCCACGGTGAAAAGCTTAACGCTCAGCTGTTAGCCCTTCTTTTACAACAAAAAAATTTTCCGGCGCGCTTTCTCGATCCCCAAGAAGCCGGCTTTTTAGTCAGCAATGTCGCTAATGATGCTCAAGTTCTGGAAGAAACCTACCAAAATCTCTCTCGCTGGCGCGACATACCTGAAATTCTTGTTGTTCCGGGATTTTACGGTGTTACCCCAACTGGCAGCATTGCGACCTTTTCACGGGGTGGTTCAGATATCACCGGCGCAATTTGGGCCCGCGGAACTGCGGCCGACTTGTACGAGAATTTTACTGATGTTAATGCCATTTATGCTGCTGATCCAAGAATTGTGACCAAGCCGCACCCAATCAAAATCATGACCTACCGAGAATTACGGGAATTATCTTATGCCGGGTTTTCGGTTTTCCATGATGAGGCACTAATTCCAGCGATTCAAGGTCAGGTATATATCAACGTGAAAAATACTAACCACCCTGAGCTTCCGGGTACGCTAATTGTTCCCGAAAAGAATTTTCATCCCAAAAATATTATTACCGGTGTCGCAAGCTCCAATCACTTTGCCGCTTTATACTTACATCGATATTTACTTAATAAAGAAACTGGTTTTACGTTAAAATTACTAAAAATATTTTACCAGTTTAATATCTCATATGAACATATGCCATCTGGAATTGACGATTTAACCGTTATTTTTGACAAACGCCAGTTTACTGAAAAACTGCGCCAACAAATGTGTGCCGAAATTAAGCGAGTTCTCCAGCCTGATCAATTAGAATGGATTGATGATTATGCCATCATCATGGTTGTCGGCGAAGGCATGCGTAACAAAATCGGTGCCATGCAAAACATCACTACCCCACTGGCCCAAAGGCACGTTGCAATTCATATGATTAATCAGGGGGCTTCCCGTATTTCAATAATGCTGGGAACTAAAAAAGAGGATGCGGCTGCCGCCGTTACCCAGATTTACCACCAATTTTTCAAATAATTTTCAAGGGAGTTCAAACAAATGGTTTACATGCAAAAAGTTCATGGTTCGCAGAACACTTTTTTCTTACTCGATCAAACACAGTTAAAGCAGGCACTTTCACAAGCAGAATTAGTTCGTCTGGCAAAGCAATTGACCAATTCCAAAACGGGCCTATTGGGTGGAGCAGATGGTCTTTTGGTAGTCAGTGCATCCAGCCACCAAAATGTTCTTGGAAAAATGCAGGTTATTAATGCAGATGGGTCAATTGCTTCCATGTGCGGTAATGGTCTAAGGACCGTTGGGCGCTATTTAGCCGAAAAATATCACCAAAATTCGTTTAAAGTTGAGACCCAGCAAGCGGATCTCAAGGTGAGTGTTGAACCCGACTGGGCAGAGAGCGTCAAAGCGATTAGTGTTGAAATCAGCCCCGTCAGCTTTGCCAAGCAGGATCTGCCTTTTGCCCAGTTAAATTGCAATCAGCTCATTAATCAAGAAGTACCAACTTTTGCCCCGGGCCTAAAATTTACTGCTGTGGCTGTCCCCAACCCGCATTTAATCAGCATTGTTTCTGCGGAAGTTTTAGCCAGTTCCTTATTAGAAAAACTCGGCACCAAGCTCAATCAACCGAACCCATATTTTCCCGATGGCGTGAATGTCAGCTTTGCCCAAGTGATTGATTCACGGCACCTCTTTGTCCGTACTTTTGAACGTGGGGTTGGTTTTACTAATGCTTGTGGCACGGGAATGTCGGCCGCCAGTTTAGTATTTGCACTAACGCACCAGCAGGAAAAAGTTTTTAATCACTTACTCACCGTTTCCAATCCAGGCGGCTTCGTTCAAACTAGAGTACACCAGCAAGAAGATCATTATTGGATTGAGCTCATCGGTAACGCTACAGTCACACATAATATCAATGCTGACGAAAGTTTATTTCACCAGGACTTGCCGGACTTCAGTCTTTTTCAAGTTGAGCAGACCTCAGAAAATGCGGCATATCAAGCTTTTATTTCAAATAATAAATAGTAAGCAAGCTTGCCCTTAAATTAGCAATTTTGTATTTATATAATATATGTTTTGCTTAAAAATGTAGCCTGGCAAAAATAAGTAATTTAGTTAATCATAATCTGGTAAAATAAGTTGAATTATTTTTAGATTTTGATCAAGAAAGTTGTATAAAAATGAAAAAGAAAGCATTAAAGCTAATATTACCCGCCATCCTCGTTTTGCTTAGTTGTGGAAAGCTGGCAGGCGCACCTAAAGTCCAAGCAGCGGTCACAACTGCCAACATTTCTGCTATGTCGCCGAGTAAAAACGCAGCCAATTTCATGGATTTTATTGCCAAAAAGAAATCACTGACATCTGCGCAGAAAAATGAGGCCAAAAAAGCAGCTAAGTTGCTTAGAACAGGTAAGCTTGGCGCTACAGCGGCTCCTTCTTGGTTTACTACAACTGTCAAATTAGGTAGTCCTGATGATGCAACTAGTGCGACTAATATTGCTGCATCCCTTCCCAACTTGACTAGCCTCAACCAAAAAAGGGCTAAGCTTGGTGAGAAGCGGCTAAAGATTTCTCTTATTTCAACCGCAATCTCAATGATTGATAGTGACTACCAAAAGCGTGGCGGACTCGCACATCCGCAATACTATCATTATGCTGGTAACCTAGAAAATCTTGCTGCTGGTGGTAATCCAGTTACTATGTGGCTGGGTGAAAAAGCAAACTGGAAGTGGGATGTTAAGAAAACGCCGAGTCTTGCTCGCTATCAATTTGCACCCAATTGGAGCAATAAGAAATACACGCACGCTGTTCTAGGAACAAATGGTTACAAAACCGCTGGACATTATACTAATGTCGTTAACAAAAATCATCGGGTGATGGGAATGGCTCACATGACGCAAAGCCCTGACTATGGCTATGTTGATGCCTACAATGCCACAAATAAAGGAGCCAAGAGTGCGATTACACTAACTAAATATCGCGCCTTAGTAAAAGAATGGTTAGCTAAAAAAGGATAAAAGCTTTTTAAAGCATTGAACAAAAGTCTGCCAGCTTTGGTAGGCTTTTTTACTAACATTAATTTTAAAAAGGCCTTATCTGCCAGTTTGAGGTGCTTTTCTGGACTTTCTTTTTCTTTTTGATGAAGTACAATGTTTTTAGTAAAGCGATTACATATAAAAGGAGTGCTAGATATGGCAGAACCAGATTATCAAAAATTAGTCAATGATATGCGTAAAGAATTTAAGGAGGGTGATGACAAGCGTGACGCAGGCTTGCCAACCCACATTCCCGAAGTGGAGCGTTTCGATAATATTCCTTATGGCAAGGATCCCAAATATCAGATATTAGATGTTTATTTACCAAGTAAGCGCACCGAGGCTAAATTACCTGTCATCGTCAATATTCACGGGGGCGGCTGGGTTTATGGCACCAAAGAAACATATCAATTTTACTGTATGGCACTGGCTAAAGAGGGTTTTGCCGTTGTAAATGCGAATTATCGGTTAGCTCCTGATGTTGTTTATCCAGGTGAACTTGATGATGTTAATCGCGTTTTTCATTGGGTAGCAAATACTACTAATGCCCAAAAATACCAGTTTGACCTTGATAACGTCTTCATCGTCGGCGATAGTGCTGGCGGTCAAATGGGAGAACAAATTTTAGCAATTTATACCAATGACAATTACCGCAAATACTTTGGTTATGCGTTACCACAACTAACAATTAAGGCGGCTGCACTTAATTGTGGTGCTTATTTCTTAACGGAAATCAATTCAATCGCAGGAGCACCAGAAGCATATTTCCGGCCAGAAATTCGCTTAACTGAACATGAGCAGCTAAACGTTGAACAATTTTTAACAAAAGACTTGCCGCCAATTTACCTAATGACTTGTACGGATGACTTTTTACGCGACAATGCCTATATGCTTTCGGGTTACTTACATGCTAAGGGCATCTTCCATGAAATTCACTTTTACGGTGATGCTGAGCACCGCCGCGAGCATGTTTTCCATGTGAATCAAAGAGATGAGCTAGCTAAAAAATGTAACTTGGATGAATTAAACTTTTTCCGCAAGTATTTAAATTAGAATTTCATCTCGTTGTAAAATAATGGTTGAACTAACAAGGTAGTTCAATCATTTTTTTGACTAAAGGAGGAGTTTCTAGTGCCTGATAAACACGAACTGGTCCAGTTAAATAAACTACCGCTATACATTGAAATTCACCAGCAAAATAATGAGTCAGACGTGGCGCCGCATTGGCACCAAAGTATTGAACTCAGTTTTACCATGCGTGGTCAAATTGCTCATTTTATTATTAACGGTGTCGATCATCATACACATCCAGGCGAGATCTTAGTGATAAATTCCCAAGTTGTTCACAGCGTCCGAAGCAGTACATCCTCTTGCTCGGACTTGATGCTTACCATGCTTTTTCCTTATTCACTGGTTTTACAAGTATTTCCTGAAATGGATCAATATATGATTGACCTTAAACCACTAGCCGAATTATCAGTGGAACAAATCGCTCAATATCACCACTTACAAACTCTACTTAGCCGGATTACCGAGACAAAGTTAGCTAATGACAGCGAATTTCAAAACTTGGAACTAACAATTCTGAGCTATCAGGTGTTAGAAATTTTACTTAAGTATTTTTTACGGACTCGCGACAATAATAGTCAGCTATCAAGCAATCTATTAATTACTGGGCATTTAAGACGAGCATTAGATTTCATTCAGGATCATTATCAAGAACCATTTTCATTGCAGGATATTGCAGATAGCTGCCATTTGGCACGACAATATTTGCAACGAATTTTTCGGCAAAACATGGGCATTACTTTGGGTAAATATATTAGAAATTATCGTGCTCAACGTGCCTATCAAGAATTATGCGGTACTTCTCACACGCTAACAGCCGTTGCCATGAATAATGGCTTTAGTGGTGTCAGATCTTTGAATCGGGCGATGGTCGCTAATTATGGGCAGACCAGTATGCAAATTCGCAAAGGTTCCTCAGCGCCAGATTCAGGCGACTGAAAGCGTTATTTCAAATGGAAAAAGCAAGTATAATATTAACGAAAACGATTTATAGCTGAAGAAATGAGGAGCTAGTATGAAAAAAGTTAATCCAAAATCTGGATTGTTCAAAGTTGCCTTATTATCAATTTCTTTATTATTGATGATAGCGCCACAAATTTCATCGGTATTGCCATTAATGTACTCATCATTCCCAGATGTCTCACGCGCAGCCGTTGAAACTTTAAGTACTATTCCAAATATTGGAATAGTTGTTGGCTTAGTATTAAGCCCATTTTTAATCAAATTATTGGGTACCAAAACAACCGTAATTACGGGTCTTATTATTGCACTTCTAGCCGGAACTTATCCGATGTATGCCACTGGCTATACCCTAATTTTGGTATCACGTTTCTTACTGGGTACAGGAATTGGTCTATTTAATTCCCTTGCAGTTAGCTTATTATCCAAATTCTATGCGGGCGATGAACTATCAACAATGCTGGGTTTCCAAAATTCAATGGGTAGTGTAGGAGCAGCTATTTTTTCATTTTGTGTCGGCATATTAGCAGTTAATGGCTGGCACGCAACCTTCGCTATTTACCTAGCAGCTTTGCCTATTCTACTGTTGTTCGGCTTTGTGGTTAAATTACCTGATCAACAACAAACTGATAGTACTGACCAATCAGCTAACCGGGAAGAAAACAAAATTAATGCCAGCGTGATTGAAATCGCCATCGTTATGTTCTTTATGTATGTTTTCTTTATGCCAATGTCTTTCAAACTACCGCAATTGGCAACAAGCCAGAAAATTGCAAATGTTAGCCAAATTGCTTTCGTTTCAAGTGTAGTTACACTTATTGGAATTCCTGTAGGCATGTGCTACGGCTTTTTGAAAAAGAAACTGCATGATTTGATTCTACCGATCGGTTTGTTTTTACAAGTTGCCGGCTTGCTTGCAATTGCATATGCTGTCAACTTGCCAATGTTATTTGTAGCCGTTATCGTCTTAGGTGCTGGCTTTGGCCTATCAGTTCCTTATATTTTTAACTGGCTGGATGAAGCAGCCCCGAAAAATTCCGTTAACTTTGCTACAACAATTACCCTAGTATTAGTAAACATTGGCTGTGCCGTTTCACCAACTATCATTAACTGGCTTGGTGCCACTTTGGGTTCAGGTACTCCACGTTCTGACATGACAATGGCTGGAATTGGAATGGCAATTTTGTTCTGCTACAGTATTGTGCACTACTTCCAAATTAAAAAACAGCATAAATAAAGCAAAAAACGACATTCTTGTTAGAATGTCGTTTTTAGTTACACATTTACTATAATTATGAACATAAAAACCGTGAGTTAAAGATTTAACTTTAATTGACGGTTTGTTTTTTACCCAAATAATTACTGCTTATTTTTTTGCCACCGTGAAAACCAAAACATCAACAATGGCAAAATGATAAAGCCAAATACCATCATGAATATCGCATACCAATTGACACCAACGACTTTGCCATTTTCAATAATGCCAAACTGTGCTTGCCAATTGTACTTCACTAATAGAAAAATGACTAAAGCAATCGATAAAAGCGGTACGATGATGTCTGTCCAAATGTTCTTTGGCGCTGGTAAAATTGGCTCCTTGTTCTTACCAAAGTAAAAACAAATGACCGCTAGGGGCACAATCATAAAGCCTAGAAACCGCACCATTGCACTCAGTGTAATCAAATTTACCATATTATATTGAAAAGCGAGTGGAACTAAGATTGCTAAAGCCTCAGAAATAAAGAAGGTTCTAACAGGAAAGTTTCTTTTGGTTCTTTTCGTGAGTGAAGAAGGCAACTGATTTTCACGTGCCATCGCTTCTAAAATCCGGGGTGCATTAAAGCTTGAGGCCACATTGATGCCCAGCATTGATACTAATGCTCCCACCAAGATCACATCGCGCAAGATTTCATTATTAAAAATTGCACTGATTGCTACTACCTGTTTAGTCGTCATCAATGCTTTCGGATTTAGCATCAAAGCAACAGCCACTACCCCAATATAAATTGCAGCAATAATAAAAATTGCCAGCGGAATAGCCTTAGGCAGGTTCTTTTCTGGCTCCTGCATATCGTCAGACCCAGAAGCCACCGATTCAAAACCGGTAAAAGCGTAAAAAGCAGAAACAACAGCCATCACGAAACCTGTGGTTGTCAGTGTCGGGACAATTCTGTGGCCATTTTGCGTGATTTGGTCAACCATTGTTAAGTTGTGTGACGCCCCCGTCGTAATCAAAAGTACTACGCCAGCGACAATAATTAGCACTAATGCAAACAACTTTCCTGCTGTCGCGAGGTTCATTACCAACTTGACAAATTTTTGACCAAATAAGTTAATCACTGAAATTATTAACATTAAAACCAAAAAGCCAATGGTTACATTTAATACGCTGTCTGGATTGCCACCGAAGATGGAAATCGTTGACTTAATCACACCTACTGCCATTACTCCCCAAGCAACACTAGCGGAAAAATAGCGCAGAATGCCGACATAAAAGCCGACATTTTCACCAAAAGCAGCCTTTGTGTACGCATACGAAGCACCAGACTTAGTCACATATTTGGCCGCAGCCGAAAATGAAATGGCCAAAATCGCCGCAAAAATTGCTGCAATTAAGTAAACAATCAAAGACTTGCTGCCTGCCTGAGTAACAACACTTCCGGGAGTTAAAAAAATCCCGGAACCAATAATTGAGTTAATTGCTAAAAGTACAATCGACCAAAAGCCTAACTTGTCATTTGCCTTCTCATTTGTGTTCATAATTATCTTCTTTTACTTTGCATTCTCAATAACGAACTTAAACAAATTATTTTGGAATTTAGTATCTGGATTTTTGTGAAGCATTTCTGGATGCCATTGAACAGCCAAAACATTGCCAGCCTTGTTTTCCAAGCCCTCAATAACACCATCACTTGCATGAGCAACTTCAATTAAGTCTGGTGCTACCTTATTAATTAGCTGATGATGGAAAGAGTTTACCATAAATTCTGTCTTGCCTAATGTTTGAGCAAGAACACTTCCCTCTTTTACTTTCATTCCATGCGTTGGCAAATCTGGCGTATGTTGTTGATCATGCTTAAGCGTCTGTTCTTTGCGGTAAGCCACATCTTGATACAGGCTGCCACCATGAGCAACATTAATAATTTGCGCACCCCGACAGATTCCCAACACGGGCTTACCCATTTCTTCGGCCAACTTTAAAAGAAGCATATCAAAATGATCACGAGCGGGCCAAATTTCACCAATATTAGGCTTGAGTTCTTCACCGTATAGATGCGGATCGACATCATGCCCACCAGATAAAATCACCCCTTGAACATGTTCCATTTGTGCTTTAACTACATCATCATTGCCAGTAAACGGAATAACATATGGCACACCACCATTTTGAACCACTGAATCAACGTAATCTTCATTAATATAGCTACGGCGATACCCAAGAAAAAGGCCTTCAGTATCAATCATTTCCGAGCCAGCAATTCCAATAATCGGTTTTGTCATTTTCTTCTCCTACTTTTTTAACTCTAATTTTCTATTTTTATTATAGCAATAAATTTAAGTTTAAAGGGAAAATTTGTTTGCCTCACATGCTTTTTCTGCTATACTCTTTTTTTACAGATAGGCAAGAAAGAAATAATCTAGAATTTAAAACTATGCGTCAGCATGAGCATAAATTTAGTGACCAAGTCAACTGAAAAAGCAGAGGTGAAAGTTAAAAATGAACACAATTACCAAATTTTTTAGGGAACAAAAGATATTATGGCTAATAATGCTAATATTAATTTGTACTAGTATTGCTTGTCATGCTCTTCCAAAAACAGCAGATATTAACTGGGAAACTATTTTCTCGCTTTTTAGTCTAATGCTGGTTACCCAATATCTAATCAAAATTAATGTTTTAGATTATCTCAGCCAGAAAATCATTGATTTAGCCAATACTCATCGCCAAGTTACACAATTGTTAGTTTTATTAGCCAGCTTTTTAGCGATGTTTTTAACTAATGATGTTGCTATTCTCAGTTTGGTGCCACTTTTTTTGGCTATTCATCACCAAATACGTGGTCCGTTTATTTTACCGTTAAGCTTAATCACAATTTCTGCTAACCTAGGTAGTGCATTAACACCTTTTGGCAATCCCCAAAACCTGTATCTATATAATCACTACCACTTGACTCTCAGCAATTTTTTCAAACTATCATTGCCACTAGCCCTTATCAGCCTAATGTTATTAGTTGTGGCAACAATGACCATTCCCAAAACATCCTTGCCTAAGTTAGCCCAGACTAAGCATGCTTTACAACCTATTCAGCTAACAGCAGCAATTATTCTACTTGCTCTTGCATTCGCTGGAGTATTACACTTCATCCAACTAACAATCTCGACAATTGCTATTTTTGTCATTATTTTTCTTGTGGACTGCTCTACTATCGGACAAATTGATTACGGAACTTTACTAACTTTTATTGGTTTTTTCCTAATTGTTGGAATACTTGGTCGTCAAGTAATAATTATTAAAATAATTACCCACTTTTTACACCAGGGAACACAAATTACTTACTGGACTGGGATCATGTTAAGTCAAGTGATCAGTAATGTGCCCGCAACTTTATTGATCGCCAACTTCTCAACAAACATTGCCGCTATCTTTTTTGGCGTAAATGTTGGAGGGCTGGGCACGCCCATTGCCTCATTTGCTAATTTACTGGCCTTGAAACAAGCACAAGTACATGACTGGAAAACAGTTACTGGTTTTTTATTTGTCAACTTTAGTTTTCTGATTGTTTTAGCTTTATTAACACTAATAATATTAAAATAATTAGTTATTTTTACTTGAGTTAATATTTCCTGGGAAATATTAACCGCGGATTTAGTTAACGGATAATAGGTTAGAGTTAATGTCTTAACTCTTGAGTGTTCTCATTAAAAATTAGTTTAGCCAATTTTTCTGTTCCATACTAAGCACCTACTTTTTAATAAAGAAAAACACTGCTAATTAGATTACCTACAATCTAATTAGCAGTGGATAAAAAGCAGTATTAAATAAAATAAGGTTTAGGTAAAATTCAGTCCTCAAGTTCTGAGTTATTAGCAAAATGCTTTACCATCTGCACTAATCTGTTAGCAACAGTTTTCGCCCACCTTTTAATTTTATTTCATTCCAAAGTTTATTCAACTTTTTCAAAAACTTCACAAACCATTGGTGCTTGCGGATAAAAAACGCGTTTTTTGCTTTCATATTCTTTCTTGAAAAAATCATCGTGAATTTGTCGCCAATTTTTGTAGGTACCATCGCCTTCATGATAAGCATGTTCAGCGGAAATCTGATTGTAGGGGACAATCTCCACAACTTTTTCACGAACCACGCAAACTGGTTTACCAGCCTCATCAAGAATAACACTCAATTCCCCCACTTGAGGCAATGGCTTATCTTCGTAAAATTCATAAGCAGAGGTAGTCGCAGTTTTGATGCCACCGTTGACTTTATCAGCTAAACCGTTTTTGTCTGTACCAAATGACCAAGCATCAAACTTTGTGCTCTCATCCCAATTATGCTTTTGACAAAAATCACGCCAAAATTCTTTTACTTCTTGTTTCATTATAACCACCATTCTGGCGTCAATTCGCTCATTTTTACTACCTTATCATGCCGATAATCCATCATTACTTCAACATTCTGGTAATCTTTTTCCATCAACTGGACGATAAATTCACGGCATGCTCCGCATGGCGCACCATTTTTGCCATTTGACATTAGGGCTAAGACACGTGACACCCTCGTTTCGCCCTGCGTAATCATGTTAAAAAGAGCATTTCGTTCAGCACATACTCCAAGACCACATGCCGTATCAACGCAAACTCCTGTATAAATTTTTCCTGACTCACTTAAAACAGCTGCAGCTACCCCGCCAGCTTCCATATGTTCGCCAATTTGATGAAACCTCTGCACTTGGCTAGCGGCTTCATACATTTTTTGCCATTGCTGATCCATTATTGTAATTCTTTCAAAATATTCTTATTTCTTTATTTCTTTTGCCATTAAAATAAAGCAATAAATACCGCCATTAGAAGCCTCGTCTTCTGACCCAGTAATGCGATAGCCTGCTCGTTGGTAAACTTTTTGCGCCCGCTTATTGAATTCAGCAACCGATAAAATAATTTTATGGTATTTTCCAATTTGCTTCACATAGTCTTCAATCATTTGCATTAACTTTATGCCAAGGCCATGTCCCGTTAACTCCGGCGCCATCCCTAGTCCAACTTCAACCTGATCATTCTTACCTTCAATCGGATCTAAACAAAAGAAGGCTGTCAACTGGCCATCATCTGCCAAAACTTCAAAGTAATGGTCTTTTCGCAATGCAGGCGTAATAATTTCATCGTAATCTTCCTGGTCATTTTTCATATCATAAAAGGAATATTCACCATCATAATGCCATTTAGTAGCAATTATTTCTGCATTTTTTTGCGATAATTGCTGAATTTGGCTAAAAACTATTTTCATTTTAAAAAATCTTTCAATTATAGTAATAAAATAAGGTTTAAGATAAGTTAATTATACTATAGAATTTTGCTTAAATATAGATAAGATTTCAATTGCTTTATTTTAATAATCAATCGTTTTTTCATTAAACTGGAAAATAGTAAAAATTAGACATGCAAAAACGCTTCTGCCTGCATTACAAGTAGAAGCGTTTTTTAGTAATAATATCTTTTACAAATTAATTCCTTGTCCTCCAGTTGCACCATATACTTGACCAGTAACATAACTAGCCAAATTGGATGCTAAGAAGATATAAATAGGAGCTAATTCATCAGGTTGACCTGCTCTATCGAGTGGCTCTTCATGACCAAAGCTAGGTACACCAGATTTTGGCTGACCACCACAAACTTGTAATGGTGTCCAAATAGGACCAGGAGCAACACTGTTAACCCGAATTCCCTTTGAAGCAAGTTCTTGTGCAAGGTTAATTGAAAAGTTAGCAATCGCTGCCTTGGTGGAAGCATAATCCAATAAAATTGGCGTTGGCCGGAATCCTTGAACTGAAGTAGAAGTTAAAATGACACTACCTGGTTTCATATGTGGAACTGCAGCCTTTGTCATTTCAAACATCGAAATAATATTAACTTCAAAAGTATCATGGACGCTATCAAGGGACAGTTCTTCTAAACTGTCAGAGTGTTGCTGGATAGCAGCATTCATAACCAATAATTCCAAGCTGCCAAATTCTTTTACAGCATCATTAACAACACGTTCAGCTTCACCGCGTTTACGTAAATCTGCTGGAAGCAAAACTGCCTTTCGACCGACCTTTTCGATCAACTCGGCAACTTCTTTGGCATCTTCTTCCTCATCTGGCAAGAATGAAATAGCAACATCAGCGCCTTCTTTAGCAAAACCAATTGCTACCGCACGACCAATTCCAGAATCGCCGCCAGTTACTAGAGCGTGGCGCCCAATTAGTAATTCATGACCTTCATAATCAGCCATATCACCATCAGGTTTAGGATCCATCTTGCTTTGAAGTCCAGGGTAGTCTTGTGATTGCTCTGAAAATTCTTCATTGCGGTAACGAGTTAACGGGTTTGATAAATTATTATCCATACTATGATCTCCCTTCTTAAAAATCCACCTTCAATTTACAGCGTTTGCATACGCAAAACAAAATATATGCTTACAATATTTAACAAATCATATTCTTTGATGTATTAAATTTTTCGTTTTATGATGGTGTTGATAATACTGTAGTCAAGGAGGCTATACCTATGATTAATACGTATAAGAAATTTTGGAAAAATATTTTCAACTTTTCTGGGGTTGCAAGTTTGGGTGAATATTGGATTCCCGTAATTATTAACATAATTCTAGGATTTGTTTTAACCTGGATTGTGCAAACAATTTTAGGTCATTCTATTGAAGATATTTATACTTGGGGTGACTGGAGCGCTAAGACAGGTTCACTAGTTATTAGTTTTATTGTTTGGCTTGCCACTTTATCACTAAGCATTCGGCGTTTACATGATACTAACCGCTCGGGTTGGTGGATTTTAATTAATGTCCTGCCGTTTATCGGCCAGATCTGGTTTGTGATATTAATGCTCTGGCCTTCACGTCCAAATAATTATTAATAAAAAACGACTCAAATTAAACGTACATAATTGACACAGTTAATTTGGGTCGTTTTTATTTATTAAAGATTGTCTTTATCAAGTGCAAACTTACCTTATCGATGAGTTATTGCACTTTTTCTTTTCCAGCCAAAATTCCTTCTAACCATTTTTTGCGGTCATCGCGGCAAACATCTAAGCTCTGCTCTTTAATTGCTTCATCATAAAAATTAATTTTGCGATCTATTATTTTCATTGATTTTTTTAAAGCAGCGATCTCTTCCGTTACCTTTTGTCGTTGCTGCAGAAACATTGCTTTTCGCTGCTCGGCCGTATCAATGCCTTCTCCAACTAGCTTTAGGTATTTTTTGATTTCTTTTAATGGCATACCGGTTTGTTTCAGGCAAATAATGGTATTGATAGTAATTAAGTCGCTGGCTTCAAATTCACGAACACCACTTTTATTTCGCTTTACAAAGTTGAGTAAACCAATTTTCTCATAATAGCGCAAAGTGTAAGTACTAACTCCGAGCAAATCACTTACATCCTTGATTTGGTATTTTTTCATCATGTTCTCCTGCCACTATTTACCAATCATAATTAACTTACTAAAAATAACTACTTTGTCTTTAATATTAACACTTTCTATCAACTAATAAACTAGCAAAAAAATTTGACTTAGAGTTGCTCGAAGGCAATATACTTTGTATTAATTAGAAAAAGAGGTGCTTTCAATGAAATTATTAATTTTAGCAGCAAACGGTCAAATAGCGCGTTTAGTTGAAAATCGGCTTTTAACTGAGCCAGAATTCCAAGATATCAATTTGACGGTTGGCTTGCGCAACGCCCAAAGACTGGCAAATTTAAAACCTAAGGTAAAAGTAATGGAAGTTGACTTAACTAATGCTAACGAAGTAAATGATGCCGTTAGCGGCCAAGACATGGTTTTTGTAGCAGTAGTTGATCATACCGCGGGCAATGTCATTACTAAAAATGTAATTAGTGCCATGAAAAATAACCATGTTTCACGTGTAATATTTACTAATATTTTGGGCATTTACAATGAAGTTGGCGGCGAATTTGGTCGGTGGAATCACGAATACACATTGCCCGGTTTGCAAACTGCAATTAATTCGGATAAGCTGCTTGCCGAGTCGGGCCTGCAGTATACTACCCTGCGTTTGCCATGGCTCAATGATCGAAATGAAATCAAATATACCATTACTACTCATGATGAGCCGTATGTAGGTGTTTCAGGTTCTCGGCAAAGCATTGCAGACGCTATTTTAAAAATAATTCGGGATCCAAATCTCTACGTTAACGATAGTATTGGCATTGCTGATCCAGCAACCCAAGGTGAAGATCGACCAGTATATTAAGGAGAAAATCAAAGTGAAAGCAGGAACATTTATTAAACCAGGCAAAGTAGAATTAAAAGACTACCCGATGCCAGAATTAAAATCAGAAAATGATGCAATTATCAAAATCGTCCGCTCTTGTGTCTGTGGCTCAGACTTGTGGTGGTTCCGTGGCATATCGCAGCGCAAGGCAAATTCGACTACCGGACACGAAGCAATTGGTATTGTTGAGCAAGTTGGTGCTGAAGTAACTCAAGTTAAACCCGGCGATTTTGTTATCGCCCCTTTTACGCACGGATGTGGACATTGTGCCGCATGCTTAGCAGGGTTTGATGGTAATTGTTTTAATCAGGGAAACGAAATTAACGGTGGTTACCAAGGAGAATACCTCAAATTTCACAATGCTAATTGGGCCTTAGTAAAAATCCCCGGCAAGCCTTCTGATTATACTGCTGAGCAGCTAAATGACTTTTTAGCATTAGCAGATGTCATGGCCACTGGCTACCATGCAGCTGCTAGCGCAGAAGTAAAAATTGGCGACACAACAGTCGTTTTTGGTGATGGTGCAGTTGGCTTATGCGGTGTAATCGCAGCTAAACTACGTGGTGCAAAACGAATCATTGCTATGAGTAGGCACCAAGATCGGCAAAAATTAGCTGTTGAATTTGGTGCAACTGATATTGTGCCAGAGCGTGGTGACGAGGCTGTCAAGCGGGTATTAGAGCTAACTAACGGTAATGGCGCCGATTCGGTTTTAGAATGCGTTGGTACAAAACAGTCAATTCAAACTGCACTGCAAGTTGGTCGTCCGGGCGCAATTGTTGGTCGTGTCGGTGTGCCTCAGAATCCAGCAATTGATACAACCGCTTTATTCTGGAAAAATATTGGTTTGCGTGGTGGTATTGCCCCCGTTACTACTTACGACCGCGATATTCTGCTTGATGCGGTTTTAAGCGGTAAAATTCATCCCGGTAGAGTTTTTACCAAGAGTTTTAAATTGGCACAAATCCAAGAAGCCTATGAAGCAATGGATCAACGTGAAGCAATTAAATCTTTATTAGTCGTTAACCAATAAGTTAATTACTCTTATTTTGGAAGGGAAGTAATTAAAATTAACATCGTCTTTATTAACGCTAGTCAAAACCGTTCAGGAACTACTAGTCGCATGGGGCAAAATTATTTAAATGGCCGAAAATACCAGCAAATCAATCTTGTTGATTATAAAATCTACCAAATTAATCAAAGCTATTCTGACGACCAATTTGACGAGGTTTTTGCAAAATTACAACAAGCTGATTGGATTATTCTCGGTACCCCAGCCTATTGGCACTATATGAGCGGCTATCTAAAAACATTCATTGAAAGAATCGGTCAAAGCAAAGATTTTAATACTTTAGCCGATAAAAAAATTTCTGTTTTTATCCAAGGGACTGATCCAACAGATGCCATTAAGCCAGTAACTGATGTTATCGCCCGTTTTGCCTCTGTTGCCAACATGAACTTTGTTGATATTTAAGAACAATTTATTAATTAAAAAAGAGAATAGAATGTTTCACGTAAAACAATTTGACACTATTAGGAGGTAAGAAAAATGAATAAGAAGTTTAATCTGCTGAAAAAACTGGCAATTTTTTTAGCAATTATTGGCCTAGTCGCAGGAACAGCCGTAATCACAACACGCTTAAATTCTGATTCTAGTTCTGTTACGGCCAAATCCAAAGTAAAAAAGAAATTTGTTAAGCCGCGCCATACTAATCAAGGTGCCAGACGGGTATTTATTAACGCTAGCCAAAATAAAGATGGTAATACGGCCAATCTCGCCAAAAAACTATTTGGAAGCAGCTCATACAAACAAATTAATTTAGTCGATTACCACATTCCCCAAATTGGCCAAGGAGATGGCGACTTCCCTAAAGTATGGAACCAATTGAAAGGTGCCCGATGTTATCGTTATCGGAACTCCTGTTTATTGGTCAAATATGTCGGGCTATTTAAAAACTTTTATTGACCACCTAAACATCAATAATGACCTTAAAGGCAGTGATTTATACGTTATTGTCCAAGGAGCTGACAGTAACCAAACTTTGGCTATTAATTCAACTTATGGAACACTAAACCGTGTTTCTAAAAGATTTGGTCTGAATTTTGTTGGTATCGCACAGACAAACTCACAGGCAAATACTTTACACAATAAGATGATTGGCAAAAAATAATTTGATATCGATTACACATAACTAAAACGCATCCCTTGTGTAACAACGTTTATCTCAATCACAGTAGTTCTTATAACTGCTGTGACTTTTTGCTTTAACACTTTTTATTCACTCTTAAATAAGCTAATTAATTATAATAAGACGTTAAAAAATTAAATGTACCGCCACAATTTTTCTGAGCGTATCAAACCAATCTCTATTATGCCCTTGCTATAATGAGGTAACAGGAGGTGTATTTTATGCACATTGAAAAATACTTCGTTAATTGGTCACAAACTTTATTACGCGCCAAACCAACACAGCAAATATTAAAACAAATTGGCCAAACAACCAGTCATATGCCAAAAATATGGCAGGAATTGCACACCAAAAATTATTCTTGGACTCAGGCTGGATTGGAGCAAGTGCAGAACTTATTGCAATACTGTGCGGGCCACAGCAAACAGGTTCAAGTGCAATTAAAGCAACTCTCTCATGAAGCCAGTGCCCAGTTAATCCCCGTTTTTAAAAACCAAAATTTCTTAAAAATTTTAGCAGACAAAATGAAACTGCCGCCGCAAACTGTTAAAACAATCCAAAATCTGCTAAATAAATTTACTAACAATGGTAGTCCCTTCTCACCCGCAAGCTTGTTGATAATCGTGTTATTCATTGCCATGGGTGCGCAAGTACCGCTGCTTCTCAAAGGATCATTTAGCGGTAAAAAAGTCTTAGTGACTGTCACTACCATTTTAGATTATGTTGCAACGGCACTACAATTGGCTCAACATTTTCAAAAAAATAAAAATTAAGGAAATCGGTCATTACGACTGAGAATTTAAAAGCACCTCTACTTTTTTAAAATCAAACAAAGGCACTTGTAACGGCTCAATAGTAGATTAGAAGCCAAAAAGTGAAACATGATTCCGGTAATTTACCAGAGTCATGTATTTTTTTGCAAAATTTCCTAGTCATGCAAAAGCCTCATAATTAATTATGGGGCTTAACTTCATTATAAATACTTCGTTAGAGCAGTTTAATTAGTGGGTTAACATTATCTGCTGGATTTTTTATTACTTTGATATTTCTTTATGCCATCACTTAAGCGCTGCAAACCGTCTTGAACCATTGCTAGTGGACAAGCCAAGTTAATCCGCAAAAAGTCAGCGCCATTACCACGATAAATATTCCCTGGTGAAACAATTAGTCCAGTTTCCTGGCGTAAGAACTGCGCTAATTCTGCTGAATTATGACTAACTTGTTGAACATCAAGCCACATTAAATACGTGGCATCTCCCGTAATTACCTTAAGCTCAGGTAGATTTTTGGCA
Organism: Lactobacillus sp. B4007; assembly: GCF_026535895.1. Taxonomy (NCBI): domain Bacteria; kingdom Bacillati; phylum Bacillota; class Bacilli; order Lactobacillales; family Lactobacillaceae; genus Lactobacillus; species Lactobacillus sp. B4007. Next base: position 538,087 of record NZ_JAFNPA010000001.1, read on the forward strand.
ATAAAATTAGTGGCATAGGTGAAATTATCGTTAAGCTGAGCGATTAAAGCTTGGCGCCAGCTCTGCCCCTCAGTATAGGCGGCAATAGTACCTGGAATTGCAAGTAAATTTGGCTCAGCCAATTCATCGCTATTAAGACCCCGATTAACAATTTCACGTAAATTATCATTAGGGATAATCACAGTCGCTGCATGAAGTGCTGCAACGTTAAAAGTTTTACTAGGAGAAACTAGCGAAATAATGTTTTCACGTGAAACACCATTAACAGCAAACGCCGGTGTATAATCTTTGCCAGTTCTGACTAGATCGCCATGGATTTCATCTGACAAAAGAACCACGTGATGCTTAAGACATAAATCTGCTATTTTTTGAACTTCTTGCTTTGTCCAGACCTTGCCAATTGGATTATGCGGATTACAAAAAATCATTAGCGTTGTTAATGGTAATGCCAGCTTTTGCTCAAGGTCCTGCCAATCAATCTGATAATTTTCACCAGTAAAATGCAAATCACTTGCTAATACATGACGGCCATTGTTTTCGATCGAATTGTAAAAGACATTATAAACCGGTTCTTGTACTAAGATATTATCGCCTAGGTGGCTAACACGACGTACAATTGAAGAAATAGCGGGCACAACGCCAGTTGTAAAAATCATCCAATCAGGATCAGGGTGGTGACTGTGCTCTTTGTCATACCAATCTGCAACGGCATTGAAATAAGTGGCACCAGGCCATTCATAGCCAAATGCTTTTAAATTAATTTTTTCCTTCATCGCTGCAATAATTTCCGGAGCGGTTTGAAAATCCATATCAGCCAAAGACATTGGTAGTTCACCTGGCTCAACATCCCACTTAATAGAATCTGTCTTGCTTCTGTCCGGTGCATTGGTAAAATCGTAATTTGTTTGCATATTCATTCCTTTGGTTTCTGATTTTGATCTGAACGAGCTACTTTTACTTCAATCTTAGCACAGTTTATTTTAGTCTTCGCAGGATTTATTTTAGCCGGATCCATAATCAATTTACCTATGCATGGCGCAGCTATTTTACCAGAAATTGGGTTTTTTACACTATCGATTTTAGTCACAATATCCGCATCAAGGTTAGAAACATATTCAAAGGCTAAATCAGTATGAGTCAGACTCACATTCGTCAATACTAAATTGTCGATATAATTTAGTCCCTGACTGCTTTGAATTTTACAGTTAATAAATTTAACGTTTTTACTATTCCAGGCTAGATATTCACCATCAATAGTTGAATCATAGACCGTTACGTTTTCACAATTCCAAAAAGCATCCTTAGAAATAAAAGTCGAATTGTGAACCTCAATGTTTTTGGCACCATCAAAAACGTAATTGCCTACTACACTAACATTATCTAAATAAATGTCACTGCTGTCTTTGCCGAAATAGTCCCCGTTAATTTGACTATTAGTGACTTTAATTTTTCGGCACGTCCACATCGTTTCTTCAGCATTGGCAAAGTGCACACGGTCAAGAACAATTTTTTCAGAACGCCGAAACAATTTAGGTGCTTGCATAGCTGAATCATAAATTGAGATATTTTTGGTATACCAAATACCACTGCGGGCCATTGTTTCAAAAACCGTGTTCTCAACCCTAATATCATCATCGTACCATAAAGGATATTTCCATTTAAAAACGGAGTTCTTTAGTTTAATCCCTTTTGCTTCTTTAAGCGGCGATTCGCCATGACCAAAAGTAACATTTTCTATTTCACTGTTACTCAAGCCAAAAAGAATTCTTTCACCCTCAAAATAGTGGTCTCTAATATTATTCATTACTGCTTCTTTCCTAAGTCTTAAAGTTACTAATCTTATACTGCTATTATTTATCAAAATAGTAAAAATTAAAAATACTTATTATTAAGACTTTTCAATTACTATTAGTTATTACAACTTAAGTATGGATTAGAAATTTATTTCCTAGGAAATAGGGAGATAGATTATAAAAAATGCTCATGCCATATTGAAAGCAATCAAAAATTCGTTAAACAGTAAGATGCTATTGCAGGCATTATCTATTATCGCGGTATTCTTTGATACTGAGGAGCAATGGGTGAAAGATTATTACCTTTTTGCATTGAGTACCAATAAGCCACTGCGGCAACATCATCTGATCTTTCAAATAGTTGCAAATCATTATTTCCTATCTGTTGTACCGTAACTTTTAAATTATGTTTAAAACGAATTGGGTCAAGTAAATGGAAACGATACAAGCCATGCATAGGTAAAGCATCATTACCAAATGCGTGTAAAGGCATTAATTCACCATTATTAAATTCATCACGAGTGTGATCAATTTTAGACATAAAAGGATAACCCATAAATGGCCGTTGGAATGTTTTGGCATATGTTTTGCCCTTTGCATCTCTTTGATGGAATGCCCAAGCTCCACCAAAATAATCCTCTGTCCCTGTTGAAGTAACTGTAGGATATTTAGTATCACCATCTATATAAAACTTAAATTCACCTTCACCCCACCAGTAACGCTGAAGTGCACATACTTCAAAATAAACTCCAACAAAATGTCCTGGTCCTTTAATCTCTGGCAAAACTACAAAGTCCTTCTGTTTTTCAGTGTATTGCTGTCTATTCCATATCGCATGAAAGTATGCTGAGTTTTCTGGTACATCTTTAATTACATAGTCAATTCCATAAAAGAAACCATCAATATCCCCAGGATGCTCATTAGTAATTGTGATTTTAGCCGATTTTCTAAATGGCATTGGAAAATAACTATTAAAGCCACCAGTTGGATTAACAGTAATTAATGCTGAATTTATTTCACATCTTTCACCAAATCCATTACAAAAGAAGTCACCAATCGGGACTTCAACAGCTGGTTTATCGTCTCCATCCCAATACATACGTAAAACTACATCTCTTAAAACAAAACTACCTTCAGGAGTTGCATCTGCAATTGTCATCCATATATGTCGTATTTCACCTGAGTTTTGAATATCAGCAATTGTAACCGTCTTACCTTTAGGTAGTTTGATTGATCCGTTTCCCTTACGGCTAGGACCCAAATCACTACTAGACATAGCAGCTTTTCCCTTTTCTCCAGTTAAATTTTCTGGTGATATGGTGCGATTTTCTTCATTTAAATTAATTTCTGTTAAGTCTGATAGATTCATATTTTCTGCCTCCTGTTAATTTGTGTGCTCAACATTAATTTTGCTATATATTTTATCTAGATTATAAAAGCACATTACTATAATAGATAAAATAATCATGATAAAAGGTAATAAAATAAAGTTTGCTTTTATCGCAAAGATTGCTTTCATAGTTTGGATATGATGAGGAGCATATTGACCCCAACTTAATAAAAGCCCTGTAACTGCAGAAGTTATTGCCATGGCAAGTTTACCAATAAAACCATTTATTGCAGAAATAAGTCCAGATAGATTAATACCTGATTGCCAACGACTATAATCTACAGGGTCTGCTTGCATTGAAAAGTACATATTTTGGCGAATCCCATGTCCAAAAGCATAAAGAATTGATCCCAGATATATACAAAACAAGCCTTTATGACCAAATAACATTACTAGAAGACCAATTCCCGCTAAACTACTTCCTAAAATGAAAACATTACGTTTAATCATATACTTTACTAAAAAAGGCGTTACAATCGTTCCAAGCATTGGCACAAAATTAATCAGTCCTGCTACGACTGCAGCTTGGGTAGTACTACCTATTACATAAGTAAAGTAATATACTAACGAACCTTGAACAAAGAAGTTAGAAGCCCACATAAACAATGTACTAAAAGCAAAAATTAACCATGGCTTATTTTTAAATAGTGCATGGAAGCTCTCACTTAATTTAACTGAGCTTTTAATTTTATCTGTATCTTCAATTTCATGTAAGTTTTTAAAAGGTATATATAAAATAAAGATTGCAGAAATACAATATAGACTCATCACAATAACAAAGCCTTTTTGCTGATTAGCTCCTCCCAGGATTTTAACTAAGGGTAGAGTTGCCACGCTAACAAAAGTTGCACCTAGAAAAGAAAAAACCATCCGAACTGTTGACATGTTAGTTCTTTCTACTGGGTCTCTAGTTAAATTAGGTAAAACTGATGAAATCGGGATATTAACCAAGCCATAGCAAATTGAAATGCCTAAATAAGTTATGTAAGCATAAATCAATTTGCCATTCATTGAAATATTTGGAACACAAAATAGCAGAACACCAAATATTGCTAGCGGAAATGAGCCAAAGAAAATGTAAGGTAAACTTTTTCCCCATCGCGAGTGTGTTTTATCGATAATTACTCCGGTAAACATATCTGCAAAACTATCAAATAGCCTTGTAACCATAATCATTGTACCAATTGCCGCGCTCGCAATTCCGGCAACATCGGTATAAAAAAACATCATATACAATGTCAAGACATTCCATACTAAGTTGCATGCAAAATCTGAAATGCCATAACTTAAACGTTCCTTCCACAACTGATGGGAAGTCGACTGAACTTTTTGTTTCACTTAAACTACTCTCCTTTTCATTATTGTAAACGTTATCAGTAAACGTTTACTTAAATAATATACTTAATATAAAAGGGTTTCAAGAAAAAATAAAATATTTTTAGTAAACGTTATCTATGAGTTATAATAGTATATATAAGTTATAAAGTAGGGTAATTATGAACCAAAATCAGCCTAATATTAAAGATGTAGCAGCCAAGGCTGGCGTTTCAATAGCTACAGTTTCACGTGTATTAAATAATAAAAGAGGTTTTTCACAATCTACTTATGATAAGGTGCAAATTGCAATGGAAGAGCTCGGTTACCAACCCAATCGAGTCGCACAAGCATTAAAGTCCGAATCAATGAAAATGATTGCTCTTAGTGTACCTTTTATTTGGCATCCCTTTTATGCCGAGTTTGCTTACTATATAGAAGCTGACTTGCAGAACCGTGGTTACGGGATGCTTCTGTCTAATAATCAAAGTGATCCTTCTAGTGAGCAAAAGTTCCTTAAAATGGCTCAAGAAAATAAAGTCGATGGTATTATAGGCATTACTTATAATGATATTGTTCCTTATTTATCAACAAATATTCCTTTTGTTAGTATTGATAGATTCTTTGATACTTCAGAATATCCGACTGTTGCTACAATCACTTCTGATAATTTTCATGGCGGCGAAATTGCTGCACATGAATTAATTCAAAGAGGAGCAAAAAAATTAGCTTTTGTTGGAACATATGCTAATTATCCAAATGGTTCATTAAACCGAAAAAAAGGATTTTTAGAAGTAATTGAGCACAATCAGATTCCGTATCAGATTTTTGAATGTAGCGAAACAGACCCTCAGGCACCTTTATTATTAGATAGGGTCATTAATAATCTAGATACAATTGATGGGATATTCGCTGTTAACGACGAAACAGCTTATCAACTACTATTTAAATTGAAAAATTATGCTATAAAAATTCCTGATGAATTACAGATAATTGGATATGACGGTTTTCAAATTATGCCAAATATTACTCCAAGTTTATCTTCAATTGTTCAACCAGTAAAAGAAATAGCAAGAGTAGCAGTTGATGATCTTATTAAACTAATTGAACACGATTCAAATATTTCACACAACACAACTATTCCTGTTTCTTTTCGAGCAGCTCAGACTACCAAAAACCTATCTCAGCCTAAATTTTTATAATAAATAAAAAACATCAATTTTATAGAAATTAAAATTCTAATTTGCTATATAAAATTGATGTTCTTTTTTACAAGAAGTTTTTATATTACTTTTTAGTTTCCATTTCAATAAATTCAGTAAAGCCACCCTTTTCAGCTCGTTTTTGACCAACTATTTTTAGAAACTCCTCTTGGCTAACACCCTTAAACTTCAAATAGGCCCTGATAACTTCATAAACATCGCCTAGCTCTTCAACCAAATTAGTCTCACTTGTTGCGTTGACAACTTCTCCAGTTTCTTCAATTAATTTTTTCTTTAGAGCTGGTTCAATTTCACTATGTGTAAGGTGACGATAATTAGCATCTTTAGCAAATTCAGGTATTTTATCTCTAACTAATTTTTTCATATTTATTTGCCTTCTCAGTTAAATAAGTTAATGTATAACATTATATTATTGTATAATTCAGAATGTCTTTACAACAAACAAAAAGATAATATACAATGATAGTTTACATTAAATATACCCGTTATTATCAATATACTAAATGGATAATTAATTAAACTGGTTTACAATTTCTTAGGTATATCAATTCCTTCATCATTTAGCTTTTGATTATCTATAATTTCGTTTTCACCAAATCCTTTTGCTAGTCATTTTGAGTTCCAGATATTTCTGTATTAATACAGCTTTTTCGCATTATATATCTTATAGTTAAAATAGTCTTTGCTGATAGTTATGCTTATCTTTGTATTCATATTTTTAAATACTCTATGTTTGGTATTGTGCAGATTTTTTAGTATTTAGTTAATAAATTCTTTTATATTATTCGAAATATCATTACTTTTACTTTTTTCATTAAACTAAAAATATGACTTATAACTGCAATTTCCTGTGGTATAGAATTTGGATTTAAAATGACTATGTTTACAGTATTTCTCATTAATTGCTGATAATCTTGGGAAGATTATATTGAGACATGGCTCGATTTATACACTTCCAGAATTTGAAAATTTCTTAGCTAAATTGGAACCATGCTTTTATTTACTGTTTCTTATCATACATTAAATTTAAAAATCAAGCTTTCAAATGTTTACTTTTTTAATCCAGTGTTTGTACCCAGCCCTCTGGGCCCTTCTTTTTACCGTATTGAATATCAACTAACTCATTGTACAGTTTAGTTGTCACCGGGCCGGTTTCTGTTTCACTGTAAATAACATGTTTTTTACCATTATAGGTAATGGAGCCCACCGGCGAAATAACAGCGGCTGTGCCCATCGCACCAGCTTCTTTCATCTTAAAAGCTTCTTCCAAGGTGATCTGGCGCTCAACCGGATTTAATCCCTGCTCCTTAGCAAGCTCTAACAAGGACCGTTTGGTAATTGAAATTAAAATCGATTTTGACTTAGGGGTAACAAATTGCCCTTCTTGGGTAATGCCATAAAAGTTAGCGCCACCAAACTCATCAACATATTTATGTTCACGTGGATCAAGGTACAAACAATCGGCATAGCCATTCTTATGCGCCTCAACCGACGGCAATAAACTGCTGGCATAGTTACCTGACGTTTTAGCTTGACCAGTTCCCGCATAAGCAGCACGGTCATAATCGCTGACAATATAGTCGGCTGGGTTCAAGCCCTTGATATAAGCCCCTACCGGAACGGCAAAAATGCGAAAAACGTATTCATCTGCAGCTTGAACACCCAAAACATTTGAGGTACCAACCATGAATGGACGTAAATAAAGAGTTGCGCCACTATCATATGGTGGCACAAATTCTTCATTCGCATGCACCACTTGCTTTACTGCCTCTACAAAACGGTCTTCAGGAAATGGTGGCATTGCCAAGCGCTGAGCTGACAAAGTAAAACGATGAGCGTTTTGATCTGGGCGAAACAAGTTGATTTTACCGTCCTCACGCCGGTAGGCTTTCAAACCTTCAAAAATCTCTTGGCCATAGTGCAGTACTTCTGCCCCTTCGGAAAGGGTAACGGTTGAATCCTCAACCAACTTTCCTTCTTGCCATTCGCCGTCTTTATATTTAGCTTCATAGCGATATGGTAAATCGCGATAAACGAAGCCTAAATTTTCCCAATCAAGATCTTCTACTCGTTGTTTCATAACAATCCACCCTTTATTACTCCTTATGTTACATAAACTAATAATAAATTATTAGCTTTTTAATTAATAGTTAATTGTTAACTAATTTAGACCATAAATTTAATGATGTCAATCCTTTATTGCACAAATTACCAAAATATCTTTTTGGCAAAAAAATAGTTAACTCTGCTTGAGTGTCACACGTGAAACAAGTAGCTCAATCAGTAGTTATATTAGGATAAAAGGCAAATAACCATTGGGCAGGAAAAAATTTAGACAAAAAAAGACTAGCTCCCGCGAAGTAGCGGAAACTAGTCCTCAATTATTGTTTAGCAATTAGTCCTTATTTTCTTTAGTTTCAGATTTAGTTTTATCGGTCTTATCAGCTTTTGGTGTGATAGTTAAAACTGCATCACCATTTAAGTAAACATGCTGGTCATCTGCAGTAAACTTAACTTCTTTGGTGTCAGGCTCCTTCATTAGCAATTTTGCAATTGGAGTTTCCAGATCTTGCTCAACTACCCGACGTAGTGGCCGTGCACCAAATTTCTTATCGTAACCTTTTTCTGCCAAGTAAGCTTTTGCTTCAGGGGAAATTTCTACTTTCACATCCCTCTTAGCTAAGACATGTGACATCTTCTTTAAGTAAATATCGATGATCTTAGTCATATCTTCTTCGGTCAGTGAATTGAACGGTACGATTGCATCAAGCCGGTTCAAAAACTCTGGTCTGAAGTAAGCTTCTAAGGCTTTGATCATTTTATCATGGTCGACCTTGCCATCCTTGAGTAAGTTATCAGAATACCCAGCATTTGAAGTCATGATCAATATTGTATCTTTAAATGAAACAGTTCTACCTTGGGCATCGGTTAAGCGACCATCATCCATAATTTGTAATAATGCGTTAAAGACTTGTGGATTAGCTTTTTCAATTTCGTCAAACAAAATTAAGCTATATGGTTGATGCCGTACTTTTTCGGTTAATTGTCCACCTTCACCGTAGCCAACATAGCCAGGTGCTGAACCAATTAGTTTATTAACTGCCATTTGGTCTTGGTATTCGGACATATCAAGTCTAATTAGGTGATTTTCACCGCCGAACAATTGAATTGCCAATTGTTTAGCCAGCTCAGTTTTACCAACACCAGTTGGACCAGTCAGTAGGAATGACCCAGTTGGACGATTGTTATCCTTGAATACTTGCTTACGGGCAATTGCATCAGTAATCACGTCAATTGCATTATCCTGATCAATAACGGCCTTCTTTAATTTAGCAGCTAAATCAAGGTTCTTTTGTCCCTCACTGGCATGAAGTTCGCTCATTGGAATCTTAGTTTTTGCTTCAATTAAAGCATAGATGTCTTGGTCGGTTACGCGTGGAGTTGCAGCATCATCAACGTGATCGGCTTTTTCACGTAACTCCTCAATCTTCTTCTTCAAATCACTAGCTTTATTGTAGTCCTCATTTTTAGCGGCCTCTTCTTTTTCCTTTTCAAGACTAGCAATTCTCTTTTTAATTGATGCTTCATCACTAGGAATAGTGTCAAGACCCTTCTTAGCACCAGCTTCGTCCATTAAGTCAATTGCCTTATCTGGCAAATAGCGGCCCTGAATGTAGCGTTGTGATAATTCAACGGCTAAGCGTAAAGCACTGTCACTGTATTTAACGTGGTGATAGTCTTCATACTTTTTCTTTAGACCCTCTAAAATTTTAACCGTTACATCAGCGGATGGCTCTGGAACTTGTACTGGTTGGAAACGACGTGCCAAAGCAGCATCATTTTCAATTCGACGGTATTCTCCTGTTGTCGTTGCACCGATTAAGTTCAAGTCACCACTAGCCAGAGCTGGTTTCAAAATGTTAGCAGCATCGCCACTATTATTTTCAGAATCAGTTGAACCTGCACCAACAATGTTATGAATTTCATCAATGAATAAGATGATGTTTGGATTCTTTTTAGCTTCGTCAATTACCTTCTTCAGGCGCTCTTCGAAACTACCACGAAGGCTAGAACCCGCAACCATATCATTAATGTTAATTGCAATAATATGCTTATCTTTCATCTTGTCAGGAACATCACCTGAAGCAATCTTTTGTGCTAAGCCCTCAACAATCGCGGTTTTACCAACACCTGCAGGTCCGACTAAAACCGGATTATTCTTTTTACGTCTGCTTAAAATTTCAATTACTTCTTGGATTTGTTCATCACGACCAATTACAGGATCGTATTTATTGTTTTTAGCTTGCTCAACTAAGTCAACGCCAATTGGTTTTTCCTTTTTTGGTTGACCAGGCATTTGACCGTTCTGGTTCATGCCTTGTGGAGAAATATTCATGCTCGAATAGTGAACTGGAATCGAGCCATTATCATCATTGTTAAAGAAAGAATTATTTAATTCGCTAAATAGATTGTCAAATTCGTTATCAAAATATGCCATACATATACACCCCTTTAATAGGTTTAAATTTTGTAATTAGCACTCGACGTTGTCGACTGCTAACTGCTTACATATAATATTGTAGCAGGTTATCCACAGAATGCAACCCTTTTTGCTTACTTTTCCACATTTTTTTGCTTAACTTGTGAATTATTCCTTTTTTAACTAAAAAACCTTGATAAATCAACTTTATTGTTGTTATCAAGGTTTAATAATTATGCTATTTTTGATATAAATTCATGTGTTCAGCCAAATATTTGGCGGTTAAACTATCCTTTTTGTGCGATATATCCACAGGCTGCCCACATGCAACAATTTTTCCTCCCTGCAATCCACCGCGTGGACCCATGTCAATCATATAATCACTATTAGCCATAATATCCAGATCATGAGTAATCGTGATAATCGTTGCCTTCTGCTTCAGTAATTTTTGAAAAACAGCTAGCAAGGTTCTAACATCGTGTGGATGAAGACCAACTGTTGGCTCATCAAAGACAAAGAGACTGCCTTTTTGCCGCCGGTGGAGATGACTAGTCAATTTTAGCCGCTGTGCTTCTCCGCCTGACAACGCAGGTGTTGATTCACCTAAATGCAGGTATCCTAGCCCCATATCATGCAAAGTAGTAATTGTTTTTTCAATCTTAGGCTCATCCCTGAATAACTGTTCTTTCAAAGCATCGTCAACCGAATAATCAAGCACGTCTGCAATACTCAGTCCATGCCATTTTACACGCAAGACGTCTTGGTTAAACCGGTGACCGCCACAAACCGAACAAGTCTCAACCATATCGGGCAAATACTGAATATCAAGTGAAATCGCTCCGGTACCACCACATGCCGGACACGCACCTTCTTTATTATTGTAGGAAAAATGCCCTGCCTTATACTTTAGCTTTTGAGCTAACGGCTGGCGGGCAAATAATTTGCGCAAATTATCCATAATATCAGTATAAGTAGCAACCGTAGAACGCTGATTTTTGCCAACCGGCGAGGAATCAACGCTAATAACGTTTTTGATTCCGCCGCTAGTCAAATCTTTTACCCAGCTTGGACCATCTACCTGTTTTTCTTGCGCCTTTAATGCGGGAATGAGCGAATCAAGAATTAACGTTGTTTTGCCTGCTCCAGAAAAACCCGTAACTGCAGTCAACCGCCCAACCGGAATTTGCGTGTGAACATTTTGTAAATTAAAGCGGCCTTTGACAGTAAACTTAATTGTGCCTTCACTAAAAATCTTCTTTGCATCCACCTGCGGCCGCACATAGAGCGGAGCTGTTCCTTTTAAATACGGACCAATTAGAGATTCTGGCTTCTGCGCAATTTCTTTTGGCGAACCTTCAGCAATTATTTGACCGCCCTGCGAACCTGATCCCGGACCAATTTCAATAATCCAGTCAGCAGCACTTATAATTGAAGTTTCATGATCAACGACGACTAATGAATTGCCTTGATTGACCAGTTCGTGAAAAACCTCAATTAACCCAGCAACATTATCTGGGTGCAGTCCCACAGATGGTTCATCCAGCACATAAAGTACTCCTGTAGTTTCTGTCCGCAAGGTGCGCCCCAATTGAATTCGCTGCAATTCACCAGTTGAAAGACTATTAGCCTGACGAGCTAAGCTCAAGTAATCTAACCCTAATTTTAGTAGGGGCTTAACCTGATGCAGCAATTCACCCGTCAGATTTTGCGCTAAAGCTTGCATATCATCTGGCAGCCAGGCTGCGATTTCTTTCATATAATCGTCAAGTTCACCAAGCGTAAGTTGTTCTGCTTCAACAATATTTTTTCCAGCTACCAATTGACTCCAGCGACTTGGGTCAATCCGGTGCCCATGACAGCGCGGACAGGTTTTAAAACGGTAAAAAGAATTAATCCGTTCCAGTCCACGCTCTGATTTCGTAGTTTTGCGTGAATTAGCCACAGCATTATAGGCATTTTCATATAAGGCATCGAGATGATAAACTCGGCCCGTTGAAGTAGGCAAATCCACCGGCACCTTACGTTCCTTGCCGTGTAAAACAATTTCCTTTTCTGCTTTAGTCAAGTCCTTGTACGGTACGTCTGTCCGGACACCAAGTTCACGGGCGATTCGCCACATCCAATTGCGACCCGGAATCTGCCAGGTCGCCACGGCACCATTTTCTAGAGTCAGTTCTTCGTTAGCAATAATCTTACTATCATCAATTTGTTCTACTGTTCCTAAACCTTGGCATTTTTTACATGCGCCATCGGAATTAAAGGCAAAATCTTCTGCACTAAAAGCATAGAATTGTTCGCCACAAGTTGGGCAAGTGAGGCGCCCCATTGCCTCACCGGTTAAATCCATCGCTTCAGCAATCTTGATTGTTGGCGCCATCCGGTGGCCATTGGGACAAACTGGCGAACCTAACCGGGAAAAAATTAGCCGTAAAACATTGAAAACTTCTGTTACCGTGCCAACGGTTGACCGGACGCCCGGAATACTCGGCCGCTGGCGCAAGGCTAATGCCGAAGGGATGTGCTTTACCTCATCGACTTGTGCCCGCCCGACCTGACTTATTCGCCTTTTAGTGTAAGCCGCCAGCGAATCAAGGTAGCGCCGGGCACCTTCAGAATACAGAATACCCATTGCTAAACTAGATTTACCCGAACCACTTAAACCTGATATTGCCACAAATCGGTGCAATGGAATGGCCACATTGATATTTTTTAAATTGTTGACCCTGCCACCAATAACTTCGATTTTAGTCGGCTGTTCTTGATATTTCATGTATTACGATCCTTTCTTCTTGGTTTCAGCTGTTTTCCCGGCTTAACTGGTCGATCTGGTTTTCTCAGTAAGTATTCCCGAATTGCCTGGATAACCTGCTTATTTTGCGGTAAATCCGAGTGGTCGGCTTTCTCGCCGGTTACGGTCATCGCTGTATAAGACTTTACCTGATTTTGAAAAATAAACTTACCCGCAGCAACGCTTGTTTCTGGTACAATGCCGTCTGATTCGTAGCTTTTACCACCAGATAATGAATAAACCTTAAGGTTTTTAGGCAAAGCGGAACGCTTTTTAATAAAATCAGCTAACATTTGTGTGCGATTCTTGATATTGCTCTCAGTAAAATTATACGGCGTCCCCAATGTCATTAGCCGCTTCATTTTTGTGTCACTTGCATACTGTGCATAATAATGCTCCAGCCAATATGTCCAAATCAGCCCACCGTTTGAATGACCAAAGGCCTTAAAATTATTAAACTTGTAATTTTGCATTAATGAGTCAAACGCAATATCCAACCAATAGGCTTGTTTCTTGATATTGGCATAACCATCCTTATTATTAGCAAAACCAATAATGATGATCGGTTCTAAATCATTTTTCCCAATTGAACCACTGTATGACAGTTTTGCTTCACGTGAAACAGTAACTTTGAGCACACTATGCTGATTCATGGTTGTTTTATTCAGTTGGTCAATCAAATCATTAAAGCGCTCGGTCGTTGCACTCGATCCCGGCACCATGATTACCGGTGAAAGCAGTGAGCGACTGCGTTCGGCTCGGGCTTTATTATCCCTTTTCATCCAAAAATAACTGGGGATGGCGAGGACAACCATGAGTGTAATTAACAAAATCAACCATTTTAAATTAGGATTTTTGTGCAAACGCATTGCTGCTGCCCCCTTTACTCAACTTTAGTTTTAATTCTACTCTTTCATTTATCCTGATAAACGGCCACATTAAGCATAAGTCTAGGGCGAAAAGCACCATCACAAACAAAAGAGCCGTCCAGTTGCCGTTAGTGCCAAAAAATGAAATTAATAGTCCCGGAGTTCCCTTTAAAATAGGATATACACACACAGGAATAATCCGCAATGTGATTGCACCTGCGGCTAAAGTCATGTTAATTAATGGAATTAAAATACTTGGTAAAATAAAAACAGGATTAAGAATAATTGGCAGGCCAGCCGCAAAGCCTAAACTTGACCCAAAAGCTGCTGGGATTAAATTCAGCCGTGCAATTGCGCCGATTTCCTTGTTTCCGTGCCGCAGTAGCAGTAAAACAATCACCGCTAAAATGACACTCGCACCGCCCATCGTACCGTAAGCCTTAATTAACGAGCTACCTAAGTACTTGTAGGGCACATTCCACGAACTACCGTGCTGAAACGCATATGTCAGATTTTCAGCGGTGTAAGCATTATTTACCGTGCCAGCAAAAGCATGTAAGGGGTAGCCGATCCCCAACCAGTTTAGAAAAGTTACTATTAATGATAAGAATAAGACTTCTAACAGGTTGTTCGTGGTTTGCAGCCGGCTGACCAATTCGTTAAAACTAGCAGAATTGAGTAATTTGATTTGTAATTCATAAATAATAATCCCGAGCACCACTCCCAAAGCGAGTGAAACAAAAAAGGGCAACACTGCGTCCCAAGCACGATGCTGAATCCACTTTGTGCTTTCATTTTCTACTGGCACATAATTTTTTCCTAGTAAATGAAACACCTGTCCAACACAAAAACCAACAATTAACGCACTAAATACGGCATTAATTTGCAACAGGCTGATTGTGAATGATACTTGATTGCCGTGGCCACTGTTAGAGGCATATGAACAAAAGAGCATAATTAAAACGGAAGTCATTCCTGACATTGTTGAATCTTTATGGTAGATTCTAGCGGTATAACGCGCCATAAAATAGCTGGCATAAACGCCAAATACCCCAAACGTTATTTCAATCATGCCGCGACAAACAAATGAACCCGCATACCAAATATGATCAGACATGATTTTATCAAGACTAAAAATGTTATAAATCAGGCCATCTGGAGAAAAGACCAAATCATTTAACAGATTGAAAAAAGCACCAATAACAGCAATTGGCATTAGCATCACTAAGGTTCTTTGCGCTGCTCGCAAAAAAGTCCATTGCCTAATTCGCAAAACAGACTTTGTAAGTATATTTAACATTGTTCAAGCCCTTACTTTATACAGTATTTGGAATAAAATACTACTCCAATTATTCACTACCAGCAATTTTTTTATTTGAAATATAAATTTATTCCTTTCTGGCCGCCCTGATACGTGAAAATGTTATAATAGAAGCGGTTATTGGAAGGTGGGAAAATGAGCAGGAAAAAAATTGAACTGAATGAAAAAGTAGAAAAACTGGCAGAAAAGTATCTCCAACTAACTAGAACTGATTTAGATGACCTAACCAATACTGCTTTAAAGGCTTATCTTATTGATCATTTAAATTCCAACCAAATTAAAGAAGCGCTAAAAGATACTGATGACATAAGCTCCGAATATACCGGAAAATTGTTTAATATTGATGATTTAAACAAATTTTAGCTAAGCATTTAAACAAACTAAAAAGGACAGGCTGATTAATGAACCTGTCCTTTATTTTGTTTATTTATTAAATTATTGTCTAAATTGATCACCGGCCAGATTACGGTAGAAGTTTGCCTTGGTCGTTTGCTCATATGGAATAAGCCAAATAAAGCCGATTCCTAGAGTAAGCGATGCAAGAATTGCCCAGCCAATGAAACTGAGATCAAGTACAAATAATTCCCACTTGTGTCCGTTCATCAGCCGCCTACTTTCTGTAATACCGGTAGTTGCATGAACTTCATGACCACTATCAACCAGATCACTAACAATATAAGGCGTCATTGCATAAGAATAAGACTTAATGAGGCCGGGAATGACTAACAGTAATGACCACAAAAATTGAAAAATATTGCTTAAAAGATAATTAATTAGTTCCGGAATAAACCGATTATCGGTAAAAACCGAAAAAATAGAGCGCCAAAAATTAAACTTGCGACCTTCAGTAAAAGCTAAAAAGGTAATAACCATACTCAGCATAAAGAAACCGCTAAGAAATCCAGTTCCGCTATTGCCAAGTAGTCTTCCAGCCCAAATTCCCGGATTAAACACTGATTCTGGGTGGCTACTTCCCATTACCTCATTCATATCATTCACTGTTTTAAGTGTAGCATTAATACTTGGCCCAAATAAAATAGCATTTATTATTACAAGCACTAGGCTAACGCAAGCCGCCCAGACCCAATTACCATGCAGCTGACTTTTAGCTTCAGCTTTTAATTCAGCTCTTGTCATATTGATCTCCTTTATATACTCCTATTTAAATACATACTACTATTTTAAAGTACATAAATGCAAAGAAAATACAAAAAGCCTAGTCCCACCAACAATCGGAACTAAGCTCACACAGTGTTTGTGCCACCATTACTGACCACATATAGAAATTTACATTTTCGCTACCGGAGAAAATGAGTTCTTTCCCTATGGCGGCACAACAAAATTTTAGCATGCAATTTACTAAAAAACAAGGTACAACCAATTATATTTTCACTACTTACCGTGTTTCTTCAATAACTGCAACATAATTTTATCAATTCGATCTTTCAAAACCACAAATTCGCCCTTCCGCGTCTTATTGGCCTGAATAATAATCATGGTCTTCGCCGTCTTCGTGCTGCGCATGAAGGTGTAGTAGCCTTCTCCTGCCCCATTAGCCGTCTTTAGCCCTAAACTGGCGTCGTTATAAAAACCACCATTATAATAATATGGTGGACGCGCCCGGTAGAGTTCTCGCCGGCTCTTTTTACTGAGCAGGCTGCCGGCCAGAATATAATTCATTACCTTGGCTAAATCATGATTTGACATCACGACTGACCCGGCACCCAATTCATCATGCGCGGCTTGCAGCGCCTTTTTGTGCTTGACCACATCATAGCGCCCGCCGCGGTAAATCATGCCCGGTACCAAGCGGCTGGCAATAATCTTACCCGGCTTGGACCATAAAAACTCCGTCTGTTTTAACTGCAGCGGCTCAACGTATGTTGCCCGGAAAAGCTGCTCATAGCTTTGACCGGTTACCTGCGTCATTATTCCGCACAAGTATACATAATTAAGCGAGCTGTAATACCATTTGCCCAACATCTTCGGCTTAAACACCGTCTTTTTCACATCGCAGGCTAGATTATCCTGGTCAGAGACAAAGTGCCGCCGGCCTAACCGAGCACCTGGCTTTAACTGCAGCCCGGCCGTCATTGCCAATAAATTTTCAATCGTAATCTTTTTCGCACCCGGTATTGCCGGATAGAACCGCGCTAAGCGCTCATGCAAGCTCAGCTTGCCCTCCTGCACTAGCTTCATGACCATGGCGGCGGTCATTGACTTTTGGACGGAATTAATTAAATAACTAGTGTCAGTAGTATTATTGCTAGCATAATCAAGCAAAACTTTGCCTTTGCTAATAACTAAAACTGAACCCTTGATCCCTAAGGCATCAATTCGCTGGCGCACTATTTTACTTTTAAACGATTGTTTTGCGGCTTTTGCTTAGCTGCGACCTCATAGCGGGCTTTTTGCCACTTCTTGGTATAGAAGTAGTTATGGATGTTGTAGTTGTAGCGGTTATCGGGCTGCGCCATGAACGGCTTAACCGCCTGGTCGACTGCCACCCAGCCGCGCCAGCCCAAGTGAATCGTATCTTCCATGAAGTACTGCTCGCCGCCCCGCTTTGACAAGTCGGTAACCTGGTCAAAGCCTTGGCTGCGCAGCTGGTACTTAATTTTAGCGACTGCCTGCTGGTACATCGTCTGCGATAAGCCGGTATAGTCCGCCCACTTTTGGTTAATTGGCGGAATGATGAACAAGACATTGGTGTGCTGCTTGGCAAACTGGTGCAACATCAGCTCAAAATCGCTGTATTCGACCGACCTGGTATAATCAAAGTTTTTCTGACTGTCCTTTAATTTAGCCAGGTTACGCTTATTCAGCCGCATCTTAAAGAAACGGTTGTTAATCCCAAACTCATTGGAATTAGTATGAATTGCCGCTTGCTGGCTGGCAACTCGGTCCAGTGCCTTGGCCGAGTCAGTTGCTGGCAGCAGCTTGGCCTGACCATTTATTTTGGGCAGGCGGTCGCGCAATTGGAAGGTACTGAAAAACTTGTCTTCATTATTAAGCATGCGCCGCTGATTTTCGAGGTAGAAACGCTGCACGCTTGACAAGGGCTGGCCGCTGGCTGCTTTTTTCATGCCGGCTTTGACCATGCCCTTGACTTCCGGCATTGCCAAGAAGCGCTGGGCAGCGTAGCGGCTGGCGCGGTTGCTTTTCTTGAGGTCTAACAAGAAGTTGCAGGCCTGCAGCGGTGAATAATACAGCGCAAACGCATCCGGGTTTTGCCCCATTTTCGTAAACCATTGCGGTGACACAATCACGACGGCTTTTTTATTTTTTAGCTGCTTGGCCGTTCCCTGCATGCCCAAAAATTGGGCTAGCGACTGGCTGCCCGGCCCGCCTAGTAAAAACGGCCGGTAATTGCGGTGATATTTTTGGGCCAACACGCTAGGGTGCAGCGGATCAAGCCGGGACAACTCGCTAGAGCCGTAAAAGGGCACGTAGTCGTCCTTAAAGGCATCCTGCTTCATCAAGGAACCCTTAAAAACCGTGGTCGTCTGCGAATTGGCCGCCTGATAAATAGCGTCCTGCGAAAAGGTCCGCTCCCAAGGCAACAAAAAAATTACCAGCAATAAGATAAAAGCGCAAAGAACTGGGCCAAAAATTTGCCACAGCCGGCGTTTGTTACTCATTTTTTAAACTTTCCACCTTTGCCACAATCTTGCTGGGCGTATTCCATTCGTTCCGGTCAAATTCGGAAACCGGCACATCGATCGCAAATTTTTCCTGCAGGTTCAATAACATCTGCACGCTGGCCATGGAGTCCATTAGCCCGTTGGCAAAAATATCTTCATCCATCTTACCGGCTAAGTCTTCTCCGGTTAAATCTTGTAAAATTGCTAAAACTTCTTCTTTAATATCCATGATTAAACCTCTTAAATAATTCTATTGCCTGTTTAAGCTACTTCCAGCCAAACCAGAGCTGGCTGAGAAAACCTGAAAAAATCAGGAAACTGAAACAAACGACGTTAAAGGTGACGAAAATTGCCAGCCACTTGGTGTACTTGTTAGCCGGCAGCTTGTCCTGATGCTTCTTTTTAAACCTGAGCCAGCAGTCATTAACAATGATGGCGCAGGCATGGAACAAGCCGTAAACAATGTAATACCAGCTTAGCCCGTGCCAAAAGCCCATCACTAAAAACAAGAGCAGGTAGGCTGCCTGCGACAGGCGCACCGGGTTTTTAAACAGCTTTTTCTTCATTGCGAAGAAGGTAAACCGCATGTAGATGTAATCCCTAAACCAAAACGACAGCGTCATGTGCCACCGGTTCCAGAATTCCTTGATATTCTGCGAAATAAACGGCTTGTTAAAGTTCATTGGCGTGTGAATGCCCATGAAGTAGGAAATTGCCACGGCAAACAATGAATAGCCCGCAAAATCAAAGAACAGGTACATGCTGTAACAGTACATGTAAGCCAGCAGCCACCACGATAATTTCAGGCCGCCGTTAGCGGTACCGGCAATTAAAGCTGCCCGCTCAATTTTAGGCAGCCAGTAAGTGCCAAAGAACCAGCCCAAGATAAATTTATACAAAAAACCTTGGAACAAGTAACGCGTGGCTAAGCCTAAATCCGTCAGATAAGCTGTCCGTTTAGGGGCAGCGTCGCATTCTTTGGCAAAGCGCCGGTAACGGTCGATGGGCCCCGAAGAAATCGTCGGGAAAAACAGCAAAAAGCGCAAGTAAGTGACCAAATCAATTTCCTTAATCGCCCCATCGCGGACTTCCATGATGACCTGCACGGTTTTGAAAGTGATGTACGAAATCCCCAGAAAGGCCAAGACTCCCGGTATTTTAGCCTGGGGAAAGGCCGTTTGGACTTTTACCAAAATCAGGGGCACAATCGCTAGGAAAACTGCTAGGTAAAAGACCCACGTTTTGTTGGCCCGGTTTTTACGATAATACAGGTAACAATAAGTCAGCAGCAGCTCAAGCAATAAGTATATTAGTAGGCTGACGCCCTGCTGCCACTTATCCCCGTCAAAAATTAGGAAGAGAAAGACCAGCGAAAAAGCTATTTCATATAACTTAAAGCGGTGGCCATAATACAGACCCAAAATAATTGGTATTAAGCCAATCATTAGGAAAACAAAGTAGTGTGGATTCCCATAAGGCTGCAGATTAATCAAATTAAAATGCACTACTCGTTAACCTCCTTAATAACGGCCTTGATGTCAACCTTGCCGTTTTGCGAAATCGGTAATTGGTCCCGGTAGACAAATCGCTGCGGAATCATGTACGGCATCAGGTTCTGGGCCAGATCAGCCCGAATCAGCTGCGTAATTTCGTCTTCGCTATAGCGCTTTTTGACGCCGTCTTTTAGTTCGATTTCCGCCACAATTTGCTTGACCGTGTGGTCGCTGCCATATTTAGGCGCAGCCACGCCGTGGGCAACAAACTTATTTTTACCTAAATAATAGTTGATTTCTTCTAATTCGATCCGGTAGCCGTTGAATTTGATTTGGAAATCAATCCGGCCCCGGTAAAAGAGCAAGTCGCCAGCAAAGAACCCTTCATCGCCGGAGCGATGGCTCGGGTACTGCTCGGACGGCGCTTGGAAGAAAGCCTTCGCCGTTTTTTCCGGGTTATTGAGGTAGCCCTTGGAAGTGCTGGGCCCGGTAATGATAATCTCGCCTTGCCCCGGCTGATCGCCCTTAGTTTTGTCAATCGTGATTTGGGTATCTTCTTTTACCCGCCCGATTGGCAGACGGTCATAGTTAGCTAAGACTTCCGGCGTAATTTCCACCTGCGTCACCGCCACCGTGGTTTCGGTGGGGCCATAGGTGTTGAAAATCTTGGCCTGCGGGAACTTCTTTTGGAGCAGCTCCGCCTCGTTATGCGGCAATTCTTCGCCGCAAAAGAGAAAGTGCGTCAGGTCAGGATGATGCTCGCCCTTAAAGGTCTTGTCCAAAAAGCACATCTGGGCAAATGACGGCGTCGACACCCAAACGTTAAACTGCAATTGCGGCAGCGTTTGGAAAAGCTGCGCAAAGTTTTCCGTCACTTCGTGTGGCAGAACGACCAGCTTGCCTGCTCCCACTAAAGCCGGGTACAAGCTCATGACCGACAGGTCAAACGAATACGGCGCTTGGGCCAGAAAACTAGGGTGTGCTGGCAAAGCAAAGTCGCTCATCTCCCAGTTGACAAAACTCAAGAGGTTGTTGTGACTGATCTGCACGCCCTTGGGCTTGCCGCTGGTGCCCGAAGTAAAGATAATGTAGAAATTATCATCGCCCTGTACAAAATTGGCCGGATCAACTGCACTAGTCGCAGTGCCCACCTCTTCAGGGCGGATAATCTGCAAGTCAGGTAAAGCAATTGCCGGCAGCTCTTCAATCGCAATGATTGCTTCGGCTGCAGCTACTTCTTGAATCAGCACAATTCTTTCGGCATTCGAATAGCTGGCAATCGGGATATAAGCGTGACCAGCTTTAACACAGCCGAGAAAGCTGGCAATCATGTCAAAAGTCTGCCCGCCCCAAATCATAATCGGGCTGCCCGGACTGAGATTAAGGCCCATAATGTAGCTAGCCCAAGCATCGGAACGCTTTTTCAAGTCGCCGTAAGTGTTAGTTTGGCCCAGAAAGTCATAGGCAATCCGGTCTGGCTCAGCCAGCGCAATCTGATCAATTTTCTTGATAATATTTTTAATCATTGTTGTACCACCTTAAAATTCATTGTAAATAAAGTGAACCGAGGTTAGGCCGCTATATTGATACAAATAGATTAATGCTATTAAAATAGCGCAATAAATAATTGTCGTGAGCATAAACTTGCCAACACGTTTAGCACGTGAAGGAGTTTGATCTTTTTTAACCATATTCTTCATATCTCTTTCAATATCAACAAATATACTATCGAACATAGTACTACTGTTCCTGATTAACCAAAGATTTTTTGCTATTCTTTTACCAAATTTAAATATTTTATTAACAATTTCAAAGTTTCTCCAGCTTACGGCTGGCACTATAAGCGAAATAAAGCGGTATCAAAATAATAAATGGCATAAAAAGAAACGAAAATACCATCAGTATTAAAATTTTTTCCGGCTTATGCCACATTTCACTTTCAGCGGTTGTTAAAACAAAAACAGCAAAGATAACTATAGTAGCTATTTCCAATAAACAGATGATTGCTAAATCTTTTGCGCCTACCATTCGATAAACAAATAGCCACATTGATGCTGGCAATAAACAAAACCACCCAGAAAAACGAAGCCAAAAAGTTATTTTTTTCCGAAATTTTTCTTGTTCCATTTTTCTCCTTACATTCAAAAAACCTTGATATAAAAACAATATCTCTAATTATATCAATGTAGTCTTTAACAGACAATTTTTTCATTATTCAAAAATTTACTTTATTTTAGCTTTCGTCATACTTTTTTCACATTTACTTTGTATACTAAGGTTGTGACATGATATGAGACAGTCTTATATCATGTCACACTCAACTTTTTGTTTTTCATTCATACTCCTCCAAGTATAAATAATGAAAAAACCGAAATGACTTTAAGGGTCATTTTCATATCTATCCCTTTCGACTCACGTGTATTACGTGGGTTTTTCTATGCCTTTAAAACTTCTAAAGGAATTCTTTACACTTTTATAAGGGATTTTCTAACTTTACTTCAGAATTAACGTTTATTATTACTAACTGTAGTAAGCGAAAAAGCTTGCTACATACTCCCACTTTTTATTTCATTCATTCTTACTCCTTCAAAGTAGATGAAAACTAACAAGGCTCGCAAATGTTGCGAGCCTTTTTCCTTTGTTATAGGATAAGCATATTGATGTATACACTTACAAATGAAAGGTCTATTAGATGTTTTCCCCCTCCATTCAACACTTATTAGAAGAAAAATCTGGTTCATTTATCATTCCGGCTACAAGAATAGCATTTGTTGAAGATGATAATCCCCTTTACCATGCCTTTTTAATTTTGACGAAAGTCAAATATTCGAAAATTCCTGTACTTGACCGCAAAAGTCGTGTCGTTGGTCTACTTAGTCTAGCCATGATTACTGATAAAATGATGACAACTGATAGCATTACACTTGAGCCATTAAATCAACTAAAAGTGCGCGACGTTATGCAAACCGAGTTTGATAAAATCAACTTTGCGCAGACGACTTTGGAAACTCAGCTGCATTTACTAGTTGATAACGCGTTTTTACCAGTAATCGATGATTATGGTGTCTTCCAAGGGTTACTAACAAGACGTGAGTGGATCAAAGCATTTAACTACGTGGCTCATAATTTTGAGCAAAAGTACGAAGTTCTGCCAAAAAAAATAACAATAAATAAAAAATAACATCCGTTATTACTTTTTTACCACTTTTTTTAAGAGCATTTTTTAACGATTAGCTGAAATATGTACTATAATGACCTTAATGGGGATATAGTATTACTACCGCTTGTCTATATTTTATGCATATTAGTATACTGTTTATCGTCATATCTCTTGATATGCATTTTTAAATATATACTAAAACATAATTAGTTGCAGCAAAAAGTTGGCGCTTAGCGTTTAATAATTAAATAAATTTGATTGGAACAAAAAAGAAAGCAGGATTTTTTCCTTTTTATTAGTCAGAATGGAAGATACTAAGATGACAAATAAAACAATTTCTGAGCAATTAGAATTTTTAGTCCAAGCGATTATTAAGGATTGGACATATCCTGGGGGACAGGAATTAACTTTAAAGCAGCGGCAAGATTTAGTTGCTCAATTAAAAAAGATTGCCCATGATTCAGATGATTTAAATGAAGCTAGAGTAATTACTGATGCTTTTTATAAAGATAAAGTCGTTAAGCATTTCAGGTCGATGGATACAAACTTTTCATGGATTTTTGAAATTATACAACATGAATTAGTTTCGGCGAGTCGGTTGCAAAAGTTGCTACTAGATTTAGCTCGTGAAGAACATTTTTCAGATGAAGGAATTAAAAAAATTAATCATTATTTTGCGGAATCATCTGATCACGGCGACAACGACAACTTTATTACTTTGTCTTCGTCAGATGTCATTGATTCAATAAGCCGTGCTAAGACATTTCAAGTTGATCATACCGCTAAAAAAGATAGTGATACTAAAACACCGGTATCGGAAAAGACGCAAATTAATATTGATGCGGATGTAAGCGAACCCAAAGGTCACACAGGCAATATTATTAATTTAAAAGATTATTGAAGAAAACGAAAGTTAAGTCATTTAATACTGTTAGCTCTGTTTCCATTCAAATTTATTTGGACGGTAGCTTTCACCAGAGCAGAGTATGTTAGATTTAACTTTCTTTTTTTGCATTTTTTAGCTTGACTAAAATTTTTGATCTAATTTAGACTTATTCTAATTAAAATAAGTAATTTAGTGTTAAAATTGGAAGCAAATAATTTTATTTTAGTCACTGGAGGAAACAGACAATGAGTTTAAGACGGCAATGGAAGTTTATTCTTGTACTGGTAATTGGTGCAATTGGCCTTATTTGCCAATTTGGCTTTCACACCAAAAGCTTGTTTCAAATCGGTAACTTGCAGTTCCCGATTCAAGCAATATTAATTGATGTTGTGGGCATCATGATGACAATTTCATTATTAGGTGAAATTGTCAGTGATTTTAAATCTGGCCGTTACGGCGTTGACATCTTGGCAGTTATCGCAGTTATTTCAACTATTTTAATTGGAGATATCTGGGCAGAATGGATGATTCTAGTCATGATGACGGGTGGACAAACATTGGAAGATTATGCCACCGGCCAAGCCGACAAAGAATTAAGATCTCTTCTCAGCAATTCACCCACAATCGCTAATAAAATAGTTAACAGCGAATTAGTGTCAGTTAAAGTAGAAGATTTAAACATTAACGATCACGTTTTGATTAAACCGGGCGAACAGGTTCCGGTAGACGGAAAAGTGGTCAGTGGAGAATCAAGTTTCGACCAGTCCTCATTAACTGGCGAATCAGTGCCAGTGCACAAAAATATTGGTGATGAATTAATGTCTGGCTCGATTAACGGTAGCGTAGCGGTGGAAATGGTTGTCACAAAGAAGGCGAGCGATTCTGAGTACCAAACTATTGTTTCATTAGTTGAATCATCACAAGCCAAACCGGCAAAATTTGTTAAAATGGCTGATCGCTACGCTGTTCCCTTTACTATCATTTCCCTAGTAATCGGAATTGCTGCCTGGATTCATTCAGGTAATCCAATTAATTTCGCTGAAGTTATGGTAGTCGCTTCCCCTTGCCCGCTTTTAATTGCTGCACCGGTGGCTCTTGTTTCGGGCATGAGTTCAATGTCAAAACATCATATTATTGTTAAATCCGGTCCAACACTTGAAAAATTGGCTACGGCCAAGACCTTTGCTTTTGATAAAACTGGTACTTTGACTGAAAACCAATTGGTAATCGATGAGATTGTGCCTGCCAAAGGAACTTCTTTTAGCCAAGAACTACTATTAAGCTATGCTACAAGTGTTGAACAACAATCCAGCCATATTATTGCCAACTCTCTAGTTGATGTGACTGATAAAAAATTATTGAAACCTGCTACCGATATTAAGGAAACAACTAGCCAGGGAATCAGTGGGATCGTTGAAAATCACTTAGTTAAAGTGGGCAAAATGAGCTTTGTGACTGAAGAAAAAGCAGCTTCATCAGTTAACTCAACGGCAATTTATATTTCAGTTGATAACCAGTACGCTGGTTACATTACTTTTAAAGATCAGGTACGACCAGAAAGCCAGCAAACTATTGCTCGGTTAAAGCGGCAAAGTGGGGCTCACATCATGATGTTAACGGGTGACCACCAGGATGTAGCTGAAAAAATTGGTAAAACAGTTGGCGTGAACGATATTCGTTATAATTTATTACCCGCACAAAAAATTGAAGCAATTAAACAAGTGCCAAAAGAAAAGCGTCCAGTTGTCATGACTGGTGACGGCATCAATGATGCGCCAAGTTTGACTGCTGCTGATGTTGGTATCGCCATGGGTGCTAAGGGGGCTTCTGCCGCTAGTGAAAGTGCTGATGCAATCATCATGGTTAATGATTTATCTAAAATTAATGATGCTGTAGCAATTTCTAAGCATACAATGAAGGTGGCAAATGTTGATGTTTTAACTGCTATTACAATCGTGGTTATCATCGAATTAATCGCCTTTACCGGAGTTATTCCAGCTTTCTGGGGGGCAATTTTACAAGAAGTTGTTGATATGATTTCCATCAGCTTGGCTCTTTTAGCCAAAACTACCCCGAAAAATCCAGCCCAAACAGGTATCGCAGAACCACAAAAATAATTTACCTACAAAAAGAACCTTGTAAACCATTTGGTGTTCAAGGTTCTTTTTTTCTATTACAAAGTGGTGTTGTTACACATGAAACCATCTTGCTATTCTTTAGTCATCTACCCTAATCAAAAGCAACTTATATAAAGCCTAGCGAGTTAAACAGCACATGAGTAATAACCGAATACCGCAAATCCTTTGTTTGAATATAAACCCAGGCCAAAATGCACCCCAAAAGCCAATAGATCAAAATAAATTTAGTTAAGCCAGGATCATGTGCAAAGCCAAAAACAAAACCGCTGGCCAATATCCCGACCCATTTATTGAAATTAGTATTATCAGAGAAAAACATATTAAAAAATAGCCCACGAAAGATAGTTTCTTCAAAAACTGGTGCAATAACCGTAATCATCGGGATAAAAAAGCTACCGGCGTGTTTTGAAATGGCATTAAGATCAGCCTGATTAGTTGAAGTAGTATTAACCCCAATATGAAGGATTAGTATCAATGCGATTTCTGATAGAAGCATTACAAATGCAGCTACTACAGCGAGCAATAATCTATTAGTTGACCAATGCGGTTTTTCGTTAAACTGCCAGTCATTTTTTCTATTCAGCTGCCCACGGTAATATTGCAATAAAATAAAAAGGATTACTAAGGTTACTATGAGTGTTAATGCTAAATAAATACCAGTATTCAGATGATAATTTTTAATTATTTTATTCGGAAAAAAATAAAATTGTTCAACCACTCCGTACATGACAAAGGCTAAAATGATGACAATTATATTTCCTAGGAAATAAATGGTTTTTTTCATTTTGACTTTTCCTTTAAAGTAACAGCCAATAAGTTAGATGATTTATTTATTATGGACGTTATTATCTCCACGTGCAAGTTTCAAGTGGTAATTACCCGTCGGCGCTAATTATTCCCTAGGAAATAATTAGCTTTATCAAAGATAACCACTTTTATAACGCTAATTCCATTTAATCTGTGCAGGCTTTATTTGCTATTACTTTTCTCTTCTTTCTACTATAATAGAATTAGTCTTTTTACTGACGGAGGAAATTATGAACAATCTTTTTCAATTTTTCAGCCAAAATAGGCCATTTATTTATTTGTCACTAATAATGTTGGCGTCTTTTCTTGTTTTCTTAATTTCTTGGCTAAAGGAACCACGTAGATTGCTAAACGGGATTCTTTTTACAGTTTTTCTGTTAATGTTTGGCATCTGGCTAACCGTAGCAATTTTATCTACTAGTTTAAGGCCGCTAATTCTGTCCTATGAAATACTACTAGTTCTTTTCATTGGTGCAATTACCCTTATTGTCACTTTTTCTTGGCTATTCTTTCTATGGAATGCCTATTTTGTTTGGAAACGAGAGACGCACACTCTGTCAAATCTCTTAACCCTATTTATCGGTATTGCCATTCTGGTCTCCTGGATTGTAGCTTTAGTTGGTCCGTTTAATAACTTTCCTTCCTGGGCAAAAACACTGCTATACACACCAATAGCTATCATTGATTATCTATTGTTTGTGGCTTATAATTTTTTGGTTAATTTAACGCTTTACCAAATTGTTCCGCGACAATATAATCAGGATTACCTAATTGTTCTCGGTGCTGGTTTAGCCAAGGGTAATACTGTTACTCCTTTATTAGCAAGTCGTATCAATCGTGCTATCCAGTATGCGCAAAAGCAAGTTGCTAAAGGGCGCAAAATGCCTAAATTAATTATGTCAGGGGGCAAAGGTGGCGACGAACAAATTTCTGAAGCCGAAGCAATGTCCCAATATGCTGTTGGCCGTGGAATCAAATCCGATTACATTATTTTAGAGACCCAATCTAAAAACACTTTTCAAAATATGAAGTATTCCGCAGCAGCTGCTTTTAATGACTTCGGTAGTAAAAATTATCGTGCTAAATTTTTCAGTAATAACTATCACATCTTTCGGGCAGCATTATTCGCTAAAAAAGCTGGGCTTAATGCCAATGGTGTGGGAGCCTATACCAGATTTTACTTTCTTCCCAACGCCATAGTAAGAGAATTCGCAGCTATCCTTGTGCTTAACAAAAAGCGTCATCTTATTATTACTTTGTTAATTATTGTTTTCTTTATTATTTATGCCCTTTTGCAATTAACCGGGCTCGCACATTAATCTCGAATTCAACTTTAAGTCCAAAGCATATTTCTAAGAAATATGCTTTTTGTTTTATAAAAACAATTTTTAATTAGCTATTTTATTGCAACAAAGTTAATATATTCTAAACATTAGTAACTAACTTTAGATTTACTTACTTATAAATGTTAAACTGCTCTTTATAATTATTTAATCAAATAATCAAAAGGAAAAGGAAAACAGCAAATGCTTCAATTAAAGAACTTACGCAAGTCTTATCATGTTGGCGACTCTGTGACGCATGCCTTGGATGATGTGTCCATTTCATTTCGAAACCAGGAATTTGTGGCAATACTTGGCCCTAGTGGATCGGGTAAAACGACGATGCTAAACGTTATTGGTGGCCTTGACCGCTATGACAGTGGCGACTTGATTATTAACGGCAAATCAACTAAAAATTTTAAGGAAACCGATTGGGACGCATATCGTAACAATTCCGTCGGCTTTGTTTTTCAGAATTATAATTTAATTTCACACTTATCAATTATCGCAAACGTTGAGTTGGGAATGAACCTATCTGGCGTTCCTGCATCTGAAAGACGCAAACGTGCGATTGACGCCTTAACAGAAGTTGGATTAAAAGATCACATCTCAAAAAATCCTAACCAGTTATCTGGTGGTCAAATGCAACGGGTCGCAATTGCACGTGCACTTGCCAACGATCCTGATATTCTTTTGTGTGACGAGCCCACCGGTGCTTTAGATACTGAAACCTCGGTGCAAATCATGAAGCTAATCAAGAAATTGTCGAAAGACCGACTTGTTGTCATGGTTACTCACAATTCTGACCTAGCTAAAGAGTATGCTTCGCGAATCGTTAATTTTCAAGATGGCAAAATTCTAAATGACTCCAATCCATTTACACCTGACAATGAGAAAGACACGTTTAATTTAAAACGGACAAAAATGTCTTATTGGAATGCTATCAAACTAAGCTTTACCAACATCATGACTAAAAAAGGGCGAACTACTTTAACTGCGTTTGCCTCTAGTATTGGAATCATCTCAATTGCTATCGTCTTGGCGCTGTCCAATGGTTTTCAAAAACAAATTGATACCACAATGAGCAAGGCTTTGGCCAAGTATCCGGTAACAATTACGAAGACTGCAACTGATCTTAATAGTATTAGAGATCGTGACACTGCTAACAAAAATGTTAAAAATCGGGGTTATATCACCGCTAAACAGGACAGACTACAAAAATCTTCCCATGAAAACAAAATTACGCGCGAATACATTAATTATGTGAAAAAAATCAACCCCAAATATGCCAATAATATTTCTTATCAAGTTGGTGTCAGCCTTAATCTGATTGGTAATAATAATGGGCAGATCAAACCCGTTCAGTTTTCACCCCTTCCAGCTGGAACAGCTGCTTCACAAGCATACGAACAGATGCAATCCCAAGCTGCTAGTGTATCCTTTATGGGATCATCAGTTTTCCCAACTTCGCTTGACCAAAGCAAAGGAAACTTCCTTAAAGATAACTACCAACTTCTCTCGGGTACATGGCCTAGCAAGGCAACCGATTTAGTTATGGTAGTGGATAATAAAAATTCGCTTAATCTTAATGTCTTGAAGAATCTTGGCATTAAAATTAAGTCCGGTGAAAAACTAGACTATCACAAGCTAATCGGCAAGGAATTCAAGGTAGTTTCTAACAATAATTATTATCAGGAATTGCCAACTGGCATGTTTGTTCCTAAAAAGCCTGATAAGACAATGTATGATAATAGCAAAATCAAATTACATCTTGTCAGCGTGATTCGACCAAAGAATGAAGATTCAATGGCCCTACTTTCTGAAGGTATTGTCTACAGCGATAAATTAGCTGTTAAAATTATTGATGAGAATCAAAACTCTGCTATCGTCAAAGCTCAGAAAAAGACTTCTCGCAACGTCATGACTGGGCAAAATATGAATGCCACTGTTAAGAAGCAAATGATGCAATCCATCGGGGGCTCTGCTCTTCCTGCAGGGATTATGATCTACCCTAATGATTTTGATTCCAAAGACAAGGTTTTAGATTACCTTGATAAGTGGAATAAGGGTAAAAAGAAGAAAGATCAGATTCTGTACACTGATATGTCGAGCGCAGTTACTTCCATGACTGGTGGTTTACTCAGCGGAATTACAACTGTACTAGTCGCCTTTGCAGCAATTTCGCTTGTAACTTCGATGATTATGATTGGTATTTTAACTTACACATCAGTACTAGAACGAACCAAAGAAATCGGTATTTTAAAGGCTCTTGGAGCAAGAAAGAAAGACATTACCCGTGTGTTTGATGCCGAAACATTTATCTTAGGAATTTTTTCAGGTGTATTAGGTATCGTCATTGCCCAATTGCTTATTTTCCCGATTAATAGCGTCTTATATTCTATGACCGATCTTGCAAATGTCGCACAACTTAATCCAGTTCACGCGCTAATCTTAATAGTTATTTCTACTATTTTAACCGTACTAGGTGGACACTTACCTGCACGAATGGCAGCTAAGAAAGACGCAGCGATTGCTTTAAGAAGTGAATAAAATCGTTAAAAACAATTATTATGTTACATGTGAAACATGCTTCCATAATAATTGTTTTTTGTTTGCCAAAAATTTTTGAATAAAAGTTATGTTTCTTTTTTTAGCTAGTTGACAGATTGGTATATGCCAATTTATAATTAGCATTAAGATATTTTGGAGGCATAATTATGAAAATCATCGTTACAGATAGTAAAGAAAATGGCAGCACTGAAGGTTTCAAGCTTTTTGAAAAAAGCATTAACAATGGTGCTAAGGTAATCGGCTTAGCAACTGGCTCTACCCCAGTAGGTCTATATCAAGAATGGACTGAAAGTGATCTTGATAACTCTGATTTGATCAGTATTAACCTTGACGAATATGTTGGCTTAACTTCTGACAATGATCAAAGCTATCATTACTTCATGCAAAAAAACTTGTTTGCAAAGAAGCCTTTTAAAAAGTCATACATTCCTGATGGAATAAAAGCAATTAATGATCCACAAGGTGCATCTGATGATTACAACCAAATTATCGCTGAAAATCCAATCGACATTCAGCTTCTAGGTTTAGGTCAAAACGGTCATATTGCTTTTAACGAACCAGGAACACCTTTTGATTCGGTAACTCATGAAGTTAAATTGACTGAAAATACCATTCAAGCCAATTCACGTTTCTTCAGTAAGATTGAAGATGTGCCAAAATCTGCAATTTGTATGGGTATTGCAAATATCATGGCAGCAAAAGAGATTGTCATTATGGCCTTTGGTGAAAACAAAGCGGATGCTGTTAAGAAGATGGTTGAAGGCCCTGTAACCGAAGATGTACCTGCTTCAATTTTGCAAAAACATGATAATGTAACACTTATTGTTGATAATGCTGCTGCAAGTAAGCTTAGTGCTAGTGCAAAGAATTAAATAATAAAATAACAAAGATAGAAAAAAGATGCATTCATGCATCTTTTTTTGTGTCCTAAAACAGTAAATCCTAAGCAGATATAAATTGGTGCATATCGCTAGGCTAACAAAATAATCCGTATTATGATTAAGTTGAATCATGAGAGGATGGTGATAAGTTGAAGCGAAGTAAAAAGTGGTTACTGGTAGTGTTAATGATTTTATTATTACCCTTGCCAATTTACTTTCTATGGGAAACTAGTGGTTTTTGGCAAAAGTATTTAAAGATTAAACTACCCAGTATGGGGACACTAAATCCAGTACTAGAATGGTATTTAATCGTTGTCAGCGCTGTTGTCCTTTTAGTTTTAATTATTAGTTTATTAGTTGTCCTATTTTGGCCTGTTCAAAGGTACTTTATTTTGATTCACAAGCATGACGGACAAGTCAAAGTTACTAGCAAAGCAATTAATGGCTACGTCATGAATTCATTGGCAGATTTGCCTTTTATTAATAAAGTCAAGGTTGATTCAAAACTCACTAATCATAAGATCAACATCAAAATTAGTGGTAATCTTGGGCGCGGTGAAAATGTTAGTGCCCTTCTCGAAAATTACTTAGAAGAGTTAAAGAACAACCTTAACCGGTTATTGGGAATTGAACAGAAGCCAAAGATCAAAATCAAATTTGTTAATTATCAAAACCCCGATAAACCAGAGACGCGCGTTCAATAAAGGAGGCTGAAATGAACGAAATTTTACAAAAACACCTCCCAGAAATATGCGGTGCTGTAATCGGCTTGTTACTAGCATTTTGTTTTTTGGGACTAGGATTTTTTAAAACTATTTTTGTAGTCGTAATGTTAGTAGTTGGTTTTTTAGTCGGACACTATTGGCCCCTGCTGAAAAGTCTTGTAAGTAAACAATAATTGAAAGGAACTTAATATGGTACAAAATAATAATCAAAGTAGTGCAAACAACTCAAGCAGCTCAAAGCAAGAAATTAAGGGCGACTTAAAGTATGACGAAAAAGTCATTCAAAAGATTATTGGTATTGCCCTCTCCGATGTTAAAGGCTTATTGGATGTTAACGGCGGCTTTTTCTCAAACTTAGCTGACAAGATTGTTAACAACGATGATGTTACCAATGGTGTTAATGTTGAAGTTGGTAAAAAGCAAGTAGCAGTTGATATCGAAATTATTGCTGAATACGGTGTTGAAATTCCTAAACTTTATGATGAAATCAGACAAAAGATTTACGACAAGGTTAAGGAAATGACGGGCTTAGACACGGTTGAAGTTAATGTCACCGTTGTTGATATTAAGACTAAAGAAGAACACGAAAAAGATTCAGTCAGTCTGCAAGATCGGATTACCGGTGCAACACAAGATGCCAAGGATAAGATTGGCGAACAAAAAGATAAGGTTGAAGACAAAGTCGAAGATAAAAAAGAAGACCGCGTTAAATAATCACCCTTTAGCAGGATAAGTTTTAAAAAGTGAAGTAGTACACTTAAATGCTACGTCACTTTTTTGGTTTCACGTGAAACGAAGTACTTTTTATCAAAGCAAAATAGCACAAAAGCCGTCTAATTTAGCTGGATTTTTTATGTAGCAATAACTAAATCTACCGCCATTAACAACTAAGATAACCTCTTAAATTTTATACCAGTTATTGCATAAAAATATTGCCAGCTTATTACTGTTTAAAAACAAAATAATATACCAAAAATTGACGACTGTTTTTTTAGCACTGCTCAGTTACTTGGTTTCACGTGAAACAATAACTATTGATCTAAATATTGAAAAATATTTGGTTGTACTCAGTAAATTTTTTAACTATTTTATACAAAATCACTTGACTTTTTAGTGGCAATTTCAATTAACTTTTTACTTGTATGCCACTATATCTCGTATTAAACTAGATAAGAATCTATATATTGTATTTAAGAAAGAACGTGATTCAAGTTATTGTTTTAAGCGGGCCAATTGGAGCCGGTAAATCCAGTTTAACCAGTATTTTAGCCGAACATTTAGGTACTCAGGCCTTTTATGAGGGAGTTGATAATAATCCAGTTCTTCCTTTATATTACAAGGACATGAAGCGGTACACTTTTTTACTTAATATCTACTTGCTCAACCATCGGTTAGCTCAAATTAATCAGGCAGTCAGAGAAAAAAATAGCGTTTCCGATCGTTCAATTTATGAAGATGCACTCTTTTTCCAGATGAACGCTGAAAGTAAGGTTGCCGACCCTACTGAATTTAAAATTTATGACAGTCTGCTTGAAAATATGATGGAGGATACTCCTGGAAATCCAAGCAAAAAGCCTGACTTATTAATTTACATTCGCGTATCTTTAGACACAATGTTAAAACGCATTGAAAAACGTGGCCGTTCTTATGAGCAAATCAGTACTGATCCTAGTCTGAAAGATTACTACGCACGTTTGATTCGCTACTATGAACCATGGTATGAAAACTATGATGCATCTGCCAAAATAGCAATTGACGGTGATCGGTATGATTTCATCGGTAACGAAGACGCTAAAAAAGAAGTTTTGAACCAGATTGATAATAAATTGCGTGAAATCGGCAATTTGAAATAAAGAAGGAACGTGATGACAGTTATTGTTTTAAGTGGCCCAATTGGAGCCGGTAAATCCAGTCTAACCAGTATTTTAGCTAAATATTTAGGAACTAAGCCTTTCTATGAAAGTGTTGACGACAATCCTGTCTTGCCACTTTTTTATGCTGACCCTAAGAAATATGCATTTTTACTGCAAGTCTTTTTCCTAAATACACGCTTTCGTAGTATCAAAGATGCGCTAACCGATGATAACAATGTGCTTGATCGTTCCATCTATGAAGATGCACTCTTTTTCCAAATGAATGCAGACATTGGCCGCGCAACTACTGAAGAAGTTGACACCTATTATGAGCTTTTGAATAATATGATGAATGAGCTAAAGCATATGCCAAAGAAAAATCCTGACTTGCTTGTTCACATTAATGTTTCTTATGACACAATGCTCAAACGAATTCAAAAGCGTGGTCGACCGTACGAACAGCTCAGTTATGACGCAACGCTTGAAGATTATTACAAACGGCTCTTACGTTATTACAAGCCATGGTACGAAAACTATGACTACTCGCCAAAAATGGAAATAAATGGCGATGAACTTGACTTTATGACGGATGAGCACGCTCGCGAAGTTGTTTTAGAGCAAATTGTTGCTAAATTAAAGGAAATGGGCAAGTTGCCTGAATCATGGGATAAGTCAACGAAAATTGAAATTGATGCCTAAAGATCTAATCGCTTTTCTACTTAAAAGTTAGAGAAGCGATTTTTTTTGCCATTTTGCAATGATAGTGCTTAATTAAGCGATATCATTTAAAAAGTCTACAGTCATATGCTTTATCAGAAAAAAACTGTGGTATGCTTGTTCTATGTAACTTTTTCAGGTAATTTTAATTTCACCTAGAATTCAACTAACTCAGCTGAATTGTACGGCTGCTACAAAGGAGAACACAATGAACTATATTATCTCAATCATGCCTTCTCTATTTTCTGGCGCAAAAATGACGCTAATCCTCTTTATATGGACACTCGTTATCTCTATTCCTCTTGGCATCATTGTCAGCTTAGGCTTAGTCTCACACTTTAAACCATTACGCCTAGTTTTGAAATTTTATATATGGATTATGCGGGGAACGCCGCTGTTATTACAATTAATTTTTATTTTTTACGGTTTGCCAATTATTGGAATCATTTTTCAGAGATATAATGCTGCCCTTTTTGCATTTGTTTTAAACTATACCGCGTATTTTGCCGAAATTTTTCGGGGTGGTTTTCAATCTGTTCCAGCTGGGCAATATGAGAGTGCGCACGTATTGCAATTAACATACTGGCAGACTCTGCGACATATTATTATTCCGCAAGTAAGCAAAATTGTTATTCCGTCAATTGGTAACGAGGTAATTAATCTGGTAAAAGATACCTCATTAGTGTACGTTATCGGCTTAGGCGAACTGTTACGAGCTGGGAATGTGGCAACTGCACGTGATGTAACCCTTGTTCCATTGGTCTTAGTAGGCATAATTTACTTATTAATGACGGGAATTGCTTCATTTGTATTGAAAAAGATTGAACATAATTACTCTAAATGGAAATAGAGAAAAGGAACTATCATGCTTGAATTAAGAGATATTACCAAAAAATTTGGTTCCCGTGTCATCCTAAACAAATTAAACTTGACTATTCCTGACGGACAGATTTTAGCAATTGTTGGCCATTCCGGTGCAGGAAAAACAACCTTATTGCGCTGCTTAAGCGGTCTTGAAAAAATTGACTCCGGTCACTTCCTCTGGAATAAGCATGAATTTGATCCAGCCGTTCCTAACCAAAAGAGTCAAATTATTGGTGTCGTCTTTCAAAATTACGAATTATTTCCTAATTTGACCGTTAAAGACAACATTACTTTGGCACCTATATTAGTCCGCAAAGAAGACCGTAAATTAGCAGAGCAAAAAGCACAAAAATTGTTGGAGCAACTTGACCTGATTGGTAAAGATTCACTTTACCCCTACCAACTTTCAGGCGGTCAGCAACAACGGGTTGCTATTGCCCGCGCTCTTGCAATGGCTCCAAGGATTTTATGCTATGACGAACCAACATCTGCTCTAGACCCTGCTTTACGTACAAAAGTCGGCGAAATAATCCTTCAGTTAAAACAAGATCATGGTATGACTCAGATCATTGTTACTCATGACATGGATTTTGCCAATCAAGTTGCTGATCGTATTTTTACAGTCAAGGCTTTGGATAACGGAGAAGGCTATGAAAATGAAGACTAAACGCTTTCCAGCCCTCATAGTTTTAGTTTTAGCACTAGTAATGTTATCTGGGTGCAGTGGCATTTCTTTCAACAAACGAGCTAACACGACCGATAATTGGTCTCATATTAAGCAACGAGGCTATGTTATTGTCGGTGTTGACGATACATTTGTGCCAATGGATTTCCAACAAAAAAACGGTCGGTTAACGGGTTATGACGTCGATTTAGCAAATGCTGTCTTTAAGTTATACGGCTTAAAGGTCAGTTTTCAAACAATTGACTGGTCAATGAATACAACTGAGCTGCGCAACGGTACAATTGATTTAATTTGGAATGGTTTTAGTAAAACACCGGCAAGAAAGAAAAAAGTAAGGTTTAGCAAAACCTATTTATATAGTAGTCAAGTTTTAGTTGCACTACGCCGGAATAAAATCTTTAAGCCAGCTGATATGAAACAACAAACACTCGGAGTGCAATCCGGATCATCTGGTTACAACGATGTCATGAATTATCCCCGTGTTTTTATTAACAGAATTAAAGGACACGATCCAATTCTCTACGATTCCTTCACCAATGCCTTTATTGATCTAAATGCTGGTCGTATTCAAGGTCTATTAATAGATAGCACCTACGCAAATTATTATATTTCACACGAGAAAAAACCAGAATTATTTTCTGAAGTCGACAGTCCTTTCCCAAAAGAAGAATTTGCAGTTGGAATGCGGAAAAGCGATACAACTTTATGCCGAAAAGTCAATGCAGGTCTAGAAGAGCTCGCACGAAATGGTACTTTAGACCGAATCAACCATAAATGGTTTGGCAACAAAGCACAATCACCTTTATTAAAAGCCAAGTGATAACTATTCTAACTGATCAAGCACTTCTGCTATCCCATCATGATTGTTATCAGATGTTACATCAGTAAAATGACGTTTTAAGTCCGCAGGTGCGTTCCCCATTATGATTGGGTGACCAACAACTTTTAGCATTGGTTCATCATTATAATTATCGCCAAAAGCCCAGCAATTTTTTAAATCAACATTGAACTCCTCGGCTAGTATTTTAACGCCCTCACCTTTAGAAACGTCTTTAACCATTATTTCTAATAAATTAGGTGCAGATTTCACTATTACAAGCTCTGGATACTTACTGCTTAACTCCTTTTGTTCTTCAGTCAGCTGTTCAGGATTTCCTAGTAACAGCACTTTATGAACACCTTTAAGCTCTTGAATTTGCGTAATTGAGCTTGTTTTAGCTTTGACCTTCACGATTTGTTCTTCTTGCTTTATTAAATCACTATTATTTCCTGGGAAATAATGCCAATCATAGCCACTATATACACTCCACGTAGTTTGATTTTGCTTTTCTTCGACATAAGTGCAGATTTCTGCTGCCTGCTTTGCTGTCATATATTTTGAACATAATGGCCGTCCCATTTCGTCTAATACGAGTGCACCATTATAAGCAATCATTGGGCAAGTTTTCATAATTTGTCCCGCTGCTGTCATAATTGCTTGGGGCATTCTAGCCGATACCGGTATAAAAACATTGCCATTAATAATTTGTCGCCGGATTGCTTCTTTAGTTTTTGCAGTTACCTCTAATTTAGAATTGATTAATGTTCCATCAATATCTGAAAATAGCAGTTTTGCCATATTTTTTGCCTCTTTATAATTTAGCTGACTTAGTTACTTTAACTAATTTTACCGGTATTTGAATTACTGGGTCAATCTATGCCAAAGCTAAATTTGTTCGAAAATCTTTCCTATATTGTCATTTTCACTTACTATAATTCGCATTTGCAATTATCTACTCGCGTGCTACACTATAATAGTTGTTAGTTTATAATAAAAACACGAACATTATTTTTGTAGGAGAGATTAGATGAATTTTATCAAGAGCTATTTTCAGCTCGACAAATACAAGACTAGTGTCAAGGTGGAATTTCTAGCCGGTTTGACTACTTTTATCAGTATGTCATACATCTTATTTGTTAATCCTAGTGTCCTAGGAGCTAGTGGGATGGACAAAGGAGCAGTTTTCACTGCGACTGCGTTAGCAAGTGCATTGGGAACAGCCTTAATGGGAATAGTTGCCAATTATCCAATTGGTGAGGCTCCCGCTCTCGGAATCAATGCTTTCTTTGCCTATACAGTTTGTATCGGGATGCATGTTTCATGGGAAACAGCACTTGCAGCTGTTTTCGTTGCTTCAATCATCTTTATCCTGATTACGATGTTTAAATTAAGAGAAAAAATCATTAATGCTATCCCAGCAGATTTAAAATTTGCAATTTCTTCCGGAATTGGCCTCTTTATTGCTTTTTTGGGCATGCAAGACGGTGGCATTATTGTTGCTAATAAATCCACATTAGTTGGTCTAGGTTCTCTTCATGATTCTGCAGTTTGGATTACTATTTTTGGTCTGTTAGTAACAGTTATCCTGATGATTTTAAATGTTCCTGGTGCAATTTTCATCGGAATGGTATTAGCTGCTTTGTTTGGTGTAGCCACAGGGCAAATTGCTCTGCCAACCAAAATTATTTCAGTGGCACCAAGCATTGCGCCAACTTTTGGTCAAGCTGTCTTTCACGTTAAAGACATCAACTCACTTCAAATGTGGGTCGTAGTCTTAACCTTCTTGTTAGTTACCTTCTTTGATACTGCTGGTACATTAATTGGTTTGGCTCAACAAGCTGGTTTTATGAAAAATAATAAAATGCCACGTGTCGGCAAAGCTTTGGCATCTGATTCCACTGCAATGATGGCCGGTTCTGTTTTAGGAACTTCCCCCGTCGGTGCGTTCGTAGAATCAAGTGCCGGGATTGCCGTTGGTGGTCGAACAGGTTTAACGGCTGTCTTTGTCGCTATCTTCTTCTTAATTTCAATGATTTTTAGTCCGCTATTAGGTCTGTTTAATACGCATGTTACAGCTCCAGCACTAATTATCGTTGGCGTTTTAATGGCACAAAATACTGCCCACATTCACTGGGACAAGATGGAAATTGCCGTCCCTGCTTTCTTAATCTTAATCGGTATGCCATTAACTTACTCTATTTCAGATGGGCTAGCCTTAGGCTTAATTACCTATCCAATTTGTATGCTTGCAGCTAAAAGAGGTAAGGAAATTACCCCAATGATGTGGGTACTATTCGTAGTCTTCATTATTTTTCTGGCGGTCTTAAACTTCTAAATTTGAAATATGATAAAATAAATATGTTAATTTATTATATTTTGCAATAGATTGAAAGAAGCGTCATGAAGACATTAGAAAAAATAGATTACCGGAAATTTATCTTTCCGCTTTTGTTCGGACTGGTTTTCTGGTTCACAACACCAATACGACCAGCTGGTGTGACAGTGCAAGCTTGGCATATGCTAGCAATTTTCATTGCAACAATTGTTGGCTGTATTACATTGCCAATTGCAATCAGTGGGGTTACCTTAATCGGCTTCACATTAACCATCTGCCTTGGCTTAGTACCACTTGCAGATAAAGTAGTTAACGGCAAATTGGTTGAAAAAGGGGCTATTAACGCCTTCTCCAATACCTCTGCCTGGTTAATTGTAATGGCATTTATGATTTCAAGGGGAATCGTCAAAACCGGTTTGGGTCAAAGAATCGCTTTTTACTTCGTAAAGTGGTTTGGCCACAAGTCATTAGGCTTAGGCTATGCTATCGGAGCAATTGATTTAATCGTTTCGCCGGCAACTCCTTCTAATGGTGCCAGAGCCGGTGGTGTGGTTTATCCATTAATTGAGTCATTAGCAGAAACTTATGGCTCTAAACCTAACGATCCATCAAGAAGAAAAATGGGCGCGTATTTGATTTTTACTGAATTTCAAGTAAACGTCATCACTTCGTCCCTGTTTATGACTGCCTGCGCACCGAACTTAATTGCAGTTGCTTTAGCGGGTAAGGCTGGCGTAACACTAAGCTGGATGCCTTGGCTTACTGCAAGTATCGTTCCCGCAGCGATTTGTTTACTCGTAGTTCCTTATTTTGTTTACAAAATTTATCCTCCTGAGATTAAGGAAACACCTAATGCAAAGGAATGGGCTACTAGTAAACTTGCTGAGATGGGTAAGTTAACCTTGCCTGAGAAAATGATGGCTATTATCTTCGTAGTCACGTTAGCGCTATGGATGCTTTCAAGTACTTTAGGAATTGACGCAACTTTAATTGCCTTTATTTCTGTTGTTCTCTTATTGTTAACTGGCGTATTGACACCAAAAGATATTCTAAGTGAAACAGGAGCATGGAATATTTTAATTTGGCTGTCTATCTTAGTATTTATGGCAGAGAAACTAACTCAATTCGGCTTTATCGGTTGGATTTCGACTAGTATTTCTAGCAGCATGAAGGGCGTTAGTTGGTTAACAACTTTAATTATTTTGGCATTAGTACTGTTTTACACGCACTATTTATTTGCTAGTGCAACAGCTCACAACTCAGCAATGTTCTTGCCATTATTAACTGTTGCAATTGCTGCTGGTGCTCCAAAAGTAATGGCTGCACAATTCTTAGCATTATTCTCAGCAATTATGGGATCAACTACACATTACTCTAGTGCTGCTTCCTCTGTTTTAGCTTCTACCGGCTATGTTAAACAAAGTGAATGGTGGAAAATGAGTTTTATTTTCGGTATCTTTTATATTTTGGTCTATGGCATTATTGGCCTAGGCTGGATGAAAGTAATCGGAATGTGGTAAGTAAAAAAGCAAGTCTGAAAGGGCTTGCTTTTTTATTTCCCGGGAAATAGTAATTCAAACTGGACTGTGTGTGCTACACTAGTTTAGATAGTTCATTTATAATTAATTTTTTGGAGGAAAAATGACGACACTAGATAAAGTCTTTCATTTAAACGATGCTCATACCACTGTCAAACGTGAGTTAATTGCTGCATTAACCACTTTTGTCAGTCTCTCCTACATCCTTTTTGTTAACCCTAATATTTTACATGCAGCTGGCATTGACAAGGGGGCTGCCTTTACTGTCACGGCAGTTTCCATTGCAATTGGTTGTTTTATCATGGGCCTAGTTGCTAATTATCCTATTGCACTAGCTCCCACACTCGGAAGTGCAGCATTTTTTGCATATAATGTTTGTGGTGGCATGCATATCAATTGGCAAACTGCACTAGCTGCTGTTTTGGTAGCTTCAGTCCTATTTATTTTAATTACGATTTTAAAGCTACGTGAAAAAGTGGTCGATGCTATTCCGCAAGATTTAAAATATGCTATTTCAGCCGGTATCGGTCTCTTCATCGCCTTTATTGGTTTGCAAAACGGTAAATTAATTGTCAATAGCGACTCAAACCTCGTTACTTTAGGCAAATTTAACTCTCCTGCCGTTTGGATCACTCTTTTTGGTTTAACATTAACAGTTATTTTAATGGCAATGAATGTTCCCGGCTCAATTTTTATCGGGATGGTTGTTACGGCTATTTTTGGTATTGTTATTGGCCAAGTGGCGGTACCAAAAGCTATTGTTTCAGCAGCGCCAAGTATCGCACCTACATTTGGTCAAGCCGTCTTTCACTTGAAAGATATTAATACGCCGCAATTATTTATGGTAGTTCTAACCTTTTTATTAGTAACTTTCTTTGATACCGCTGGCACACTGATTGGTATGACCGAACAAGCTGGAATGGTCGATAAAAATGGTAAAATACCTCGTATTGGTAAAGCCTTTGTTTCTGACTCCCTAGCCATGGTTGAAGGAGCGGTTTTAGGTACTGCTCCCCTTGGAACCTCAGTGGAATCAAGTGCTGGGATTGCTATGGGCGGACGGACTGGTTTAACCGCAGTGTTTGTAGGTATTTTCTTTTTAATCAGTATGATTTTTAGTCCTTTACTTGCAGTGATTCCAACTACAGTTACCGCTCCCGCTTTAATTATTGTTGGTGTGTTAATGGCGGGCAATTTAAAGAAAATTAACTGGGACAAATTTGAAATTGCCTTTCCGGCATTTCTCACTGTAATTGGTATGCCTCTGACATACAGCATTTCTGATGGTTTGGCACTAGGAATGATTGCTTACCCAATTACAATGCTCGCTTCTAAACAAGCCAAAAAAGTCTCACCGATGATGTACGCATTATTTATCGTCTTTGTCATCTTCTTTTTAGTGACAAATATGTAATCTTTTATAAGCAAAAAATACCACTTCCAGCCAAGTGGTATTTTTTTATTTTGATAATTTGCTAGCAAACCTGTGGGTATACAAAAATTGGACCTAGGATTTTAAGACGTTTTGCAAGAAACCGAAATCTTTGTTATGTTATTATATAATAGCTTTGGCGTAAACAAAGGAGATGCAACAAATAGCCCACGATTTAAGCCTTTCGGACTATGATTATGTTAAATAAAAAACATAGAATTAAACAAGATTATAAAAAAGCACCGCATTCTAAAGTACATTTGCGCGTCATGTTGGCAATTGCTTTAGGACAATTTACCTGTGGCTTTTCACTTGGAATAACTGGAATGGCAATGAATAATGCCAGTAATTATATCGCAATCAGTGATTTATGGACTGGACTAATTGGTGCAGGTGGTTTAATTGGCTTATCAAGTAGTGCTTTTATTGGCCGTTTGTCCGATAAGATTGGGCGCTGTGAACTGTTAATGAGCAACATGTATGTGTTGGCAATTTTATCATTACTTCACCTCACAACTACTAATCTTACCTGGACCTTTCTTATTCGAATTGGCATTGGTTTAATGATGGCAATCGACTATACAGCCGGTAATGCCCTACTGACCGAATGGTTACCTAAAGGAGAAGACAGTAAAAGGCAGAGTCATCTCTTGATTTATTGGGTTCTTGGCTTTATTGCTTCATATCTTACTGGAACCCTCGTAAACGGTTTTGGAGCTCGTACTTGGCAGATCATTTTAGCAGCTGGAGCTGTTCCCGCTACTATTACTGCACTATTTCGGACAATTTTTCCCTTACCACCATCACCAGGTTGGCTTGCTAGTAAAGGTAAAATAAAAATTGCTAATCGAGTAATTGGTAAAATATTAGGACACAAATGGGGTATTTCCAGGCATTTTAAGCGTCCGAAGGAAAATGGTTCAAGTTCCTGGACTATTTTATTCAGTAAAAAATATCTACGAAGAACTATGGTTGGCGGAATCTTTTATGCCTGTCAGACTTTCGCTTTCTTTGGTATCAGTATATTTTTACCAATTTTGCTAAATGGCATGAACATAAGCAACCCACGTGTTTCAGGAAATTTATACAATATCAGTATGCTGCTAGGAATTTTTCTGGGAATCTTTCTTTTCGATCATCTCAGTCGACGCGCATTTTTAATTAGTAACTTTTTGCTATCAACATTTTTAATCGGCCTGCTAGCACTGCTGCCAAATGCGCCATCTTCATTTAAGCTTCTACTATTTTCAATTTTCTCAATTATTTTATCATCGGGTTTGGTTTTAGATTATCCATATCCAACCGAGTTGTTTGACGATAGTGTCCAGGCTAGTGGTGTGGGCACGTGCATTACTATTAGCCGCATTGGTGCTGCAGCTGGAACCTTCTTACTTCCAGTTTTGACCGATGTTGGCGGCGTCAATTTGGCAATGCTTGTTTGCGCCTGCGTATTATTCGCCGCCTTTCTTGTCTGCTTAATTTGGGCACCAGAAACTGCACCAAAATATTTAAAAAAGAACAAATAAAAAAAGCATGCTGCACTTGCTTTGATTGATATCGTTTTGAAATTGAAATCAACGCAATTAACAGCGTGCTTTTTTAGCCATCATACTTAATTCCTTGGAGTTGCCGCATTTGACTATAAACTCGGCCCCGTTGGTTTGAATCTAGTGCCAGGATCAATGAGTCTCCCGGCTTGATCACGGATTGGCCATTAGGAACGATATAATTACCATCATGATAGATTGCTTTAACCAAGGTATCTTCTGGCC
Organism: Lactobacillus sp. B4007; assembly: GCF_026535895.1. NCBI lineage: Bacteria > Bacillati > Bacillota > Bacilli > Lactobacillales > Lactobacillaceae > Lactobacillus > Lactobacillus sp. B4007. Next base: position 582,908 of record NZ_JAFNPA010000001.1, read on the forward strand.
ACTTAACTTGGGCAATTGTTTTTTCAGCAAGTTGACTGTCCTCATAGACAGGAACAGTTAGTTGATCCTCCTTACCCGATTTTTGAATAGTAACAGATGCGCCTTGTTCGGCAATTTTTTGGGCTAATATTCCGTATATTGGCTTACCACCTAACAGTTCATCTGTAAGTAAAGCAATAAACGCAACGACTGCAAGCGGCATTAAGTGCAGAAGCGATCCTACCATTTCCGTAATCAGCATTATCGCTGTAAATGGTGCCCGAATTACCGCAGCAAAATAGCCAGCCATCGCAAAAATTATTAAGTTAATTACTAACTTGGCGGGCAAAAGATGAAGCTGAACCATCATTAGACCATAACAGGCACCAATTAAAGCACCCATGGTTAAGACGGGTAAAAAGATTCCACTTGGCAAGCCAGAGTCATATGAAATGATCGAAAATACTATTCTAATGACAAAATAAAGCACAAGTAGTTTTACCATCTGCCAATTATTAATTTTAATCATCTTTGGTAACGCCAAAATTAAGCGATTGCCTGGTCCAGTTATCAGTGGCCAAAAATAGGCAATTGGAATTAAAATTACTAGCGGAATAAGACCGTATAACCAGTTAGGCAGAATTTTGATTTTGGCATAAAATTCTTTTCCCTTAAATAAACCGGCTTTGTACAGATGCCCTAAGAGACCTAAGAGCAGTCCCAATACCAATAGGTGTCCGTATAATTGAACCGGAAAGGTATGCCGATAAACTAAAGATAATGCCGGTTTTTGACCAAAGAAATTCGATACAACATAATCCGAAACCAAGGCCCCAGCTAGTGCATTAAGTCCTACACGAGGTGAAAAGTTATGAAAAACTTCTTCTAATACAAATAAGGCTCCACTAAGTGGTGCACCAAATGCGGCTGCCAGTCCACTTGCGGCACCCGTTGATAGCAATACGCGCTCGTTTGTTTTAGCCTCTTTAGAGGCTTTTGCCATCCCTTGACCGATAGTTGACCCGATCTGAAGTGAAGGCCCCTCAGGCCCCAAAAATAGGCCCGTACTAATGACTAGAATGCCGCCAATCACTTTCCGCCACAAAATCGGCCACCAACTAAGTTGCAATTTACCTGCAAGCTGTAATTTTACTTCAGGAATCCCAGATCCCCCAACATGGGGATATTGCTTAACAAAATAGCCCGCAATTAAGCCAACTGCAGCTAAGCCAATAACAATTGGTATGAACCATAACCAACTTTGATGAGCCAGATGAAACAACATTAGCCATAAGCTAGACATTTGCTCTATTCCAAACCGGAAAAAGCCAACAACTATTCCACTGCAGAGGCCGACTAGCATTGCCTCTAGCAGCAGCTTAATCTGAATTCTATTATTTTTCATTTCGCACCCACTTTGAACTAGTTTCATCACAGCAAAAAACCAGTCAAAAACTAATTTTAACTGGTTTTTGTTTTGTTACACGTGTAACAGAATTATTTTTCTTCGTACCACTCAGTATGGTAAACACCATCTCGATCATTTCTGAAGTAAGTATGTGCGCCAAAGTAATCACGTTGACCTTGAATTAAATTAGCTGGCAGACTTGGATTAAAAATTGACTCCAAATAGTTAAGTGAGGCACTTAAAGTTGGTGTAGGAATCCCGGCCTTGGTTGCAAGCTCAAGCACTTTACGCAATGCTGGGGTATTCTTCTCCATCAAGTCCTTAAAGTAAGGATCTTGGAACATATTGTCAAGCTTCTTGCCATCAGCAAAAGCTTTTTCAATATCTTTTAACATCGATGAGCGAATAATGCAGCCAGCTTCCCAAGATTGAGCAATTGCAGGATAACGCAATTCCCAATGGTAAGCATCAGCAGCCATTTTTAATTGCTGGAAGCCCTGCGCATATGCAACAGCCTGGCTTAACTGCAATGCTTTTCCAAGGTTTTCGATTAAATCATCCGGAACTTCACCAGTCCAATTAATTTCTTTACCTTCACGCGTAGTAGCCGTTGACATAAACCGACTGATAACTGCTTCAGCTATTACACTAATTGGAACACCTAAATGAACTCCATCTTCTAGCATCCAGTTACCCGTACCCTTATATGAAGCAACGTTTAAAATATGATCAATTACATGATCTGGGGTCAAATCATCTTTTTGCTTCAATACTTCGGAGGTTATCTCACTAAGATAGGCCTTAACTATGCCTTGATTCCAGTCAGCAAAAATTGCGGACATTTCATCATTAGATTTTCCTGCTACTTTACGTAAGATATCGTAAACTTCGGAAAACTCTTGCATGATACCATACTCAATTCCGTTATGTACCATTTTAACGTAATGACCACTGCCTTCAGGACCAATGAAGCTGACACATGGCTGGCCATCATCATTTTTAGCAGCAATTGCTTCTAAAATAGGGGCAACTTCCTTGTAAGCTTCTTCATCACCGCCCGGCATCAATGCTGGACCATTTAAAGCTCCCTCTTCACCGCCTGAAACACCCATGCCAATAAAATGAATGCCATGCTCTTTCATTTCGTGAAAACGCCGATTAGTATCATGGAAGTTTGAATTTCCACCATCAAGTAAAATATCGCCTTTATCAAGTAATGGTAATAGCTTATGTAAAGTTTCATCAACTGGCTTGCCGGCCATAATTTGAATCAAAATCTTACGTGGTTTCTCTAGAGAATTGACAAATTCTTCCCAAGTATAAGTTGGTTTTAATTTATCATCCTGATATTTGGCAAAAGCATCGACTTCTTTTTTATCAATACTAAAGCCTGAAACGGAGAAGCCACTATTTCTAACATTTAAAGCAAGGTTCTTGCCCATTACGGATAAGCCAATGATTCCGAATTGTTGCATATTTAATCCTCCATCGTACAATTTCATACTCTATTATTATACTTGTACGGTAGCAAAAAAGCGAAACTTTCAAAAAGTTTCGCTTTTCCATTTCTAATAATATTTATTAGTGTGCTGAAGCACCCGAAGTTGTGTCAGGCTCTTCTTCTTCTGGTTCAGGTTCTTCTTCTTCAGCTTCTGAAGCACCTGAAGCAGCATCTTCAACTAAACCATATTTATCAGCAAAGTAGCTGAATGGCTTCAAATCTTCAGCTTGATACTTCTTAACGAATTCAGGATCATCAAGTGAGTTCAATTCAGTTGAGTAAGGCATGTCATGAGTGAACTTGATGTCGATTAACATTGGTCCATCCATTTGCTTGAATTCCTTAACTGCGTCTTCGAATTCCTTCTTAGTACGTACAGTTACACCCTTAACGTTCATACCTTCAGCAACTTGTGCCCATTCGTTGTTTGGCAAAATAACACCTGATAATGGTTGGTGTGATTCATCAACTTGTTCAGCTTCAATGTAGCCTAAAGTATCATTAGTGAAGACAACGTTCAAAATGTGCATGTTGTAACGAGCTTCAGTCAATAATTCTTGACTCATCATTGCGAAACCACCGTCACCACCTAAGTTCCAAACTTCACGGTCTGGGTGAACTGTAGCAGCAGCGATAGCAGCTGGTGAACCAAAGCCCATAGTTGCGTACAAACCTGAAGTTGCCCAAGTTTGTTCATCGTGCAAGTTGATTAAACGTTGGAAGTCAATGTTGATGTTACCAACATCAATAGCATATTGTGCATTGTCATCAGCGTATTTGTTAATGATGTCAAAGATTGGTTCACGGCGAACTGGCATTTCGTCTGAGTCAACAAAGCTGTTCTCCCAGTCTTCCCAGTTCTTACGGTCTGCAATAGCAGCCTTGTAAAGTGGAGATTCTTCACGAACTTCACCGGCATCGATGATTGCTTGCAAAGTCTTAGCACCGTCTGCCAAAATTGGAACATCAACTGCGTGACGCTTACCCAATTTTTCTGAATCAACATCAATTTGAACAACCTTGGCCTTAGGGTCAAAGAAGAATACTGAGAATGGTGAGTCGTTACCAACCCAGATAACAGCATCTGCGTGCATTTGAATATCATCACTAGGCTTTGGAGCAACACGGCCAATTGAACCCATGTATGCTGGGCACTTGTCTTCAACAACACCCTTAGCCATAACTGATGACATCAATGGAGTCTTGAATTTTTCAGCGAATTTTTCTAAGACATCGCCGTGACCCTTCATACCTAAACCAAAGTAAACAACTGGATTCTTAGCTTCCTCAAGAATCTTAACAGCTGCATCGATTTCTTCTTTCTTAGGAGCTGCATAGTTAGGAATAGCTTGCATTGAATTGTAAGTTACTCTGAAGTTGTCGTTAATCTTTTCCCAACCAAAGTCTTTAGGAAGAATTAATACAGCTGGGCCCTTCTTAGCATAAGCTTGACGAAGAGCTTCATCCATCATTGCAGGAATTTGATCTGCACGCTTGATTTGGTGGTTCCAAACAGCTACAGCATCAAACCAAGGCTTTTCATCGAAAGCTTGGAAGAAGTCGATATCTTGACGACTAGTTGGAACGTTAGCAATAATTGCTACCATTGGAACCTTGTCGTACTTAGCATCGTATAAACCGTTCATCAAGTGAACAGCACCAGGACCAGCAGAACCAAAACATACACCAGCTTTACCAGTGAACTTGTATTCAGCTGAAGCAGCCAAAGCACCGGCCTCTTCGTGCCGTACTTCGATATACTTTAACTTGCCCTTGAAGTCGTGGATAGCATTCATTGTTGAGTCGAATGAACCACCTGGGAAACCATAAATATGATCAATATGCCAGTCCAATAAAACTTGGAGCATAGCATTTGCGCCATTAATTTTTGCCATTTTTAAAGTGCATCTCCTTAAATACATTTACTTACATACTGTATTAAAACATATAATTTCACAATTTCAAGTGAGTAAAATTATTGGTTGGACAGATATGTAAGCGCTTTGTAAAAATATTATTTTCACAAACTTATATCAATAAATAAACACTTTAAGATAAGAGCAATAATTATATTTGTGATTATCTGATCATTAACGTTTATTTTGTGTCTTTTTTGAATTATTTATTTTCAGAAAAAGAATTTTAAATTTTTTCTAAAAGTTACTTTTTGATTTTAGCATAACGACCATTTTGAACATAAACACTCAAAATCGCCATATCGGCTGGATTTACTCCAGAGATTCGTTCAGCTTGTGCGATCGTCTCTGGTCTAATCTTCTCAAATTTTTCCCGTGCTTCCGTTGCTAAGCCTTCAATTGCTTGGTAATCAATATCAGCTGGTATTTTTTTGGCTTCTTGGCGGTGCAAACGATTAATTTGTTGCTGTTCCTTCTTAATATAGCCAGCATACTTAACATTAATTTCAATCTGCTCCTTAACGTAGCGCTCAGTTGAAATTGTTTCGCCCGTCAGTTTTTCAATATCATCAACTTTAACTCGCGGCCGACGTAAGAATACATCTGCTTTTACACCAGCTTTAAGCTTATCTTCACCAATACTTGCAAGATATGCCTGCACTTTTTCATCGGGATGAATAGTAATTGTCTTTACAGCATTTTCGGCTTGCTTGATTTGCTCTTTTTTAGCCAAAAACTTCGAGTAGCGCTCTTCCGAAATCAGACCAAGTTGATAACCATAATCCGTTAAACGTAAGTCAGCATTGTCATGACGTAAAATCAGCCGGTATTCCGCCCGTGAAGTCAGCAATCTATAAGGCTCTTCTGTTCCCTTAGTTACTAAATCATCAATTAAAACGCCAATATATGCCTCATCGCGACCTAAAGTAAAGCCAGGTCGATTGGAAGCACGTAAAGCTGCATTAATACCAGCAATTAGGCCTTGTCCCGCAGCTTCTTCGTAACCAGAAGTACCGTTCATTTGCCCAGCAGTAAACAGGTTCTTAATGTTTTTAGTCTCCAAGGTATGCTTTAACTGCCAAGGATCAATTACGTCATACTCAATTGCATAACCCGGACGCATCAATTCGGCATCTTCTAATCCTGCAACCGTATGTAGCATTTTTAATTGAATTTCTTCGGGCATTGAAGTTGAAAAATCGCCAACATAAACTTCCTTGGTATTTTTACCTTCCGGTTCAAGAAAAATTTGGTGGCGCGGCTTATCAGCAAAGCGCACTACCTTTGTCTCAATTGATGGACAGTAACGCGGACCCACACCTTTAATCTCACCTGAAAACATTGGTGAGCGGGTTAGATTTTCGTTAATAATTTTGTGTGTTCTTTTATTAGTGTACGTCATCCAGCAAGAAACTTGCTCTTTTAGATAGTCCTCATCTTTACTTTCAAAGGAAAAATGACGCGGTATCTGATCGCCTGGCTCCTCTTCCGTTTTAGAGTAGTCAATCGTATTACTATTGACGCGTGGCGGCGTCCCGGTTTTAAAACGACGTAATTTAAAACCCAGTTTTTCCAGATTCTCAGAAAGTTTAATTGCCGGAATAGTATTGTTAGGGCCTGAAGAATAATTTAATTCACCAATATAAATGCGACCACGAGCCGAAGTTCCTGTAGTTAACACAACACTTTTGGCATGATACCTGGCACCCGTATTAGTAATTAGCCCTTTACATACACCGTCTTCAACTATTAGTTCATCAACGGTTGCCTGACGCAATGTCAAATTAGGTGTTTCTTCGATTACGCTCTTCATCTGCTCATGATATTGCCACTTATCAGCTTGCGCACGGAGAGCTTGAACAGCGGGACCTTTACCCGTATTGAGCATTCTCATTTGAATATAAGTTGCATCAATGTTTTTACCCATTTGACCACCAAGGGCATCAATTTCACGTACTACTGTCCCTTTCGCTGGACCACCAACCGAAGGGTTACAAGGCATAAACGCAACCATATCTAAACTAATTGTTAATAGCAGCGTCTTTTGGCCCATTCTGGCGCTAGCTAAGGCAGCTTCACTACCTGCATGACCTGCACCAACGACGATTACGTCATAATCGTTTGAGTCATAATTTTTAATCATTCTTTTACACCTATTTTCCTAAACAGAATTGACTAAATAGTTGATTAACAAGTTCATCTGGACTACTTTCACCAGTAATTTCGCCTAGAGTATCCCAAGCACCATTGAAATCAATTTGTGCAATGTCAATTGGCACCTCAGTTTCTAACGCAGCAATGACATCCTGCAACTGCTTTTTGGCCTTTTCAAGTAGTCCTACTTGTCTTTGATTAGTTACCATTACTTGATCGTTTGAATTTTCAATACCGTTAAAGAATAAATCTTTAATTGCTTCTTTTAACTGGTTCAAATTCTTTTTTTGCAAAATAGAAGTCGGAATTACTTCGCTGTTAGTTAACTCTTTCATTTCAGCAGCTGATACTTTTTGACCCAAATCGGTTTTATTTAAGATAACAATTCTCTTTTTGTTTGCCGTTGCCGCAATTAATTCGCGATCTTCTGGATCTAGCTCCTTACTTGAATCAAACAAGAGTAAAACCAAATCAGCCTGATCCAAAGCCTTTTTTGATCGTTCCACGCCAATTTTTTCTACTTTATTTTCAGTGTGCCGAATACCAGCTGTATCAATCAATTTTAGCGGTACCCCTTCAACCGAAACGTATTCTTCAAGCGTGTCTCGCGTTGTACCCGCGATATCCGTTACAATTGCTGTATCGCTTTTAGTTAAATAATTGAGCAGCGATGACTTACCAACGTTGGGTTGACCAATAATTGCAGTCGCTAGACCGTTACGTAACGCCGTTCCCTCGGCAGCAGTCTTAAGCAGACCATCAATTTTACCAATAACTGATTGCGAAACCCTAGTCATTTGCTCAGATGTCACTTTATCAGCATCATATTCAGGATAATCAATATTAACTTCAACATTTGCAAGAGTATCTAAAATCTCTTGGCGCATTGCCTGAATTTTTGCTAATAATCCACCTTCAAGCTGATTTTCGGCAACCTGCCTTGCACGATCGGTTTTAGCGCGAACAATATCCATTACGCTTTCAGCTTGGGTTAAATCAATTCGCCCATTAACAAATGCCCGTTTAGTAAACTCTCCTGGCTCAGCCATGCGCGCACCGGTTCTTAGCAAAAGCTGTAAAATGCGATTGGTGACAACAATTCCGCCGTGACAATTAATTTCCACAATGTCTTCGCGCGTAAAAGTCTTTGGCGCCAGCATAACGGAGACCATTACTTCGTCAATTATTTGCTTATTTTCGGGGTCAACAATGTGCCCATAATGAATAGTATGACTAGGAGCTTTAGTTAAGTCTTTTCCTTTAAAAACCCGGTTGGCGATTTTAACTGCATCTTCACCAGACAATCTGACAATTGAAATACCACCTTCACCGATCGGCGTTGAAATTGCTGCTATCGTATCAAATTCAGTCAAAGTTTGTGCCATGATTTCTCCTTTTCAATAAAAAAAGCGCATTATACCACCATGAATAATAATCATGATGGATAAAGCACTTTGACTACTTTATCTAAAAATTACTTTAGATTAATGTTTACGTTTTAATCGTTTATAAGTCTTCCGTAGTTGCCGCTTACGTTCACGTTCAGCTTCAGCCTTAGCTTCTTGTTCATGCCGATATTTAATCGGATTCTGCAAGATAAAGGTTTGAACCACTTGGAAGAGGTTAGAAATTACCCAGTACAAAACAATTGCTGATTGGAAGTAGATACCCATTATACCGACCATTACGGACATTCCGTAAGTCATAATCTTAGTCGAAAAGTTTTGTGATTCTTTCGGCGTTGATAATTGACTAATGTAAGTCGATAAGAACGTTAAGATCATCGACAAAATCGGCATAATAAAGTATGGATCCGGCTCACCTAAGTCCATCCACAAAAAATGGCCAGTCTGTAATTGTGGCGTCTGCCAAATCGCACCATACAAAGCATACATAACAGGCAGCTGAATAATCAGTGGCAAACAACCTGCGTACGGATTAATGCCAGCTTCTTTATAGAGCTTATTAGTTTCTTGTGAAAGTAGCGTTCGCGATTCTGTATCATTACCTGGATATTTTTTGCGCAATGCATCAATTTCAGGCTGAATCCCTTGCATTTTAGTTGTACTCTTAATCTGCAATGCACTAAGTGGATACAAGATTAACCGTACAATAACGGTAAAGACAATAATTGCCCAACCGTAACTGTTGTTCATTATCTTCGCAAGCCATAACAGGAACGTTGACATGTAATAAATTACCCAACGATCCCACCAGTTACCACTAGTATGTGAAACAGGAGCTGGCTTAGCATTTGAAGCAGCACATCCAGTTAGTACAACGGCAACCGCCATCACTGCTAATAGCACAAGTACACGTTTGACATTCTTTTTAGTTAAAATGTCTTTCACTCTAATCTTCCTCAACTTTTTCAGGTATTTCTTCTATAATATTAGCCAAAAAGAGCGCATGAAGCAAATTCTTCCGGACTTCTGCCATCCTAAAATTTCGTACATACGGTCTAGCAATTACCAAAAAATCAATCTGTGTATCAATTGCAGGCTTATTTTCAGTAAGAACTGCTCGAATATAACGTTTGAGGCGATTACGTACAACCGCGGTATGTCCGACCTTTTTGCCAACTGAAATTCCAACCCGAAAATGAGTATTCTCGGGTTTAGCTATTTTATAGATGACAAACGCCCGATTTGCTACTGAATTACCAGATTTAAAAACTCGCTGAAAATCATTTTCAGTTTTAACTCGATAAGACTTTCTCAAAACGTTTCATTCCACTCTTTGATATTAAAAAAACCACTGGGATTCAGTGGTTTAAGCAGATAAGACTTTTCTACCCTTTGCACGGCGTCTAGCCAAAACCTTACGGCCATTTGATGTGCTCATACGCTTCATAAAGCCATGAACGCGTGAACGGTGACGCTTTTTAGGTTGGTAAGTTCTTTTAGTTGTCATTAAACTACACCTCCATTTTTAATATGCTAACTGCACAATTTAATATCTAGGATACCATGATTAAAATAAAAAACCAAGCGAAAACGAAAAAAATGCGAATTTACTACCTAAATATATGTTCTTAGCCCCAAAAGATTCTAACACATGTCTTTAGAATGCTTGATCAGCTTTATATTCTTTATTTTTAGCAATTCTACTCTAGAGCAGACTTTTGTTTCATAATTGGATAAATTATTTTGTAACTCACTAACTTAGCTACTTCTATTACTCCAATTTTTTGTAACCTCAAGTATCCAACTAGGATGTTAGTCTCAATAAACAACAAGCAAAGTAAATTCCCATAAATTGGCATAGATCTCAATTGTTCTTAACATTATATTTTACTATGCTATAGTAGAAAACTAAGAAACTCCTAAAGTTTAATCGGAGGTAAAAATGGATATTGGTGAATTATTAAAACAGTATCGCACAAGAGCGAACAAGACCCAAAAAGAATGGGTTGGAACCATAATTAGCCCATCATTTTACTCAAAAGTAGAACAAGGAGCGAATCACATCGTTACTAATGATTTGCTTGATCTACTTGACTATAACAATATCTTGCCCGAACAGTTTTTTAATGAATTGAGACCCAAGAGACAGCTTGAATATGAATTTGAACAGGAATTACGCAAATTAATGAGCAATGCCTATTATCAAAATTCTACTAAAGAGCTTGAGCGCTTAAAACAGGTAATCGAACAGGGAAATTTACCTAATAAAAATAATCTATTACTTATAATTACTGGTGTTATTGCATTAGCAACTAACAATAGTAAAAATTTAGATCAAGAAACTATCTCGATTATAAAAAACAGGATATTTAGTGTTCACTCATTTGACAAATATTCTTTAAGAATTTATTGTTCGTCCATGCGGCTTTATGATATTGATAGTAATATTTTGCTTACACATAAAATTATAAAGCAATTACAAAACAGTACTGATATTGACATTCAAAATTCAATTTTAGCAATTATTACTAATTTGATGGTTTTATGCATAGAAGACAAGCGCTATGATGCCGTTATGACTTTTGTAAAGGTTGCAGATTCTATTAAAATCAAACCCGAACTATGTTTTTGCAAGAGTGTTTTTTTAATATTCAAAAATTTGATTAATTTTCATTACACAAATCAAAAAGAATATCTTGAAGCCTGTCAAAAAGGAATCGATTTTTTTTCATTTATTGGTATGACGGAATATAGTAAGAATCTTACTGAGTTTGTCAATCAAAACAAATAGATAATTTTTTTACCTATTTGAAACATTACTTTCATATATGATTTAAAAGTTCAAATATGCATCTATTGCCTTCTTCTCCTAAATTATCAATTATAATAGCAGCCATAAAGATTACTCTCAATACAAACTAAAAATCTAATATTTTTAAATTATTAAAGATATAAATAAAGGGATAGGTAAGTTATGTTTGAAACCATAGTGTATAGCGCCATAATAGTTATTGTTTTCTGTCTTTCTAAAATATTTAAAGATACTTCTTTTTTTATATTTATTAGAAAAAAGCGTGGAATACTGTTAGTGGCATTTTCAGTGATAGTATTATTGGGAACTTTAGTAGCAAATAATTTTAAATTTAAGCAAATATTTCCAAGTTTAACTATTATTTTAATGTTGTTTTTATTAGTAGGATTGTTTTATATTTATAAAGATCATCTAAATAAATAACGGGCAAAATAAATAGCAATAAGAGTTTAAAAGCAACTATACAGCAGCACTGTTGCTTTTATTATGCTCTAGTAAAAATTCTTGCTATCTTTTTACTTTCCATTCAAATCTTCTTGATGAATTTCAATTGATGGATAATGACCTAATGACGGCAAAAAGGTATCTAATGGGCAACTATAAACCATGTAGTAATCCCCTTCTTCTTTATTAGCATTATATTCAGTGAACTTCTGCTCAGCCTTTTTGGGATCCTTAGTAAGATAGACTACACTGACAACACCAACTTTTTCCTGAGCAACATTTTCAACGCATACCTTAAGAATCACTTTAAGGTTACCATCGTCTTTTAACGCCATTTTGATATAATCATCGTTCATTGGCTAAAATCTCCTCTATTTTTCAGTAAATTGTTTAAAAATATTTAGTTCTATTTTACTATTTTTCACATGAAACATCCCGTGATTTATCATTTTCTCTAAAAATCATAATGAATCATATCCCTATATTCATCAATTAATTCTTGGTTTTTCTTATCTCCGTCATCAAGGTTGGCTGAATAAAAGATTGGTGCCTCTGGAATTCCATGATTTACTAATCTTTGACATGTTTCAACAATAATATTATCTAAAATAGCTGCACCAATGACGGTTGAAGTTGGACCAGCTTTTTGGTTTGTACCTTTAATTGGACAAGCTGCATCCCCAATATCCCCATGGTTATCAATTACAATATCAGCAATTTCAAATAAATGCTTTCCAGACGAATGACGACTTTTAACAGATCTAGAATAAGCAAGATTGGTTAAACCAATAATTTTTACTCCTTTTGCTTTAGCTGCAAGTCCCAAATCAATAATTACTGGATTTCTTCCAGAAACTGAATGTAGAATTAGAATATCATCCTTTTTAAAATTAACAGTACTTGCTAATGCAGTACCATAACCCTCTAAACGCTCCATTTTACTTGTAAAAGTTATTGGCTTCCTATCGAGCATTACCTCACGTCCAAAAATAGCATTTATTGTAATCATGCCACCAGCGCGATAGTACATTTCATCAGCCAAAATTCCCGCATGACTAGCACCGAATATATAAATTGAGTTTTTACTGATATTAGCGTTAAAAATTAGTGTAATTGCTTTTTCAATATTATCCCTTTCGACTTTTTCGACAGTATCAATAATATTCTCAATTTTATTAAAATAACGATACATATTATATTCCCCCTAGCAAGCTAGCAATCAGTTTGCTGATAATGCTCCAAAGCGACAAATCATTACCACCAAAAATTAAAATCCAATTTTTAATAGTACTATCCATCATTACCGCTGAAATTCCTACCAAAGCTACCATTACAACTGCAGCTACAGCAGTTCCAATAATTGCTCCACGAATGCCTCCCTGACCTTCGCCGATTACTGCCGCACCACCACACTCAAAGAAGCTAGTTATCATCAATGGAACAATTAAAATTCCAAATATATTAGTCACATTAGCAATCAACACTAAAATTGTTGAAGTAATGAACGCCGAAAGAAAGCCAATAATAACAGCATTTGGTTTATAATTAAACAGAATAGGAACATCAAAAGCTGGTTTTGCACCAGGAACTAATTTTTCAGAAATACCTTGAAACGCAGGAATGATTTGATTAACTAGTAAACGAACCCCATAAAGTAGTATTAATAAACCTCCTCCAAAAGTAAGACCTGCATTCAACGCCACTGTAAATATGTTGCCTCCTTTAGGCACTAAAGTTGGGGCAATCAGCCCAACCACAATATCAACACAGAACATTACAATACCACCGGTTATTGAAATATCACGGAAAAAAGATAAACCTTTGGGAACTTTTAGGTCTTCAGTTGAGTGCTTTTTATTACCAACGTGTTTAGCCACAAAACCAGATATTAACGAAAGAATCGTAGTCGGATGACCTATCAAGAATGAGTCATCACCCGTTGCGGCCCATACATATTTCCGCATAATCCAAGGTGCAATTGAAAAGTATAGGGCTGAAAGAATTGCACTCATTATAATTAAATTAATGCCACGTAATCCACCTTCTACACCTCCAGCGACAATGACAAAAGGTACCCACCATAGCATATGCCCAGTTAAAAAAATTGTTTTAATCGGTGTAAAGCGAGCAATTAAAATATGAATAACCAAAGCCAAAAACATTGCCATTCCCACAGCTCCACCATATTCTGCAGTAAAAGTAATATCTGTCATTCCTTTAGCTACTTGAATACCCATTTTAGTCTGAATAGCAGTATTAATTGCTGCAACTACTCCTGTTAGCATGTTTACGCCTTCGGTCAGAATGATCATGCCAAATGCTGCTGACATACTTCCTTTCACAACCTCAGCTATCGGTTTTTTCTGAACAATAAGCCCAAGCATAGCAATTAAGCCAAGCAAAACAGGTGGGTCTTGTAAAATATCATTTGATATGAATTTTAATATTTCCATAATTACTTTTCTCCCCTATGTGCCAAAAAATCGTTCATTGCCTGTAAAACTTCATTTTTATCCATATATCGCTTAATCGCATACACTGGTTTAGATGTTGAAGATTCAATATCAGGTTTTAATTCAGCACTAGTAAAATAGACATCAGCTTCTTCGGCTTTTGCAGAAGCAATATCAGTATTTTTCACATCAGCATTTAGTCCTAGTTCCATAACAACTTTTTCTAGTGTCATTTTTAAAACCATTGAACTACCAACTCCAAATCCACAAACTGCTAAGATTTTCATTTCTATACCTTCACTTTCGCAAACATTGCAACAATCGCTTTTTTATTAGCATTTAAAATTATTTGATAAGATTTAGGATCCATCAAAATCGAAACCACTTTTTGTAAGCTTTGCAAATGACTAGTATTATCTACTGCTGCCATTACTAAAAAAATTTTTACTGGTTTACCTTCTAAGTCAATAGCCTTACGAGAAATAAGTAAACTCATCCCCAATTTATTAACACCTTGACCCGGTCTTGCATGCATTAATGCAAAATAATCAGTTAAAACCATATAAGGACCATTTTTTTCAACGCTTGCAATCATATTTAAAACATAGTCTGTTGTAATCGCATCCTCTTTAATCAAGGGTAAACTGGCTTGCCATAATGCATCCCGCCAATCATGCGCACCATCAATTATTTGAACATTTTTTTCATTAAATAAAGTTTCTGACACTGTTATTTAGCCTCCATCATTTTTGCAATAAACCAGTTCTTATCGTTAATTCCCTGCATAATTAAATTCATAAATGGTTCAACTATTCTCTGGTCATTACGATTAACCATTAGTAAAGCAATAACATCAACACGATTATTTCCCCAGTTAATGGGCTTAGCGAGAATTGCCACCGAAATACTACTTTTTTCTACAAGTGCAGGGTTGCCATGAGGAATTACAAAACCATTACTTAAATAAGTAGACTGCAATTTTTCGCGCTCTATAATTGTTTGTTCATAGCTATTTTTAATCTGTTCACTAGGCCAACTACCATTTTCTAGCAATAAATCAATAATTTGCTTAGGCCCTTTTCTGTCGGTAAAAATAATTTTTCCTTTTAGTAAGGGTATTACTTTTTTATCTATTTCCGTTTCATCCTTAATTGTTTCTTTGTGCTTCATTACAACATCAATATAAGTATTAGCAACCTTTTTCATATCACAAACTGTCATTAATGGTGAAATGTAAACTACTGGTACAGATTGCTCAGTCAACTGAACAGTAGAGATAATTAATGAAACATTAGTCAAGTCTTTTTTCATTAGATTATGTTTGGAAACAACTTCAGTTAAAGCTGCAGCTGGCAAAATTCTTTTAATTTTGGCACAAATTAGCGAACTCATGCCAATACCATTAGGACATACGAATAGAATTCGATTTATTGCCTTATTACGCTCAACCGCTGCTTGAAAATGCAATGTAACGAAGCCTACTTCATCATCAGAAATAGGTAAATCATTAATTTTAGCAAATTCACTTAATGCATACCAAACTACACCATATAAATCAGGATAATTATTTTTTATTTCTCCTAATAATGGATTGATAACCGTTGTTTTTGACTGCAGGCGAAATTTCATTTGATACAAATGTACAATTAAAGAGTTAACTAAAATAGTGTCCTTATTTACATCAATACCTAAAGCATCACAGACATTGACAATGAGCTTTTTAACTTCGTTTACAAAGCCAAGTGGTACCTGGTCATTTTTCATAAAAAAATTTACACCATTGCCAATCACAATATATGAAAGATACTCAGATTCTGTATTATTAAGTTGATAAATTTCTGCTTCTTCAATCGTTCTAAGCAGCTGATAAACCAAAGGATACTGTTCAATCTGCTGAAACAAGATATTCATCGACTTGTCCCAGCTAATTTGATGCCCTTTCTTTCCCCTAAATACCAAAATAGCGGTCGATATTGTTATGTCATTAAGACAATTTTCGGGCAGTTCAAGTTTCCATGCTTGCAATTTTCCACGGAATAACTGAAGTATCTGTAAAATCAAATTACTATCAACAAACAAATTGATTAGATTTTTTAGTTCTAAACTATTTAATTCAAATAAATCAATTACAACCCGTTTAATTATTTTTTGCTTATCAAGTTCACTTCCTCCAAGGTATGATCCAGAATTATTAAAACTCAGGGCAACATTGTCTTTGGCCAAACGCTTTTTTAAAACAGCAATATCATTGGCGATACTACTTCGAGAAACATAATAATCATCTGCTAAATGCTGATAACTAAGATGCTCACCATTAATCAGACGAGCCAAAATGTAATATTTTCTTTCTTTACTGTCTATACATTTGTGTGTGTCCAAGATTATCACCTCTTATACCTATAGTATTTAGTTACCCTTTATTTAGGAAGAACAAAGAGAAACAAAATTTTTGGCTAAAAAGTTGAACACCTATTTTTGATTGCTCTTGTTTACAAAAGACCGGCATTTTTTATCCACAATTTATTAAACACAGCAGTTTACACAAGTTTATCCACAAGACACAACCTGTTAAAAAAGATATTCACAGCATGTGGATATCTCGCAGCCTTATTCATCTCTTTTACTGGTAAATTAATAAAAACAATCCACAGGATTACATGCAAATTTCTCATTTCAAGATTTATTTATCGCAAAATTTGTGTATCTTTCTAAAATATCTATCCACAACTTGTTGATTTTGGATTAATGTTATTCACTTGTGGAAAACATTTTATTTAGATGGTACAATAAGTTTTGCTTAACGTTATCGGAGGGACTTATTTTGTTTGACATCAATAAATTTTGGCAGCATTTTAACGATGAAATGCGTGAACGTTTTAATGAAGTTGCCTACAATGCTTGGTTTAAAAATACTAAACCCGTTTCCTATAATAAGGAAACTCATGAACTAAAAATTGCCGTCCAAAATCCGGTTACTAAAGGATATTGGGAAAAGAATTTGTCTACGCAGCTCATTCAGTCAGCATACGGATATGCCAATATTGAAGTGATTCCTGTTTTTCAGATCGAAGGCGATAGCAGTACTGAACGGCTTGTAACCCCTAAGCCGCAGACACAGCCATTACGTGAAAAGACGCAAAGACAAGAAACCAATGCATTTGTCCGCAATCTTAAGCTGAATGATAAATATACTTTCGATAACTTTGTTCAAGGTGAAGGAAATAAACTTGCAGCAGGTGCTGCTTTAGCTGTTGCCGATAGTCCTGGTAGTTTTTATAATCCGCTTTTTATCTTTGGTGGCGTGGGTCTAGGTAAGACACACTTGATGCAAGCGATTGGTCACCAAATGCTGGCAGAACGACCGAATGCGAAAGTCGTTTATATCCAAAGTGAAACCTTCGTTAACGACTTCATCAATTCCATCAAAAATAAAACGCAGGATCAATTCCGGGAAAAATATCGTACCTGCGACTTATTGTTAGTCGATGATATCCAATTTTTTGCCAAAAAAGAGGGTATTCAAGAAGAATTCTTCCATACTTTTGAAACGCTCTATAATGATCAAAAACAGATTGTTATGACGAGTGACCGGCTGCCAACCGAAATTCCTGACTTATCCGAAAGACTGGTATCGCGGTTTACCTGGGGGCTGCAAGTTGAGATTACGCCACCCGATCTGGAAACGCGAATTGCAATCTTGCGGAAAAAAGCCGAAGCTGAAAATCTCATTATTGATGACAGCACACTCGATTACATTGCTTCACAAGTTGATACCAATATTCGGGAGCTTGAGGGTGCCTTGGTTAAAGTCCAGGCACATGCAACAATTGAGCATGAAGACATTAACGTCAATTTAGCTCGCGAAGCCCTAGCAGATCTAAAACTGGTGCAAAAAAATCAAGGCTTACAAATTTCTAAAATCCAAGAAGTCGTTGCTAATTATTTCCAAACTTCAACTTATGAATTGAAAGGAAAAAAGCGGGTAAGGCAGATTGTCGTACCGCGCCAAATTGCAATGTACCTGTCTCGTGAATTAACTGATTCCAGCTTACCCAAAATCGGTCAAGAATTTGGCGGCAAGGACCACACAACGGTGATGCATGCTTGCGATAAAATTAGTCGCGAAATAAAAACGGACTCAGATATCAAAACAGCAGTTTTTGATTTGAAACAGATGCTTGATCGCTAAAAAGTGCTTAAGTGTGGAAAACTTTTTGTCTTGTACACATTTTCTTAACCGTCATAATTACGTTATTTTAGGGCGAATTAAGTTTTTCAACAGAAATCACAGGACCTACTAATACTACTTAATTAAATATATAATTAATAAATAAAACAAATGCCAATCTAGGAGGTAACAAATGAAATTTACCGTAAACAGAAATCTGTTCGTTGATAATCTAAACAATGTAATGCATGCTATTTCTTCTCGCGCTACGATACCGATATTAAGCGGAATCAAACTCAACTTAACTGAAGATGAACTTCTTTTAACTGGTAGTGATTCTGACATTTCAATCGAAATTAGAATTCCGGTAAGTGAAGATTTAACTGTTGAATCAACTGGTGCAATTGTGTTACCAGCCCGGTTTTTCAGTGAAATTATTAGACGTTTGCCGGGTAAGGAATTTTCACTTGAAGTAAAAGAAAGTTTCCAAACACAAATCATCTCTGAAAATAGTGAATTCACAATCAATGGTCTTGATGCCAATAACTATCCAAGATTACCGGAAATTCCTGACGAGTCCTCTTTTATCATCTCAGGAAAAACTTTCCGTGAAATCATTAATGAAACCCAATTTGCAGTTGCAACCCAGGAAAGCCGTCTGGTTTTAACAGGTGTTCACTTTGACTTTGGTCCTGAGCGGATTCACGCTGTAGCGACTGACTCACATCGGCTTTCGAGTCGCGCATTAACGTTAGAAAATGGACCACAAGCTAAAACTGACTTAATTATTCCTGGTAAAAGCCTGCTTGAATTAGCACGTATTATCGGGGAAACTGATCCGGAAATTAAAGTTTGTCCGGGTGAAAATCAAGTACTCTTTGAAATTGGTAATATTCTGTTCTATTCACGTTTGCTTGAGGGCAGCTATCCGGATACTGAACGCTTGATTCCAAGCGAAAGCACAACAAGTATTGAATTTGATTTAGCTGAGCTTTCTAGCGCGCTTGACCGTGCAAGTCTGTTAACTCACGCTGGCCGCAACAATGTTGTTGATTTAACCCTAGATACTGAAAACCAAACAGCTAAATTATCGGGTGAATCGGCAGAAATTGGTAACGTAGAAGAAGATGTTGCCTTTAAGAAATTGGAAGGCAAGAACTTGAAGATTTCCTTTAACCCTGATTATTTGCGTGATGCTTTGCGTGCTTCGGTAACTGATTCGGTTGTAATGGAATTTACCCAGCCACTGCGGCCTTTCACTGTAAATCCAGATAAAGATGATATCGACTTTGTGCAATTAATCACACCAGTTAGAACTTTTTAAACAAACTTTTAGGTAATAATGAAAAAGGCCATCGAAATGATGGCTTTTTCTTTGGCAATTTTCTCAAAATAGACAAAAAAGGCGTCTTATTCTATTTTTACTGTCATTCACTGTGATACGTTTATTTATAAAAAAATCGTTTATAGGGCTTTATATTGCGCTTAAAGTTGTATTTTACCTGTGAAACGCATATACTTAACTATAGGTAATTAAAGTGATGAAGGTGGATATTATCAAAGAGTTTAAGGTAAAGGGTGAGTATGTCACTCTCAGTCAATTTTTAAAAGAAGAAAGTATCATTTCTTCTGGTGGTCAAGCTAAGTGGTATCTGCAAGAAAATCCCGTTATCTTGAATGGGATTAAGGAAAATCGCCGTGGGAAAAAGATTAGACCTGGCGATCAGATTGAAGTTGCCCAAGAAAGATATGAATTTCGGTAACCTGAATGTATCTCAAGCACTTTATTGCACAAAATTATCGTAATTTACAGCAATTAGACGTAGTTTTTGATCCCAATGTCAATATTTTTATCGGGCAAAATGCGCAGGGCAAGACTAATCTGCTTGAGGCGATTTACTTTTTGGCATTAACGAGATCACATCGGACAAGTAGTGATAAAGAATTAATTGCTTTTGACCAGGATTATGCAAATATTTCTGGTCATGTATATAAAAGCCAAATTGATTTATCCTTAAGGGTATTAATTACCAAAAAGGGTAAAAAAGTCTGGGTTAATCGGATCGAACAAGCCAAACTGTCAAAGTATGTTGGACAGTTAAATGCAATTTTGTTTTCTCCAGAAGATTTAGATTTGATTAAAGGAGCACCGACACAAAGGCGGCGCTTTATGGATCAAGAATTTGGCCAGATTAATTCAGAATATCTTTATTTTACCGGTAAATACAGACAGGTATTGCAACAAAAAAATAACTATCTGAAATTACTGGCAAAAGGACAAGCACGGGACATGATGTTTCTAGATGTTTTGTCCGATCAATTGGCTGGGGTTGCGGCTGAAGTGATTGTTCGGCGTTTTAAATTTTTAAAGTACTTAGATCGTTATGCTCAAAACGCATATGAACACATAAGTTCCAGCAATGAAAAATTGACACTTCATTATCGACCATCAGTCAAGGAAGTAACTGAATCTGATAGTGTCGAAGAGGTATATCGCAAACTACTTGCTAATTACCAAAAAAATCAAAAGGTCGAATTACTGAAAAAAACAACTCTTAGTGGACCTCATCGTGATGATATTGAATTTGAATTAGATGGCAAGGATGCACATTTATATGGCTCGCAAGGCCAACAGCGAACAATTGCGCTTAGTGTTAAACTTGCGGAAATCCAATTAGTACATCATTTAACTGCCGAATATCCATTACTTTTACTCGATGATGTAATGAGTGAGCTTGATCATGACCGTCAAAGTGCTCTGCTCAACTACATTCATGGTAAGACACAAACTTTTATTACAACAACAGATCTCGAAGGTATTTCCTGGGAAATAATTAAAAAGCCTAAGGTATACCGGATTAAATCAGGGAAGATTTATTTAGAAGAGGGGAAATTGAATGGCTGATCAGAAGAAAGACAACCTCGACCAAATCAAGCAATATGAAAAAGAAGCTGATAAATATAATGCCAGCCAAATTCAAGTTTTAGGCGGGCTTGAAGCTGTTCGTAAACGGCCGGGTATGTATATTGGCTCCACAAGTTCTCAAGGCTTGCACCACCTAGTTTGGGAAATAATTGATAATGGTATTGATGAGAGCTTGGCAGGCTTTGCAACTAAGATCGAAGTTACCATCAATGAAGATGGTAGCGTAACTGTTCAAGATGATGGACGGGGAATTCCAGTTGACATTGAGAAAAAGACTGGTCGTCCAGCGCTTGAAACTGTCTTTACTGTTCTTCACGCCGGTGGTAAGTTTGGCGGTGGCGGCTATAAAGTATCTGGTGGATTGCACGGTGTTGGTGCTTCAGTAGTTAATGCATTATCAACCAAGCTGGATGTTACAACAATGCGTGATGGCAAAAAGTACTTTATTGACTTTGATCACGGTCGTGTTGATCATGAAATGAAAATGACTGGTACTGTGCCGTTGACTGATCATGGTACAATTGTTCACTTCTTCCCAGATCCTGATATCTTCACTGAAACTACTTCATTTGATGATAAAATCTTAAAAAATAGAATACGTGAATTAGCCTTTTTGAATAAAGGCTTAAAGCTGACGTTTACGGATAAGCGAAAAGATAGCGCCGAGACGGATGTTTATCACTATGAGGGTGGTATTCAAGAATACGTTTCGTTCCTAAATCGTGATAATGAAGTTTTATTTGATAAACCAATTTATGTAGAGGGGACTTTCAGCGACATTAATGTCGAAGTTTCTTTGCAATATACTAAGGGTTATAAAACAACCTTGATGACTTTTGCTAATAACATTCATACCTATGAAGGCGGAATGCATGAAGCAGGGTTCAAGACAGCCTTAACGCGTGTAGTTAACGATTATGCTCATAAGACTAAATTACTGAAAGATAATGATGATAATTTGTCTGGTGAAGATATTCGTGAGGGTATGACAGCAATCGTTTCTGTTAAGCACCCAAACCCACAATTCGAAGGTCAGACTAAGACCAAATTAGGTAATTCCGATGCTAGAACGGCAGTTGACCGGGCATTTTCTGAAACTTTCAATGCTTTCTTAATGGAAAATCCGCAAGTTGGCCGAAAGATTGTTGAAAAAGCACAGTTAGCTGAACGTGCTAGAACTGCTGCTAAGCGTGCTCGTGAAGTTACCCGAAAGAAATCAGGCTTAGAAATTGCTAATTTGCCAGGGAAATTGGCAGATAATACAAGTAATGATCCAAGTATTTCAGAATTATTCATTGTCGAGGGTAATTCAGCCGGCGGTTCTGCTAAGCAAGGTCGTTCAAGATTAACACAAGCAATTTTACCGATTCGTGGTAAAATTCTGAATGTTGAAAAAGCTTCGATGGATCGTATTTTGGCCAATGAAGAAATTCGGTCATTATTTACGGCATTAGGAACTGGTTTTGGAGCTGATTTCGATGTTTCTAAGGCCCGTTACCATAAGCTGATTATTATGACTGATGCCGATGTCGACGGGGCCCATATTAGAACGCTGCTGTTAACACTCTTTTACAACTATATGCGTCCAATGATCGACAAAGGATATGTCTATATCGCTCGTCCGCCTCTATACCAAGTTCGTCAAGGCAAGGTAATCAGATATTTAGATACTGATGAGGAATTGCATGACTACCTAGGCAGCTTGCAGCCAAGTCCAAAGCCAACGGTTCAGCGGTATAAGGGATTGGGTGAAATGGACCCAGAACAATTATGGGAAACAACCATGAATCCTGAAAATAGGCGGCTAGATCGGGTTAGTCCGGAATATGCCAAAAATGTCAATGAGGTGTTTGAATTACTCATGGGTAACGAAGTCGCACCGAGACGTAGTTTCATTGAAAGCAACGCTAAGTACGTTGAAAACTTGGATGCTTAGGAGGTTTAAATGGATAACGACAACCAAAGTCAAGATCACAGAATAAGAAACGTTGACTTGACCAACGTGATGAATAGTTCATTTTTGGATTATGCGATGTCAGTTATCGTAGCACGGGCTTTGCCTGATGTTCGCGATGGTTTGAAACCAGTCCAGCGTCGTATTCTTTACGGAATGAGCGAATTAGGCGTTACACCTGATAAACCATATAAGAAATCGGCCAGAATAGTTGGGGAAGTTATGGGTAAGTTTCACCCCCACGGTGATTCCTCAATTTATTTGGCGATGGCGCACATGGCACAAGATTTTAGCTACCGGTATATGCTGGTGGACGGTCACGGTAACTTTGGTTCGGTCGATGGTGATGAACCAGCCGCAATGCGTTATACCGAGGCACGAATGAGTAAAATCGCGGTTGAAATGCTGCGTGATATCAATAAAAATACTATTGATTGGCAACGTAACTACGATGACTCTGAAAATGAACCAGTTGTTTTACCAGCTAGGATTCCTAACCTGCTTGTCAACGGGACAAGTGGAATTGCCGTTGGTATGACCACGAATATTCCACCACATAACCTTTCTGAAGTGATTCAAGGATTGCATATGTTGATGGACAATCCAGAAATAACTACTAAAGAGTTGATGAAGGCAATTCCGGGACCAGATTTTCCAACTGGCGGAACAATTATGGGCCGAGGCGGTATTTACCACGCTTATGAAACTGGTCGGGGCAACATTGTTGTTCGGGCTAACACTAATATCGAAACCGAAAAAAGTGGTCGTGAGCGAATTGTAGTTACTGAGATTCCGTACTTGGTCAATAAGGCTGAATTAGTAAAGAAGATTGCTGATTTAGCTCGTTCTAAGACAATTGACGGAATTACCGGTGTTCGTGATGAATCCGACCAATCTGGGATGCGAATTACCATAGATGTTCGGCGTGATGCCAGCGCAAGTGTTATTTTGAATAATTTGTTCAAGCAGACACAGATGCAGGCTAACTTCGGCATGAATATGGTGGCAATTGTTGATGGCGCCCCACATTTCCTAAGCTTAAAGGAAATGCTGCAATACTACTTGCAACACCAAGAAGATGTTGTTACTAGAAGAACCAAGTTCGATCTTGCTAAAGCTGAAGCTAGAGCTCATATTCTTGAAGGTTTGAAGATTGCACTAGATCACATTGATGAAATTGTTCATATTATTCGTCAAAGTGAATCAAGTGATATTGCCAAAGCTGCGTTAATCAGTCGGTTTGGATTAGATGACAAGCAGTCGCAAGCGATCCTGGATATGCGGTTAGTTCGCCTGACTGGACTGGAACGCGATAAAGTTGAAGCTGAATATAAAGAATTAAAAGCTAAAATTGCGGACTACCAAGATATTCTTGCACGACCAGAGCGAATTAACGAGATTATCTATGACGAACTGCTTGATATTCAAAAGCGCTTTGGTGATGATCGCCGAACCAAGATTGGCGAAGGAGAAGTTGTTTCGATTGAAGATGAAGATTTGATCGAAAAACAAGATGTCTTGTTAACTTTGACTCACAGTGGCTACATTAAGCGGATGCTGATTAATGAATTTAAGACCCAAAACCGTGGTGGTAAAGGAATTAAAGGCATGGGCATTAAAGATGGTGACTTCATCGAAAACTTAATGTATTCAAGCACGCATGATTTATTGTTATTCTTTACAAATAAGGGAAAAGTATACTCTAAGAAAGCTTACGAAATTCCTGAATTTGGTCGGACAGCTAAGGGTTTGCCGATTGTCAATCTCCTTCAGTTTGAGAAGGGCGAAAAAATCCAGACAATCATTAATATTCCTGAAGATGCAGATGATAAGTACCTCTTCTTCATTACCAAGATGGGAACTGTCAAACGGACCCACGTTAGTGAATTTGCCAATATTAGAAATAGTGGTTTAATTGCTCTAACGCTGCGCGATGGGGATGAATTAAGTAATGTCTTACCAACCGATGGTAAACAAGATATCTTGATTGGTACTCATTTGGGCTATGCTGTTCGCTTTAACGAAACAACTGTCCGCTCTATGGGACGAACTGCTGCTGGTGTCCGGGGAATTAATCTTCGTGACCATGACTATGTAGTCGGTTCCGGTGTCGTTAAGGATAGCGATGAAGTTTTAGTCATTTCTGAAAAAGGCTACGGCAAACGGACCAGCGCTAGTGAGTATCCGGTTAAAGGCCGTGGCGGTAAGGGAATTAAGACTGCCAATGTCACAGAAAAGAATGGACCATTGTCTGGCGTTACTGTAGTAGATGGTTCACAGGATATTATGGTCATTACGGATGACGGAATTATGATCCGCTTTAAGATTACGGATGTTTCTCAAACTGGTCGAAGCACAATTGGTGTTCGCTTGATTAAAGTTGGTGATGGTAGTAAGGTTGCAAGTCTTGCTGTTGTACCTGCTGAAGAAGACCAAGAAGTTGCAAATGACGAAGAAACAACTGCTGAATCAGAAGAATAATTAAGAAAAAAATTATCAGACTTTTTTGCGTATTTAATTGTGAGGGATGAAAAAATTCCTTGTAGGATCACGTGAAGATAGTTTGGTAATTTTTTGTTTCTGTGCTAAAATTAGTGCTTGCGAGTAATAAAACTAAATTACTCCTTGTTCTTGAATTTTTAGCAAGAACCATTTAGTCCAAAAGGAGGTGCACTAGTAATGACAACTACTAAGTATGAAATAACTTATATTATTAAGCCTGATATTGATGAAGAATCAAAAAAGGCGCTAGTTGAAAACTATGATAAGGTTATTGCCGATAATGGTGGTACGATGGTTGAGTCAAAAGACTGGGAAAAGCGTCATTTCGCATATGAAATTAACAAATACCGTGAGGGAACTTATCACGTTATGACTTTCACTGCAGACAACGCTGACGCAGTTAACGAATTTGACCGTTTATCTAAGATTGACACTGCTGTTTTGCGTTCAATGACTGTCAAAGTTGGCGAATAAAAAATAGTAACTTATCGTTTTCGTGATTTAGGAAAGGAAGGACCTAAAGTATGATTAATCGAGTTGTACTTGTTGGCCGTTTAACACGTGATCCTGAATTACGTACTACTGGGAGTGGAATCTCGGTTGCTACGTTTACTCTTGCCGTTGATCGTCAGTATACTAACGCTCAAGGCGAGAGAGGTGCGGATTTTATTAGCTGTGTAATTTGGCGAAAAGCAGCAGAAAATTTCTGTAACTTTACGTCTAAAGGATCACTTGTTGGTATTGACGGCCGAATTCAAACCAGAAGTTACGATAATAAAGATGGGCAAAGAGTATATGTGACCGAAGTTGTCGTTGATAACTTTGCATTGCTTGAATCACGTAAAGATCGTGAAGCCCGTGGTCAAAATGGTGGCTTTACACCAACTGATAACGGCAATTTTGGTAATCAAAATACCAATAATTCGCCAAACATGGGACCATCTAATCAGAATAATCCGCTAAATAGCAGTAATCAATCTGATAATACCCAAGATCCATTTGCTGGTTCGGGTGACACGATTGATATTTCTGATGATGATCTTCCATTCTAATTTTAAAGAAAGGACCTAGGATATGGCTCAACAAAGAAGAGGCGGCCATCGTCGTCGTAAGGTTGACTTTATCGCAGCCAACCACATTGATTACGTTGACTACAAGGACGTTGATCTGTTGAAACGTTTTATCTCCGAAAGAGGTAAAATCTTACCACGTCGTGTCACTGGCACTAGCGCTAAGAATCAACGTAAAGTAGCTAAGGCAATCGAAAGAGCTCGCATTATGGGCTTGTTGCCATTCGTTACTGAAGACTAATTAAGTCAAATAAAATAAAAGGCGGAAAAGTTAATTTTCCGCCTTTTTTGTGGTTTATTAAATATTTTTTTGTAAAGCGGCAGTTAATTCCGCCCAAAACTAAAATTATTCTTTATCGCGGCATTAAGCCCCAGCCAAATGTCCGGTCTAAGCAGATATGTGCCAGCCATATTAGGTTAAAGTTGATTAACTGGGTTGTTCTTAAATGGGGGAACAAAGCCAAAATGGTCAAAAAGATTAACGGAAATACAAGTAAATGGCCGAGATTATAAAGAACATTTCCCACCTGAGGCGATATTGCATAGCCAGCTGCCCCAAGATCAAAAACTAGGTACCAGGCAATAAAAAATAGTAATGAACTATCGTTTTTCCAGTATGCTACTAATAGAAAAATTAGTGCGGCAAGATAGTCCAATTTATAAAGATAAGCAATCATATTTTTCCTTCCAGTTTATAATTCGCCTAACTGTTTTAAGCTATTTTCGATTTCGTCAATGGAGGCTTCTTCTTCAATTTTGTTTTTAAGTTCAGCTAGAATTTTTGTCATTTTGGTATAAAAAATGGCTTGTTGCTGACAATCCTGTGCTTTTTTCGTTACTAGTTTTAAGGTCTCTTTGTCGCAGTAATTGCTTTTAGGGCTTTGATATAAGGCAACAGCTTGTTTAACTTCTGGTAACTTGAGCTGTGCGTGACGCAGATTGGTAATAAACTTCATTAATGCAGCATCGGCATCAGTGTAGTCTCTGTAGCCGTTTTTGTTACGTTGGGGATGCAATAGCCCAATTTTTTCATAGTAACGCAGGGTATCAGTACTAATATTTACTAGTTTAGCGAATGCAGCAATTTTCATTATCCAAAGCCTCCATGAATTCAGTATCACATTGGAGTATACTCCAAAGTCAAGAATTAATAATATAAAAATAGCGCCTAGTACCACCAGCTAGGTGTCTTTTTATCCACTATTTTGCCGACTTTAATTTTTAAGCACCAATTTTTATTAGAATGATGCAAGGAAAGCAAGCAGCCTGCTCCAGCCTGCGATAATAGTCGACTTTAGCTTAATTTAAAGATAACCCGGTACCTGCTACTTGTTAGCAGCAATAAAAGCTTAATATTCAGGAGTTTCTTATCAAGTGATTACAAGGTATAATAATAATGATGTACTATACATTAATTTAGGAAGGATCTTACATGAAAGATTTTTTACGTAAGCTTGAATTTCCTGCTTTTATCAAGGATTCACGTTTGACAGCTTCTGTCATTATCATCTTGGCACTGTCACTTTTAGGCAGTATTGTTGCGATGATCATGAATCCATTATTCGGTTTGGCAATGGTACTAATTTTTATTTTGACCGTTGCTTGTACCGTTTATGGTGCTTATATACTTGCTGGTAACGCGAATAACTTTGCTGTTAGTTTGTCTTATCGGATTAAGCGCAGCGAACAAGAAGCGATGATTAAAATGCCTCTTGGCATCTTGCTGTATGACAAGGACAGACAAATTCAGTGGGTAAATCCATATTTACAGCTTTATTTAAAAGATGAAGACCTGATTGGACACACGATTAAATCAGTTGATTCAGATTTAGATAAGTTAATTGATGATTTGTTAAAGGCTAAGACTGCTGAAAATCACGTTGTGAATTGGGATGGTCACCAATTTGAAATGGTCATCCAGAATAATTTGGGTGTGATCTATTTACTTGATATTACGCGTTATGCGAAAATTGAACAGAAATATAATAATGAGTTGTTAGCAATTGGCCAAGTATTTATTGATAATTACGATGAACTAAGCGAAACGATGCATGATCAGGAACTTACGACTACGAGTTCTTATGTGCAAAATACTCTGAGTGATTACGCCAAAAATTACAATGCCTACCTTAAGCGGATTGATGAGGATCATTTCTTGCTACTATTACATATGCAGGATTTAGCTAAAATGGAAAAAGATAAGTTCTCCGTTTTGGATAAAATGCGGCTAGAAACCAGCCGTAATAATACGCCATTGACCTTATCGATTGGAATTGCTTTTGGCAGTAGTTTAATTACCGAATTGGCTGACCAAGCCCAGTCTAACCTTGACTTGGCTTTAGGACGAGGCGGTGACCAGGTTGTTTTAAGTCAACCTGGAAAGGCCGCGCGTTTTTATGGCGGTAAATCTAATCCAATGGAAAAACGGACACGTGTGCGTGCACGAATGGTTTCCCAAGCAATTAGTGAATTGTTTAAAGAAGCTGACCGGGTTTTTGTTGTTGGTCATGCTAATCCTGATATGGATTCAGTGGGCAGTGGAATTGGTGTTGTTAAGATTGCCAGATTGCATAATGTTAAGGCGAACTTTGTGCTAGACGTCAATAAGACAAACTATGATGTTGGCCGGTTAGTTGCCAAGATGCAAAAAGTTAAAGAAGACACCGATATGTTTATCTCGCCAGACGATGCTTTGGAAAGTTTAACTGATAAGTCAATGCTAGTTATGGTTGATCATTCAAAATATTCGATTACTTATTCAAAAGATTTATACGACCGGTTGAAGAATCGCATTATTGTAATTGATCACCACCGCCGCGGTGAAGAATTCCCTGAAAATCCTATGCTGACATACGTTGAGCCCTATGCCTCGTCCGCATGTGAACTTGTCACTGAAATGGTAGAATACCAACAACCAAGTTCAGGTCAGCGGGTCTTGACCGATTTGGAAGCGACAGCTATGCTAGCTGGTATTACGGTTGATTCACGTGAATTCTCGCTAAGAACGGGAACGCGGACATTTGATGCGGCGAGCTATCTGCGCTCAATTGGTGCTAGCTCTGTTGGCGTAAGCGAGCTGCTTAAGGAGGATATCGATAGTTTCCTTGAGCGCACACGCCTAGTCAGCAGCCTAAAAATGATCAGACCAAAAATGGCTGTTTTGTGCGGTGATGATGACCAGATTATTGATCCAATAATTACTGCTCAAGCCGCGGATACGGCACTTGATTTGGAAAATGTTGAAGCTAGTTTTGCAATTACTCGGCGCAGTAAAGACACCATTAGCATTTCTGCTCGTTCGATGGGCGAAATCAATGTCCAGGTAATTATGGAAAAATTAGGCGGTGGCGGCCATTTATCTAATGCTGCAACGCAAATTAAGGGTGTTACAGTTCAAGAGGCACTTGCCAAACTGCTTAATGCAGTTGATACTTATGAAAAAGAAAATGAATAGAGGTAAGCAAAATGAAAGTTATTTTTACTAAAGATGTTAAAGGCCGCGGCAAACGTGGTGAAGTTAAGAACGTTCCAGATGGCTACGCCCAAAACTTTTTATTAAAACGCGGTTTAGCTAAAGAGGCTAATAAGGCCAACATGCACACTTTAGAGCGCGTAGAAGCCAATGAAAAGGCTGCTTACGAAAGTGAAAAGGCAGAAGCTGAAAAAATTAAGGCTCAGCTTGACCAAGATGAAACTGTAGTCAACTTTAAGTCAAAGGCTGGTTCAGATTCACGTCTTTTTGGTTCAATTTCCGGCAAGAAAATTGTTGAGGGCTTAGAGGATCAGTTCGGAATTAAGCTCGACAAGCGCAAATTAAACCTGCCTGAGCCAATTAAAACCTTAGGCTATACAAATGTACCTGTTAAGTTATTTAAGGGCATAGAGGGCAAAATTCGTGTCCACGTTACTGAACAGGAATAACTTTAATTTAATAAAAAGTGGTCATGATTAATGGATAATATCGTTTCGCAACAAATACCGCACGATGATGAAGCGGAAAAAGCCGTTTTAGGTGCAATTTTTATTGATCCAGAGGCAATTGCCGACGCCAGCGCGGAGGTTGAGCCGGGTGACTTTTATAAAAAAGCTAATCAATTAATCTTTCAAGCAATGCTTGATTTATCGGATCGCGAAGATGCAATTGATCCGCTAACTTTACAAGATGAATTAACCAAAAAGAATCAGCTGGATGATATTGGCGGAATTGCTTATGTTTCGGAACTTGCCATTGCCACCCCTACGGCTGCTCATATCGTTTATTATGCCAAGATTGTTCACCGTAAGGCATTATTGCGGCGGCTTATTTCTGCCAGTCAAAAAATCATTTCGAACGCAATGCAGGATTCAGACGATGTTACTGCAATTCTAGATGATGCCGAAAGTGAGATCATGAATGTTTCTTCGGAAAACAATGCAAATGGCTTTCGGGGAATCAAGGATATTGTTAATGCCGCAATTGAAGAAATCAATAGTATTCCTGAAGACGGCAACATGGTTACTGGTCTGCCCACAGGCTTTGTCGAACTAGATAAAATGACTACGGGTTTCCACGATGATGAATTAATTATTATTGCTGCTCGTCCAGGTGTTGGTAAAACTTCTTTTGCACTGAATGTTGCTCAGTATGTTGGGTTGCATACTGACAAAACGGTTGCCATGTTTTCTTTGGAAATGAGTGGCGAGCAGCTGGTACAAAGAATGCTAGCCTCTGAAGGCCTAATTAATTCGCAGCATCTAAGGACTGGCCAATTGGACGAAGAGGAGTGGCGCAAATTAATCGTAGCGTCTGGCTCTTTAGCTAATGCCAGCATCTATATTGATGATACGCCAGGAATTAAAATGAGTGAGATTAGAGCACAGGCTCGCCGACTTGCCAAGGAAAAAGGCAACTTAGGCTTAATTGTGATCGATTATCTGCAGCTGATTGAAGGGCCACGCAGCGAATCACGCCAACAAGAAGTCTCGGCAATTTCGCGGCAATTGAAAAAATTGGCTAAAGAACTACATGTGCCGGTTATTGCTCTGTCTCAGTTATCGCGTTCAGTCGAGCAGCGCCAGGACAAGCGGCCTGTTTTGTCTGATATACGTGAATCTGGTTCTATTGAACAGGATGCCGATATTGTCTCTTTTTTGTACCGGGATGATTATTACCGCGAAGAAAATGAGGAAGATGGTGATGACCAACAAGAAGTTGGTGCAGAGGATGACAATGGTGAAGTAGAAGTCATTATTGAAAAGAACCGGTCCGGTAGCCGGGGGACGGTTAAATTAATGTTCTCTAAGCCGTATAACCGCTTTTCTAATCTCGATTATAGTCACGATCAACCTGATCAGTAAACAATACTATATAATTTGTGCTTAAAATATAAAATCCTATTATTACAGCTGTTATTCTGAATACTAATCCAAAAATAAAGCATATTTAATGACTTAGTTAATTTAAGATTGTACTATTAAGGTGTAAATAGATTATTTTGCTTATTTTTTAGGAAAGGACCTAGAATTATGGCTGATAAAGGATTTAAAGATAAAGTAGCAGGAAAAGCTAAAGAATTAAAGGGTAAGGTACAGCAAGCTGCAGGTGATATGAAAGACAAAGCCCAAGATGCTGCTGACAATGTCAAAGATAAAGTCGATGACGCCAAGGACAATATGAAAAAATAATACTTGGTAAAAAAAGAGTTGAGGAATATTTCCTCAACTCTTTTTTGTGTTACACGTGAAACTAATTGCTAACGTAATTTGTTTTTAACTTCTGGGGGCAACTCCAAATTAGGATGCTCCGGATCATAAAATTCGTAAAAGACAGGAGCCTTATTTGAATCATTACTCTTAGGATAGAGCTCATAATTATTAGCCATTAACGGCAATGTCATATTATTTTTATAGGAATCCCAAATCTTACCTAAAATTTGGGCAATTAACTTACGCTCTTGGGGCTCAAGTGATAAAAAGACCCGACTGAAACGGTAAGTTCCAACCAGTTTATTATTTGTCAGCTGATGTGCTTCCTCAATATCGGCATTTTCAAAGGCTTCGAATAAATCAGAAAATGCTTCACCGCGTTCTTCTTTGGGAATGGAATGATTAAAGTTAATTAGAGCATGACGGAGTACACGACTGCCAGAAGACAATCCTTTTGCCAGGGTAAAACTGTCACGACCAACTGACCAGCGTCGCGGGTCATGCTGGTTGCGCATTGCCGCCGTACTTTTGACAACAATTGTTTGCTCAGGATGGTCAAGCATTGCACCAAAAATTGAACTCTGTGGAATGTAGGTTTTCATTTTAGGCATTGCCTGGACAAAACCGGGACTAGTATAAACCTTATGGAAAAATCCCGGACCATCAAAACTAAGCGCTTTAATCACTCTTTCTTGTGTTTCGGGCTTAGCAGCACTTAGGGCATATTGGGCAAAATTCCCACCTTTTGAATGACCCAAGAGATAAATTTGCTTTTCAGGAAACTTGGTTGCGATTTCTTCCAAATATTTTGCCGCTACGCTTTGACCGTAAATTTCCGGCAAATAGTTCATGCGCATATCTTCTTTCCAACCAATCATGGTACCATCAGTACCACGAAAGGCGATAGCAATGGTATCTTTTGTAATTGAAAATGTTGCAGCACTGAATTGTAGTGGATACGGGTCGTCTTCTAGCCTGTCAGTCCAGTCAAGAATTTTTATATTGCCGATTCTAGGACTCTCGGCAAGTAAGATAATTTCTGCAGCAGTTTCAGAATGCATTTGGTGCTGAAAAGATGCCAAATTACGCAATTTTTCTGCTAATTCAGCTAATGTGTGTCCAACGCTAGAATCGTCTGCGGGAAGATAAACTAATGAAGATAATAAAGCGGCATCGATACTGTTAAAAGGCTTTTCTGCGAAAGTAAGATCACCGCGCCAACGTAAATAATCAAGTGGACCAGCCATAAAAATTACTCCTTTTTATTAAAATTACCACTTTTCAGCAGCCATTGTAGCTAATTTGATTTTTGCGAACAAAAAATAAGCAATAGTTAATTTCTATTGCTTATTGTAAAACAATCAGTTATTTACCGAGACTATCGTAACTGATTCGTTTAATGTCAGGATATTTCCGCAAGGCCATAATAATATCATTTTCATCAATATTATTATTAATAATACCATCGGCAAAGAAAATAATCTTTTCATCACTAACAAATAAAATTTTGACAGAGGCATTTTCAACGTGATTTGCGGCTAATTCATGTTGAATTGTTTCCAAAATATGGGGGCGATTAACTGCCTCAATTTGAACATTAAACCGGATATGCATGATGATTTTATCAATAATATTGTCATCATGAAATAGCATCTGAATAACAAATAACAGGGCTGTAGCCAAAACGCCTAAGAAGTATAATCCAGAACCAATAGCCATACCAATTGCGGCTGTTGCCCAGATGCCTGCAGCTGTAGTCAATCCAGAAACCTGATCTTTTTTGATCAAGATTGTTCCGGCACCAATAAATGAAATACCAGATACAATTTGCGCCGCTATACGTGAGGCATCAAATTCTATGCCGGAAGTTTTTATCACATCATAGAATCCGTACTTGGAAACGATCATAAATAGCGCAGATGAAAATGCGACAACGATGTGGGTTCTGACACCAGCGCTTTTTCTCTGTATTGCTCGCTCATAGCCGATTAAGGCCCCGCATAAAGAGGCTACCAACAACCTTAATAACCAAGGCAATTGGGCATTAATCGGTGCTATATTTGCCATTATATCAATATCACTCCATTTCTAAATAAATCACGTTATATTATACTCTAAAATAAATAGTATTAGAATATAGTTTTTTAAATGTTTATGAAAATTAGACGGAAAGGATCAATGAAATCATTGAAGTCCTAAGCCTCAATAGATTAGTAAAGTGAATTTGTTTTTTAAGTAATCTTGAGAAATTACTTACTATGGTCGCAGTAAATAATTAATTAACTAATATTTAATTGGCTTTGGATGTTTGACGACTTCGTTAGTTAATAAATCATTGAAAAAATAGAACAATAGGTGATTGTAAACGTAAATATTTAAGGACAGCTTTTACGAATAGCAAAATTTGATGCAGGAAAATTAATGTTAATGTTTAGGGATTAAGCGAATGGATGATAGACTTTTTGTCCAAAAAGTTTTTGAATAGTGGGTAGTCAAGATAAAGTTGAAAAATCCTTGCACTGTGTAACACAGCGCAAGATTATTTCCAATGATGCAGCAGAAATCAATTTTGAGGAACTATGTGCAACAGTAATTTTAGCAGCAATTGCTGCAATCGTAACTTTTGTTGTTCAGCTCTTCATGAAAATCGAAGAGCCAAAACAAGCAGCAGTAAGCGAGTAAAATTATTTGTAAATTAGATTGAAATAGCGATTTTTAAGTTTAGCTGGCAACAAAAGCGCTTTTTTGCAACAAAAAAATAAATTTACTGGTGAAAAGTACTTGCGTAAAGCTAACTGATATGGTTTAATAAATATCGTTGTCGAGTTTGACAATGCTGACTTAGCTCAGTTGGCAGAGCACGTCACTAGTAATGATGAGGTCGGAGGTTCGAATCCTCTAGTCAGCATAAATAAGCTTTAAGAAGTCTATTATTGAGGTTTCATAAATACCTTGATAATAGGCTTTTTGTTTTTTTATTTTAGTTGATGGTTATGCAAAGGGAGATTTTGGCTAGCTTTGCCTCCCCCCCTGAGCATTTTTGTAGCTATTAGAGAAGTTTAAACAAAGATTCTCTTTGAGCATGACTTGTACACTTGTCGGCACACAGTAGCAACTCTGCCAGATAATACTCTAGAAATGTCTTTCAGTGGGCAGCGAGTCGTATGGTTCATAATAACTAAAGAGTTTATGAAATTCTATGCGCCTGTCGAAAAAGTGGATATAATTTAAGATATTAGCAAAATTATTAAACTTTGATTTCCCAATTTCTAGACCTGTGCCAAGGCAATATTTAAGGACATTATTAGCAGACGTTTTTAGAAAACCTGAACGTGCGGATTATAATAAATATCTAAATTGGGAACAATTAATTTCAAGTGATAAGTTGGTATAATATTAACATGGTAATAAGTAACTTTTTATTAATTATATTTGCAATAGTGTCATCTTTATCCAGAGGAATAATCTCAGTAATTGATCGCTATCAGATGGGATACCGCCATCAAAGCTCAATTAATGTGAATTTTTTGAATAATCTTTGTAGTACTGCATTAATAACCATATTTTTAATAGGCTTATTAACTAAGTTTCCCACGCCTAAAATAACGGGAAACTACGTTAGCAAAATTATTATTTATGGTTTGCTAGCACAGCTAGTTGCGTATGGGTACAGTTATGTTTTTAAAAAAGTAACGATAATGCAATCAATTGTCTTAAGCAAACTAACAGACTTGTTCATTCCCTTAGCTATCTGTTTAACCATGGGTTATTTTAACAAGTCATCATATTTGATCTCAATTATATCAACGATCATTGTAGTTTGTTACATTATTTTTAAGCAAAGACACAGTCAGATGAATGTGACCACTTTGTTAAAAACATTTATGGTTATTGGTCCCCTGTTGATTGTACAAGCAGCACTATCGCCACTATTAACTAAAGGTGTTATAAGGCTGGTTGATCTGGTATATTTCACGATTGCTACGATTTATATTCGTTGTATCATTACAATTATTACTTTTTGGGTTAAGCATCATGGTTTGCGAATTAAGGGTGTAAAAATTAACAAACAGATCTTTTGGATTTATGGTGCCCGTGCAGTTTTGACAATACTAGCACAAGCGACGTATACGTTAGCAACTTCATCACCTAATTCGGGAATTGCGTGGATTTTTCTCAACATGACCAATTTATATAGTGTTATTTTTGGTAGCTTTGCATTAAAGGAAAAAATTCATGTTTCTGATGTGCTGCTGATTATTTGTATATTTGTATTAGCGCTAATATCCAAATAATTAAGTTTAGTGACCGCAAAGGAAACCATACAGTTTTATTATTAAAGCTTTAAAAGGACTGTACAAAAAGTAGCAGAATAATGATCAAAATGTATCAGTTACTATAATAAGCAAAGAATCAAAGTAAAACTAAAGAGACTAAGTCCGATTGAATATCGGGCTTTAGTCCTTAGTTAAAATTTATTAAATTGTCCTAATCTTGGGGTTCACATCAATATCAAATACGACTTTTTTAATTTTTCCCATACTTATCTAGAATGTCTTTCATGTCTTTGCTGTACTCCGGCATGCCTAACGAACTAATGTGATCAATTGCCATTCGAGCTTTAGTTAAATACTCATCCTTTCTTTCATAGTGATAATTCACTATATTTTTAAGTATAAAAATGCAGTTTTTATAAAAAAACAAGTTCGGTTTAGTACTAATTTGATCAGCTGACCGAATAAAGAATTCTGTTTCTTTATATCTACTTTTCTGAATACACATAATTAACATGTTTATCTCTATTCCTAATATTGTTTCTTGAACATTCGAACTCCCAGAATGGCAAAATTGCGTGATTACTCGCCGACTTATTAATAAGTTGCTATCAAGATCATAAAATGGCATCAAGTTACAATACAAATCTAATTTATTTTCGTCAAAATTAGAAATATTAAAAATCTTTTCTTTCAACTTAATTCGTTCTTTTTCATCAAGATCTTCTACGTGATTACCAACTAATGCTATCAGTGCATCTATAAATAGCAACTGATCTTCCTTATCAACTATTTCGCTATTTGCAATGACATTTTTAATATCCTTAAGCTGTTCCTTATCATTATGATAAAACGCTTCATTAATTGCTTCGCCGATATCGCTATTTTCATCATATTTTACTTTATCTTCTTGACTGAGTTTGCCAAAAAATTCCCACAACTTAATGTTATTAGCATGCAATAATGCAATTAGATCCTCGGCTGTAATTCTGTGCTGATCTTTTTCAACTTTTGAATAATATGATGTGCTAATCGTATTACCAGCCCATTCTTTTTGAGTTTTCAAGCTCTCAATTCGATATTGCTTTAGCAATTGTCCTATTGTCATTAGTGATCTCCCTTATTTTCATTCAGATTTGGCGTTTAACATTCAAATACGACATTTTTGCTATTCCTTATTATAACCACGTTATAACTTAAGATATAAAATATTTAATTTAGGAGTTATCAAATTATGGACATTTTTATAAAGAACAAGGATTATAGAAAATTTACAATCGCCAGTTTCTTATCTGGTGCAGGCAATATTTTGTTTTACTTAGCACTTATTACTTATGCAAGTAAATTAAGAAATTACGCCTTGGCTATTTCATTGATTTCAATTTCAGAATCAGTACCTCAAATTTTTCAAGTTTTTAGTGGATATTTAGCTGATCGTACAAAAAACAAATTCAAGCTAATGGTTTGGTTAGCCGCTATACGCTTTGGACTTTATCTAATCGTCGGATTACTTTTCGCTAGTGGATTTGCTGGCTGGAACCTAGTTTTAACTGTTATTGGCATTAACCTAGTATCGGATATTGCTGGCTCATACTCTGGCGGCCTTCAAATGCCTCTAGTTGTTAACATTGTTGGAGATGATGAAGTTGCCGAAGCTGAAGGATTTGTTAGTGGGATCAACGGTATTATCAATATGATTGCACAATTCATTGGTTCTGGTTTATTACTTTTCATGTCTTATTCCAGTCTGGCAATCTTCAATGCCTTAACATTTTTAGCGGCAGGTGTCCTTTTTGCCAGTGTCGGCCGTAATTATTACAAGACCCATCCTCAAGAAGGAACTACTTCAGTTAATGAAGAGGGGTTCTTTAAAACAATTGCTTTATCATTTAAACAAGTAAAAAAGGCAAAGGGGTTGTTATCAGTCGTTCTAGTAATTGCTTTATTAAATGGAGTTTTAGGAACAATTGAACCTTTAATTTCAATCGTAATCGCCGGTAATAAGTCTTCTATGGTCATTGGAACATACAGTTTTACGATTGCCCTAATAGGAGGTGTAATGACTGCTGGTATGGCACTTGGTAGTATTGTAGGCACAAAATTATTCAAGAAGATGTCATTATTCACTATCGCAATTATTTCAACGGCTTTAAGTATCGCAGTTATTGGTACAATGCTTATTAAAAATATT
This sequence comes from Lactobacillus sp. B4007, assembly GCF_026535895.1. Lineage (NCBI taxonomy): Bacteria > Bacillati > Bacillota > Bacilli > Lactobacillales > Lactobacillaceae > Lactobacillus > Lactobacillus sp. B4007. The sequence continues at coordinate 621,751 of NZ_JAFNPA010000001.1, forward strand.
TTCATTTTTCTGCCAATCATGGCAAGCCTTGCAATATTTATTGGTACGGCTAGCCCTAAATTAACACAGTGGCTTGTTGAAGCAGTCGACCAAAACATTTTGTCATCAACTATGGGAATGCTTAACACGATTTTAGTAGTAACCGCGCCAGTTATGACAACTATTTTTACTACAATTACTGCTTCGTTCGGTATTACTATCGCATTAACACTATTATGTGTAACTTGTTTAATTATTTTAGCAACAATAGTTGGGGTAGTCTATTCTACCAATAAAAATGTAGCTATTAATGAAGCATAGCTAGAAACAGATTTATTACATTTACCTGTCAATAATTTATACCAAAGCAACTTATGTAACGTGTATTAAGCGAAGTTGCTACGAAACCCAGTGCTACTAGGCTAAAAACTGCAGCAAATAATTTTTTGTGAATTTAAAGTTGTATAGCAAAAGAGAAGACTGTTAAATCAGTCTTCCCTTTTTGTTACCTATTAATTTCACAATTAGACCAATTGCTATATTTTTACTTTGTCTGAACTATGTGAATAGAGCGCAGGTTATAAATATTAATATTTAAAGTAATAATGACTGGAACCCTTGTCTTTCTAATCGGCATGATTGAGATTGCACACTTAAGCGTAAGAAAATTGCTTGAAAGAGGACATCATGAAAGCTATAGTAAACTGAATCAAGGTTAAATAAAGTATGTGAACAATACATATTTTATTTTTTGATTTTTCTGCGATAAAAAGAAGATAAAGAATACTACAATATGTTTCATTAAGTTAAGCCAAAAAAGGGTGGCATAATAATAAATAAGGGACCTAAAAGTGATAATTGATAAAGCAAACTGGAATTCATACTTGAATAAAGAAACTCTATTGGAAATTTTTTGTAATGATAAGTATCCTAATACTTTTTCTTTAGGTTATATGATTGCAAACATTGATAAATATTATATTTTTAAAACGATCGATGAAACTGGCTATCTTGATGGCTATGAATTATATCAAAAAGATTCAATCAATAAGATAAAAAAAGATACTAATTATTGTAAAATGTTTACTTTTTATATTAATTATTTGAAAGAAAAAGATTGTTTTGACAATTTGGATTTAAAAACTGCTTACGATAAGGTACCTAAGGATAGTATTAACGGTATTTTGCAGTATTGTTTTGATCATGGCATGGTAATAACAATAACGCAGGTGGATGGTGAATACTATGAAACTGGAAAAGTTATTTCTGTTACTAATCAAGAAATAGTATTAGATCAAAGAACATATACTGAAGACTTGGAAGAATCAGAGAATTTGGCAAAAGTAAGAAATAAAGCAATTAAAATTGACAATATTTTGTCCATAAAAATAATTACAAAAGAGACATATTTGTATCAGCGATATCTTGAGCGAAAAAATAAGAGGTTCATGCAGTGAAATTAAAAAGAAAAGATTGGGATTCATGTTTACACAAAAATGTTTTGTTAGAAATTTATTTGAAAAGCCGAAATTCTAGCTTTTTTTCTTTGGGTTACATGATTGCCAAAATAGGTAAGTTTTATATTTTTAAAACAATTACTGAATATGGTGATCTTGACGGCTATGTTTTATATAGAAAATACGGCATTGAAAAAATTAAAACAGCTGATAATTATACGAAGGTATTTAATAATTATATTAATTTACTACAAAATGATAATCATTTTGATAACTTAGATCTTGAAAATCTTTATAATAAAATTCCAACTGGCAGTATTAATAGTATTGTTAGATATTGTTATGATCATAACCTAGTGGTGACGATTGATGATTTTTATTGCGACTGTTTGTTGACTGGGACGATCAAATCATTTAATCGGCAAGAATTAGTCTTAGATCAAGAAGAATACTGCAAAGATTACGACGTGAATAATGATGAAAAAATAGTAACCATCAAACTAAATAATATTTGCGGTTTTGATTTAGTGACGCAAAAGACTTATCTTTACCAGCAGTATCTCAGACAAAAATAAATTAAGCATTGTGAAAGTTGGAAGGACAGCTTATCTATCCTGAGTATGGCACATCAATATTTATATAGAGAAATGAATCATAAATGAAAGATAAGAGTTTTATTTTTCTATTTATTTAAATTAACATATAAATAAATTCACTTTTGACTTTAAAATATTAATTTTATATAATTACAACTGTTATATAATGGAAAAGAAAGTAGGGTAAAGGAAATCTTATGAAAAATATTTATTAGCATATATTGCATCAGTATTTACTATTGGTGTGTTGTCTGTAACTCCAGTATTAGCAAAGAGCTACATAACTCCAGCAAATGGTGGTAGATATTCCTCGGCAAGTGCAACATATGTAATAGATAAACAACCGAAATATTATAAATCAGTTTGGAAAAACGCAATAACTGCTTGGAAAAAGACTGGATTTAAATGGCATCAATCTAGTAGTTCAAAAACTCATTTACAGGCATCAACGATTAAAACGCATAATAGCAATCCTAAATTTGAGAAAGATAAACGTTCTTTACTAGATATGAATACAACGGGTATATGTATTAGATACCGTGATGTAGCAACTAATATTACAACTAAAGCGTATGTCGTTTTAAATAAGGATGCATTAAAAAAATACAATTATACAAAAAAAGAAGCTACTAATGTTGCAGAACATGAATTAGGCCATGCATTAGGGTTAGGTCATAATAACAAAGCTAAGAAATCCGTTATGAATTCGACAAATAGAAAATATCCTATCCAAAAAGTAGATATTAAAGGAATGAAAAGAATATATTCAAAAGATGTTGATCGTGCTTCAGCTATTAGAAGTACGAAGTCTAAAATAGTAATGGAAGTTTTTCGTATAAATGTAGACTTACAACATAAAAATAAAGTTAATTAATAAAGTAAGGTAAGAGATTATGAATAAGAGAAAATTTATAAAATTAAATATTGGAATATTAACAGCAACCTTATTATTACTTGGGGGAATTTCTTCAGTAGTAGTTGCTAAGAATAAACCAATTTATGAAAAGCACGTTTTTCGTACTCCCGTTTGTGGTGTAACCAATTTTCACACTAGTTATTCAGGCAAAACACATAAGATTACCTTTAGCGGAACGGCATCGGGATTCCGAGATTTAGTTATTAAGTATGATGGAAAGATAGTCAAAGAACTTAAACTTAAGAAAGCTGACAAACATTTTAAAGCAACAATACCATTTAAAGGTTATAAGTCTTTTAAAATTTGCGATGACAATGGTCACGTACTAAAAAAAGTCTCTGCTGCGCAATATGCAACTAAAAGGCCAAGAATTAATTCGTATTACCAAACAAATGAACATTTAAAAATAGAATTGTCAGGCAAAAAGGGTGATATTGTAACGATTTGGAAAAATGGCAAGGCAGTTAAACGCAAGCGTATAACGGATAAATTTGGTACAACAATAACAGTGCCAAATGCTTTGTTTGAAGATAATTCTAAGATTACTGTTACCAGGCATACTATTGGAAAGAAAACTAGTAAAGGTGTAGAGCTAAACAGATCAAAGGATAACAGCATCTCAATTGACAAATGATAGAAATAAATCAATAAAAATTGTTTTAGCAATAAGGCCGTATGACTCTAATCGCATAAATTAACAAGCTTTTGATTTTTAAGTCTGTTATTCAAGTTTAAAAAGCTTTAAATAACAGACTATTTTGTTGCTTTTGAACGCTTTATGTTAAGTTAGGACTGCAGAAATGTCAGAGCTGATATGAAATAATACCAGTTTGGAACGTTGAATAAATTTGTTATTGATTTCTATAAGCTTATTTTATATACTAATATAGTAATATATAATAATTAATAAGAAACTTGTAAAAACTGTTTTTCATATAAAGATAGACTCACAACATAAAAATAAAGTTAATTAATAAAGTAAGGTAAGAGATTATGAATAAGAGAAAATTTATAAAATTAAATATTGGAATATTAACAGCAACCTTATTATCACTTGGGGGAATTTCTTCAGTAGTAGTTGCTAAGAATAAACCAATTTATGAAAAGCACGTTTTTCGTACTCCCGTTTGTGGTGTAACCAATTTTCACACTAGTTATTCAGGCAAAACACATAAGATTACTTTTAGCGGAACGGCATCGGGATTCCGAGATTTAGTTATTAAGTATGATGGAAAGATAGTCAAAGAATTTAAACTTAAGAAAGCTGATAAACATTTTAAAACAACAATACCGTTTAAAGGTTATAAAACTTTTAAGATTTATGGCGGTAATCAATTACTTAAGACTATTTCTGCAAAAAAATATGCCACAAGTGGGCCTACTTTAAATATTGTTAAAAGAAACAAAGATTCGGTTTACATCGACTTTTATACTACCCCAGGAAATATTATTAAAATCTGGGAAAAGGGCCAACCTATCTACACAACAATAACTGACATACAGAAAGATAATATCTCTTTGGATAATAATAAATTTAATAATTATAATGACTTGAGAATAACTCAGCACAAGCGGGGAAAGAAAACCAGTAAAATGGTAGCACTGCCTAAGCTTGAAGTAGGCGATGTTTATCGCAGAGTGAAATAATATCATTTGAAAATTTGAGAGTAGCAAGTTTAGTTTTGTAACATCATTCGCCAATCTAAAAACTGGCTATTTTATATTTGAATACTACATTATTCGTGAGATTTTGAGTTTATCAGTCGAAAAAAGTATAAATAAGGGTAATAAGATGAAAATTAATAAAAATGATTGGAATACGTATTTAAATAAAGATGTTTTATTAAAAGTTTATTCTGTGGATGGTGAATCTGATGAATTTTTGTTGGGATATATGGTCAATGATATAGATAGCTACTATATTTTTGAGTCGATTGATGAATATGGTGGGCTAGACGGCTACATTTTATATAAAAAAGACGCTATTCTTAAAATAGAACGTGATAACGATTATACTGCAGTATTTGATTTTTACATTAACTATTTAAAAGAGCGAAAAGCTTTTGACGTGTTGAACTTAAGTGCCGTCTATGAAAAAGTTCCAAAAAATAGCATTGATAGCATTCTGCAATATTGCTACAAAAAAGATCTTGTAATAACAATATCGCAGGCTGAAAGCGAAATTTGTCCAACTGGAAAAATTATTTCACTTAATGAAAAAGAAGTGTCTTTGGATCGAAAAAGGTATCGGAATGATTTTTGGAATAGAGCAAGAAGCTGAAGATGCTCCTATTAGTATTTCTGATATTTTGACTGTAGATATTACTACAAAAGAAACTTATCTTTATCAAAAGTATCTTGAAAAGTAATCATATTATTGCCACGCTGTTTCGACGTCAGTGACTGGATATAGCAATAAAGTTCATACGAAGCTTATATTCGCACTATAGAAGTTGATTTGAAATAATTAAGCTTAATTTATCAATGTTTTACAGAGATAAGTTAAGCTTATTTTTTGCGTAACGATCAGTCGAGTTCACAAATAAGAAGATGTCTTTTACTTTAGATTTTATTATTCAAAACAGTAAATAGGCCTTAGGCTCTCAAATTTGCTTTCAGTGAATTGAAAATTTCTAAAAAATAAGACGCCATGTGTTTCATATTTAGTTTTGTTAGCAAGGTGATGATTTGTAAGATTTCTTGGTCATTTTGATTTTCTAAATAAGTCATAAGAGAGTTTAAAAAATATCTGCCCATGATTAGTTGCATTTCATTTTCTGGCAATATAACAAGGTTAATCTTATTCAAAATACTTTGAGCGTATTTAAACTCGGAAGCTTTTAATAAACTAATAATTGCTTCAAACAAAGTAGTAATTGCAAAGTGTAAAGTGTTTTTCCCGGCTTTATTGATGAAATCAAAATTGGCAATAACCTGCGAACTAATCTGAAAGATAATTGATGGACTAAGAATGTTTGTAACATTTTGGAATAACGACAAATTTTCTTGCGACCAGATTGCAAGTTTAGAAAGTTGCTTATTCAGTTTATTTTGATCAGCCACTGGAAAAATATTAATTTTGCTGATGCGCTGATATAATGCGCAGGAAAGAGCGGCATAATCAAGACTAATTAATTTATTGTCTTGGTGAAACTTAGTGAGACTTTTTTGGGCGATGATTTTTAATTCCTGCTCATTTTGGCTATGCCATGCGGATTCTAATTCTTGTGCTTCATTGTCAGGCATATCCAGCTTGTTTAAAGCGATATATTCCGAAGTGGTGACATTAATTCGTTCAAATAATTTAATCGCTTTATGAAGGTCCATATTCCCTTGGCCGTTTTCCCAGCGAGATAACATTGGAACAGAACATATTCCTTTAGATAGATCAGTTAGAGTAATATGTTGAGCTTTTCTTAGTTCTTTAAAATTCATCATGAACATCTTTCTTTTATAAAATCTGACTAAATTTATCATATATGAAAAAATCGCAAATACAACTGAGATATTGGTGATTTAATATGATCAACTTAAATCAAGAGGAAAAAATTATGTCGTTAAAAATCGCAAATAAAGGGAAATTGGTACTGTATGTTCTGCTAGCAACAATTAGTGCTTGTGGCAATGTTGTTATTGCTTATATTACCAAAATTATGTTGAATAGTGCGCAATATCATCATGGGACGCTTAAGCAGTTAGTTTTAATTGCTCTTATTGGAGCCGGGATCTTAATTGTAATTATGTTTACTAATTTCGCTTATCGCTACCTTCGCTGTGATATTGTGCGTGACATCAATGTTGAGCTTAAGGACAAAACCATTAGCTACATCATTCAGCAGCAATCCGATTCGCAAAAAGATGGTTTGAGCTTAATGACCAATGATTTAAAGCAAATCGAAACCTTGAAGATCACTAATGAATTAATGATTATTTCTGAGGCGCTTGCTTTCGCGATTTCAATTATTGTTGGCTTACTTAATTCTTGGGTTCTAACTTTAATTTTCGTCATCGCAACGGCTATTCCTGGCTTTATCCAAAAATTTTTCATTAAGAGTATTCAGGAAAAATCTGCCGAATGGGAAAAACAAAATGCAGAATACACTCAAGCTGTATCAGATGCTATTAATGGCTCAAAAACCGCGATGCTTTATGATGTGCAAATTCCAGTTGTTTCCTATGTGGTTAAGCAAGCCAAGCAAATGGAAGATGCCTTGCGTTCGTTGAATTATGCTCAAGGGGCGGTTTCAACCATCATTATAACTGTTGCGGATATTTTCAGTTTTATCATTCCATTTTTGGTTGGAGCTATTCTGATGTTTAATGGGCAAATTGGTGCTGGTACTTTAGTCATGATTGTCCAATTGTCTAATGACTTCATTAATCCTGTTACGATGATTTTTGATCAGATTAATCAAATTCGATCTACTAAGCCAATGTGGGACAAAGTTGAAAAAGCACTGGCAATTAAAGCAATCAGTTCGGAAAATGTGACCGCACAATCTTTTACTCAATTGGACGTTGAGAATCTTACCTATGAGCAAAATAGTAAATTGCTTTTTGATAACGTCAATTTTTCGCTTGAGTCTGGTGAGAAAATACTGCTGATGGCTCCTAGCGGCTGGGGTAAAACGACTTTACTACGTTTATTGGTAGGGCAAATTTCTCCAAGTAAAGGGACAATCAAAATTGATCAAGAGTCGATTAACGGTAATTGGGCTAAAGCTCACGATTACTTTGGCTACATTAATCAGAAACCATTTATTTTTGACCGCGATTTGAAATTCAACATTACTTTAGGCAAGGATGTCAGTGGCCGGCAACTTGAAGATGCTATCGAAGAAGCTGGCCTGGCTAAACTGGTGAAGGAAAAAGGACTAAATTATGCTGTGGGACAAAATGGCAGTAACTTATCTGGCGGTCAAATTCAAAGAATAGAAATTGCTCGTGCGCTGCTTGCCAAGCGGCCAATTCTGTTAGCAGATGAAGCAACTAGTGCATTAGATGCCAAACTTTCCTTACAAATTCATCAAACCTTACTCAATAATCCTAAAGTTGCTGTAATTGAAGTTGCACATAAAATTTCTGAACAAGAAGAAGCAATGTTTAATCGCATTATTAAACTAGGGAGTTAGTAGGCAAACAAGGCGGTTTATGATAACGGGTTGAATGAGTGGGGGCGATTATCTATTAAATAAAAATAATGAGATTATCCAAAGTGATACGAGCTATTTAAGGGAACAGCAAAAAGGAAAACAAAAAACCAGTTCAATTTAATGAACTGGTTAACGTCTAGCTTAATTTTTATTGTACATTATCCATATCATCTTCGGATAATCTCTTGTTATATAAACTTTGATCAGTTTTATCAATATCTGTCGATAAAGCTTCTTCAATGGCTTTTTGTATATCAAGAGCACTCTGCTTATCATAAAATAGAACTTGGATTTCATAAGCAGAACCAGCTTTTTCAATCGATAATTTTGTCATAATCCCATTTAAAAATATACCGACACCAATTAATAACAAAATAACGCCAAATAGTGTGCTAGAACCAAACATTGCAAGCCCAATAAAAGCTATAATGATTCCAAAAATAAAGTCCTTTACTGAATATGATGTATCAACTGAAGCATCAGATATATTTTTTAAGGGAATATTTTGCTTATGTGAACCAGCAGGAATTAAGCCCAAAACAGTGTTTTGTTCAACTACTTTTACAAATCTGTAATCAACAGATACGGATCCCTTAATCCAAAAAAGCAATGCACTAGCAGAAAATTCTTTTTTAAACCACGTTCTATCACGTGATTTATTCATTTCTACTTTGGTTTCTCCTGTTTCCCTATTTACTTCTGGCATAATTGTTCCTCCCACCAAATATTAATCAAAATTTTGAAAAGTCTTATAACACTATATCACATAATATGCCTTACTTACAGTGGAATATAATATTTTTATTTGCTTTATATTTAAACGAAAATTGTGCAGGAAGTGTATCTTTATGACGGAACTTGCGCTTAAATATTCTGTTGATAAGCATGTTCATGAGTAGTGATATTGAAACTAATTTTTATATAGAAAAGTTAATTTGGCCCCACTATTACAATTGCTCATTATGGGATGCTTTTACGTTAATAAATTGGTTTTCAGAGCTTTGTAATTTTATGCTATTTAAAATTGCTAATAGCTAAAAATATTGACAGGCTGTTTTACTGCCCAAAAAAGACCGCTTATCCTCAAATTCATTACCAATTACGCGAAAAGCATTGTAAATTTTATTTTTATCAGGTTTAATAATAGCAATATCTTTAAATAAAAATAATAACAATATTAAAATCGCGGAGAACAGCAATGATTTACCACAATTACTCACATTTTAGATTCTTTTGGTTAAATATTTTTGGCCTGATTTATAGTACTGAAAACATTATTATGGCGTATATTGTCGGCAGTTTGACTAATATGGCTGCTAAAAGACAATTCGTTGCCTTACCATCGCTGATCGGCCAAATCATTGTTGCATTGGTGATCGTGTTAGCTTCTGGCTTAATGTTTAATTACCTTAAGACTGATGCGATTAAGCAAGTCAACGTCAAATTGCGTACTAAAGTATTAAAAGGAATGTTGCTAAATAATCGAGAAGATAGCAGTGATCTGGGCTTTTTAACTAATGACTTTAAGTTGCTTGAAACCAATCGTTATGAGGCTGAAATTCAAATTTTGATTTATACTTACACGGTTGTTTTGGCACTGGGCTATGCACTTTACTTAAATTGGTTTGTTACCTTGATTTACTTGGTAGGATCACTCTTGCCAACTATTGCTTCAAGCTTTTTCCAAAAATCGATTCAAAAAGCTTCGGATGACTGGACCGCGGCTAGTGACAAGTATGTAAGTCAAACCAAAAATACCTTGGCTGGAACTGGTACTTTTAACTTATATGGCAAACAAGATAATGCTGTCAAACAAAATAAGCGTGTGGTTGAACGGCTAGAAGAAAAACTGGCCAAAATGAACTTACTTAATGAGAATACCAATACTTATTTAAATATTATTGCAATTGGTGGCACGTTTTTACTTCCATTTGCAATTGGTACAGGACTAGTAATTAAAGGCCAGATTACGTTAGGAGCTCTTTTTGCAATAACGCAGCTGTCTAACTCATTTGTGAATCCTATTTTACAGATTTTAAATGAACGAAATAACTTATCGACAACAAAGGGAATAGTTAAGAAAATTAAGCAATATATTGCTAAAAGTGAGCAGAAGGAAAATAGTGAAAACCTCCCTAAAAACTTTGCTGAGCTAAAGGTGCAGGAGCTTGCACTCGTACGTCAGGGTAAAAAACTGGCAGACCACATCAATCTCACGGTGAAAAAAGGTCAAAAGATTGCAGTAATTGGTCCTTCAGGTTCAGGCAAGTCAACGATGCTGCAATACTTGATGTACGGCGACTATGGTAAAGCTGAGAAAGTACTGCTTAATGAGAAAGCCGCTGCGGCCGGCAATTTTACAAAGTTATTTTCATATTCTAGCCAAAGTGCTGTGATTTTTGCTGATACGCTTTGGTTTAATCTGACTCTCGGAGAAAATTTTGCTCGCGACGAGGTTAAACAGGTTTGTCAAAATCTTGGTCTAGGACAGCTAATTAAGGAAAAAGGTTTTGACTATCAGTTAGGAGATAATGCGGACCAACTATCGGGTGGACAGCTGTCACGAATTGAACTTGCACGTGCCATTTTAGCTGGCCGGCCAGTTATGCTGCTGGATGAGGTCAATGCATCGCTTGATAAGCCAACTTCAAAAATGATTCATGATTATTTATTTAACACTGACTTTACTTTTATTGAGGTAATTCACCATTATGAGCCTGAAGAACTAAGGCGTTATGATGTGGTGATTGATTTTGACAACTACATAGACAAATTAAAATAAAAATTAGACAAGTGGATGAGTGAAAATTGGCCTGAGCTTAAAACAAAAGATGGATAATTTTTTGCAAAGTAAGTGTATTAATTTAAAAAGAATGAAATGGGATCGACCTGAGGACGCCATAAAAAAACCACCAGATTTTCTGGTGGACAAAATTATTCTAAAAATAACACTTTAACTATTTTATGCATGATATTTTTTCGAAAAATGGTCAATACTTTTTTGATAAATCATTGGTGCAGGGAAAGTAAATACGAAAAGATATGCGAAACATATCAGATCATCTGGAAGTTTGCTAAAGATACCTATACTATGAATAAAATTTAGTATTTGAGTTTTAAACTCACCTAGCAAAAACATAATCAATATAAGCCAAAAGAAATATATGATAAACATTAAACGCTTAATTTTTTTGAATTGTTTTTTATCTTTCATTGATAATATTCCCTTCTTTTAAATAATATATAAAAGTTACGTTTATTGATAAATCAAGCTAATTACGACACCTGTATTACTATTATCGTTTTCCTTTAAGACAAAACAAGAAAATGTCATATTTGATTCTTGAAAACCAAATATGACATTACTTATTTATTTAGACTGACGAAGTCTTTTAGTTCCTCACTGTATTTTTCCATTCCTGCAAATCTAATATTTTTAATTATTGCTTCTAAATCATCTAGGTAGTTTTTATCGTGTGTATTTTGATATTCAACTATATTTTCGAGAGCTGCTATTACTGTTTTATAAAAAAATATTTCTGGTTTTGATTTAATTTGATTTGCAACCTCAAAAAAGAAACCAGTTTCTTCGGGTCGCTTACTTTGAATGCTTAAAACAGCAATATTAACAATTATGCTTAAAACAGTCTTTTGAATTTTAATATTACTACTACCACTATTTTGCTTTACAGCTCTTTTAGAAATAAATAAATTACTATCTAAATCATAAAAACTCATAAAATTACAGTATAAACTTAATCCATCTATATCAAAATTGGTAATACTAAAAACTTTTTCTTTCATTTTTGACAAAGTATTTTTATCTAGTTCATTTAAATTATTGCTAATTAATGCTATATAAGCATCAATTAACAAAAGCTTATCATTCTTAGTTGGCAATTTACTTTCTGCAACTACATTTCGTATTTGTTGTAATTCTTTTTTAGAATTTTGGTAATAAGCTTCATTTATGAGCCGATCTATTTCCAATTCTTGTTGATGAATCAATTTATCTTTTGGACGTAACTTGCTAAAAAAATCGATTAGGGGAATTTGATTGAAATGTAGTAATTCAATTAAGTCATCGGCAGAAATTCGGCTTAGATTTTTTTCAACTTTCGCATAAAAAGAAGCACTGATCACGTCACCAGCCCATTGCTTTTGTGTTTTACGTTGACTAATCCGGTAGTCTTTTAATAATTCTCCTGTTGTCATGATTATTCCTTCTAACTTTTGCTTGCTAAATGAGCCATATTTTCTTTATTATAACGAAAATATAGTTAAGTCATAGAAAAGAAGAATAAATTAATTCAAGAAGTCAGCTTAAATGACTAATAATTGATGGTTAGAGTACTTACACGTGACAATGCACTTAAAAAGAAAAAACCACCAATGATTTTGGTGGTCAAAATTATTCTGCTTTTTTGGGCCATAAATTAAAATCAAAATTTGAATAATAATTAATACCAAATTTAACCAAATTGGTAAATGGCGGAAAAAGTATTGTTGAATATTACAATTAATAATATTGGTTGCAAAAAAGATATATCCTAATAATTCTATTACAACGTAACCATAAAATAGGTTATTTCTATGCGATCTTATCCAATTTATCATGTTTTTATACCTTAAAAGAAAAAGATAACAGTTTTGACAATAGCAATGATACCCGCTAATTTTTATTTTAATGAAATTGGGTATTCCTTATATGCTTGTAAATATTTAGTATAGCAGAAAAAATAAATTTAAATAAAAAATGGCGAACATGACAATTTTTAATCATCTTCATCATTTTTCTCTACTAACCAGAGCGTAGTTTTCCCTCAAAAAAAGTCAAATACGACTTTTTACGAGAATTTGCTAAATTGCTTATATACTTAAAAGCATATTTAGAAGTTAGCGAAGTGGATAAATAGTTTTGATGAAATTGCTAAAAAGACGCGTGAGAGGTTAATGCAAGATTTTGAAGAATTTGCCGATGGCCAAAAAACAATTCCAGCAGTTAAGAACTTTGACAAAGCCATTGAGTTTTATCGCATTGTTAAAGACTTTGCCAAAAGAGAAGAAGATGGTGCAGCTCCAATTAAAGCTGATCTAGCTTTTTTGGAAGGTTTAACTAGTATTGATGATATTAATCAAAACCTGTCGCGACTACTACTAGATGGTAATTTGCCTTTTGGTTTTGAAGTTATGCCTGATTTTAAGGACGCGCAATTAAATGTTGTCACGTTTAATCGACATACTCTAATTTTAAGTGATACCAGTTATTATGATGGAAAACGGACGGATGAATTGCTTGCAACTTGGCAAAAACAGACTACAAATTTGCTGACAATGGCGGGGATCGAAGAAAATAAGGCACAACAATATGCAAGTGATAGCATAAAACTAGATCGGCGGCTTGCAAAGGTCTACCAGTCTGCCCAAGATAACGCCCAGATTGAAAACACTTATCATCCAATGAGTGTTGCAGAATTTACAAAAAAGAGTCAGAACCTTAATTTAGCCGGACTGTTAGAAGAGATGGGGCTTGAACAGACTAAATTCGTGATTGTAAGTGAACCAAAATACCTGGACAGTTTTGATGATCTGTTCAATGACAAACATTTTGCCGAGCTAAAGGGGTGGCTGATTTCACAGTTTATTAATTATAGTGCTGCCTATTTGTCACATGCCTTTAGAGCTGCCACGTTACCGCTTAGAAAAGCAATGTGGGGCATTAATGAATTGCCCGTAGATAAACAATTTGTTTACGATCAAACGACTAAATTATTTGGAGATGTGATTGGGCAATATTATGGCCAGAAATACTTAGGCGAAAAGGCTAAGGCTGATGCAACCGAAATGGTTGAAAATATGGTCGAAGTCTATCAAGAAAGGCTGCATAATAATTCCTGGTTGTCATCTGTGACTAAAGAAAAGGCAATCAAGAAGCTGGCTACTTTAAAACTGAAAATTGGTTATCCAGAGCACATCCAGAAATTTTATGATCAATTTAAGGTGGTTCCTACGCAAGCCGGTGGTACTTTTTACTCGAATGTCAGGGATAACCAGCGCGTTAAAATTGCAGCTAATTTTAGCGAGATAAATCAGCCAGTTGATCATTCTATCTGGATCATGTCGGCAATTGATGCCAATGCTTGTTACGATCCGCAAAATAACGATGTCACTTTACCGGCAATCATTTTGCAAAAGCCTTTTTATAGTTTAGATCAGGACCGCGCTGCTAATTATGGCGGTTTCGGCACGGTGATTGGTCATGAAATTTCCCATGCTTTTGACAATAATGGAGCTCAGTTTGATGAACTGGGCAATATGAAAAATTGGTGGACAGATAAGGACTTCGCTGAATTTAATCAACGGGTTAAAGCAGAAATTGCTTTGTTTGATGGGGTAGAAGTTGGTTCAGTAAAATTAAACGGCAAATTGTGTGTGTCTGAAAATATTGGCGATCAAGGTGGGTTGACTGTCGCACTTGAGGCCAATAAGAAGGATGGTGGCGATGCAGCCACTTTGTTTAATAGCTATGCTCGGATTTGGGAGACCAATTCAACTACTGAATTTTTACAGCTGCTTACTTCAATTGATGTTCATGCTTTGCCTCAAGCTAGGGTAAATGTTCAAGTGCAGTGCCAAGACGAATTCTACCGGGCTTATGATGTTAACCCAACTGATGGTATGTGGCTTGAACCCGCTAAACGAGTACAGATCTGGTAAAGCTGACAGATAGCTAATCTTATAGAAAGTAAAATTAACAGAGGATTGCTAAAACTATTTAAAATAATTTTAAAAAGTTAATAATCTAACTATAATTCAATAAATCTCATTGTTAGAATATATTTATGTTAATTTATTTTTGAAATTTTGATAGGAGAAAGTTATGAGATTAGTGCAAAAAATAATGGAAATACTGGCAATTGTTTTATGGATTTTAGTAATTGGTACATTTGCTGTGGCAATTGTTAAACATCAATTATGGAGCATGGGACCAATAATAACGTATAATCGGCCGCGTAACTTTCTTGGCTGGATGATTGTTGGTGCAATTGCTTCAACAGCAGTCAGTGCGGTTTTAAAATTGGTGCAAGGAAAGTAAATATTATAAATGGATAAAAAGTATTACACTACGAAACTGGGTCAAATTGCATATTCCGGTAGAGCAGGCAAGCCACTAATTGTTTTTCTCAATAGTTTTGGCAGCTTTGATACTGCGCAGAGTTTTAGCAAAGTAATCGACGAGCTGCCCGCAGAAGATGGCATATTTGCACCTGATTATTTGAATACCGGCTTTAGCGGCAAATCAACTGTGTCTTACACAATTACAGCAGAAGCAGATGAACTAGCCAAAATGATTAATAGTTTTAATGCCGCAAAAGTAATCATCGTGGCGCACAGTATTGGCGGCGTTTATGCTTTTCAAATGCAAGCAAAAGTAAAAAATCTGCGTGCCCTCATTTTGATTGAACCAACGACGAGGGAAATAATATTAAATCCGCCAAGAGAGCAGGGCTATCTTGACCAGGAAAAACAAGAACGCAATGCAGAACAGTTTATTCATGACAAAATTTTTAGCTTATTTTCTGAACAAGAGGCAACGGCTTTTTGGCAAACTACAGAAAAGAATGCAGATCAGTTTGATGACCAAGCAAGCCAAAATGCCATTAGTGCGATGAAAAACGACCATTTCTGGCAGTCAACTATGCGAATGAACGATGACATTCCGGTATTTATTTTTACGGAGGCATACCGCCAAAAAGAATACGAACGTTCAGAATACAATAATCGCAAAGCTAAAATTATCCCGTTAGGTACATTTCATTATATTCAGTGGGAGTATCCTGAAGAAATTGCTCAAGAGATTATTTCGGCAAGTGCTGATTAATCAATAGTGAACTGGCATGGTTTTAAACCAAAAAAGTTTAAAACGCTCCTCATTGTGTAAGCTTTTAGCTAAACTTTGGGGAAGCGCAATCGAATAGTATAATGAGTTTCAAAGTTGTTTAGACTTTGAAACTTTTTTGCTAAATTGGTGGTGATCCATATGAATAAAGGGTATAAATTCACTTATATTTTATTGGTATTAATTGCTTTACTAGTAAGCTATCTCTGGTATTTTTTTCACTCGGAATTATATATTTCCTATGAGTTAGACTATCAAGTTAACGCGATGATCCAAAATCATGATATTAAAAAGATGAAAGCGGTATCTAAAGACAAAAAGATTTATACTTTCTTAGTTCATCTTAATAAGAATGATTCTTGCCAAAATACCTCTGATTACCAGGGCGGAACTCAGAATATTTATTGGTATGGAACAGAAATCAAGAAAAAAGCAATAGGAGTTGATATGAAAAAGGAAAATAACATCTACTGGAAAGTGGACAAACTATATTTTACGAAAAGGTAAAGTAGTGCTGTTAAAGCAGGAAGGAATACTTAAAATTAGATTGTGACGAGATAAAGGATGGAGTTTAGTAATATAATGATTAAATATAAAACTACTATCGCTGAGCATCTGTTAACACCACATGCTTATAAAATTATACGGTGGATTGCGCTATGCGAATTCGTAATAGTTTTAATCTTACCGTGGTTTAAGCTAATGGATTTAAGCATCGGTGCTTTAGGCTGTCATTCGCTGACTTTAATGGATTTGTTGACAGAATTCTTTCAGCGTCACCATATTAATTTCTTTATAAGCTTGTTTTTAGGAGCAATTTTGACTCTAATAGTTTGTTCTATTTTTCTTGTTTATATTATCTGGGCTTCAGGCAATATGTACTTTGAAAAATAGAGATAATATTGAAAATAACTACCACTATTTGTTAACACCGTTTCTTTACCGTGATGAGGCACGGCAATCAAATGGTTTAGAGTTGAATAATTTGTCGCCTTGATAAATCGGCTTATCATTTTTTATGCTATATTACGCACTAGTTTTAGCAGAATTCCAGGCAGATCGTTGATCCGCTTATTATGGTGTATATTGTCGGTGGTTTGACTAATATGGCTGCTAAAAGACAATTCGTTGCCTTACCATCGCTGATCGGCCAAATCATTGTTGCATTGGTGATCGCGTTAGTTTCTGGCTTAATGTTTAATTACCTTAAGCGATCATGCAAGTCAACGTCATAAAGTATTAAAAGGAATGTTGCTAAATAATCAAGAAGATTGCAGTAATTGGTCTATTGGTCCATCGGGCTCTGGTAGATCAATAATGCTTCAGTATTTGATGTACGGCAATTAAGGTTAAGCTCAAAAAGTGTTGCTTAATGAAAAAATCGTTCAGGCGGGCAGCTTCACTAAGCTGTTTTCATTTTCTAGCCAAAATGCCGTTATCTTTGCCGATACACTTTGGTTTAACTTAACTCTTGGGGAAAGTTTTAGTCAAAAATAAGTTGAGCAGGTTTGCCAAAATCTGGGTTTAGGTCAACCGGTTGAAGAAAAATGCTTTGACTACCAATTGAGTGATAATGCCGATCAACTATCGGGCTGGCAATTATCACGAATTGAACTTGCATGGGGCCATTTTAGCTATGCTATTGGACGAGGTCAATGCTTCACTTAATAAGCCAACTTCAAAAAAGATTAATGACTACTTGTTTAACTCTGACTTCACGTTTATTGAAGTGATTCATTATTATGAACTAGAAGAACTTAAGCGCTATGATGTGGTAATTGATTTTGACGACTATGTATAAATGCTGTGCAGTATGTGACTAATGTCTCTTTTTTACTAATCTACTTCTTTGGTTACCAAGAAGGCGATGCAACTAGTCCAAAACAGACACCGAAAAAGAAAAATTTAGCTGATCTATAAGCAATTATTTTAAGTAAAAAAACTTAATTAATTTGATAAACCATATGGAAAAAATAAGACTAACTCAGATAAATTAGTCAAGAACTTGATTAACTTCTTGTGCAAAATTGATTTACCCATGCTAAAATATAGTCTTAAAGAAAAAGAAGTCTTGCAAAAGCAAGACCTCTTATCTGACTTTCAAGTAGCTGCTTTAAAGGCGGTTGACTAAAAGTTATAGGTTAATCAAAAAGACCTGTCCCATAACTCGCCAAAGTTATTGTGGGGACGGTCTTTTTGTTTATCTGTATTTGTCGATATCCGTCAACAAGATAATAATAAACGTGGCAAATGCCAGCGCTAATTCTAGTGCATGGTATACGCTCATTGACTGTACACCTTGTACCATCGGCACCCTCTCCTTTCAAGTGAAACAGCCAACCGTCCTCAAAACAATTTGCCATCAATTCAAACTTAATTATAACAAATATTACATTTTAGCAAATCAATTGTTTTGAGTAAAAAAGCTTAATTACGAGGTTTTTACTTCAATTGAACAAAATAAAATATTCGTAACAAGTTTGAATGAAGTGACCAAAATTAAGTATGAAATTAATTGTATGCGAGCAATAAAGAGGACTGGTGATTAGAGACTTGCCTGTTTTATTTGCAGGCCTAAATTGCCTAAAAGTTGTCACCGTGATTAAATAAAGAAAATATAGATTAGTATTGAACGGGAGATAAACCATGAAAATTTTGGTAATTGGAGCACACGGTCAGATTGGCCGGTAGTTAGTACAAATTTTACAAGCAAAGGAAAACTGTCAAGTAATCGCGGGCTTGCGCTCAGCTAGCCAGCAAGAAGAATATCAACAACAAAATATTATGACTGCGTATGTTGATTTGACAAAAGCGCAAGCACAACTTGAACAAGTGATGCAAGGAGTTGACGTGGTCGTATTTGCTGCTGGCTCAGGTGGAAAAACTGGTGCGGATGCAACGATGATGATTGACCTTGATGGTGCGGTTAAGGCAATTAATGCTGCCGAAAAGACAAATGTTAGTCGGTTCATCATGATTAGTTCAATTAAGGCCAATGACCGAGGCTTTTGGTCAGATAATGTTCCACCTAGAGCTCCAGAAAGCTATTATTATGCAGCTAAGTACTATGCTGACGAGTGGCTTTTACACAGTTCTTTGGATTACACGATTCTGCGGCCAGCAAGATTAATTAATCAACCTGCTACTGGAAAAATTCAGATAGCTTCACAATTAACGCAATCAATAGATGATATAAGCATTACTAGGGCAGATGTTGCCGAAACGGTTGCTACAATTATTGAAAGTTCTAGATTGCATAAGCAGCAATTTGATTTAGCTAACGGTGATACACCAATTGCGCAGGCAATTGAGCAATTCAACTAAACAAGTTATTAATTTAGGTGAATAAAAATGATAATCGATACCAAAAAACTCCAGAAGGAAGTTCTTGATAATAAAAGAAGACATAATTTTAATACGACAGATATCAAATTTGAATTGCTGCTATTGTATGGCGAAGTAAATGAGCTGTTTAAAGGATGGCTTAAGCAAGATGATGATAATATCAATGAAGAATTAGCAGATGTTGGTATTTTTTTGCTGGGTATATCCGAAATGTTGGGAAGCGACTTGGGAAAAGACATAGTTGATAAAATTGAAATAAATAAAAACAGGATTTATAAAAACGGAGTAAAAGTAAGTAAAAAATAATCCGAAAACAAAGAGTATGGGAAGAAACTAGCTCTTTAAGCAAAAAAGAAGCAGCCAAAACATCGAAACAGTGTTTTAGCTGCTTTTTGCTTCTTTCTGCCCGCTAAAGTTGACTATTAGGACCACTCCTTTACCAATATTTTTTCATATTCTTTTGTCTTTTGACGTTGCATTAATTCTGTTAGCCTAAATAAGAATGCTAATATTAAAAATAAATGATATAATTAATTAAGACTTTTATGACTGGCTCATTATAGGTTGTGTCAATTTCGTTGTGGGGATGAAATTGACAGTTTAATCTTATTGAGTGGAGACATAATGATAATTAAAACGGAAAATTTAACAAAACAATATCAGAAAGTAACTTCCGTCAACTTTTTTCACCGAACAAAACAAACTATTGCTGCGGTTAAAAATGTTTCTTTGCAAATTAACCAAGGCGATCATGTGGGCCTTGTCGGCCTCAATGGTTCAGGCAAATCCACCTTGATCAAAATGATCTTAGGAATTTTGCAGCCTAATGGAGGTAAAATTACAACTTTTGGTGTGAATCCAGTTGATAATCGACAAATAAATGCCCGCAAAATTGGTGTAGTGTTTGGGCAAAGAAGTCAGTTACGCTGGGACTTGCCGGTAATGGATACCTTGCTATTAAACCGGGAACTTTACCAAGTAGATAACAAAGACTTTCATAGCAGGCTGAACCAATTAACTAAAACGCTTGGTGCTGAGGACTTTCTAAGTCAGCCAGTGCGTACGCTTAGTTTAGGTCAACGAATGAAAGCAGAATTTATTGCGGCCTTAATTCATGATCCTGAACTAATTATTCTTGATGAACCAACAATCGGTCTTGATATTTTAACTAAAAATAGTCTGATTGCTTTTTTAAAAAGGCTAACAAATAAAACAATTATTTTTACCTCGCATGATCTAATTGAAGTGGAGCAGACATGCTCCCGAATCATGATTATGAATGCGGGTAATTTGGTGCTCAATCTTGACAGCGCAAAAATTGCCAATTTAGCAGTACCAGCGACGATTACTTTTACTAGTAGCAGCAGTAACTATGCTGATTTACGCCAAACGTGGCCCCAATTAATGCAGCTTACAAACGGTGACTTTCAACTAGCTGACATTGAACAAAAAAATATTAAAGAAATTCTGAGCCAATTAACTGCCAGTGTTCCAATTGAGAATATTGAAGTTAAAAATAATAAGCTTGAATACTTGCTCAGTCATATTGCAGGGGGTAATGCCCATGAAATATAGATTGACCTTAATGAAAATAGGTATTAAAAATGGTTTTGCATCGAAATCTGCCTTAGTTTTTTGGCTTTTTTCAGCGCTAATTTCATTTATTGTCCAGTATTTTTTGTGGAAAGCTGTTTTAATAGGACGGCCAAACGCAGTTTTTCGGCAGACAGTTAGTTATCTGTTATTAATGCAGTTATTAACGATTTTGTTTCCTAAATCTAGCTATACGCTTAACGATAAGGTACGTTCGGGTGATATTGCGCTTGATTTGCTAAAGCCACTGGCTGTTCGAACTCAGTTACTCTGGGAAAGTTTAGGTTATTCTATTGCTAAGTTTTTAGTAATTGGCTTAGTCATTTTAGTACTTTATTTTTGGCTCCTAAACTTCCAAGTCTCTTTATCAGCGATATTAATGGTCATAGTAGCTGGTTTCTTAGCGTACTTTTTATATTTTGAGTTAGAACTAATTCTGGGAACATTCTCTTTTTATACATATAGTATTTGGGGAATTTCTACCTTTAAGGAAGCAGTTTTGCTTGTTCTTGCCGGAAATGTTTTTCCAGCTAACTTCTATCCAGATGCTTTAAAAACGCTGTCTTCTTATTTGCCGTTTCAGTATTCGTTTGGTGCGGTCGGAATGTTGGCCGAAACACCATCTTGGTCATTTTTTAGCCAAGTAGTGCTGATCCAAATTTTATATTTATTACTATTTAGCTTCGTGTATAAGTACCTTTTTAAACATGCAGTTACTAAAACAGTAGTTCAAGGAGGCTAAAAATGAGATATCTAAAATTGTTTTTTGCCTATTTAAAAGTTAATTTAAAATCTCTTGCTGTTTATGATCTTGATTTTTACTTTGCGATTGCTGGCATGATTATTCAGAATGTACTTAATATTGTTGCTCTGAGGTTTATTTTCAATTTAGTACCACGAATCAAGGGCTATAGTTTTGAGCAAT
The DNA here is from genome assembly GCF_026535895.1 of Lactobacillus sp. B4007. NCBI lineage: Bacteria > Bacillati > Bacillota > Bacilli > Lactobacillales > Lactobacillaceae > Lactobacillus > Lactobacillus sp. B4007. The sequence continues at coordinate 643,615 of NZ_JAFNPA010000001.1, forward strand.
TACTGCTTACTTATGCCTTGGCGACACTAGCATTTGCAATCTTTCGCTGCTTTTTTATTAATGCGCTTAATATTTCGGACTATCTTCATCAGGGTAAGCTTGATACGATTCTAATTAAACCGGTTAGCCCGCTTTTCCAGCTAGTCAATGAGCGTGTAGATGAAGACGCGTGGGGCGATTTGCTGGTTGCACTTTTATTGTTAGTGCTAGTTGATATTCGGCTACATAATCCCTGGTACATAACGGTGATGTTTATTTTTATTTCACTGTTTACTTCTTTAATTTTCTTAAGCTTAGCAATTCTGGGCAATATTGTCTCACTTTGGTCTAATGGCTTAGCCGACTTGGCTGAAACCACGTTTGACTTTTTTGAGATGAGCAAGTACCCGTTATCAATCTATGCGGAAGGATTTAGATTGGTTTTAACTTTTGTGTTGCCACTAGGCTGGGTAGCCTCAATTCCGCAAGAAAAAATTGCTCAAGAGCATGAATGGATTTGGCTGGGAATTATTCCGGCAGTTTGTATTTTATTCTTTTTACTTATTTACCAATTGTGGCGACTCTTTTTGCAGAGATACCAAAGTACTGGTAGCTAATTTAAGTAAGTAAAAAGCCTTTGATTTTTCAGTCAAAGGCTTTTTTTCTTAGGAGTTTTCTTCGGCTAATTGATCTGCAGCCTGATGAATTACTTGCACACTATTGATAACAAAAGGAAAACCAACATAAGGCAAAAGCTGGATTACTGACCAAATTAATTCACTTTCGGTATTGCCAGCCCTTAAGCTTCCGCGTGCATGAGCCTTGATTTGAAATTCAACATTTAATGTAATAAGAGCTAGTAATTCATAGCGTTCACGGTCGCGAACCGGCAAAGTCTTCCGGCTATAAAAATCATTAAAAAAGTGCTGCGTTAACGCATGTGGAATAAATTGACCTGCTTCATCGGGCAAATCTTTTAGTAAGTTTTTGATTTCTGTACTGTAAAGCCTACTTTGCACTCTAGCGCCAAAATCCTGATCGGTGGCGGTTTCAGTTAGAAATAGCTGAACTTGATGCTGAGCAAAAACTTTTTGAATAGAAGGCAATGCCTGCTCAACTTTTAATGTGCCGATAACAGGCACTAATTGGTAAATTACTTCGGCAATTGTTTCAGGCTCAACCTGCTTATTTAGTGCTTGCTCAACTTGATCAGGTAGCTGCTTAATTATTCCCTGGGTAATACTAGCAATTATTGGAATTAAAAAGCGATCTTTTTGTAAATGCTTTGTACAATGATTGTTAACATCACTAACAAAAGGGGCAACTAATTGGTTAAATTCTTCGATAAGTGCTTTATTCACAGTATTCTCTCCTTTATCAACTAAATTCTAGTGTGAATTATTTGTAGTGTAAAATGCTTATCGTGCATGATCAAAGATAATTTTAAGTAATTATAACGGTTAAAAGATTGATTCCTTTAGCAATTTTAAAAATAGTTCCGCTACAGGTGATAGACTGACCTCGCGTTTCCAGACGACTTTAATTGGGTATTGCAACTGGGGCGCAAGCTTTCTAAAAGTGACGCCAGAGCCGGGTGAAGTGTTAACTAGGTTATCCAGGGTTAGCATCAGTGCAGCATTATTTTTGACCAGCAAAGTGCCATTGAAGTTTAGGTTATAAGTACCAATAAAGTTGACCTTTTCTTTGTAATTGCCCAGCCAATTTTGAAAAGTATGAAAATTGACCGCCCGCTGTGAATTTAAAACTGACCGACCAGCTAAGTCCTGCGGCGTAATCATTTCTTGTTTGACTAGCGCGTCGCTAGTATTCATTAATACGCCCCAAGTGTCTTTTTCAGGCAAAGTTAAAGAGGCGTAATTTGGTGTGGGTGCATCCCCAATAATAACCGCAAAATCAACTGTGCCGTTAGTTAGCTTACGTTCGGCATAACTATAGTCGCCGCTTAAAAGGTGAATTTTAACGGTTGGGTGCTCTTTAATAATCGCACTCACAACATTCATGATGCGCTGCATGCCAATACTTTCGCCAGCAGCAATGGTTAAGTCGCCACTAATAAAAGAAGATGATTCTAGATTGCTTTTAGTCTTGGCAGTTAAAGCCAAGATTTCTTTAGCTTGCTCTAGTAGGTATTGTCCAGCAGGAGTAAGCGTCAATCGCCGTGACTTGCGGCTAAATAACTTAACGCCTAATTCTTCTTCTAGATCCGCAATTTGTCTAGACAATGCGGGCTGGGAGATTAACAGTTTTTGTGCTGCGTGTGTCATATTGCCTTCTTGTGCAACCGCAACGAAGTAATTTAAAACTCGTAATTCCATTTTCTTTCTCTTTATATGTTTATCTGTTTTTAGTTAGTGATTTTTGGCTATTTTTTAATGCAAACTGGTTATGTTTAGTAATCATTAATGAGTATTTCACATTGGTAAAGTAAGTATCTACAATTAAGATATCATCATCTTTTAACTAGTATTGAAAGGAGTCTTTCAAATGAATGAATGGTCAAAAGCGGTCCTAGATAATTTTACTCATGACGAGGCGATTAAAATTGAGCCTTTTTATGAAGATGGCAAGACTCACGCCACACCGGTAACGATTTGGTTTGTGATTATTGCAGGTAGAATTTATATTAGGGCATATCACGGACACGATTCTAAGTGGTATCAAGCAGCCGTAAAGCAAGGTGCAGGTCAAATTACAGCTAGCAATCAAACTTATCAAGTTAACTTTACCGCTGTTAGCAACAATACTGAAATTGATCAGCGAATAAATCAGGCATATCATCAAAAGTATGAGGGTCAGAGCCCATTAGAAGGGATGACTTCTCCGGCGGCAATTAAAGCAGCAATATGTATTACGCCAAAGCAAGATTAAGCTAGTCTAGAAGATATTAGTAAGCGAAAAGCTCCAACTACTAGGAAGTTTAAAGTGCTAAATTGGAATAGTAGTAAGCCGGATCCGATCAACTGTGCAACCAAATAAATGATACCATTAATGCTATTTTTCAAAGCCTTCGGCTTCAGCAAGTTCTTCGGTATCAACAATTAGAGGCATTTCGAGCCTACCGGAATAAAAGCCGGCAATATCTGACATTAGATTAATTCCGATAACAATTAAAACTAAATTACTACTAGTGAAGCCACGTCTAAAAAGAAAACTAACAATGATATATGGTCTAAAGCAAATGCTGGCTAAGAACCTAGCGATTGTAAGTTTTTGCTAGCTTTTTTACAAAATATCCATAGTTTTATACCTCCTGATCAATAAGAAATTTAAGTGCTTGTCAATATATAAGATATAACATGGGTATAATCAATATGGATTGAAGAATAGAAAAAAACAATAGGACGATTTTAAAGCAGTATTGAATAGATTATGGTAGGTTGTTAATTTGAAGTTAATAACAAAATATTATTGTTAAAAAAGGGAACTTTTTTTGTCAGTAGGGGAATTACTTAAAAAATATCGAATCGAGAAGATGAAAACACAAAAAGAATGGGCTAGCAATGTAATTAGTCCATCATTTTATGCCAAGGTGGAAAAATATTCATCATATATTTGTAGAAGATCTACTTGCGTTACTTCATTTTAATTATATACTTAAGACATAAACGAATAGGTATATACATCTAAATTAAGAAGCAATATTATGAATGATTCGTTACGTGGCACACCAATTATTATTTTTTTCAGTGAATGAAATCGCATTTTGGAAATTAATGATGTTGACAGATGTGCAATAAGTTTAGACGGATTACTTATAAAGTTTAGGCAAAAATAATTAGATTTTATAAGGTGTAAATTATGAAGATAAAACTTAGTAAAATTTTTCCTATTTCAATATGCATTATATTGTTAATAATTGCGATAAAAGATTTTTCTCCTTGGCGTAGTCCAAGGGAAATAATAATAGCACTACTAACATTAGCAGTAGCATTATGGCCCACAAGTAAAAACCAAAAATCAACTTCTTCTGAAACGGATTACTTAGTTGATCACAAAGTTGTAGTTTATTCAGAGCGTATTTATTTAGCAATGTTCTTCGTCTTTATAGTTTTATACTACTTAGATGGGAAAAATATCTTACTGGGTGTTATATCTATTTATTCATTATTACTTTGGCTTGTTCAACAGGTAATAATAATTGTTTTAGACTTATTAAAAAGTAAAAGAAAATAATTAATTTTAGAGGCATACTCTATAAAAAGGCTAGCTTAATTCCGCCAATAAAGCGCAAAGACGGCATTAGAAGTATAACGAAGCTGATATAAACTGGATAGATACTTTTATCTTTTAGGCTGCGTAAAAGACTTATTGTTAAGTCAAATTATACTTTGTTTAAAGTAAAAAATTGGGAGATTAACAGGATGAAAATAGCAGAAGCAGCACAAAAAACTAATGTAACTCCAGTTACCCTGCGCTATTATGAAAAAGTTGGCTTAATTCCGCCAATAGAGCGCAAGGACGGCATTAGAAATTATAGCGAAGCTGATATAAACTGGATTGGCTTTATCAGATGCATGCGTCAAGTGAGAATTCCCGTTAATGACTTACTTGAATATACTAAATTAGTTCAAAAGGGCACGGATACTAGAAAAACCCGGCGCGCAATCTTAGTTAAAGAATTAGAAAAGCTTGAACAAGAAAATCACAACATCCAGCAAACAATTACGCGCTTAAAAACTAAAATCACTTTGTACGATCAGGGCAAAATTAAGTAAAGTGTTATTTTTTATTTTGCCCATAAAAATTTAACCAGTAATTGAGCTACCTGCTTATTTTCATGCAGCTTGCTGTGTTGAGCATTTTGCCCGTGAAATTCATGTTCTTGGTAAGAACGTGCGCGTTTACTAACTAAGTAACGGTAAGAGCGGGAAGAGTTATTGTCAACTGAACCATCTGTTCCGTTACCAGTATTACCGTAGATATTTAGTACGCGGGCATTTTGCGGGAAAGTCCTTCTTAAAGGCAGTAGTCCTTTGTAGCCAGTATCCATTTTTTCTGGCTTACCATTTTTAGTTAAAATAGTATGCTTGGGTGCGCCGAGTTCGCCGAGATAGCCGTTATAATGGCCTGCAATAGAAACTTGTTTATTCAATTGCGGCATTTTGGAATTAGCTGCATTATTTTTTAAATAATAGGTAATTTGCAGGTTGCCCATTGAGTGCCCGACTAAATTGATTTTATTAAAATGGTATTTCTTCTGCAGCGCTACTACTACGTCTTTAATGTAATTACTACTTTTAGTTAAAGCACGAGCCTGATCGGTTTCATCTGGGAAAATACTTTTATTATTAAGTAAGTTGACCTCAATGATGGGATTTTTAGCATTAGTACTGATGGTTTTATCAAACGTAACTTTACCGTCTTGACTAACGTCAGCTCTTATAATTGAGTTAGTCGCGTTACAAGCGCGGGCATAATTTGCCATGCTTTCTTCTGCATGATAGCTGCTGCCCCAACCATGAACAAAGATGGTGGGAGTAGCAATTGTTTTAGCTGGATTTTGCTTTTGCTCTGCCTTATTAAAGAAGAGCCACCAGCAAGCTAGTAACACAAGAATTGCTAACAAGCCGCTCAGAACTATCTTGCTTTTTTTCGTCATTTTTTATCCTTAGTAGACTTTGAGAGTCTAAAGTATATTTTTAATATCAGCTGTAATTTGCTTAACCGTCAAATGATTATCCTGGTAGATTTGCTCAACAGGAGTTTGATCGGTATACACCCGCTTTTGCCCGTAATTAAGGACTTTGACATCTTTTTGACCAAGATAAGAAGCTACTTTTTGACCAAAACCACCGTCTAAGGTGTTATCTTCCAAGGTAACAATGACTTCGTGGTTAGCTGCTAGTTCGTCTAAAGCTGCCTGATCTAAAATATTGGCGGAAATAGGATTGACTAACGTTGCATTTAGCGCGGTAGCAACTTGCTTTCCGAGGCTATAGAAGTCTCCTAGGGCAAGAATTGCAACCTTTTGCCCGGGATTGATGCGGTATTTTAATTCGCTATAATCAGTGGCAACTTCTTGGTCATCACTGACAGGAACGTTAGCGGGCAATTTAATGGCAACTGGATGCTTTCTTTGCTTGATTGCCCATTCAAGCATTGCTTGTTCTTCTTTTAAAGTCGTTGGGGCTAAGTAAAGCCAGTTGGGCAAGTTGGCAACCATTACTTGATCAAAAATGCCAAGGTGAGTCTTAGAACCATTTGAAATTCGGCCACCAGCAACAAGCATGACTACTGGCAGGTCGTTGGCTGCAACGTCATGAGAAAGCTGGTCAAAAGCGCGCTGTAAGAAAGTAGAATTTTCCATTAAAACTGGAATACCGCCTTCTTTAGCAAAACCAGCGGCAAATGCAACTGATTCCTGCTCGGCAATGCCAACATCGGTATAGTTTGCCGGGTACTCTTGCTTAAAGTGGTCAAGATCAAAGACGCCAGGAATGGCAGCATTAATTGCCATGATGTTTTGACCAGCCTTGATTTGCTCCTTGATGACATCTAGTGCAATCGAATTAGGAGTCGGTGCAGATGAAGCCGCGGCTGTCGGTTGATCAGTAGCTAAATTAAAGGGACTAACCCAATGGTGGGCCTCTTCATCTTGAATGGCAGGCTTATAGCCTTTACCCTTAAGCGTGTTGATATGCAGCAAGATTGGGTGATCGACATCTTTGACCGCTTTAAAAGCGTTAATCATTGCTTGAAGGTCATTACCATCTGCGACGTAACGGTAATCAAAGCCCATTGCCTTGAAAGGATTTTCTGCCGCTTCGCCATTAGAATCACGCAATTTCTGCAGTGCCGTAACTAGTCCACCAACATTTTTATCAATTGACCACTGATTATCATTAACGACGACAACTAGGTTATGTTGCTCAATTGCGGCATTATTAAGACCTTCAAAAGCTAAGCCGCCAGTCATTGACCCGTCACCAATTAAAGCCATGATATTTTCATGTCCGCCTAGTAAATCACGTGCCTTGGCCATTCCGGTTGCCAGGGCAATTGAGGTTGAGGTGTGGCCAATTGAGTAATAATCATAGGGACTTTCATCAGGATTAGTATATGGCGTAACGTCTTCATAATGATCAGGATCAAGCCAAGCTTTTGCTCGTCCTGTTAGCATTTTATGGGGATAAGTTTGGTGGGAAACATCCCAGACGATCTTGTCTTTTGGCGCATTAAATACGTAGTGATAGGCGATAGTTGCTTCAACAATTCCTAAGTCAGGGCCGAGGTGTCCGCCTTCATATGCGTCTTTTTCCAAAATTAGTGTCCTAATTTCTGTGGCTAATTGTTCCATTTCTGCGATACTTAATTTTTTAAGGTCTTGGGGACCAGAAATTTTATTTAATAAAAAATCTTCATGCTTATTCATGAAAAAGTGCCTCCCTGCACAATTAAATAGATGATTGTTGACTGCTTTAATTATAAAATACTTTATTTGGGATGAAGAAAGTTCGTAGGTTAATTTACGATCTGGATACCCGCAATAAAGCGATTAATCATTAAAATTGTAATACTTAGAGCTAAGGTTAAGTCAAATATTAATTGCAAATTTTTTAACCAGTTTTTAGTATTATAATCATTATTAAGAATAATGTTTGGAACTAAAATAATAGGATAGCAAAATGACAATTGGCGCTTTATTAAAACAGTACCGACTTGAAAACGGCAAGACGCAAAAAGAATGGGCGGCTGGCATTGTCAGCCCTTCGTATTATTCAAAAGTTGAACAAAATAAGCATCGCATTACCGCCGAAGACTTGATTGCAGTCTTGCGCACAAACCAAATTGGCTTGTGGGATTTCTTTCAAAGGCTGGATGATAGTGAACAGCAACAATTTGATGAATTTAAATTTGTTGATCATGCAATTAACCAAGCATGGTATCAAAATGATCAGGCCAAGCTGAAAGAAATTAGGCAATATGTTGAAGATAGTACAATGGCCAATCAAGACAAATGGCTGCTTTACCTTGATGCAGTCGAGGTGGAAATTAATAATCAGCCAGAAAAATTAAGTGCAGAAAAACGTGCACGATTACAAGAATGGCTGTTTGATTTTACTGATTTTGACGAAACGAAATTACGAGTTTATATCAATTTGATGCCATTTTATGACCTTGACAGCAACCTGCTCTTTAGCAAAAAAGTTATTGCTAAATTGCAAAAGTCGGATAAGTCGCGGCATCAAACAGAATTATTAGGCATAATTGGCAATTTGTTGATTGATTTAATTAAAGCCAAGCGATATGAGTATACCGGCTGGTTGATTGAAGCAGCAGCTAAGGTGGCAACAAGGCCAGAGCTGTTTTTCTATAAAAATATTTTAGTGTTGCTTGAAAATATGGTGAAGTATCATTTTGACCATCAAGATAAATATCTGAAAAAGTGTGAATGGGCAATTAAAAACTTTACCTTAATAGGGATGCCTGAGTATGGCAATGAAGTGGATTCTTTTTTCCGCCAATACTGCGATTAGGAGCGCTGGCTAATATAAAAATCTATTGGCTTGCTAGCAAATAAAAAAACTGGTGCTATGATAGGTTTATATATGAAAACCATTAGTTATAAAGGAGTGATTCTTAATGAAAGTTGGTTTTATTGGAACCGGGGTAATGGGAAATGCGATTTGCCTCAATTTATTGCAAGCTGGTCATGAGCTCTGGGTTTACAACCGAACAAAAAGTAAAACGGATAATTTGGTTGCTAAGGGTGCGACTTGGTGTGAAAGTCCAAAAGCGGTAGTTGAGCAAGCCGAAGTGATCTTTTCAATCGTCGGTTTTCCTAAAGATGTCGAGCAAGTTTACTTTGGTGAAAATGGGATTTTGACAGCAACCGTTAAGGATAAGTACTTGGTTGACATGACCACATCAAAACCGGCACTTGCTCAGCGCATTTTTACTGAAGGTGAAAAGCTTGGCGCTAAAGTTTTAGATGCACCTGTATCTGGTGGTGATTTGGGTGCTAAAAATGGTACGCTGACGATTATGGTCGGTGGTGATAAGGCAGCCTATGATGATTTGGCAGATCTTTTTAAAGACTTTGGCAAGTCAGTTCATTATTTTGGCCCAGCTGGTTCAGGACAAAATACAAAGATGGCTAATCAAATTATGATTGCAGGTACAATGACTGGAATGACAGAGATGCTGGTTTATGCCAAGAAGGCTGGACTTGATCTTAATGCCGTGCTAGAAACTGTGGGTGCTGGTAGTGCAGCAAACTGGAGTTTAAGTAATTATGGTCCCCGAGTTTTAAAGGGTGATTACACTCCGGGCTTTTTTAGCAAGCACTTTTTAAAGGATCTCAGAATTGCGCTAGATACGGCTAAGGAAATGAAACTTGAATTGCCAGCAACCGAGAAAGCGGCTGAGCTTTACGCTAAACTGGTTGATGAAAAAGGACTAGGCGATTTAGGAACGCAGGGCTTAATTAAACTTTGGTGGAATTAGCTGCGTTAAAATTGCAAACTAAAAAACGACCGATACTAATGGGGGTTCTTATCAGTATCAGTCGTTTTTTTTAATGACTACTAACTTATAGTTTGCTTTTAACTTCTGCTACGCCGTCCAAAACGTTCGCGTAACGAGCCAAAATAAAAAGATAGTCAGATAATCGGTTAATGTATTTTAAGCAAGCAGGAGCCAATTTTTGCTCTTCAGCGTCCAATTTAACCATTGCTCGCTCAGCTCGTCTGGCAATTGTGCGAGCATAATGTAAGTGTGATGCTGTTAGCGATCCGCCGGGTAAAATAAAGTGGGTTGTTTTTGGAATTTGCTGGTTAAGCTCATCGATTTGCTTTTCAAGCGCGGTAACTTTAGCGCCAGTAATCTGCTCATGCCGTTTGACAACAATGTCACTTTCAAGCTCGTATAGATCACGCTGCAAATTTTGCACTGGTGCCAATAACTTTTGGCAATTAACGGATAAACTTGCGGCTACAACGCCGAGATACGAATCAAGTTCATCAATGTCACCTACGGCAACAATTTGGAGGTCATATTTGGGTACCATTTTGCCAGTAACTTGTTTGGTAAAACCATGATCGCCAACTTTGGTATAAATTTTGATAGTCATGATAGCCTCTTTTGGTAATGATCAAGTGCGATGTTAAGGGGTTTGTATAAAATAGGATAAAAAACTAAATTACCAATGGCATGGTAAGTATCAAAGGTCAGGCTGCCGGCCCAATAAGCTAGGAAGGCCTGGAAGCCGCCAAAAATGGACATCCCGAAATCAACAAAACAACCATATTCCCAGCCTAAGAACGTGACAAGTATCAGTTGCAAAATAAAGTGCTTTTTTAATGGCGTAAATTTTGCAAATAACGCCACGGTTAGAACACAGCCGCCATAGGCAAGAACCTGCGAAACGGTCCAAATGCCAAAGCCCAGATAGATGTTAGAAACGACCATCGTTAAAATGGCCAAAGCAAAACCAAAAGTAAAGCCCAAATTTAGCGTAACGATCATTAAAATTGCAGTAACTGGTTGAACATTAGGTACAGGAATAATCTTAAAAATTCTAAGCGCCACGCACATTGCGGTTAAGATCGCAAGTAGTGCTATTTTTTTGGTTGAGTTGTGCATAATTAATTAGTTCATCTTAGCTAAAGTGAATTTAACCTTGTCTTTATTACCCACTCTTTGCTCAGTTGCGCCTTTGTTAGCGAATTTACCGTTAATGGTATATGTCCAGTAAACGTGTTTTGCCTTATTTTGACTCTTACCAGCAATCGAAGTAATAAAGCCGTTAGTACTCTTTACGTGCCATAATTTTCTGAGTCCTTGCATAACCGTTGAATGCTTAGCTAATTTAACAGTCCGCTTTTTATAATTCTTGTTATTTACTTTAAGAGTGTAGGTAACGTGAATTTTGCTTGCTGCACTAACCGTAGTAGGTGTTTGCGTAGTTTCATAACCTGCAAAGGTAAAAGTGAAAATTGTTGCTAAACCGGTAATGACTGCTAATTTATTTTTTTTCATGATAAAAACTCCTCGTAATATTTTTCTGATAACGTAATAATTTGTAATTTTGACTATTTAACTGGGCAAGCGCCGTTTTCACAATCTTCTTGATCAACAAGTTCTAAGTCTTTTTGATCGTCGTGTTGTTTGGCAAAGACACTGGCAACATCGCCTGAAATCTGGGCTTTGCGTTTTTCATAAGTTTCCTTATCAATTGGCTCTTTTGGTGCTTGTTCTAATGAACCACCATAATAAGGCAATAAAGAAGTTGACTTAATTACATGACGGTATTGCTTAAACAGCGAATTAATCTTATCGCCTTCCTCTTTTTGGAAGGTGACGGTACAACTAACAGCGTTGTCGGACCAATATGTTTGTAAAAACGCTTGGGTGGCAAATTGCTCTTCGATTGAAACCGTTCCGGCAGAAGCAAAGTTTTCACTATCCGCATGGGCTGCCCGTAATGGAAATTCAACACAAGTAGTGTTTGGTGAATAAATATCGGGTTCAGAATAATAGCCGCAAGCTGCTAATGCTTTTAATAATGGATCGGAAGCTTGGAAACGAATTCGCTGAATTAAATAGCCAGCATAGTGGAAGTGCATTCCTTCAGATGCACCTGCAAGTTTAGCTACAGTTCCTGATGGCTTAACAGTAGTATGCTTAATTGATGGCTCGCAGTGCAGCGCCTTGCTATACTCATTGTCTGCATCAACAACGGCTTGATATGCAGAAGTAACCATTTTGATTCCTTTAGGATCGTAGATCGGCACCTTGATTTTTTCACCAGTTTCTTGATCGACCTCATCCTTAAAGCCGGTGACAACCCGGTGGCCTAAATCATTTAAGAGCCAATCTTGAATTCCTGACATGGAAACACCGATACGCCGGTTTTTATAAATAATCTGGCGAGAAATCTCCCAGTCGTAGGCACTAAAGGTTACGCGCTTGGTGTAGCGTGCGGCCAGCTTGAAGACATCTTGAAGATTCCAGCCTTGTTTTTCAGCGATATAAGGGAAAACTTCAAATAGGTTGCATGGCTCGCCATTTCCAAGCGAGATCTCACCACACGGATTGGTTCCCTCGACTTCGCCATCAATGTCTTTTTGATAGCCATCAATTATACGACCGTAATTACGCGATAAATCAAGGTTAACAATTCCCGGCTCACCGTTTTCCCGAATACCATTGGCGATAGGCTCATAATCATTAAATTCAGCGTCGATTGCGACACTATTATTAGAAGCCCAGCGATGATGATAAAGCTTATCTTTATCCTGTTTCATTGTGATGAAGTCTTGGTCATCATTTGAACCAAGTGCCAATTCTGCTGATCTTCTGACATTGCCAGCAACAACGGTTTTACCGATTAAATTGCAGATATCGGTGCCATCAACGGAAGTTAGGTGACCGCCAACGCGATCGTTAATAATTTGGTTAATTTCAAAAACCATTTCTACTAGTGGCATTGGTCCTGAAGCTGTTCCGCCAAAACCATGAATCTTGGCGCCATAAGGCCGAATATCACTGATATCCAAAACTAGCTTTTGCTTGTTTTCAGGATTGGTTTGGTTAAAGTGCATATCAATTAGGCGTGCATTAGCTAAAACCCAGCCTTCGCGAGTATCGGGCAGCTTATAGTAAACATAATCGGTAGCGCCGTCGTTTTGCTCTTCCCAAGTTGCTTTGTCAGTTGCACCTAATTTAACTGAGTCTTGGTAAGAAGCACTCTTCTTATCAATTACAACAGTTAAATCAACTTTTTGATCAACTGGTGGAATTTTGGCAATATTTTCTTTTACGACAGAAAAACCAACACCGCCGCCTTTCATGAGCTGATCAAAAACAAAAGAAAAAGGCATTGAAACAGTTTGTTCATCCTTAGATAAGTACGAAGGAACAATATGACTGTCACCGTATTTTTGCGGTCGAATTGCGATAAACCAGCAATTGTTTAGTGAGTCACCGTTGCGCTTTTGGTAATCAGTTCCAGACACCCAGAGATTACGTCCAGATGGAGTGGCGGCAAGCCCATAAACTAGCCGGTACAATTCGCGGGCCTCATTGGTTAATTCGGTAATGACTTCCTCAGAAGGTGAGTCAGCAAGCCGTGGGTCAAGGTTAATGTTTCCTTCAACCACACGTTTGACGGTTTCGTCCCACTCTTCGGACCGGTTTTCTTGTGGAAGCCACCGGGCATAAGTCCGCTTGTAGGTGACCCAGCCTAATTCGCCCCAATGAGGTGAAATATTTTGTTTCACTTGATCAATATAAGCCTGATCTAAGCTTATCGTTGTGTTTTTCATGTGTAAAATAGCTCCTAAAAACTAACAATTGTTTCACACATACATTATGTATGGCTACAGAAAGAACTATACCACAATATCTTGTATTTGATAGTCGATATGCTACACTAAAACACGAACAAAAAACTCTAACTAAAGTGGGAGTAAGACTCGGCGAAAATAAAAAAATCATATAGGAATACCTGTACATAAAAAGCACGATAAGTATAAGAAATTGCTTATACTTATCGTGCTTAGCTAATCTTTAGTGGATTTTTATTTAAGAACCTAATAGTGCAACGGCAATAAAAATTATAGCTCCTAGTATGATTAACGGAACTAACAGGTGAATGAAAAAAACAAATACAAAACCGCAAGCCAGCAAGAAAAATAGGATTTTGAGCGTCCCGATCCCTAGCTTAACAAAAGCCCATATTAGAAAAATAATCAATAGAAGAGTAAGCATGTTTAATTATTCCTCCAAGTCATAGTTTTAGGGAATTATATGTGTCATTATTAAGATAAAGTAGTCTTTTGCATAAATTTAAGAAAAAGATAATTTTCTCATTATAATAAATAAAATACTGGTATAATAATTTTCCATGTTAGTATGTGTTATTTCCTAGGAAATAACTAGAAAGGATGAAATTACTTGCACTTCAAACAGATTATATTTGATGTTGATGATACATTGATTGATTTTGCCGATACGGAGAATTTTGCTCTTCATAGCCTTTTTAATGCACATCAATGGGAACTTACGGATGAAATCCAGCGGCAATATCATGCGTATAATCAGGGGCTTTGGCGTCAGCTAGAAAATGGCGCTCTTACTTATCAAGAATTAAGTGAAATGGTTTTTCATAATTTTCTGAAAGATACTTTTAATATTGAAGTTAATGGTCTTGCTGTCATGGATGAATATCGTTCTTATTTTTCTCGTGCGTATAAGCTTTTACCGGGTGTCGAGGACACTTTGCGTTTTGCTCAGAAACAAAATCTGGAATTAACAATTTTGACTAATGGCGAGACTTTTATGCAGAGACATCGCCTTGAACTGGCTGGAATTAAAGATTATTTTGATTTAATCGTTACTTCTGAAGAGGCTGGCTATTCTAAACCAGATAGTCGCATTTTTGATTATTTCTTTGCTCGGACCAAGTTTGGCCCAGAAGATACGGTCTTCTTTGGTGATGGACTGCAGTCTGATATCTTAGGTGCGGAGAATTATGGTTTTAGCAGTATTTGGTATAATCATCGTCATCGGAAAAATAACATGAATTTGCATCCGCTGTTTGAAGTAACAACTTATCCACAATTTGTAAAACTTCTTAAAAACAATTTCCAAAAGTAGTCGAAATCTGTTAATGTATTAATGATATCAATATTTAATTTACTAAAATATAACGAGTCGAGAGGTGAAAATAATGACTGTTGATATTCATTCTATGTCTGACACCTACCAATTAAATAACGGAGTTAAGATTCCAGCTATTGGATTAGGTACATGGCAAACGCCAGATGGCGATATTGCAAAAAGTGCTGTCAAAGACGCTATTAATTTGGGCTACCGATTAATTGATACAGCTGCAGCTTATGATAATGAAGTAAGTATTGGTAAAGGAATTAGAGAAAGCGGTGTTAACCGTTATGACTTATTTATTACTACTAAGCTGTGGAATGATATGCATGGCTACAAAAAGACCAATGAAGCAATTGATAAAAGCTTAGAAAAGTTAGATGTAGATTATATTGATCTGTATTTAATCCATTGGCCTAATCCTGTCGGAATTCGCGACCACTGGGCAGAAATGAATGCTGGAAGCTGGCGTGCGATGGAAGAAGCTCAAATTGCTGGGAAAATTCGTGCGATTGGTGTATCAAACTTTAGGCGAGAACACCTCGATGAAATACTAAAAACGTCATCTGTTCGTCCAGTGGTTAATCAAATTTATCTTAATCCAAGCGATATGCAAGAAAATGTAACTTCATATAATGAAGAATTGGGAATTCTTAGTGAAGCATATAGTCCTTTAGGACGAGGTGGCTTATTTAACAATGAGACTGTTGTCGAAGTTGCTAAGCATTATGATAAGACTCCTGCGCAAATTTTGTTGCGCTGGTCATTGCAACATCAATTTGTACCTTTGCCTAAGTCTGTCCACCGTGACCGAATGAAAGAAAACGCCGCTATTTTCGATTTCGCAATTAGTGAAGAAGATATGCAAGCTTTAGATCATTTACATGGTGTAGCAGAAATGGCTACTGATCCAGATAACACTGATTTTTAATAAGATAAATTTTAAGGTGATAAATGATGAAAGTAGGATTTATTGGAACTGGCAAAATTGGTAAGGCAATTATTTTGGGCTTATTACAAGGTAAGACGGCCAGTCAAGATATTTATGTTTTTGACGGTGGTCACCGGTCAGCGCAAAAGGTTGCAGCTGAACTGAATTTGCACCTAGTAGATGACTATGCTGCTTTTAACGACTGCCAGGCAGTGATTGTGGCTGTCGGTGGCTCAGTTATAACATCAATTTTTCATGAACTTGGGCAAAAGTATCATGGTATCATTTTGTCAACTGGTGGTGGTGATCTTACTACAATCAACCAAGAATTACCGGATGATTCTTCTTTTGTCAAAATTGTTCCTAATACGCCAGTTCAAATTGGTGAGGGGATTACAGCGATGAGCTTTGTTCCCGGAGAAAAGAAGCAGGTAATTAACACTGTTAAAGCTCTGTTTGAGCAAATGGGCAGTGTTTATGTCGTTCCTGCGGATTTATTAGGAATTTATGGAACTGTTGCAGGTTGCACACCAGCATATGTTAATATGATGATTGAGGCTTTAAGCGACGCTGCTGTCCAAAATGGCGTTAAGCGGGCCGAATCTTACCAAATTGTGGAACAGATGCTGGTAGGTACTGCGAAGCTTGCATTATCTAGTAAGAAATTGCCTGAAGAATTAAAGGATGAAGTAACTACTCCAGGTGGGTCTACCATAAGAGGTGTAGTTAAATTGGAACAAGAAGGTTTTAGAAATGCCTTAATTAAGGCAGTCAATGCTTCAGCTAATTAAGAAATAAAAGTGTTTGAAAAAAGACAGTTTGTAGTTAAAATTGCGACAATATTATAAGCAAAAAACTGATAAATCAACTAGATTTATCAGTTTTTATTTACTATTTATGTGCTGTTCTTAAAAACTATTTTTCTATTCGCGGAAAAGCTGAAGAAAAAGTTTCTAAATCGCGGTTTACGATTAGTTCCTGCGGAAAATCAATTTCTTCTAGCATTTTTAGTGCATCAGTAAAGTTTCCAATATTACTAGCAAAATGTGCATCAGAGCTAATTGTAACTCTTACACCGTATTTTTTACATAAAAGAGCAATGTCTCGACAGTTTTTTCGTGCATTTTTTCTATATGGAAAAGATGAAGAATTAATTTCAACAATTTTATGATATCGTTTGAACAGCTTAATAATTTTTTCGTGAGAAAAAGCATAATTGTCATTCCCACAATGTCCAATAATATCGATCCATGGATTTTTTGCTACAGCTTCCCAAATTTGATCATGTTCTTTATTTGTGGCAGGCTTAAGTACTTTTTCATGACATGAAGCAATCACTATATCTAGCTTGTTTAATGTGTAAGTTGGCATATCAATATTGCCATTATAATCAGTAATACTTGTTTCAATTCCCTTAAAAACGCGAATTCCATTAACAACTTTAGGAATAGCTTTGCGCATGTTACCAAAATAAGAGGTTGGGAAAGTTTCTCCTGTACCTAGGCCAGGAGCGTGATCTGTAACAACCAGGCCAGTTAATCCTTTTTCTTTTGCAACCTGAACATTTTCCATCACTGTACTATATGCATGAACTGATGCGAGCGTATGTGTATGTGTGTCAATTTTTGCTTGTAACATTTTTAACTCTTTTCTATATTTTGATTTATAAGAGCTTATCAAAAGCATCTTTTACTTGTGGGACACTTGTGCCTACAACTACCTGAATATTGTCGTCTTTTCGAATGACTGCAATTGCATCATTGTTGCGGAAATAATCGTCATCCTTTACTAAAGAAGGATCCTTCACCGTTGTTCGTAAACGGGTGGCACAATTTGTTACACTTATGATATTTTCTTTACCGCCTAATCCATTAAGGTAAGCTTGTGCTTTAGTTTCAAAGGAAGAAAGTTTATTTGTTGCTGCCTTACCAGAACTCTTTTTTTCTTTATAGTCTTTTTTAGTATAAAGTTTTGTTTCACCACTGTCTTGCCGTCCAGGTGTTTTAATATCAAATTTTATAATTAAAAAGTACATTACAATAAAGAAAATAAAGGTAAAAATTAGTCCAACGATAATTTGCTTAATATATTCGTTATGATGATTTTGCCATAAGGGAATCCAGTTCTTCGCTAGCCATGTAATTAGACCACTGGTAAAATCGCCCCGGGTCCCGATAGTGTATTCTGCCCATGATAGGGTTGCACAAAGAATAGCGTACACCACATATAACGGTGGTGAAACGAATAAAAATGTAAATTCTAATGGTTCGGTAATGCCACCAATAATGGCTGAAATTGCTGCTGGCACAACTAGAGCAGCTGTTTTCCTCTTGTTTTCCGGTTTAGCAGCAAAATATAACGCTGCTGCTACGCCTGGAGCTCCGAAAATTTTATTATGGCCATATAACTTAAAGGCAGCACCTGGAAACAGCTTAGCTAAAGGGGTAGTGGTTTGGCTAAATTTGACTAAATGGTCAAGCCAATAGGTTGTAATTCCGCCATTTACAATGACAGGACCATATGAAAAAGGCTGAGTTAATAAGTGATGCAATCCGGTTGGAAGCAAAAGTCTCTCTAATAACGTATAGCACCAAATACCAAAACCACCACTAGCCACAAAAAAATGCTGAATAGAGCTCATTCCTTTTTGAAATACAGGCCAGATAAAACAAAAAATAAGTGCAATTACAATTGAGCACATCATACCTAAAAAGACAACAAGTGACGAACCGTTAAACATAGCTAACCAATCTGGAACTTTTTTGTCAAAAAAGTGGTCATGAAGATAAACAACTAGTAGCGCTATAATAATGGCACCCACTAAACCAGTGTCTAGGGTTTTAATTCCGCCAATTAGTTTTAGACCTGACCCCTCAACGGGATCAACTGAAAAATCTATTCCAAAAAATTTACCGAAATTAGTTAAAATAGCTCCTATAAAATAATTAAATGACATGTAGACAACAAAAGACTCCATGCTAACTCGTGCTAAAGATTTTGTTGCTAATCCAATTGGTAGCGCAATAACAAAAAGTAATTCTAGGTTATTAAATACTGTCCACATTCCCGCGCTAACTACGCTCCATATGCGGTACCATACCGTACCCTCATTTGCAATTGACCCCATAATGATAGGATTTTGAAAAATAATGGTAATTGCCAGAATAATACCTGAAAAAGATAATAGCATTACGGGTGTAAACATGGCACCACCAAATTTTTGCAGTTTTTCTTTCAATGTCAGACCTCCTCTATATCTGTCTTTTATTAAAACGCTTTTAAATAAAAGCTTATACTTGTACATACATGTTGTCAAACAGCTAGAAAGATAGATATTTTGGTGCTAATAAATAATAATTAGTTTAATTTAGCTCTTGTACAGACATCATTCGATATAATAGAATAAAAGTGAAAGGATTTAAAAATGACAGATTCAAAAACAATCTTAATTGCCCAAGATATTGCAGAAAAAATCCGGCATAAGCAATTTAAAGTAGGTAGTTTCCTTCCAAGTGAAAATCATTTGACCAAGCTCTACGGCACTTCACGTGAAACTGTGAGAAAGGCATTAGACCAACTTAATTCTTTAGGAATGATTCAAAAAATTCAGGGAAAAGGCTCAATGGTGTTAGATTTGGGCAGGTATTCGTTTCCTATTTCTGGAATCGAGAGTTTTGCTGAGCTTAATAAATCATTGGGAATGAACGCTGAAACCAAAGTTTTAAATTTGACTAAAACCAAAATGCTACCTGGTCTATTTGCAGAGAAATTTCCCCAAGAAAAGCAAAATGAGGGAATATATCTTGAGCGGCTGCGTTTACTAGCAAATGAACCGGCTGTTTTGGACTGTGATTTTTTATTTACACCCCCAATTGCTGAATTACCGCTATCGGCAGCCCAAAATTCAATTTATCAATATCTTGAAAACGACTTGGGGTTAGAAGTTTCTTATGCCACTAAGACAATTACAGTTGAAAAGGCAACTGAAAATCTTCGGCGAAAACTTGCACTTGAAAATGATATGGTTGTTTTAGTAGCAAGTCGCAGCTTTTTAAGCGATACAACGCCGTTTCAATTGACCCTGTCCTTTCACAACCCAGCAAAATTCAAATTCGTTGATTTTGCACGCAGGCAGAATATTAAGCCGCAATAATTAGGAGAAAAGTATGACCGCTCTGGGAAAAAAAGTAATTTATCAAATCTATCCTAAGTCTTTCTATGATTCAAATAATGACGGAATTGGTGACCTTCGTGGCATTATTGCTAAAATTGATTACATTAAAAAATTAAATGTTGATATGATTTGGTTTAACCCTTTTTTTGTGTCACCACAAAATGATAATGGCTATGATGTAGCGGACTATTACAAGATTGATCCGCTATTTGGTACCATGGCCGACTTTGAAGAACTAGTTGCTAAGCTAAAAGAAATTAACGTTGGCATTATGCTAGATATGGTACTTAATCATTGCTCAACTTCTAATGAATGGTTTCAAAAGGCACTGGCAGGTGATAAAAAATATCAAGACTATTTTTATTTGCGTAAAGCCAAAAAAGATGGCAGCTTGCCAACTAATTGGCAAAGTAAATTCGGGGGCCCGGCTTGGAGCAAGTTTGGTCAAACGGATTATTATTATCTTCATCTTTATGATCCGAGCCAAGCTGACTTAGATTGGCATAATCCAGAAGTGAGAAAAGAAGCTGCCAAAGTAGTTAATTTTTGGCGGGGAAAAGGTGTGCAAGGATTCCGCTTTGATGTCATTAATGTCACCGGAAAAGCAGAAACGCTCGTTGATTCGACCAATCCGGTTGAAGAAAAAGCTTTATATACTGATACGCCAGTGGTTCATCAATATCTCAAGGAATTAAATCGAGCTAGCTTTGGTCAAGATCAAAATAGTGTTACTGTTGGTGAAATGTCATCGACAACTATTGAGAATTCAATTGAGTACACGAAACCAAGCGAGCATGAGTTATCGATGGTTTTTAATTTTCATCATTTAAAGGTTGATTATCAAAATGGCCAGAAATGGACAAAAGAACCATTTGACTTTATGCAATTAAAGCAAATTTTCACTTCGTGGCAGGAAAAAATGGACGAAGGAGGAGGCTGGAACGCACTCTTTTGGAATAATCATGACCAGCCAATGGCCATTAACCGGTTCGGGGCAACGGGCAAGTACCGTGTGAAATCTGCTGAGATGCTCGCTGCAGCCCTACATTTAATGCGTGGAACGCCATTTATTTATATGGGTGAAGAAATTGGGGCGGTCAACCCAACTTATTCGTCAATGAAAGACTATGTCGATATTGAGAGTATTAATGCATTTACCGAATTAAAAAAGGCCAGAATGAGTGAACAAGAAGCCTTTGAGATTGTTAAAACAAAATCTCGCGATAATTCGCGGACACCAATGCATTGGACTAATGATCAGTATGCAGGCTTTAGCAAGCACAAGCCGTGGCTAATGCCAACAGGTCAAGATGAAATTAACGTTGCACAAGAATTGAAAGATGGTGAAATCTTCAATTTTTACCAAAAACTGATCCATTTGCGTAAGAGTGAGGAGTTGATTTCGGACGGACATATCAAAATGTTTTTAAACGATGATCCACAAGTTTTTGCTTATGTCCGTTATTTACAGCACAAGTCGCAAAAGATTGTTGTGCTCAGTAACTTTTTTGGTAAAAAACATGAAGTGGAGCTGCCAGACGGCTTGAAAAATCAGCAAGTCGAAATTTTGATTAGTAATTATGCCAAGATCGGCTCTACTTTAGGGGAGAAAATTAGTCTTCGACCATATGAAACTTTGGCCGTTAAACTGGCAAAGTAATTTTTAGCATAATAAAAAGACGCCTGGATTTTTAAGTAAATCCTAGACGTCTTTTTTAAGTAAAAGAGGTATCAAGTAAGTAAATTGCTACCTTTTTTTAAAGTCAAATCATTAAATGTGTTTAAGAAGGGAAATAAGTTTATGAAATTAAAATTCTTTATCTAAATCAACTGGAGTATCAGGCTTTTCACCATTGATTAACTTCAAGTTGTTGTCAAATGAATTGATAACCATGTTACGAACAGCATGTGTTGTGTAGAAAGCTGTGTGTGGAGTTACCAAAACGTTTGGACGAGCAATTAAATCTGCTAAACGCTTATCAGGTAATTCTTTGTTGCTGAAATCTTCGTTGAAGATACCAACTTCACCTTCGTAAGTATCCATTACAAAGCCGAAGATTTTACCTGAATCAAGACCACGAACAATAGCATCAGTGTCAACAAGTGGACCACGTGATACGTTAACGATAACTACGTCGTCTTTCATCTTCTTGATTGAGTCGTCATTGATCATGTGGATGTTTTCAGGAACATCAGGTACGTGAAGTGAAATGACATCAGATTGAGCATAAAGTTCGTCTAAAGTATCAACGTAGTAGCCCTTCTTCTTAAGAATAGGGTTTTGGAAGATATCATAAGCGATAACCTTAGCGCCAAAGCCTTCCATAATTTTCATAAATACTTGACCAATGTGACCAGTACCGATAACACCAACAGTTTGGTCACGAACTTCACGACCAATTGTAGGTGCCCAACGGAAGTCGTGCTTGGCAAGTTTTTCATCCATTGCCTTGTCTTGACGCAAAACTCTTGCAGCTTGAATAGCAGCGTGTTCAGCAATAGCATCTGGTGAGTAAACTGGTACGTTAGTTAACTTGAAGCCAAGTTCTTTAGCTTTCTTCAAGTCAATGTTGTCAATACCAACGTTACGAATTGACCAGTTGTGAATACCAAGCTTGTCTAAAGCTTCAATGGTATCTGCCTTATAGTCTAATTGTTGGTAAGTTACAACACCATCAGCACCGTTAGCTAATTCAGCAGTTTCTGGAGTCAAAAGTTGATCAGTGTAATCAACTTCGACATCTGGATGAGCGTCTTTCCACTCGTGGACATATGGCTCTTCGTCTTTACGAATCGCATAAGCATAAATTTTAGTCATAAAATCTAACCTCCATAAATCGTTATTACTATCTCTTGTGCTATTATACACTTGTACTAGACGAATTAAAAATACAAAATTGTGAAATGGATCATTTTGAAAAAACGCTCAGTTTGTAACAACCGCTTACATTTGCAGAGTACCAGTTAATCAAGAAAGAAAAATAATTTATTGGATTTTTACCTAAAGTCGTGAAATTTGTAACAATTTTATAATTACTTAAATATTTTTAAATGTGCTTAAAATGATTTTTGGGGTTAGGCTGCTGGCAGAATTATGTTCTGTATACTAAAAATTGCCAAATTAAGTTAATGAAGTTGTGAGTCCGTTTTAAAAAACTATATAATGTATAAGATGGATACAAAGGAGAAAAATATGATCTTAATTTCGTGGAATATTGATTCACTGAATGCTGCGTTAACGGGGACGTCTTCTAGGGCTGTAGAAACACGGAAAGTTTTAGAAAAAATCCATGAGCAAAACGCGGATATTATTGCAATTCAAGAAACTAAACTTCGGTCAACAGGACCAACAAAAAAGCATTTAGAAGTGTTAACAAACGAGTTTCCGGAATATGAAATTGTATGGCGTTCATCAGAAGAGCCCGCTCGTAAAGGCTATGCTGGTACGATG
Organism: Lactobacillus sp. B4007; assembly: GCF_026535895.1. Classification (NCBI taxonomy): domain Bacteria; kingdom Bacillati; phylum Bacillota; class Bacilli; order Lactobacillales; family Lactobacillaceae; genus Lactobacillus; species Lactobacillus sp. B4007. Next base: position 666,778 of record NZ_JAFNPA010000001.1, read on the forward strand.
TACTTATATAAAAAGGACTTAGAGCCGACGGTTACTTTTCCTGAAATTGGTGCACCTGAACCAATGGACCAGGAAGGCAGAATCATTACGCTAGAATTTCCCGCTTATTTTGTTACACAAGTTTACACGCCTAATTCAGGAAACGGGTTGAAACGTCTAAGTGAACGACAAGTTTGGGATGAAAAATACATCGCTTATTTGAAGCAGCTGGATAAGCAAAAACCGGTGCTAGCTTGTGGCGATTATAACTGTGCTCATGAAGAAATTGACCTGAAGCACCCCGAAACAAATCATCACTCTGCTGGTTTTACTGATGAAGAGCGTGAAGACTTTACCCAGCTTCTTAATGCCGGTTTTACTGACTCTTTTAGAAAAATCAATGGTGACGTTGAAGGCGTTTATTCTTGGTGGGCGCAAAGAGTTAGGACAGCGAAGGCTAATAACTCAGGCTGGAGAATCGATTATTGGATTACAAGCAATCGAATTGCCGATAAGGTGACTCGCTCAGAAATGATGGATACTGGTGTACGTGCAGACCACTGTCCAATATTGTTAGATATTGACTTGTAAATAAAATTTGAGAGAAATCCTAATGACTGGATTTCTCTTTCTTTATATTATAGATAGAAAAATAAGAAATTTAGAGGCATAAAAATCAATGAATGAACCACTGCAAGATGCCATACTTAATGGTCTCTATGATCAATCATACCCTGGCCATGAGCTTCTCAGTCCTAAATTGTTGCAGAATAATCAAAACGACAACATTTGGTTAACCTTGCGGCAGGAACTGCTCAGTTGCCGCTCATTCACATGGGCAGTTGCATTTATCACACAGGATATGCTCGTCCCCTTAAAAGTCGTTTTGGCGGATTTGGCACGAAAAAATGTTTCCGGGACCTTAATTACGGGTGATTATTTAGCTTTTAATAATCCCCGCGTTTTTCATGAATTAATGAAAATTACTAATCTGACGGTTAAAATTGCCCCTAATACGGGCTTTCACGCAAAAGGCTATTTTTTTGATCATGAGAATTGGGAAACTCTTGTCATAGGTAGCGCCAATTTCACGCGAGCAGCTCTTCTTAGTAATTATGAGTGGGCGCTAAAAGTCAGTTCGAAAGAAAATGCAGCTTTAACTGAGCAAATTAAGCAGCAATTAGTGCAGCTTGATGAAACTAGCCAGCCGTTAACTACTGCTTGGTTAAGTGAATACGAAGCTAACTGGGTTAGCCCTAAGCCAAATGCTATTCAGACTCGCTTTACCCCAACAAAAGCACAGAAGATAACCCCGAATCAGATGCAAAAAGAGGCTCTAAAGGAGCTAACGGGCTTAATTGCTTCGGGACAAAAGCGAGGATTGATTGTTTCGGCGACCGGTACCGGTAAGACATATTTGGGAGCTTTTGCAGTCAAGGATTTTCATCCTAAGAAATTTTTGTATGTGGTACACCGCGAACAAATTGCCAAGAAGGCATTAGAAAGTTTTTACCAGGTAATTGGCGGTGATCGCAAAGATTATGGTCTATTGACAGGGCACAAGCACCAACTTGAACGAAAGTATGTTTTTGCCACTGTCCAAACTTTAAGCCAGCCCGAAATGCTCGCTAATTTAAGTGCAACGGAATTTGATTATATTCTAATTGATGAAGCCCACCGGGCAGCGGCTCCCAGCTATCAGCGGGTCTTTGCTAAATTTACGCCGCAGTTTTGGCTGGGGATGACGGCTACGCCCGAACGAATGGATGACCAGGATGTTTACCAGTTATTTGATTATAATTTAGCTTATGAAATTCGGCTCCGTGGCGCGTTAGAAAATAAGATGCTTGCACCATTTCATTATGTTGGGGTAGAAGACTATGAAGTAGATGGGGAAAGCATTGATGAAACGACTAATTTGCGTAGGCTCCTTGCGCCTAAGCGAGTTGATTACGTACTAAAGCAGCTCGATTATTATGGTTATTGCGGTAAGCAGGCTAAAGGCCTGATTTTTTGCAGTAGGCAGGAAGAGGCCCGCGAATTAGCGCAGATTTTTACGGCTAAAAACCATCCGGCAATTGCCCTGACTAATGAAGATAGTGAAAAGCGGCGAATGCAGGTAGTTAAGCAGCTCGAGCAAGGAAACATTGAATATATCGTTACTGTTGATCTTTTTAACGAGGGAATTGATATTTCGGCACTGAATCAAATAATTATGTTGCGCAATACCCAGTCTAGTATTGTTTTTATTCAACAGTTAGGCCGAGGATTGCGTAAATATCCGGGCAAGGACTACGTAACTGTCATTGACTTTATTGGTAATTATAAAAACAATTATTTAATTCCAATTTCTTTAAATCAAGATAATAGTCGAGACCTGGACAAGGCACGTGAGGAAAGCAAACTACCAGGATTTATTGATGTTTCAACTATTAACTTCAGCCAGGTGGCTTCGGCAAAGATTTTAGCTTCGCTAGATCGCATTAAACTTGATAGTATGAAAGAATTGCGTCAGTCATATTTGGATTTAAAGGAAAAAATTGGGCGGCCACCGCTTTTGCTTGATTTTTATCATTATGGTTCAATCTCGCCAATGGTTTTTGCTAATAATCATGCCTTAAAACACTACGGCCAATTTCTAGTAAAAATGGGTGAACCGGTTGCCTTGAATAAAGAACAAAGTGCTATTTTATCTTTTGTTACGAAAGAATTACTCAATGGCAAGAGACCGCATGAATTAGTTTTATTACAATTATTATTAGAAAAAGACAAGGTAACTCAGTCAGAATTTGAAGAAGCGTTAGCTAAATATAATGCATATATTAATCCTGCAGTACTCAACTCCGTTGAAGATATTTTGACATTAAGCTTTTTTGACATTAAGCAGGGTAAAACGACCAAAAAAGAGCAGTATGGCAATCACGCTTTAATCGAGCGCCCAGATTTGTTTACTTATCTGCTCGCACCTGAATTGAAACAAGCGCTACATGATAGTCAAGATTTTTACCGGCTGTTTTTGGATGCAGTTAAAACAGGCTTGGCGCTTAACCGAGACTATGATAACCAAGAGCAATTTACGCTTTATCAGCAATATGATCGTAAAGATGCTTGCCGCCTATTAAATTGGCCTAAGGATGTTTCGGCCCCGATGTATGGCTACCGGGTTGATAAAAATGAGACCCCAATTTTTATTACTTATAAGAAAGATTCTGCTAAAAAGCGAAGTGCTTTGTACCATAATACGCTTGAAGATGGACGCTCTTTGCGATGGTATACGCGCTCGCCAAGGCACTTGGATTCTGATGAAGTAAAGCGATTGTTAAATACGCCCGACATGAAATTACACATTTTTGTTAAAAAAAGTGATGCAATCGGTAAGCAGTTTTTCTATTTGGGCCAAGCTAATATTCAAAAAGAGACGGTTAAAGAAGAGCAGTTGGGACCAAAGAAAAAAGCAACTGTGGGGATGAACCTGCTGCTTAATAAACCACTACAAGCTAAAATGTACGAATTATTATTTGCAGACTAAAAATTTATCAATTCAACTAAAAAACTCCTATCTGGTATTTGTTGTTACCAAATAGGAGTTTTAATTTTTAACAAAAAAGAGATTATTTAACGTGAGACAAATGTATTTGGCTTAATATGTTGAAGGATTTCGTAACCAACATCTTTTTCGGCATTTTCATTATCATTAGTTTGATTTAAAAACATGACGATGCCATTTTGATTATCGGTAGTCAATTGTACCCACGTGCCAAAGTGCATACCGTAGAAACTTCCGTATGCGCTTTTTAGCGATTCGTTTTGCTTGAGATACATTCCTCCGCAATACTCAGTAATTTTGCTGTTTAAGTGTGTCAAATAGTGAAAATCACTTTTATCTAAAATTGAACCGTCGCTTAACCCAACTTGAATGCGGTAGTATTCATCTGGCGTAGTAAATAAGTTGCCGGCTCCCGGTATTTGCGAGGCGAGGCTTGCTTTGATGTAATTGGCATTTTGATAATTTTTTCCGCCATTTGAATAATAAGAAATAGGATCTGTTATTCCTTTAGGGATGTTCTGGTAAAGGTAAGTATTCTTAAGACCTAATTTTTGAATTATTCTAGTTTGGATGTTTTGTTCATAAGATAGTCCGGTAATTTGGCGAATAATTCCAGTTAACAAAATAAAATTGCTGTTGTTGTAATGATAAGTTCCAACATTATCAGAAGGCGAATTATTGATATTTTTGACGACCCAATCAAGAGCGTCTGCTTCTGAATAAACAATTCCCCGGTTTATTTCTGTTTTGGCAGCTGTGATGCCAGAAGTATGTGTCATCAAGTTGCCAACAGAAATATTATTGGCATTTTTCAAGTTAGGGTACCAACGTGAAATTTTAGTGTTTTGGTTAAATGCCTTGTCAGTATTTTTGGTTTCGTTAATTAGCTGGACAATGATTGCAGCGGTGATTACTTTTTGTAAAGAAGCTGTTGGATAAGTGACCTTGGGGTTACCATTGCCTATTCGTTTGCCATACCAGGCGTAACCGTAACTAATTGTTTGTGGAACGCCGTTTTTGACGACGGTAACGATGCCTCTTACGTGGTGCTTTTTGAAAGTGTTTCTAACAAAATTATACATTTCTGTTTGACTGTTTTGCGTGGTTGTAGTTGCTGCCTGCACTGTGATTGCCCCAGTTGCTAATGGAGCTGAGGCTCCAAGCATCAAAGCGGTAGCAAGAGTGAAAAATTTATGTTTCAAAATATTATTTTCTCCCTTTTGAAGATATTAGAAGTATTATAAATCGTTATCATTAACAAAGAAATGCTAAAAGGTTAAGATTCTTTAACAATCTTTGTAAACGTGAAGTAACAATTGAAACGCTGTAAATTTAGAAAAATAGCAGAGATTAATTAAGTAAGCAGCGGCAATTAAAGTAACACTCAGTACTAATTAGTTGAATAAGCTAGCCAAAACATACTTAAAAAAACGCTAATATTAAGGCTTTATTACTAGAATCAAAAATAAATTACAAAAAAGACTTGCAAAAGTAAAAAAGAGTTGCTAATATTAATAACTGTCGTCGGGCGCAAGGCAAGAGCCAAGCGGAAGGCGGCGAAAAAAATCCGAAAAAACTAGTTGACAACTAAGAGCTAGTTTAGTAAGATAATAAACGCTGTTGTAAAAAAGGCAACAGCGCGGTCAGAAAAAAAGTTCTTGACAAGAGGACAAAGATCTGGCAAAATAAAACAGCGGCGTTTACGAGCGTCGCAGGTAGTACCTTGAAAACTG